>CAYLJJ010000001.1:0-27678 GCA_964384025.1 uncultured Nannocystaceae bacterium
AAAGTTTATGCCCATCTTGAAAATTGTGAGGTGCCCGGACTTATTGAGAAGTTACTTTTTTCGGCCTTAGACATCGAGCCGAACGACCCATTAATTCAGCCCCACCTGCCCACCCTCATAAACCACGGGGTCATAGCGACCTGAGGATGACCGGAGTATTGATAGGTTGTACCTCTGTTTTATGAGGAGGGTTCGCTATATGGCGCGAGTCGGAGATTCTGGATCTGTTCAGGGGGCGAGACCTCGAGCCTTGCCGGGACCTTTTCAGTACAGCGCTGTGGGTTGGCGACTTGGATCCCCTACGGGAGTGGTTCAGGGTAGCCTGAAACTGCTCAGCTTCAATACGCTCTTCGATCATTGGCGGGGCCGACCCTATCTGCCCCAGGTCGTACACAGCTCGACGCGCTATGAGCGCTTGGCGCGCTGGATCGAGGATGAGAGCCCTGAGCTGCTGGCCCTAAACGAGGTCACTCCTGGGCACCTCAGCTTATTGGGGCAGCGGAGGCTGCTCCAAGAGCGCTATCTCCTCAGCGCTCAACCTGAGGAGAAGAGCAGCCTACCCCCCTTTGGCAACTTGCTGTTGATGAGCTTGCCCTGCCTTCAGCTCTATGAGATTCACCTGCCCCGCCTCCCCCGCCCCGCCCTCTGCGCGGTCTTACAGCTCGGTGAGGAGCTGCGCTTGCTCCTATGCACGGTGCATCTCTCTTCAAAGTGGGAGAATGCTCCCCGTCGCGCACGGCAACTGGAAGCCCTGATCGTCGCCTTGGAGCCCCTGCGAGAGGCGCAGGGTTGTCAGGATGTTCTCATCTGCGGGGATCTCAACCTGCATGATCCCGCTGAAGATGAGATCATCCCCTCCAGTTATCGGGATCTCTGGGCGGAACTCCGCCCAGAGGAGCCAGGCTATACCTTTGACGCCTTGAGGAATCCCATGCTGCAGGAGATGTGGCCTCTGGGCTTTGAGTATCGTCGGATGCGCCTTGATCGGATCCTGCTGCGAAGAGGGGGGCAACTCAGCCCTCACTCCATCCGCCTAGTCCTCGATCAGCCCATCTATGCTTCCCCTCAGCAGGCACGGCTGTTTCACCCCAGGTGGCACGCTTTAATGGCTCCAAGAGAGCTCCTCCGGCGAACCCTCTGTCAGGTGGCAGATCGGTTGGGCCATGCAGGGCCTCGAGATATGCGAGGCTACCTTCGTTGTAGTGATCACTTCGGGTTGTTGCTGGAGTTGAGGTTGCCAGAGCGCTCAGATTTGTAGAGAAGAGCCCCAGGCGCTTTTTCATCTGGCGCCTCTCCCGCTCCTACGAGTATGAACTTCGAATGCTGCCTTGGATTATGCTTTTTGTTCTCATCGATCCCGATCTCTATGATCCTCTCTTGGACCTGCCGCCTAAGCCTATCGGTCAGGATCGCATCGAGCCCACTCTCTCTTACTCTCCAGGCTTCCGTGTCTCCTCGCATATGGGTCTCTACCTGGGAGCCGTGCGCAGCTATCTGAGCACAGAAGAGGCCCGCTTAGAGCAAGCGAGTCGGCTCTCCTTTGGCTTGGGGCTGGGGTATCGCAGGGCGGATCTCTTTGAGTTGGGGCTCAACCTGGATCTGGGTCTGGGGCAGTCCTGGGACCTGGATGAAGATCGCAGCGTCTTTGCTTTTGATCTGCTCATTCAGCCCCGACTCCTGCTGCATCCCTTTGAGGCCACAGGCTGGAGTGTTTATGGAGGGGTGGGTGCTGATATGATCCTCTTCAACCTCAAGAGGGCGGGGATCAGTCATGGGGGTTTGGGGCCCAGCTTGATCTTAGGGCTGATGCGCAAGACAGGTCCCTACAGCTTGGTCTATCTAGAGGTCTCAGGCTGTGCCTTTAATGATCTCTTGGCCTACCACTATGAGGAACCAGAGGAGCCTGAGGAGGGTGAATTCCAAGAGATCCCCGCTGAGCCGGAGAAGGTCTATGGGGCTTGGTATGGGATCTATCGTCTCCTCTTAGGGTATCGACTCAGTGGCTTTTAGGAGCTTCATCCCTGGAGAAGGCTTAGGGCGATCTGAGGCTGCTGGTTGGCTTGAGCCAAGATGCTGTTTGCGGCCTGCTGTAAAACCTGTTTGCGGCTTAGCTCAGCGCTCTCCAAGGCAAAGTCTGCGTCCTGGATCCGGCTCCGAGTTGAGTGCATCTGCTCCTCCATAGCGCTGATATGAGCCTGAGTTGAGCCCAGGCGGTTACTCAACGCTCCCAGATAGGCGCGCTGGGCGTTAAGCTGCTCCAGGGCGCGATCGGTGATCAACAGGGCCAAGTTGGCGTCAGCACGACTGCGAATATCCAGGGTATTGGTCGCTTGGCTGCTGTTGACCGCGATGAGGTCATTATCTGTGAAGCCCGCTCGAACTTCGTTGACCCCTGAGAGCTGAATCAACTCTTCAGAGTGCAGGGTGAGCCGCCCAGCACGGGTGTTTGTCTCTAAGCCAGTGATCAGATCCGCGCCCCCACGAATCACGATGTCGATGTTGCGTCCATCCTCCGCCCTTAATTTAAGGCGGTGCTGCTCGTTTAGGTGAGCGATCACCCCTGTGTGTTCAAACTCCGCGTTGATCGCCGTTCGGAGCGCACCATCTGAGTCGTCAGCCTGGATCTCAAAACCAGCGATACGCCGACCGTTGATGATCAACTGATTGCCCAGATCCAACGAACCTCCCCCGATAGACGCGCTGCCCTCGTGGAGCGCTGGATTGGTGTAAGCTTTGACCCCGTGAAACTCGCTGGAGTCGTTGATCGCTGCGGCCTTGGCTATGGCCGAACCTGAGATCAAGGTGGTGCTCAATTTATCGTCTGAGTCTTGGGTCCTCCGGATAGTAACTCCGTTGATGATCAGATCTGCGGAGAGCAGGCGGTTGTGGAAGACCTCCTCGCCCGTCTTCACCGCCCAACGTCCCAAAGAGCTGCTGCGAGCATCCGCGATAGAGAAACGGATGCTCTCCCGAAAGAGGGTCCCCACATGAAAATGTTTGTCGATGTAGTTGCCGTCTAAGAGGCTCTCACCGTTGAGCCGCGTGGTTTGAGCAACACGGTCAAGCTCACCGAGGAGCTGATCGACCTCAGCTTGGAGAGCCTCTCTGTCCGCCGAGGTGTTGACATCTGAGGCGCTCTGGACCGCCAGCTCTCGGACCCTCTGGAGAATCGAGGTGGACTCAGAGAGAGAGGCTTCGGCTACCTGAAGGAGGCTGAGACCATCTTGGGTGTTGCGCCCCACCTGCCCCAGGCCCCGCACTTGGGTGTTGAGGCGCTCAACGATGCTGGTACCTGCGGCGTCATCAGCAGCTTGGTTGAGCCGCAAACCACTGGAGAGGCGCTCATAGACCCGGTTGAGGTCTCGAGTCTGACGATCCAGATGTCGACGCGCCCGCAGGGCCGCCAAATTGCTCTGGATCACCAGGCTCATGAAGCCGCTCGAGTATAGATCCGCGTGCTTTCCAAGCTCTCATGCCCCAGGATCTCCGCCAAACCAACCAGATCCTCAGTCTTCAGCCAGTAGCGAGAGGCGAAGGTGTGTCGCAAAACCTGGGGGGTGGCTCGAATCCGCGCAAAGCTGCTGTGTTTGCGGATGATCCGCTGGACAGCGTTCTCTGTCAGCCTCCCCCGCTCTCCCACAAAGAGAGGCTCTGTTCTTGGAGAGAGAGGCAGCGGAGAGGAGAGCCGCTCCGGAAGAGTCTCCATCAAGCCTCGCTCAGCTAGGCTCAAGATCAGGATCTGAAGCGTGGGCTGAGAGAGGATCGGTAACAGACGCTCTTGGAGCATCAACGCCCCATCCAAGGGTTCAAGATCTTCTACGTTTAAGCTCACCATCTCTCCTACCCGGATGCCGGTGTCCAGGAGGACCCTAAAGAGGGCCTGATCTCGAGGGCAGGCGCGGGCTTCGATATGACGCAGGAGACGGTGAAGCTCTACATCGGAGAGAATCCGAGGAGGTGGAGTGCGTGCACGCTGCCCCACCGCCTCTCTCAGGGCTGCAGCCCCTTGCGCCTCTATCACTCCTCCCATCTCCAGCCAGCTGAGATAGCTCTTCAAGAAGGCTAAGCGACGGTTGATCGTCGCCGCGCTGCGACCTCGGGCTCTCCCCCGCGCTCTCCAAGATTGAATATCCTCTGGAGAGAGCAGCAGGAGATTAAAGCTCTGTTTATGTCGCTGTCTAAAGTAGAGAGAAAGCGCTTGCCAGTCGCCTTGGTAGGCTTTGAGGGTGCTCGCTCGTCGCCCTCGACTGATCAGAAAAGTGCAGAAGGTCTCAAAGCGCCGCTGCTCTTCAGGGGTGGCAAAGGCGTTCATCCTAACGCCTCCTTCCAGGCCCTCAGCGCGGGTTCAAGATCGGAGATCTGCGCGGCAGCTTGGTTCTCCTCGCTCACTCTTCGGTTGAGGACGCTCTCTAAGCTGGGGCGCTCAGAGAAGCGCAGGTTCTCTGTAGGTCTATTTAAAGAGAGCTGCTGGAAACCCTGACGCTGCTGAACCCTCATCAGCCGGGGCTGGGCGCTCACTCGACTCCATCCGATGTTCATGACTCACCTCTACTGCAGCAGGGATAGGGCGTTTTGAGAGGACTGGTTCGCTTGAGCGAGGATGCTGGTCCCCGCCTGTTGAAGGATCTGGTAGCGAGCCAGCTCGGCGCTCTCTTTGGCGAAGTCTGCGTCTAAGATCCGGCTCCGCGCGGCCTGAGAGGTCTCCGATACCTCGGTGAGGTTGGAGATCGTAGACTGAAGGCGGTTCTGGATGGCGCCCAGCTCTGCGCGGTCCCCCGTGAGCTGAGCGATGGCTCTGTCAGCAATGAGGAGGGCCAAGTTGGCGCCCTCCCGCGTGGTCACGTCGATCGTATCCACCGCCTGGATAGAGCTGATCCCCACCAAAGCGTTATCCACATAGCCGATGTAGTCCTCATTGGCTCCTGTGAGGCGATATTGGTTCTCAGAGTGAAGGGTGATGGTGCCCTGAGCGACCCCGCTGCTTAAGCCGGTGACGACCCCTCCCTGACCCAGCGCTTCTACCTCGATGTTCCTCCCATCTTGGGCGGTGAGGACGATCTGAGAGTTGGCGTCTCTGGAAGCGATGACCCCTGTAAAATCAAACTCGGAGTTGATCGCCTGTACCAAGGTCTCCAGGGTGTCATCTACGCCGACGTTGAGCCCGGTGATGATGCGATCGTTGATGGTGATGTAGTCGTCCTCATCCAAGATCCCGCCTCCAGGCGCAGCGGTAGGCTCACGCACGGTGGGGTTTACATAGGCGCTGACCTGATGAAACTCAGTGCCATCGTTGATCGCTGAAGCCTTAGAGATTGCAGAGCCAGACTGGAAAGAGGTGCTCAGGCCATCATCCACTGGGCGGGTGGCCCGGATGGTAACTCCATTGATGGCTAGGCTGTCAACCGCCAGAGGATGAGAGGTGGTGGCGTCTCCGGTGCTCACGGCATGGCGAGCCAAGTTCTTGGGGCGAGCGTCTCGAATCCGAACTCGAACAGTCTCACGGAAGTTGGCCCCAACATGGAAGAACTTATCAACATAAGAGCCATCCAAGACCTTCTGAGAGTTGAAGTTGGTGGTCTCTCCGATGCGATGAAGCTCATCTTTGAGCTGATCGACCTCATCTTGGATCGCTTCTCGATCGGCGACGGAGTTGACATCGGAGGCGGATTGCAAAGCCAACTCGCGGATCCGCTGCATGATGTTGGTCGCCTCTTGTAGAGAGGACTCTGCGACCTGAACCAAGCTCACGGCGTCGTTGGAGTTGCGCACCGCTTGATTCATCCCCCTGATCTGGGAGTTGAAGCGCTCGCTGATGGCCAGACCAACAGCGTCATCGGCTGCAGAGTTGACTCGACGGCCGCTGGCCAAGCGCTCAAAGCTGCGCTCTAAACGGCCACCCACCTTCAGCAGGTGGCGTTGAGCGTTGATCGCGGCGACATTTGTGTTGATAAAAAGACCCATCTATACTCCTCCTTGAGCTGGCTAGACGCAGGGCATCCTTGCCCACGCTGGGTTCTGTCTCTCTTCTGTCTCTCTTCTCTAGGTGCTAGGAAGGGAGTGATTTGGCTTCTGTTCTTGGGTGTGGATGAGCAAACCGCCGCCGGAGCCTCTGCGTGCTCTCCGTGCCTCGACCGGGTCGCTTAAGGATGGCTCGATGCCAAGGGTTCCTCAGGGAACGCTCTAAGAGGTTCAAGAGGCATTTAAGAGCTTCAATTTCGCGGAGAGGGATCATCTGCCTGCTCCCAAGAGGCTCAAAATCTGCTCTCCAGAGGCGTTGGCTTGAGAGAGGATCGAGAGCCCACTCTGTTGAAGGATCTGCTCTCGAGCCATCTCTGAGCTTTCACGGGCGAGATCAGCATCTTGGATCGTGCTGCGCGCTCTCAAGCTCTGCTCTAGACTGCTGGCGAGGCTGGAGAGGCTCTGCTCTAGACGACCCATCGAGTGCCCCAAGCGCCCTCGCTCCAGGCTGATCTGCTTCAGGGCCCGGTCCAGTTTCAGCAAGCTGTGTTCAGCCTCAAAGCGGGTCTCAAAGGAGAGCGTTGAGAGGGCTTCGCTGGCATCCACCTGGACCTGTAGAGCGTCGGGGAAACCGGCGCGATCTTCAGCCGCTCCGCCCAGCTCAAACTCCTCATCGCTGTAGAGGTTGAGCCTCGCCGTTTGAAGGCTCTCTGGAGGCAGCCCCAAAATCAGCTCTGCGCCCCCCAAGCCCTGGAGGTGGATGTTGCGGCCATCTTCAGCGCGCAGCCTGAGGTGTCCACCGGCGTCGATAGAAGCGGAGACTCCAGTCTGATCCATCATCGCGTTGATCGCCGCGACGAGGCGATGTCCAGCATCCCCAGGATGGATCTCTAAATCACCCAGGACCACTCCGTTGAGGATCAGGCGCTTATCCTGGCTCAGGACTCCGCCCTGAACAGGTAGAGGGCTGATCAACTCTGTGGGCCCTACCCAAGCGCTCACTCCATGATGCTCACTGCTCTCGTTGATGGCGGCCGCTTTGGCAATGGCGGATCCAGCAGCTTCATGTGAGGAGAGGAGGTCATCGCTCTCCAAACTGGCGCGGATCTCCACGCCGTTGATGCTCAGGTCACCCGCTACCAGCGCTTCAGAGGAGACCGGATCTCCCTGATGGGTGGCCTGAAGCCCCAGAGCGGCAGGACGAGCATCCGCCAAGTTCATCTCCAAGCTCTCTCGTGAGCCCAACTGAAAGAGGGCCTCGCTGAAGCCTCCCTTAAGCAGCTCACGGTTGTTGTAACGGCTGCGGTTGGCCACCGCCTCCAGCTCCTCCAGGAGAGAACTCAACTCAGCTTGAAGGCTCTGGCGATCTTCCTCTGAGAGGCTGTCTGAGCTGGCCATGATGGCGCGCTCACGAAGCTTCTGGATGAGCTGGCTGCTCTCAGAGAGGGTGGACTCGGCGCTGCGGGCCAGAGAAAGCCCATCCTCAGCGTTTCGCTGGGCGGCGTGGTCTCCCTGAATCTGGCTGGAGAAGCGCCCGCTGATGCTCAGGCCGATGGGATCATCTCCCGCGCTTTGGAGGCGCTGTCCGCTGGAGATCCGCGCGAAGCTGCGGGCCAAGCGCGCGGCCCCCGCACGAAGACTCCTCTGGGCTCGGAGCGAAGGCATATTTGTGTTGAGTGAGTATCGCATATCCCATCCCTGGTCTTCCCCGAAGGGTCGGCGTCCGTGCCTGTAGGAGTTCAGCTCCTCTGACCTTGGCACCCTCATCGGCGGGTGTTGGAGGAACATGAGAAAAAAGGTGCCGGATTATACGGCCAATTTCAGCCCTTCCTTTTGACCAGGTAAGAAAGCTACATTCTCAGCGTTCATTCCTCAAAAGAAGGAGAGAGCGTGAACGTCAAGTTAATCCTCAAGATCGCCGCTGTTGTCGTTATTCTCATCGTCGCGGTGCAGTTCTCATTAGCCTATGTCAATCAAGTTCAACTCAAGCATGTCTTGGAGGAGGAGGGCCTGGAGGCTCGTCAAGCCGATATCCAGACCGAGGATGAGTTGCTGAACGCGATTGAGGATCGCCTCAGCCGCTCCAGCGTCAACCTCCCCGAAGAGATCAAGTATAAGTTCGAAGGGGTGGGGGATGAGGCGGAGGACCTAGTGATCTATGCCGACTATACACAGGTGGTTGAGCTATTCGTGTATCAAGTCGAGTTGGATATGCATATCGAAGCGGTGGCTGAGACCCCCGCTTTTTAGAGCTGCTCTCGGAGGAGCTGAGGAACCGCGTTCAGAGCTTCAGTGAGGCCCTCTAGATCTTTGCCCCCTCCCTGAGCGAAGTCTGGGCGCCCACCTCCACGACCTCCCAGGCGCTCACTGAGCGCCTTGATCAGCTTGCCTGCATGAACACGTCGGCTGCGCTTGAGTTCTGGCCCTAAGCCCGCGATAAGGGCGATCTTTCCATCCAGGCGTGCCGCCAGAAGCACCGCGCAGCCTGGGGACTTATCTCTCAGATGATCCACCAAACCACTCAGGGTGCTGCGATCATCCACCTTCACCTCTGCAACCACCAGTGGGATCCCTTCAAGTTGCTGGGCTTCAGCGAGGAGCGCATCAGCATCCACCGTCCCCCCTGAGCTGCGCAGCTTCTCTAGGGCCCGTTTGCTCTCCTTCAACTCTTTTTGGAGCGCTTCGACACGGCTCAGGAGTCGGGCTGGCTCTGTCTTGAGGCGCTGGGCGGTGGCGTAGAGCAGAGCGCGCTCTTCTCGATAGCGTAACTCAGCGGCCTGAGCTACGACCGCCTCAATACGGCGGACTCCTGCAGCGACCCCGCTCTCGGTGGTGATCATAATCTGGCCAATCTCTCCGGTGCGGGCGCAGTGGTTGCCGCCACACAGCTCAAAGGAGTCAGCGCCTGAGCGCACAGTGCGGACCTGATCACCATACTTCTCACCAAAGAGGGCCACCACACCCTGCTCCCGAGCTTCTTCTAACGGAACCCCCTCCAGAACCTCCACAACCTCATTGCGACGAACACGTAGGTTAGCCCAGGTTTCAACCGCCTGAAGCTGCTTTGAGTTCAGGGGTTTACTGTGGCTGAAGTCAAAGCGTAGACGCCCCGGCTCTACCACGGAGCCCTTCTGAGCAATCCGGGGGTCCACCACCGCTTTAAGGGCGGCATGGAGTAGATGGGTTGCGGTGTGATGCGCTCTCTTCTGCTGGCGGTGATCGATATCTACATGAGCGACGACGGTGGCGCCCAAGATCTCTCCCTTCAGGCGTCCGATGTGGTAGATGCAGTTGTTGATGCGCTGAACATCCTCAAGCTCTATTTGGAAGCCCTCACCCTGGATAGAGCCTCGATCGGCCAGCTCTCCGCCGCTCTCAGCATAGAAAGGGGTCTCATAGAGAACCACCTCAACCCGCTCTCCCTGGGGACGCCAGCGGAGGATCTCAGTCTCCAGCCGCTCTAGACCATAATCCAGAAAGCCTCGCTCCAGCCCAGGGCGAAGGACCTTCCACTCTCTCCCATCCTCGTAGAGGTTGGCTCCCTCTCGCGCGCGCCTACGCTGCTTCTCCATCTCCTCCTGGAAGCCCGCCTCATCTACGCTAAAGCCAAACTCCTCCGCCTCAATGCGAGTCAGATCGACAGGGAAGCCAAAAGTGTCATAGAGGGTAAAAGCCTCCTTACCGGTGATCAGCTTTTCTTCCTTGCTCTTCATCAGCCCTTGGAGGCGACTCATGCCGCGATCGATGGTGCGGAAGAAGCGAGCCTCCTCCTCACGGATCGCCTCTATCGTGTTGCTCAAGATATGAGCGGGCAGCTCATAGATCCCCTCAAAGAGATCAGCGACACAGGGGAGCAGCTCGTAGAGAAAAGGTCCCTCAAAGCCCAAACGGCGACCATGGCGAACCGCCCGACGCAGGATACGCCGTAGGACATAGCCCCGCCCCTCATTGCTGAAGAGGGCGCCCTCACTGATCGCCCAGGTGAGGGAGCGTAGGTGGTCGGCGATCACCTGTATATCGATCCGCTGACTGGGATCCTCCCAGCTGGCTCCTGAGTTGGTGATGATCTCCTGGATGATGGGTTGAAAGAGATCAGTCTCATAGACGCTGAGCTTGCCCTGGAGGATCAGGGTGATGCGCTCCATCCCCATCCCAGTGTCCACAGACTTGATCGCCAGAGGGCTCAGCTTGCCCTCTTCATCCCGGTTGAACTCCATAAAGACGTTGTTCCAGAACTCTAAGAAGCGGTCCCCCTCTCCACCCATAACATCATCTGGACCGCTCCCCGCCTCAGGACCAAGATCATAGAAAAGTTCGGTGCAGGGTCCACAAGGACCTGTCTTGCCCATCGACCAGAAGTTTTCTTCATCCCCCTTTTCGATATCTCCAAAGCGGTAGATACGCTCAGGATCGACACCGATGATCTCTTTCCAGATGCGGTAGCTCTCATCATCATCTTTGTAGATGGAGATATAGATGCGTTGGGGGTCGAGGCTGTAGACCTGGGTGCTCAGCTCCCAGGCCATACGGATCGCGTCCTCTTTGTAATAGTCGCCAAAGGACCAGTTGCCCAACATCTCAAAGAAGGTGCAGTGGCGACCATCCTTGCCTACAGCATCGAGATCGTTGTGCTTACCCCCCGCGCGGATACACTTCTGCACCGAGCAGGCGCGGGTATAGTCCCGCTTCTCCTGCCCCAACAGCAGAGACTTAAACTGGTTCATCCCTGCATTAGCAAAGAGGAGCGTGGGATCATCTCTGGGGATGAGGGCTGAAGAGCCCAGCTCTCGATGAGAGAGCTGCTTATGCTGGACAAAGTAGTCCAGGAAGGTCCGGCGAATGCGCTCTTGGGTCCAAGACATCAGCTGATCCTCAGGCGTAGAAAGTGTCGTTTGCCCTTCTGGATGAGATACTCCCCCGACTCCTTGATCTCGAAGTTGGGGTCTTTGATCTGTGTTCCATCCAGACGAAGCCCACCCCCCTTGATGGTTCGGCGGGCCTCTCCATTACTCTTCGTCAGCTTGGCTTCACTGAGCAGGCGGCAGATCCAGAGCGGCAGGGCGCTCGCTTCAAGCTCCATCAAAGGGATCTCATCAGGGAGGCTGCGCTCTCGATGCACCCTGATAAAGTGTCGCTCCGCCTCCTCAGCCGCCTCGGGGCTGTGATACTGAGCGACGATCTCCCGAGCCAAGTGCATCTTAAGCTCCATTGGCCCCTGACAACCCTCCTCAAAGAGATAGTCGATCTCCCCCTTAGACAGCCGCGTTGCTAGGCGATAGAAGGTCGACATCAGGGCATCAGGGATCGACAGCAGCTTGCCATACTGCTCCTGGGGGGGCTCAGCAAGGCCCACATAGTTCCCCAGAGACTGGCTCATCTTCTCTACACCATCAATGCCGGGGAGGATCGGCATCGCCATGATCGCTTGGGGCTCCTGCCCCATAAAGCTCTGAATCTCCCGTCCCAACAGCTCATTAAAGCGCTGATCCATGCCGTTGATGGTCAGATCCGACTTGAGCATATAGGAGTCGTAACCCTGCAGGATCGGGTAGAGGAACTCATGGATATAGACCGCCTGCTCTTTGGCGAGGCGGCGCTTAAAGAGGTCTCGTTCCCAGAGCCGCGCAGCTGAGATCCGTGTACCCAGCTGTAGAAACTCCTGAAGGCTCATGGAATCAAACCACTCGCTGTTACGACGGATCACCAGGGTCTCAACATCTAAGACCCGGTCGAGCTGCTTGAGCATCGACTCTACATTGGCCTCGATCAGCTCTCGGCTCAGCTTGGGGCGGGTCTTATCTTTGCCGGTAGGATCTCCGATGCGTGTGGTGTAGTCTCCGATGAGGAGCACCACCTGATGCCCCGCCTCCTGGAAACGCCTCATCACCTGATAGTTCACCGCATAGCCCAGATGGAGATCGCGGGCTGTGGGATCGACCCCATGCTTGATGATCAGGCGGCGACCGCTGTGGAGCTTGCGCTCCAGGGCCTCCCGACCGATGATCTCAGCCGCGCCACCAAAGAGCTCTTCCAGATCGATCTTGGAGTTCATCTCTCCTCGCTCTGTCTTGGGGATCTCGGAGCGAGGCTCCGAGGAATGGAGCCGGGTTCTATCTTTGGAGCCCCACCCCTGTCAAACTGGAGCCTCCACAACAAAAGAGACAGCCTTGGCCCATGCGACTCCTCCCCTTCTTGCTGCTCCTCTTCGCCTGCGCCGAGCCGATCGCTCCAGCCCTCCGAGGAAAGTGGGTCATCAGCCCTGAGAGCGTTATGGAGCGCGCCGATCCTCTCTCTGAGGAGAACAAAGCCTGGGCAAAGCGCTCGTTCTTCCCCCTCTTTCAGGGTCTGGAGCTGGAGTTTGAAGAGCGCAGCCTGATCTTTCGGAGCCAGGGTCAGAGTTGGCGAGGTCCCTGTCTGCTCCACGAGCAGCAGGGCGATCTCTACCTATTGAAGGGTCGGGATGGCGAGGGACTACCGCTGATGTTCCAAGCACAGCTCAGGGGCAAACAGCTCGAGCTTACCCTGGGAAAACAGCGGCTCCTTCTTAAACGCCCTTGAGCAGAGGTCGCCTGAAATTTCTTGTGTCCAAAGGGACCCACCACCAGATCGTTGAGATTAAGCCGTCGATGGATGGGAACCACCTTGAGCAGCAGAGACGATAGGTCGAGCACCATCAGCTCCTCTCCGGTCTGCTCCACCCATCGCTGAAGCTGCAGGCGCTGACGTAGATCCGCCCTCTCTTTGGAGGTCAGGGCTCGCTCAAGGGCCTGAAACTCATGCTATTCAACTCTTAACCCCTCGCGGTCGTTGGCCATCGCGTTGATAGATCGATCAATAACCGTGCTTCAATCTAAGGCCCCAAAATCTGAAATTAAGTTCTCGGCAAAATCATCAATGAGAGAGGGGCTGAGGCGACCAGAAGAAACATGGTGGGGCTCCCCTGGATCTCTGCCAAAGGTTCGCTGAGCAGCGGAGAGGCAAACTGCCCCAAAAACATACTGGTGGTCAGCCAGCCCGCCCGCCGAGCGCGCTGGGCTGGCGAACTTTTGGAGAGCAGAGCCTCCATCAACAGGGGCAGAAAGAGGCCCATCCCCAGACCCATAAGGGCCACCACCAGCCCCACCCCCCAGAGCCCTGAGACCAGCCCCAACCCTCCCACCCCCAGGGCGAGGAGCAGATAGGTCAGGCGTCGCAAGGGCGCGGCAGGAATCCTGCTCAAGATCTGTACAAAGCCGAGGGAGACAAAAGAGGCCAACAAGGTCATCAAGGCGAGGAGATAACCCGCGCTGCGGGGATCTGGATCTCCAAGCTCTCGTAGATAGAAGGGCAGCTGAGTGGGCAAAACATAGAAAGCCAAGCTGCCCAGGAAGGCGGCGAGGAAGATCCCTCCACAGGGCTCACTTCTCCCCTCCTCCATCTTCTCTCTGGGCTCCGGTTTGAGACCACTGCTGGGGAGGCTGCTCCAGAGCAAGGGGAGCAGCAGCAGGCTGAAGAGGTAGGGCAGGAAGCTGCAGCGCCAATGGATCGAGGAGAGCCAACCTCCCAGGCTGAGGAAGAGGACCCCGCCAAAGCCCATAAAGGCCGCCTGGAGGCCCAAGAAGCGCTCCCGCGCTTGGCCCTCAAAGAGGGCGCCAATGAGGAGGGTGCTGCTGGTGATCAGGGCTGCGCTGGCGATCCCCAGGAGGGCGCGGCTGAGGAGGAGGCCATAGATCCCCTCTAACCAACTCCCTGCGCCCCCTGAGAGCCCGTAGAGGAGCAGAGAAGCCATCAAGAGAGGGCGATGCCCCCAGCGCTGCGCCAGCAGCCCCGAAGGGAGCCCAAAGAGGCCCATAAAGAGAGCGGGCAAGCTGAGGCTCAGGCGGCTGAGCAGCTCAATTCCAGGCTCCTGAGAGAAGTGGTCTCGAAGGGCAGGTAGAGCTGGTGCGATCGCCGCGCCCGCCATCACCGTGAGAGCGCTCAAGCTGAGGATACTCCAGCGGATCCCTGCGGAGGCTTGCTTCTCTTCCATGCTCACCGTTCGGTATGAGTGCTCGCGTTATCCTCCAAAAGATCCTCAATGAAAAGAGCTGACTTGCGTCGAGAGCGACCGCTGAAGATCATAGGGCTCGTGAGCCCACCATCAGAGTCAAAAAGGAGCTCTCCATGCGCTACTTTACCCTCTCCCTGTTGCTTGCCCTGCCCAGCCTCGGCCTCGCCGATGCCCTGGATGAAGCTCTAGATGATGAGCTGGAGATCGAGGCGGAGTTGATGGAGGGGCTGCGCCTTAAAGAGCGCAGCCCGATCATCAAGCTCAACACAGACGATCCCGACCCTGTGTTTCTCAAGGAGGTAGAAGCTCAGCGGCTCAAAGTGGAGAAAGAGGTCAACAGCCTTCAGGGGATGGCCTCCAAGTTCGCCAAGACTGAGAAGGCGCTCTTTAAGATCAACCAGATGATGCTGAAAGCTTCTGATACCTATCTTGGACCTCATAATGATCTCCTCGTTGGTTACCGTCGTGGAGTTCAGGTGAAGGATGAGAAGCTTCAGAAGAAGAACAAGAAGCTGATTTTGAGGCTCCGCAAGGAGTATATCGAGGACCTTAAGAGGGTGGAGCGTTCTATCCAGAAATTGAAAGAGTTGATGGCCAAGATGAACAAGAAGGAGAGCCAAGCGGAGAAATGAGCGACTGGCGAGGGCAACTCCAGAGGGGGGTTCGCAGCCTCGCGGATCTTCAAGCCCACGGGCTCATCGCTGAGGAGCAGCGTGAAGCCTTGCTCCCCGCTCTCAAAGGGCAACGTCTCCTGATCAGTGAGTATTATCTCTCCCTTATCGATCCGCAAGATCCTCACTGCCCCATCCGTCTTCAGGCGGTCCCCCAAGCTGCTGAGGCTTTGATCTCCCCTCTGGAGTTGAAAGATCCCATCGGTGATGAAACCCATAGCCCTCTCCCTGGGCTGATCCATCGCTATCCTGATCGTGCGCTGCTCTGGATCAGCGCAGGCTGTCCCACGCTTTGTCGTTACTGTTTCCGCAAAAGCGCGCTCAGTCAGCTCCCTCCTCGTCTTCACCTCCCCAGCGCTCTGAAGTATCTGAGCACGCACCCTGAGATCGATGAACTGATCCTCAGCGGAGGGGATCCCCTGATGCGCTCTAATGAGGCCCTCGCTCAGCTCTTAAGCGCGCTGCGAGCGCTGCCTGGTGCTCGGCGTCTTCGCATCCATACACGGGCCCCTGTTACCCTACCAATGCGCATCGACGCCGGGTTATTGGAGTGTCTGAGTCATCCCCAACCCCTCTACCTTGTCTGCCACTTTAACCACCCCAAGGAGCTGAGCCCCCAAGCGCATAAGGCGATCTTGGATCTTCAGAGCGCAGGGGTCATCCTCCTGAACCAGAGCGTGCTGCTTAAGGGAGTTAACGCTGAGCTGGAGATCTTGATGCGTCTCTTCTCTCAGCTCTTGGACTGGGGGATCTTGCCCTACGCCCTACACCACCCCGATCGAGTTCAGGGTACAGGACACCTTCGCTTAAGCTTAGAGGAGGGGCTAAAGCTCTGGAGAGGGCTGAGAGGGCGCCTGAGCGGTCTGGGGATCCCAGAGTATCTCCTCGAGATCCCTGGAGGTGGAGGCAAAGTTCCGGTAGACAGCGGCGCTGTCCAGGCTCTTAAACCAGGGCTCTGGAGGCTCAAGAGCCCCTTGGGAGACTGGAGCTTCTACCGCGAGGAGTTGAAGTCTGAGAGTGGAACCTCAGAGGGGAACTTCAGGTAAAAATCCACTGTTGCTGTGGAGGAGAGGCTGTGTCATCTTCTTTGAGTGAAGGAAGCTCTACTCATCGGAAGCTATAAGCTAGAGGCTCTGATCGCCAGAGGAGGGATGGGCGAGGTCTGGAAAGCTTTCCACCCCAGACTGGAGCGCTCTGTCGCCATCAAGCTGATTCTTCCAGAGGTTGTTGAGCGGCCACAGGTCCGCGCGGCTTTCCTCAGAGAGGTTCAGAACCTCAGCAAACTTCACGCTCCCCAGACCCTCCAAGTGCTCGACTTTGGACTCAGCGATCGAGATGAGCCTTATATGGTCACTGAGTTTCTGGAGGGTGAGGATCTCGCCTCACGGCTTCGTAGAGAGGGGCTGATCCCTGTAGAGGAGACGATCTTCATCGGCGTGGAGATCCTCAAGTCTCTCTCCGAGGCTCACGCTCATAGCATCGTCCATCGAGATCTCAAGCCGGGCAACATCTTCCTTCAGGAGCTGCGCAGCCTCTCCGGTAGTCGCTTCGGAGTCAAGGTCTTGGACTTTGGTGTTGCCAAGGTCCTCTCCACCCAAGATAACGATCCAGAGGCAACGCTCTGGCCAGACGTAGCTCTCAAGGGCTCCCCCCGCTATATGGCTCCAGAGCAGATCCAAGGGGAGCGCATCCTCCCCCAGACCGACCTTTATGCTCTGGGGGGGATACTCTATCTGATGCTGGTAGGAGAGCCTGTCTTCCCCGGCAAACATCGTAAGGTCCTTTTGGCCCACCTCAATGAGAAGCCCCGATCTCTTCAAGAGCGCGCGGTGATCTCCATTCCTGAGCCCCTGGAGCAGCTGGTCCTACGCTGCCTGAGCAAGGAGCCCCTGCAGCGCCCCAAGTCGGCGGAGGTGATGCGCGCAGAGTTGGAATCCATCCTGCGCAGCTTAGAGTCAGAAGAGCAGGTAGAGATGGAGGACTCAGGAGAGTGGGAGAGCTCTGTAACGCTTCGGGTTGAGCCCGCCTGGGATAAAGCTCTAGAGCAACTGCAAGTGATCCATAGCCCTGTTCCACTCAGCGACACGATAACACCTGCCAGCGCTCCATCACCCTATTCAGGGCTCAAACCGGAGGATCTTGAGCCTTCAAGCGCCCACATCAATCCAGAGGCGCAGGCGAGCCTCCCAGAGACTCTAAAGATCCTTCGCCCAGATGAGATCAAAAACCCAGAGGTGCAGGCGAATCTCCCAGAGACTCTAAAGATCCTTCGCCCAGATGAGATTAAAAACCCAGAGGCGCAGGTGAGCCCCCCAGAGGCCCCAGGGATCCTTCGCTTAGACGAGATCAAGACGATTGAGGGAGAGAGTTCTCAGGCTCGGCTCCAAGAGACTCAGGAAGTCCCCAACGCACAGTTCTCTGCAGAGTCCCTCTTTGGTGAAATCTCAGGGCTCTCCTCTCCCTTCGGTTCCATGTCCAGCCTCGCAGGTCTGCCCTCAAGAGGAAAACCCCCCCCCGTCTCTACTCCTCCCAACAAGGAGCAGTTGAAGCAGCCTTTGGATGTGGGTGCCTCTCTGGGCCTCCTGGAGCCTTCTCCCGTTCAGATCTTCGATGAAGCCAGCCTAGAACTCAAACGCCCCCTGAAAGACAAGCCTCCTCAAGGAGCAGAAGCTTCTCCCCCTGAGGTAGTGAAGTTGGGTCTCGCTATGGGCTTTGAGACCCAAGAGCCCTCCTCAGCCCAAGCCCTCCTCGAAGAGTCACCGAAGTCAGAAGTCCCTGTGCTTGATAATACCAGGGTCTCCAGCGCTCGAATGCAGCCCTCCAAAGGCCCGCTGCTCTCTCAACATCAGTGGATAGGTTTGGGCGCCTTAGCCTTCTTGATTCTCCTCTGGTCTCTGCGCCTCCCCATCGCTGAGGGTTTAAGTCTAGATCCCTCCAGCAGCCTAGGGCGACTCCTGGGGATGAGCCCTCAAATCACCTTCGCTCCCCAGAAGCTCAGCCCAAGAAAGCTTTTCAACGAGCGATCTCTCCTCCCCAAGCAGGTTAAGCCCGTAGAGCAACGTCCTGCGGTGGTCAACAACATCATTCCTCGAGGCCGCACGGTGATGCTCAAGAGCCGCGTCGCGGCCAAGTTCACCCGCTTGGACAGCAAGGAGCTGATCTGTGAAGAGGCGACGCGCTGTGAGGTGCCCATCGATATCAACATCAAAGTTGAGAAGAAGGGCTACGAGACCCTTCTCCTTCACGGGGATGACCTCTATGATCGCCGGGGTCGAAGCTGGAAAATCTGGATGCGTAAAAGATGATATCTAGCCTCCTCCCTTTTCTCCTCTTCCTGAGCGCGCCTGAGCCGATAGAAGCCATTCGGTGCACTGGAGATCAGCAGCTGAAGCTTCAGAAGAAGCAGCTTGAGGGCCGCGCGCCCATCGTCGTCTCTGGGCGCTGTAAGCTGGAACTATGGGACTCCAAAATCGAAGGGCTCCTCCTCATCAAGGCCTCAGAGGAGGCCCAGATTCATCTCCACGGCTGTGAGCTGCGTGGAGAGATCGCCCTGCTGCTGGAAGATAAAGCTCAACTCTGGGCTGAGGGCTCCCTCATCGAGGGAGGGGTCTTCATTCAAGGCGCAGCGCGCTTCTACGATGAAGGCAAAAACAGGCTCTACCCTCAGCCAGGCAGCGCCCCCAAGCCTCCTCCACCCAAGCCTAAAGTACCCCCCAGGCCAGAGTCATTACGCCCCGGCTTACGCAGTCAACACCCCATCGCTTGCCGAGGGGATCGCAAGCTGAAGTTCAAGAACCGTCTGATCAAGAGCCAGGGGGTTGGGGTCCTGATCCGGGATCGCTGTGAGCTTGAACTGCAAGGTTGCACAATTCAAGGAGCGAGGTTCGCCGCCTATGTTCAGGGTCAGGGGCGTTTGATCCTGCGTGACTGCACCCTGGAGTCTTCTAAGGTCGCGCTTAAGTTGAAGGGGCGCGCCCAAGCAGAGGTCCGCGGAAGTAAGATCAGGGGCGAGATCATCACCCTGGATCGGAGCAAGCTCCTCGACTTGGGAGGCAACACCTTCTCTCCTCAAGAGAAGGCTGCTCCAGGGACAGGAAGCGGCTCTCCCTGATAGACCCGTCTACCTCCAATCCAGGTCTCTAAAACGCGGCTGGCGATCTCCAGGGGAGGGCCATCCAGGATCAGAAAATCTGCCTCCAGGCCGGGGCTGAGTCTCCCGATCTGCTCCTCAAGGCCCAGAATCTGAGCAGGGTTGTGGGTGATACAAGCCAGGGCTCGCGCTGGGCTCATCCCCGCGCGGACACAGAGCCCCGCGTGGATAGGCAGGCTGCTGACCGGGAGGATGGGATGATCGCTCATCAGCGCCACTCGAACACCTGCCTCATCCAAGATCTGGGCGGTTTCAAAGCGAAAGTGCAGCTCCTCAGAGTGACCACAGCTGCGAAAGGCGGGACCTAAGACCACCTCCGCCTTGGATCTCAGCAGCGCCTCTAGGATGAAATCAGCTTCATGGGCGTGCTCCAAAACCAGCTTGAGGCCATAACGCCGCGCCAAACGGATGGCGCTGAGCAGATCATCACTACGAGAAGCATGAGCACGCACAGGGATCTCTCTGCGGAGGGCCTTGAGGAGCATCTCTTTGCCGGGATCTTCCAGTTGTTTGGGATCCAAGACCCTCGCCTGTTCATAGAGGAGGGCTTCTTCAAAGGCGCGGCGCCCCAGCGCTGCGATCTCCATCCGGGTCAGAGGAGCACGCCCTTTAAGGCCATGGCTGTGCTTGACCGAGTAGCCAAAGGCGATCTTAAGGCAGGCAGGCTCAAGACGAGACATCTGCTCCACATCACGGCCTGTAGTCCTCAACACCACCCCCGCGCCACCAATCACATTGGATGAACCCGGCAGAGCGCAGACGGTGGTGATCCCCGCTTGTCGCGCGCGGGCGAAGGCGATATCTCCAGGCCAGACCGCGTCCAAGGCTCGCAGCTCAGGGGTCAGAGCTCGAGTCATCTCGTTGATATCCTTGGACTCAAAGGCAAAACCCTCAGGCATCAAGCCCATATGAACGTGGGGATCGATAAAGCCTGGGCAGATATGCCGACCCTCCAGCTGGTGGATCTCCGCATCGGGAGGGGGTTCGGCGCTCTGCGCGCTCACCCTCAGTATTTTGTTTTCTTCGATCCAAAGCTCTCCCTGGGGAATTGAAGCCTCAGGGCTGTAAAGTTTGGCGCCTCTAAAGATCTTGATCATCACTGCTCTCTTCATGAGGAGATCCTGAGGCTGGCGATTCTGCCACGCTGCCTTCAGAATGCTCGCATGCTTATCCTCAGCTTCGCACTCAGCCTCCTCGCCTCCCCTGATTTTGCTCAGGAGCGCATGGTCGATGATCTGGCGGCGCTCCGCTTTGAGCGCCTGGGACATCCCGTGCTTAATTGGGATCATCTCCCTCCAGTCATCGCCTCTAAAGATCGCCCCCATCAGCTCTTGGTGGTACTGGTGGAGTTCTCCGATCAGCGCTTTGACCGCTTCGCCCAAGATCCCAAACAGGGAGAGAAGCTGGCGGCGCACTATCAAACGCTGCTCTTTGATCCAAGCTATGCCCGGCAAAACACCCTCAGCCACTTCTATCTCCAGCAAAGCTTGGGGCGCTACCACCTCCAAGGTCGCATCCTCCCCCCTGTGCGCTTGGCTCATCCTCGCGCCCACTACGGCAGCCCCTATCGTCAAAAGGGAGGAGAGTGGCGCAATGATCGAGATCCCCAAGGGATGGTGGAGGAGGCCCTGACGGCGGCCTTTAGGGCCAATCCAGATCTAGACTGGAGCGCCTTTGATCGCTGGGATCCCAAGGACTTTGATGGGGATGAGCACTTGAATGAGGGGGATGGCTACCTGGACCACTTTGTTATCGTCTACGCGGGTGGGGCACAATCCTCTTGTCAATCTCTCCACAAGCTGCGGCGTAAGTTGAATCCCAATGTTCAGCAAGAGGCGCTCAAGAGCCTCAATCCCCAAGCGCTGGAGTGCGCTGAGCGTATCTGGCCTCACCGTTTTGTAGTGCAGCGCCGAGAAGCTCAAGGACCATGGGTGGAGGGGCGCCGAAATCTTCGCGGTGGAGTCTCTTTGAGCGACACCCTCTGGGGCCTCGATTATAACGCCCAGTCTGAGTACACCGATGTCTCCACCTTCATCCATGAGTTTGGGCACTCCATCGGCCTCCCTGATCTCTATGCTCGACAGAGCAGCAACTCAACAGGAGTCTGGGATCTGATGAGCAACACCAGCTCCCCTGCTCCTCAGAACCTCTCCGCTTGGTCACGCCTCGCTCTGGGCTGGCTGAGACCCCGCATCATCCGTCCCCCTGCCTTTAGAGGCAAAAAGACTCAATCGATCTACCTACGGCTCCTGGATGATCCCTCAGAAAGCCCAGCCCAAGAGGCCGCTCAACGCCGTGATGGCCTCTATCGCTCCGCCCTCGTGATCCTGCCTCCTAAGATTCGAAATCTACGCCTCAGTGAGCTGCCCGAGAACAGTGGAGCTTGGGCGCTCTACAGCGGTCAGGGCAATGACCTCAACCGCAGCGCCCGCTTTCAACTCAAGGTCCCCAGCACAGGACCTGCGCGCCTCAGCTTTGATGCTTGGTGGGAGATCGAGGCGGGCTGGGACTTCGCCTATCTAGAGCTGAGCGCCGATGAGGGGAAGACTTGGACTCGCCTTGTCTCTGAAGATCGACGCTTTATGCCCGCCAAGCATGGTCATGATGGACATCAGAGCCTGCCTGGGTTTACCGGCTACTCTGGAGATCTGGATGGGGATGGCAAAAATGAGAACGCACCAGGCTGCGATCCTGAGAAGCTTTTGGCGCATGGAGAGGATCGCACCGGGAAGGAGAACCCCTGCCTCAAACCCACCTGGGTGCAGCCCAGCTTCCGTTTAGATCAATATGCTGGGCGTGAGGTGCAGATCAGGCTCCGCTACTTCACAGATGGCGCGGCGGTGATGCGGGGTCTCTTAGTCGATAACTTCAGGATGGAGGGGACCCCTCTTCAGCAAGACTTTGAGCAGCTCCCCATCAAGGGGTGGCGCCTGGATGGTTTTAATCGCAGCGCTGGGCAGCATCAGATTTTGGTGCCCCACTACTATCTGATGGAGTTCCGCGATCCCTACACGAAAATACCTGGGGTTGAGCGCTACGACGAGAATATGGCTGAGATGGCTGGATACACCTTCTTTAAAAACTTTAAGACTGGAGAGATGAACGCGCTTCGTTTTCTCCCTCGGCCTGGCGTCCTGGTTTGGTATTTCGATGGAGCTTATGCTTGGAGTGAGAACGATCCCAGCCAGAACGGCCCTGGTAAGGGCTTCGCCCTGGTCTTAGACGCGCAGCCCGAGGAGTACTCTTTCCCCGGTTTGGAGACTTGGTATCAGGCTCAGCCTCAAGAGAGTCACTATAAACTCAAATCTGAGCTTGCTCAGAAGCACCTAGAGGCGCTTTTTCGTGAGACAAGCTGCTTTGTGCGCAATCCCCTCTATCGCCCTGCTGAGCTTAAACTGAGCTGCCCTCCTGGAGCAGCTGCCCTGAGCAAGCTCAAGCTGAACGGGCGCTCCTTTCTCTACAGCTATGAGGTTTATGATCGTCTCCCCGGCCCTGCTCGAGATGTGATCAAGGCGGGAGAACTCTACGACTACAAGGAACTACCGAAGGGTGCTGGCCTGAGTTGGCGCTTGCGTGATCGAGGGCTGCGCTATGCTCACACTCTGGATGCAGCCTTCGCTCTAAAGCCCTTCCCCAGAGGGATCGAGATCTTTGAGGTCACTGAGAGTGGCCTAAAGTCTAAGGAGCTTCGCGCCCACCCAGGAGTTTCACGCTTCAGCGATGCTGCTCCCAGCCGCTGGCTAAACCCTAACCTTCCCTTTGGGGGGCTCAATGTGCCTGAGCAAAGCTTTGGCTTTGAGCTAAGTGAGCCTGGACCTCAAGCGCCTAAAAGGGCTCAAGTTAAGATCTGGTTCCTCTGGCGCTAACGCTACGACTGGACCACCCATGAACGAGAGAGCCAACAGTGTCTAAGAGATGTCCCAGCTGTGGCCGTCGCTTCGCAGAGGGGCTCCTCTTCTGTGCAGAGGATGGGGCGCCGCTGGAGCGCGATCCCATCATCGGCCAGATCGTCGCAGGGCGAGAGGTGCTGCGCTTTATCGGCGAGGGTGGAGCGGGCTCTCTCTTCCTGGTCGAGCATCTAGAGTTGAGGCGAGATGAGGCCCTCAAGATTCTACATCCCAGCTTTGCAGGAGAGCCCCGTTTTCTGAACCGTTTTCTTCAGGAAGCGCGGATCATCGCGCGTCTACAGAGCCCCCACACCGTGCGCCTCTTTGACTTTGGGCGTGAGCAGGGGCATGTCTATATCCTGATGGAGTTTCTCAGAGGACGCACCCTCTCAGCCTTGATGGAACAGGAGGGCCGCCTGAGCCCTAAGCGCGCTGCGGGGATCATCTATCAGATCTGTGACTCGCTCAAGGAGGCTCATGAACAAGGGGTGATCCACCGCGATATCAAGCCTGCCAATGTGATGGTTGAGGTGCTGGGAGAGGAGGACCATGTTCGCGTCCTGGACTTTGGAGTGGCTCGCTCTAGAGGACCTGAGTCTTGTAAGACACAGCCAGGACAGTTCGTAGGGACTCCCGCCTATGCTTCACCAGAGCAGGTCGTCGGCTCCAATGAGATCGATACACGCAGTGATCTCTACTCTCTTGGGATCCTCTTTTATCGCCTCCTGACCAGTCAAAACCCTTTCGATGTCCCCGACAACTGGCTGGAAACCCTCAAGCGTCAAGCCAGTCTGGACCCACCACCGCCCTCAGCTCATATTCAGCTGCCCAAGGAGCTTGACCAACTCATCACAGAGATGATCGCTAAGCGACCTCAGGATCGACCGGAGACAGCGGAGCAGATCCGTGTGCGTCTCGCTCAGTTTTTAAAAGCTCCAGAAGATCCTCCCAACATTCGCCCAGATGATGATCTGAACCTTCAGGCGCAGATGGCGAAGCTCTACGCCCAAGAGAGCGCCCTCGCGGATGAGCGCCTCGCCCTAGAGGCTCTCTCCAAAGAGCTTGGCCCTCGTGGACAAGCGATAGAAGCACAAGAGACGGCCTTTCTCTCCAGTCGTGAGCAGCTCCTAACTGAGCGGCTCAGTTTGGAGCGTTGGGAGCGTGACCTACAGCGACAAGAGAAAGAGCTTGAGGTCCTGATCTACTCTTGGGAAAAGAGCATCTCTCATTCTGTGGAGCAGATGCGGAAGATTCGTAGAGAGGCCGCTGAAGAATGGGTCCGTATCGAGACGTTCCGCAACAGTATGGGAGAGATCATCTCTCGCTCTCAGCGAGCGTGGGCTCAATATGACGAGAGCCTCACTCAGCGCTTTCAGCTGGGCGCTCTCAGCGTAGAAGCTCAACGAAGCTTGGAGGAGCTGCGTATGGAGGCCTCAGAGTGGGGCGAGCGCGCTGAGCGTCGAAGAGATGCCCATCGTCCCAGAGCCCCTCAACTCCCCAAGGAGCCGCGGGCCTCAACCACCGAGGTGGAGGGGTCCATCAGCTTGGAAGCTCCCGAGTTATTGAAGATCCCCGGTGGTCGTTTCCGTATGGGCAGCCACAGCATAGAGCCTGGACACAAGCAGGATGAAGAAGCGGTTGAAGTCCATCTGACAGGGTTCTGTATCGCCGCAACCCCCATCACTCAGAAGCTCTACGCCCAGGTCCAGGGGAAGGTGACAGAGGAGCTGCTCCCTCAGGGAGGGCTCAGCTTCTATGAGGCTGTAGAGTTTTGCAATCGCCTCTCCCTCAGTCTGGGGTTGGAGCCCTGCTACAGCGGAGATGGAGAGACTCTGCGTTGGAATCGTCGCGCGAAGGGCTACCGTCTCCCCACAGAAGCAGAGTGGGAGTATGCCGCCCGAGCAGGCTGTCGAGATGCTTGGCTGAGCGCAGGAGAGGCAGACTTGCCTCGCTGGGCTTGCTTTCAGGGAGCGAGGCTCAGGGCTGTTGGGCGAAGCCCCAATGCTTGGGGCCTCTGTGATCTGCATGGGAGTGTCTGGGAGTGGTGCTGGGATCGTTATGGCCCCTACCCCAGGGGGGAGATTGTCGATCCCAGCGGGCCTTCAAGTGGAGTCAATCGAGTCATGCGGGGAGGGAGCTGTGAGGATTCAGCTTTAAGCCTGCGCTTGGCCTTCCGAGGACGTAAGCCTCCCGCTCTGGCCCTCCCCTATTTTGGACTCAGGCTCGCTCAAAGTCTCCCCTAGTCAGGCTGCTCAACGTCCAAAGAGAGATCTGATCCAGCGTCAACGCCCACCTCAGGGCTTGGAGAGGCACAGAT
The DNA here is from genome assembly GCA_964384025.1 of uncultured Nannocystaceae bacterium. Lineage (GTDB taxonomy): Bacteria > Myxococcota_A > Bradymonadia > UBA7976 > UBA1532 > CAYLJJ01. The sequence goes on from CAYLJJ010000001.1 coordinate 25,013, forward strand.
ATGAAAAGAGCAGCGCTCACCTTGAAGACAGTCATCATCCAGGTAACACTCCCGAGTGCAGCGTCCTGAGAAGCAGAGTTCTCCACTCTCACACTCCGAGTTTTGTTGGCAGCTCAGCTTATAGCTCTTGTCAGAGCTACAGCCAGAGGGGGAGAGGAGCAGGAGCAATAGGATCATCAACCTCGTCATTTTTGCTCCTCAAGAGCCCTGGTTTGAAGGGGGCGAAGGGTATCTTAATGAAGGCCGGGGATCTAGAGCTTCAGGGGAAGCGGAGGGGTTCACTGGGGTATCCCACCCCAAAGCTGGCACTCTCCTGAGCCTCTCCAGGCTGCATAAAGGTTGCCTGGGGGTTCAATCTAAAGTTGATCGCTCGGCGAGAGATCCGATGAAAGAAGAACCTCCCCAACTCACCATTTTGGATCAGGTTGGGATTGGATGAGATGATGACGATTCGGAAGCTCGATTCAGAGAGCGGTTGGATGGAGATCATCTTCTCTGCTTCAAGGGTCGCAGGACCTGCGAGCACAGACTGGAGTTCAACACGTCCCAGGGTGTGATAGAGCTGTGTCTCAATGATAAAGGGCAGGGCATCAGTGTTATCTTGTCTAAACATCAACCGGACGGAGATCTCATCTCCCTCCGATTCTCCAGAGACTAAGTAGAGAACTGGCCAGAGTGGGCTGCCTGCGATCGCCTCTTCTGCGTTGCTCAGGTCATCATGGTCGTAATCCGCGAGCGCATCTTCGGGATCGTCTGGATCCAAGCCCACGCGAAGCTCTAGGCAATCATCCAAGCCGTCCAGATCGCGATCTCCCTCATCGTTCTCTCCATCACAGTCGTTGTCCAGGCCATCACAAATTTCATCGATCGCTTCAACCTCAGCGATACAGATGGGGCTCAGCGCTCCATCCTGGCAAAACCTTAAGCCGGTCTGACAGGTGCCGATGTTTGAGCCACACTCTTGACCTAGAAGATCCTCATCCACTGCACCATCACAGTCATTGTCTAGACCATCACAGATCTCCTCTTGAGGAAGCTGTTGCTCCTCGCAGGGGCCAAACTCTCCGTTTAGGCAGTATCGAACCCCAAATGCGCATTCTCCGACATTGATTCCACAGGAGATGGGAGTGATCCCCTCATCAACTTCACCATCACAGTCGTTGTCGATCGTGTCACATATTTCTTGCTGTCCTGTCGGGATCTCTGCATCACAGACGACATCTCCCTCAAGACCACATGCCCAAATTCCTTCGGAGGTGCAGGCACCTACTCCAACGAGACAAGGCTCTCCCAACTCAAAATCTTCATCGGTCTGACCATCACAGTCGTTATCGATTTCATCGCAGATCTCCTCTTGTGCTGAGACTTCGGGCACGTCACAGAGGAACTCTCCAGATGAACAGATGATGTTTCCATACTGTAGGCATGCACCCACTCCCTGAATGCACTCAGCTCCCACCGCAGCGATATTATCATCTACGATGCCGTTACAGTCATTGTCCTCACCATCACAAACCTCGACGCTGGGCAGGATCTGCTCTAGACAGTCGCCAAAGCGAAAATCAAGGCCATCGGGGAGGCAGAGCTGGAGGCCGGCCTGACAGAGACCCTGCCCCAAGCTCTCCTCTGGCCCTGAGTAGCAGATCTGGGGGAGGCCAGGGAGGCAACTGCAGTCAAGGCCGTTGTCGATCTCTCCATCACAGTCGTTGTCCTCGCCATCACAGATCTCCAGCGCTGGGAGGACTTGGCCGATACAGGCGGCATAGACTCCAAACTGACAGCTCTGCTCTCCTGCCTGACAGAGACCGAGGCTCTCACTCCCCTCTGGACCCTCATAGCAACCCTGCAAAAGCGGACCCCCACCTTCCGCTTCATCGATCAGCTCATCACAGTCATCATCAAGGCCATTGCAGCTCTCCTCTTCCGGAAGCTGTTCTCCCTCACATTCGATCCACTCTCCCTCAACGCAGCTCCTCACGCCTGGAAGGCAGCGCCCTATATTCTCAGTCTCTTCTGGTCCTGAGTAGCAGGACTCCTCTAAGGGTTCATCTTCTGAAGATTCATCGATCTGAGCGTCGCAATCATCATCGATCTGATTGCAGATCTCTCCACTGGCCTGCCCCGGAGTGACACTACAGATCGTCTTTGACTGATCTGGGCTGCACTCCATCTGCCCTTGGTTTAAACAAGCACCTGAGCCACGAAGACAGATCTCCCCAAAATCAGGGAACTCTTCATCGATCTCTCCATCGCAGTCATCATCAAGGCCATTACAAAGCTCTTCGCGAGGAGGAATCATCCCCTCACACTCTGCCCAAAGCCCAAAGATGCAACGACGAATTCCTGGAAAACAGATCCCGATGGACTCGCCACAAGATCGGGAGAGATCCTCATCGATCTCTCCATCGCAGTCGTTATCGCGACCATCGCAGATCTCTGGGAGACAGAACTCCACATCAGCTGAGCTTAGATCTGAAGCATCGAGGGGCTCGGCATCCAGCTCAGGTTGATCGCCAAAGGAGAGATCGATGTTGCCCTGATCAAGAGCAAGGTCTACAGCTGAAACATCTACAGGGAGAAGATCTAGGCCAAGATCTCCTCCAGAGTCCAAGCCAAGATCTCCTCCAGAGTCCAAGCCAAGATCTCCTCCAGAGTCCAAGCCAAGA
>CAYLJJ010000001.1:27778-235510 GCA_964384025.1 uncultured Nannocystaceae bacterium
GATCTCCTCCAGAGTCCAAGCCAAGATCTCCTCCAGAGTCCAAGCCAAGATCTCCCTGCGCATCTAACGCCGAGTCAGGTTGTGTTACATCGGAGAGGAGAATATCTAGGGTTTGAAGCTCTCTGTTCTCCTGATCCTGTCCAAAATCGGCTGGAGCCTCTCGATCTCTGCTCATATCCTCCAAAATGTGGTCTCCCTCTGCTCTATCTCTGAGAGCCGCGTCGAGGGAGAGATCCAAAGGCAAAGGCTCCAGATCAAATCCAAGACAAAGACCCTCTAGACAACGACTTCCGGATGGACACTCCTCGTCTGTATCGCAGCGCTGGATCGGGTCACTCCCCACCACCGCATCATCGCAGGCAAAGAGGAGGAGGAGAAAAAGAAGCTTTGGGTGTGGCGACATGATCAGCGTTGTTCGCTTTCCCTGATTTTTTGGGTTCTTGGGGTTCACCAGGAAAACCTACCCCTTCATCAGCCCTTAGATCTCGGTCAAAGAAGCTCTCCCATTTAATTAGGGTCGTTTGGGACAGGGTTTACGGTGCTTGGAAGAAGAGAAAACGTTCTGCTCCAGAGCTTCGTATCGAGAGCGTTTCAGCCAAGGAGTCTCCCTGAGTGATCAGATGAAGGAGACGATCTTTTCCTCCAAGAATGAGACCAGGGAGGCCAAAGAGTTGGTTGGGAATGGAGTCGATCGCTCTCAAAGCTCCACGTTTGACGAGGTTCAATCTCTCCTCAGAGAGCTTGAGGAGACCCTCATCAGAGACCAACCAAAGATCTCCACCTTGGACAGCCATATCTCGGATCGCGAACTGTAGATCATACTCAACCAAATAGGCATCAGGGCCATCCATGAGACGATCAAAAACCCAGAGTTTTCTCTCTCTGGCGTCCGATATATAGAGCAGCCCCTGCTCCTCATCCATCACCAGATGGTCGGGGCGAGTCCCCAGAGAGAAGCGGGCTTTGATCGGATCTTCGTCGAGGAGTAATGCGCCTGGATCGAGCAGGAAGAGCTCTCCGGTTGTGGAGAGCGCAACAATGTTGGCGTTTTCATCCCCTGTAAAGCGGCCTGGAATCTTCAACGCTGCTTGGATGGGAGCAGGCAACCTGCTCTCTACCGTGACCTTAAGGGTTCTGGGATCGATTACGCTCACATAGCCCAACCCCACATCAAAAGCCCAGAGCTTTCCTCGAGCCTCCAGCAGAGCAAAAGGGGTTCCCAAAACAGGGATCTTTCTGCTGAGATGGAACTCAGTTCCCTCTCCTCTGATAACCGCAACAGCGCTGGAAAAGGGGAGGGAGGTAAAGATCTGGCCGTTTAGAGAGGCCAGCTCTCCCAAGCCCAAGCCCAAAGAAAGATCGAGGAGCATCTCAAACTCATCTCGCCTCCTGAGATTGTCAAAGTTGTACTGGAAGAGGCTCAAACGAGCCTCGTCAGCACCCCCGTAAAGCGAAGCAAGATAGAGCTGACCCCCCTCCTCAATCTCGATCTTGATTTCTCGGCTACGTTTGATCCCAAAGCGAGAGCTGGCTTCAATACGCAACCTGTAGTCCCCGGCTGAGGCCAGACCAGGAAGCCACTCTACCTGAAAGCGTTGCGCTTGGCTCGCATCCTCCACGTCTAACTCTCTCCAAGAGAGCCCCCTCGGTAGGATCGGTAGCTCTACAAGCGCGGGACCATCAAAACCTCCTCGGCTGTTGGGAGGAGAGAGCACCTCAAAGTCAAAGCTGAGAGGCTGATCCTCAAGCCCTATGATCAGCTCATCAACGAGAATCCTGGGACCTGCTGAAGTGACCAGCAACTCTCTACGTACTTCGCTGACACCCCCATCTCCATCATCTACGCTGACTCGAATGATAAAAGTACCCATGCTTGCATAGGCGTGCTCTACAGAGTCTCTGTTTTCGTAGATCGTTCCGTCCCCCATGTACCAAGTGATTCGAGCAATATCGGTGGGGACATCACGATAACTCACCCTCCATGTAGAGGAACGGCCGATCTCCATCTGATCCTCTTGGGCGATGATCTCAACCTCCTCTGGAGCCTGGTTAAAGACCTCAATAAAGATCTCACGAGAGGCAGGGCTTCCATCAGAATCAAAGAGGGTCAACTGAACAACATAGACTCCTTCATCAAACCAAGTGTGCTCTAGACGCTCAAGGTCGGGACCCTCCAAAAGCTCTCCATCGCCAAAATCCCAGCGATAGGTTGTGATCGGATCACCAGGACTCCCCGCTGTGCTCATAGAAGCATCTAGAACAACAGGAAGGCCCTCAAAGAGCGGGCGAAGAGGGTTCTCTGGGTTGAGGATCACATCAGCGCTGGGGCTGGCATCAGCGACGCGGATCGTTTGGATTGCCAGGTCCGAAGAGTCTTCATCTTCCACCCGAAGCCTCACCTCCAGATCCCCGACCTCCTCGCGTTCGCAGCCTTCACAACCCCGAGCATCGAAGCTAAAGATGTGGCTGACCTCAAAGGTTCCAGGTTCCACTCTCAGCTCTGGGCTCCCATCCCCAAAATCCCAGACCAAGGCGCTCAGAAGATCTCCAGCTCCCCCCGCACGGCTGCCCTCTGCAGAGAATCTGACCTCTCTCCCCTCAACCGCAAAGCGAGGCCCATCCAACACTGCGTGTGGGTTCAGATCCTGGATCTCGATCTCCAAACATTGGTTATTCTCACCATCTTGATCCTCAACCCAGAGGCAAAGCTCATAGGGGCCATCATCCATATAGGAGTGAGTCGCCAAGATCAGCTCAGGACCGCTCTCTATAGGACTCCCATCTCCAAAATCCCAACGATAGTTTGTGATCGGTTCATAGGGAGAACCTGGAGAGGTGAAGCCTGCACTGAGCTGTATCTCCTCTCCTTCCAAGAGTTCAGCCTCTAAAGGCCCCATCCCCTGAATGTTGGGGTTGGCATCATTTACCTCGATCTCTACAGACGATTCACAAACAGAGTCCTCATCTTCCACCCTCAAAGTGATCCTAAAAATCCCTTCTGATTCATAGCGATGGCTGACTTCAGTCAAGGAAAAACCCGCTTGTGGAAAACGATCATCTCCAAAGTCCCATCGGTAGACAAGGATCGGCTCTGCTGGAGATCCAGGCTCAGCGGTAGCGTGAAAAATCGCGGGGATACCCTGAGTAATACTCTCCATACCGGTCAATTCACATGTCGGGGTGACATCACCAATTGTAATTTCTGTAAAAGTGAAATGATTCTCACCTGTTTCTGTACTTAATCTGAGTCCCACAATATAGTTTCCATCACTCTGATTTGTATCAAAATCGACTTCAATTCCTATGGCATCATCGAAACGACCATCATTATCGAGATCCCATGAGTACTCAATCTGGCCATATTCAGGAGGAGCATTCGATAATGCGGCAGAGAGTCTCAGAGCTTCACTCCGCGTAGAAAAATAGGGCCCTCCAGCATCAGCCTCAACAGGACCAACGAGGATAAACTCTTGTTCAAAGAGCTGATCTTCAAACTCACAAGCAGAGAGGCTGAACTCAAGATGGTAGCGCCCTGGATCCCTAAATTCGCCGCCGTAGAGCAGATTGCGAACCTCTCCTCCATCAACAGTATAGTTACCTTGAGTTTCAGCGCAGCCCGCCTCGCCTAAAGCCTCAAAGAAGACCTGAGCACTGATGGCACGGTCTCCATCAGAAACCAACTGTCCATCATGATCCTGAACCCTAATTTCCATTTCTGGAGCTTGTGGGGGCGCTCTATGCATCTCATGGATGTAGATAGACTCATTTCCACATGAATCGATAGATTCAACCTTTCTGAGATAACGACATCCATCCCTATCCTCTACAAGCTCAGAACTATCCAGTTCTCGCTCATCTTCAACCTCATATTGAAGCGCTTCTGCTTCGCCGGAGAAGCAGGTGTTGAGAAGAGCAACGCTCTCCTCTGAAAAAGAGACCCTTGGAGGCTCTCGGTCCAGATCGATCAGAACAGAAGCTTCACTGCTGCCTCTTTCGTTACTCACCATGACAGAGATCAGTTTGTTCTGACCATCATCAATGCTGTCTCCCCAAATCCCAATTTCGACGTGCTGAGGACCTGCCTCAAGAATGAAGACCTCCTCTCGGAGAAGCTCTCCATCGACACGAATTTCAAGATCTATCGCTTCTCCATCGGGATCATTGAGTTCCAATTCTAAGGAGAGATCTTGTGGAAAACTCTCTCTCTCTGCGCCTGGAAAGAGTTCCAGAGGGGCTTCACCATTGTTGACGCAGTCTCCCTCCAGAGGACTCAAGATCTGAACCGAAGGAGCAGAGAGTCCAGGGAGGGGGAGGAGCAGAAGAAGGGGGATGATTTTATTCATGGTGAGCACCGAAGGAGAAAGAAGTAAGAGGCGTGAGAAGAGCCCACACCTCTTGGTTCCTTGGGGTTATTCCAAATTGGCTACTACGACTTTCTCTTATAGAGCTTTGGAAGCCGCTACAGCCAGGGCTTTGAACCCCTCAAGGGAGTTCTAGCTCCGTATCAACGCCCACCGGCTGAGAGATGTTATCCACCTGTCCAAAGCTGGGGGGGATAGGGAAGAAGAAGGGGAAGGGACCTGGCAGATTGCTGTGAGTGAATCTCAGCACCGCCATCACCCCAGGCTCAACACGGAGAGGATTCTCGGAGATATCTGCGACGATCATACGCATGAGAACGTGAGGGTTTGTTTCGTCTGGATCACTGCGGCGGTGAGTCACCTCCCAGCGACGACGAGCCAAAACCATACTGGTTCCATTGACGACGCCTTTGTCTCGTTGGCAAGGATCTTTACAGACTTCATTGCCTTCAAAACATGAGTTCTCCCAATCCTGACAGATGTAACAAACCTCTTCCAGAGGGCATTCCATACTGTCATCTCCTCTCTCTTTCAGGTTCAATCCACGAGGATGACCTATCTGAACTGATACACTTCGAGATGGCCGTCCTTGATGAGCAGCGATATCAGCATTCTCGCCCCATTGCTGGTCGTATACGAGAGCTACATCTATGAATTCTGCTCCTCCACCAGCGACATTAAAGATCAGACTGTTTTGATTGCACTCTTCATCAATCATGCCATCACAATCATCGTCCAAACCGTCACAGGTCGAATCACCTACACCAACAGGTAACCCTGGCGTACAAACCTCTTCACCATCAGTACATTCGGAGTTGCGAGTACACACACCAATACCACAAACGGTTTCGGAGACAAATTCTTCATCAACGCTGCCGTCGCAATCTTCATCTACCCCGTCGCATGTAGTGTCTTCAGTATATGCAGGTTCAGCCGGTTCGCAGCTTGCATTCCCTTCCATACATACACCAACGACTTCACAAGCACCTATTCCGCATGTTTCTTCTGTATAATCTTCATCAGCAGTTCCACTGCAATTGTCATCGACCCCATCACAATTTTCATCAAACTGTGAGATAGGATCACCTGGAATGCACTCTTGAACAACTCCATCTGCGCAACTGCTCTCAGCAAAACATACTCCTACACCACATGTGGTTGGGACGTAGTCTTCATCAACAGTGCCGTCGCAGTTGTCATCGATTCCATCACAATTTGCATCGGAGCCAGTTGGACTGCCTTCAACACAAGGAACTTCTTCGCCATCATTACAGGAATTAGTGCCCATACAAACACCTTCTCCGCAAGTTTCAACGACAAAATCTTCGTCGATCTGATCGTCACAATCATTATCAACTCCATCGCAGAGATCAGCAGCTATCCCAGGGTTGACATCAGGATTATCATCGTCACAATCAATCCCAGCACAATCTTGTCCATCACCATAACCATCGCCATCTAAATCTGTACAGATAGATGCGCCTGGACAAAATCCTGACTCAGGAATACACTGAGATACTCCATCTGCATCCTGACAGAGATAATCACCTTCTGGACAATCTTCATCAGTATCGCAGGGGGTTCCACAGAAACCATCGATACAGATAGACCCTTCAGGGCTACAATCAGCATCCTCCTCACAGGCTTCACAGATGCTGTTTTCTTCTGGTTCAGCATCAGGAACATCAACTTGAGCATCTGCGGCATCAAGCTGGGCATCTTCAAACAAGACATCAGGAAGGACTGGTGTTGTATCAGGATCTTCTATTCCCTGATCAGTACCGCCACTTCCTCCAGAGCCATCTACTGTGTCGCCATCTAGATCCTGCGCCGGACTGACGCTAGATCCATCATCACAGCCAAGGCTCAACAAGAGTACAAGGGCTCCTAATAGGAGTTTGAACTTCATCCGATTTCCCTCTAGAAGTTGACGATAAGAGGCATGTTCGGGTGACCCGCTCCAAACGTCATCGCATCGCTCGCACTATCAGGTTGAGCATAACTTTCGCTTGGATCAATAGCAACTGAGACCTGAGCGCCACCCAAACGCTGGAAGTAGATCTGAAACAAAACCCCAGGTTCCATTCGATCGTTGGTGCCGGAGATCAAGCTGATTCGATCTGGAGGTGCACCATCTTCAGTCCCAATAATTGTGAGGTTCTTACCTGCATTATCAGCAGAAGGGCCAATGAGCTGAGCATTGCGTGTGACTAGAGTGTCATCATAGTCAATATGGAAGTCAAGGATCATTGGATAATCATCTATAACTAAACCATCTCCATTAATAACCATCTCGACTCCGTATACTCCAACTTGCCCTGTATCGAACTCACGCAAGAAATAAGCAGGGAAGAGGAATGTGCCATTAACACACTCAGTGGAGTTGATTTCACCGTCATTATCAAAGTCTGCACCAGCATCAGTCGCATCATTTGGATCTAATCCACATGCAGTTTCTTGACCATCACGAAGGCCGTCTTCATCTGTATCAACCATATCGGGATCGCATGCATCACCGATACCATCTCCATCCTCATCTGTTTGAGGAGCATTAGCGACCAGGGGACAGTTATCTGGGCCATCCAAGATGGTATCATCGTCATCATCATCATCACAGGCATCACCACCATCAGCGGCTCCGTCCGTATTGAGCTGATCTTCGTTGGAAATCAGAGGGCAATTGTCCTGACCATCCAAGACGGTATCATTGTCATCATCATCATCACAAACATCACCCCAGGTGTCTCCATCTGTGTTGAGTTGATCTTGGTTGTCAACTAGGGGACAGTTGTCATCAACATCGAGGATCGTATCATTATCATCATCATCATCACAGGCATCACCACCATCATCGGCTCCGTCCGTATTGAGCTGATCTTCGTTGGCGACAAGTGGACAGTTGTCATTTACATCCAGATCTCCATCATTATCATCATCGGTGTCACAGGCATCACCTTCGAGATCATCGTCAGAGTTCAATTGGTCTTGGTTAGCGAGATTAGGACAGTTGTCTTGCTCATTTAGAACACCATCATCATCGATGTCACCATCACAGAGGTCTCCTATTCCATCAGCATCGATATCTGATTGATCATCTTGGAATACCTCAGGACAGTTGTCATTCGCATCATCCCAGGCATCTCCATCGATATTGCCGTCACAAGCATCACCAATACCATTTCCATCAGCATCTTCCTGCCCTGCGTTGACTACGAGAGGACAGTTGTCATCAACGTCTAAAACACCATCATCATCATCATCATCATCACAGGCATCACCACCATCAGTACCATCAGTATTAGCCTGGTTGGCATTGGGATTCACTGGACAGTTATCCTCGCCATCTGCAACACCATCATCGTCATCGTCAAGGTCACAAACATCACCTTGACCATCATTATCTAGATCATCTTGGTTGGCTGAGTTTGTGAAGGGGCAGTTGTCATCTCCATCCAAAATACCATCATTGTCATCATCATCATCACAAGCATCACCAGCACCATCAGTATCATTATCATCTTGGTTCTCTTGGAAAACATCGATGCAGTTGTCGGTGTCATTGGGGAAGCCATCTCCATCATTGTCACCCTCACAGGCGTCACCAACTCCATCTCCATCAGAGTCATCTTGATTATCCTGGGCGACTAGAGGACAGTTATCTGCGACATCTTCCCAAGCATCGTCGTCATCATTAGCATCACAAGCATCACCACCATCATCAGCCCCATCGGTGTTGATCTGGTTGGCATTGGCTAGGAGTGGGCAGTTATCATCAATATCGTTGACACCATCATTATCATCATCATCATCACAAACATCACCACCATCGTCAGCACCATCTGTGTTTAACTGATCATTTTGGAATGTGTCTGGACAATTATCAGTGTCGTCTGCAAAGCCATCCCCATCTCGGTCATTTTCACAAGCATCACCAATTCCATTACCATCTACATCTGCTTGATCTTGGTTGTCTACGAGAGGACAGTTGTCATTTACATCTAAAACAGTATCGTTATCATCATCATCGTCACAAACATCTCCCTCAGCATCACCATCATTGTTAGCCTGATCAGCATTGGCTGTGTTTATACAGTTATCGGCATCATCATTAATGCCATCACCATCAGCATCACCTTCACAGGCATCACCAACACCGTTTCCATCCTGATCGGCCTGTCCACTGTTGTCTACGAAGGGACAGTTATCATTAACATCAAGGATCCCATCTTCGTCGTCATCTTCGTCACACTCATCACCCTGTCCATCTGCATCTGTATCGATCTGAAGAGCGTTTATGACCAGCCAACAGTTATCTTCATCGTTATTTACACCATCATCATCTGCATCTATATCACAGACATCGCCTGTACCATCTGCATCTACATCTTCTTGGCCTGCATTGGCGTTAAGTGGGCAGTTGTCTGGAGCGTTGTCGAGAACACCATCATCATCGTCATCATCATCACATATATCACCAGCACCATCAGCATCTGTATCCAGTTGATCACCAGAAACGGTACGGCAATTATCTGTCTCATCAGCAGTTCCATCATCGTCTGAGTCAAGATCTAATGCATCGACGATACCATCATTATCTGTATCTGTATCGAGACCTCCAGGATTCTCGACTCCATCATTAATACCGTCACCATCTGAATCTGTGTTGTTTGGATCAGTAGCCAAATTAAATTCTTCTGCATTTGTCAGAGTATCTTGATCGGCATCATCACCACCATCATCAACCAACATATCAAGGCCGTTATCAAATTCCCAAAGATTGGTCATAGTGTCCAGATCGCAATCCTGCTCACCATCATCAACGACCGCTCCAGCGACAGATCGAGCATCAATGGGACTTAATACAGGTCCACCAGCAAAGGAACACTCGAGTTCATAGAAACCGATCATTCCATCGTTATCTACATCATAGGGGTCGTATAGGAACTGCTGAATCGCTAAGTCTGTGTCCTGAGCACCATCTCCATCGGTATAAAAACCACCATCGCGATCACGATCATAGCCATTCATCGGACCATAATCGCTCCAATCTCGGATCGTGGCGTTGCCGAGAAGGGTACCGATGTAGGCATCATCTGGATCCCCCAGAGGGCGATTTGAATCGCTGAAAGCCAGGATGACATCACCCACAATTTGAATACCCAGATCTCCCAAAGGCAGTGCGCCATTTGGAAGGTTATTTCGACCTGGTGCTAGGTCTGGGTTGGGCAAGACGTGATCTCTCACCTGAGCTTCTGCTCCTCCAAGCAGCGTGAAAAATCCAAGAACAAACGCTAATAAGCGTTTCATACACTCTCCTGTTCCGCTAAAAAGCGGGCTCCATTCACCCAACTTCATGACTAAGGTTGAAGTGTGGGCCAGTTTATAAATCCAAAGAGACCCGCATTGAGCTGATCACAGGCTCCACGAGGGTTGGCATCTAGGTCCGTATCTACAACTTGTAAGAGGTAGTCTACGCGATCATCACCATCAGAGAAAATGTTGGAAGCAACAATATTGAAAAATACTGTGCTCAGATTTCCATTGGCGCGTAGATTGATGCACTGAGAGGTTGTTTGTACCTCTACACTCTCTGCAAATGCGGAGAGATTCTGTGTCATCGCCGAGATTTCCAACAGGCCGTCTGAGTTGCGAGCATATTGGATATGGATCGTTTGATCCTGGTCCCTCAGCTCAAGTTGGAACCAATCTCCAGAGCGCCGCTCCTCCTCGCAGATCCAAACGTCACCCAGACGGATCGCATCTCCTTCTAGGAGAGTCGCGTTGTTCATAGTGTTGTTCCCAAGCTCGCCCTCCATACCATCATCCTGACAGGGGGTTACGGGTGGAACGATGGAGATCCTCAACTCGTAGTCTGCTTGACTGCCTCGTGGACTGCTTACACGAATGAGATAATCACCTGCCGTTATCTGAGCTGCAGGAACTGCGATCAGTTCGGTGGCAAAGTTACTTGAACTGTCTGCGATCTGGAACCCAGTTGTACCGTTATAGAGCCGCAGGTCTAGATTGCTCCCGTCCGCATTATCAAATTCCAAGGAGACGATCAGTCGAGAGTTAGCTTCATTAATCGTAAAGTGGTACCAATCCTGATCATTTGAGCCTGGGTTATTACAAATTGTTCCATTGTCGACCACAATCTGAGCTTCATTCCCCAAATCTGTGGCATTTTCTGGATCGTCATTGCGAACTTCTGATTCAACAGGATCATTAGCACAGTTGGCACGCAGAGGGTCACGACCTGCTCGAATCTCAGCCCTGGAGTGCATACCATCCGCATCAGGATCTTCGATCGCATCATCGGGGTTGAAAGGATCAAGGCCGTTGAGAATCTCTTCGATGTTGGTCAGGGCGTCCAGATCTGCATCCTGCTCGGCATCCGCTGCGTGATTGGGATTGAGACCATGAGAGATTTCCTGAGCATCGCTCAAACCATCTTGGTCTGTATCAGCGCGTCCATCTTCTGGGTTTTGGGGATCCATTGAGTTTCTGTGTTCTAAGAGGTTGCTCAGTTCATCACCGTCAAAATCCAGATCGGAGTCTAGAGCTGTTAAGGGGTTCATCCCGTAGCTCAGTTCCTCTGCGTTTGTGATGCTGTCTTCGTCGCAGTCCACTTCTCCATCAGGGACTCCGTTCCAGGTGACAGGCTCCATGGGGTCGAGTATCCGACCTGTGCCTGAAAGATCACAGTCTATCTCGATAATTCCGATCAGGCCATCATTGTCTGCATCATAGGGATCATGGATATAGCGCTGAATTCCGCGGTCAACATCAAGGGCGTCAAAATCCCCATCGAGATCCAGATCGAACTCATCTTCACTGCGATCAGGCCAGTTGGCTGCCAGAACCTCTGGGTTCATAGGATCGAGATTATCGTGGAAAGCCATGATGATATCAAAGATCCAGCTTATATCTTGCTGAGCAGCTCTCAAAGGGATGGGCGCATCACCGAGGAACTCTCCACGCTCCTCACATACACCCTCATCATTACAATAAAAGTCCTCTTCGCAGTCTGCATCCAAGACGCAGGGCTGAGGACCAGAAGGCTCAGGAAGTAGGGAGATACAGATCTCAGGGTAGGGCTCTGGATCCACTCGGTAGAAGACCGCGCTGCACTCATTATACTCACGGATGGCGAGGCAACGACGTTCGGGCGCGATATAGAAAAGGAGTGCTGCATCGTTATGACCCTCTTCCACCATGCTGAGGAGAATACGTTGCTGTTCACGAGCAGACTCCAGAGAGGGCAGATGGGGGCAAAGACTCTCTACTCCCACCAATGAAATTTCGACACGGAAGCTGACCGCCAAAGTAAGCAAATACTGAATGTTCCTGACATAGACACCCTGATCTGCGGCTTCAAAAAGATCAGCGACGAGATCCATCAACTTGAGTTGGAGTTGGAGTGAGTCCAGATCAGAGATGCAGGGGGTATCCTCGTTGCACTGGCTGTTGCCGATGCCGATTCTCTGTTCCACCAAAGCGATGATCTCTTCCAAAGCGGCGATGGCGGATTCAACCGAAGCTTGACCAGGAGGATTGTCTCCTTCTGCAAGGTACCGTTGGAAGTTGGCGAGGAGGATCCCCAAGGCTTCGGCGACATCGCTGTTGGTCCCTCGAGCGTCTGCGATCCGTGCGACGAGATCAGCGATGTTTTTGTCAGGAGCGGGGAACTCATCATAATCGTGAACAATGTCACGAGCATCCTCTAAGAGGTAGAAAGCCTCATAGAGGTTAGAGAAGAGATCCCGGACTAAGAAAGCTTCATCAGCAGAGGATACGCGAGCCTCGTAGGATTCATCTTCAAACAGTGTCCTGGTCTCTGTCAGGAGCGCTATAGCAGCCAGCAAGCTTTCATTGTCGGCAGCGACCTCAGCGGCAACCTCAACTCGGAACGCTTCAAGTCGCTTGAGGAGGGTTCGACTCGCCATCCAGAGGAGATCTCCAAACTCAGCCTCAGCAGTTTGGGCTCTATAAACACGGAAAATAAGCGCATCCAGAGCAAGGAGGCTGTTGCCAAGATAGCCATGTGTCTCTCCCCAACGCCCTCGACGAAGGAGATCAGCAACGCTGGTCTGCCCTTCAGCCTGAAGAGCTGTAAGTTGGCGAGCGCTGGAATCTGGGTTGTCTTGGACAGCTTGGATTCGAGACTCCATGTCATTCAAGAGATCATCGATCTGGTAGGGGAGGACATCAAACTCAAACTCAAAAGACCCAAGAGAATCATTGTCCCGCACCTTGAGGCTCCCCAAGTAATGTCCAGGCTCTAAGAAGCGATATTGCGCCTCAGGACTCATGAGAAGGTCGCCCTCTCCATCTCCATCTCCATCCCAAGGGAGCGCGTTCCATTCGATGGGCGCAGGGATGATCAGGTCAGCTTCTCCATCACTATCAAAGTCCCAATCAAAAGCCACTAGAGGATCAAGCGGAGCGCCGCGACTCACCTCTATCTGATAAATCAAGGTTTGTGTCTCAAGGATGGGCTCTGGGAGTAGGAGAGCGCCGATGTTGGGGTTAACATCTCTGACAGTGACTTGAACCTGAGCTTCGGCGCTGCTGTCTTCATCATCAAGGCTGAGGGTGACCTGATAGATTCCATCCTCACCGTAGCTATGCTGAGGTCGATCAAGGTCCGCTCCTTGAAGACCATCAGTCCCATCTCCCCAGTCCCAGCTGTAGTTTCGGATGGGATCAGCATCGCTTCCAGGTCGAGAAGCTGAGGCGTCAAATTGAACTGTCTCGCCTTGGCGTATGGTGTAGGCTTCTCCTGGATTGGGGATGGGATCGACATCCTCTACGGTGATTTGGAACTCTTGAGAGTCCTGCGCTCCCAAACTATCTGTAACCGTCAAACTGCCCTGGAAGACACCATCATCTTCTGTAGAGAACTGAGGCCTTACCGCGTTGGGATCATCCACCGCGCCTGCTTGGAATTCCCAAAAATAGGAGGCGATGGAGTCATTGCCCTCAGGAGGGCGAGAGTCATCTCCATCAAGGAGGAGACGAGCCCCCTCTTCAACCAAGTAAGCTGCTCCCTGAGCGTTCAGGTCAACATTGGGGTGTCCCTCTGGGATGGCGTTGGCGACAGGATCGGCGTTGACTCTAAAGGCTCGTCTGATCTGACGCTCCTCCCCAGCGCAGTTGGGGACGATCATCGTGAGCGTGTAGGCTCCAGGTGCAGCGATGGGGCTACCTTCTACATAGATGAGGCCATCCTGGCCATCCCGTGCCAACTCAGCGGTGATCTCATTGGCGCAATCTTCACGCCCAACGACTTCCCAACTAAAGGCTGCGTTGGCAGAGAGTTCTCCCTCTTCTGGACCCTCTAGGTTGAGTTGAACCGCTTCAGCGATGCGATAGTTCCTCTGAACTTGCTCCTCATTGCCACAGCTGTCCCGCGCGATCACGATCATGGTTCGCTCACAGCTGTTAGAGAGGATCTCCTCGTTCACCTCAGGAGCGAGATCGACATTATCGCTGATCTCGTAGGGAGGATCTGGGACCTCTTCAGGTCGGTAACAGGCGTCTTCTACAAGGGTTTGGGCAATGGAGATGACTGGCGCGCTGCGATCAAAGATCAGGTTACCACCCAGATCGATGGTGGTGGTCGCGTTCTCCTCATTTTTAAGGATGATCTCCATGCTGTGTTCGCCCTCAGGGATTGTATTCACAGCGTCCAGATTAAACTGAAAATTCTGGGCCTGAGCGGCCGCGACCTCAACAGTCTGGGTCAGGACACTCTCTCCGCCCACAAGGATCTCCACCTGAATATCCCCACCAGTCTCAGCTGTAATCTCAAGCTCCACGCTGACCTGATCTTCCGAGAGACAGTCGCCAGAGTTGATGTTGAGGAGCCTTGCTACAGGGGGAGGGTTCTCCAAGATCCTGATCTCGGACTGAGCTGCGGGAGAACATTCACCATAGGTGTCACAGGCCCTGAGCCGCACCAGAGGGGCCAAACCGATCTGCCAGTTTGGATCGCTGAAGTTTTCCACTGTGATCCCCACATAATCGCGACCAGCGAGGTTCCCAGCACCATCCACATCATCCAACCCAAAGCGGCCATCGTTATCTGTATCCCATTCATAAAGTACAATCTCATCACAGGGAGCGTTGGGATCGCTGGTCCCTCGAGCGTCAAGGAAGATGGCTTGGAAGCCACCTCCATTGAGAGGTCCTGTTGTATAGGGACCGCCCGCGTCAGCAACAGGAGGTAGGTTATTGACCACAATATCTAGGAGGGCTGTTGTACTGTTTTGACGCCCACTGGCATCGGTGACTCTTAATCCTACCTGGATCTCTCCTCCACCGATGGCATTCCGCTGGAGTATACGTCCCTCAGTCTCAAACTCTCCATTTCCATCCAGATCCCAAGCGTAGTTGACCAGCTCAAAACCCTGATCTAGAGGACCGTCTGTAGTAGAATCAGATGCATCATAGCTGACCACACCATTACAGCTCACTCGAGATGGGTCCAAACGAGCGACAGCAGAAGGACCGTGGAGGATATCAATGTTTACACTGGCTTGTGAAACAGCGCCTAGACGGTCGACGGCGCGTAAAATGATCGTATGCGTTCCCTCCTCTTGAACTCCAAGATCCACAAGCTGTTGCCAACTGAGATCTAAAGTCGCGGAGTTATTAGAGTTAAAATCGAAGGTTCCATCGTTGTTGATATCCCACTCGTACAGAACGATGAAATCACCACAACCCTGATCTGGATCGACGCTGCCAGAGCCATCTAAGCTGAGATCATCTCCCTGAGCGAATAGGTAGGGCCCGCCAGGATCAACTGAGGGCGCAGAGTTGCCCTGATCGACAAGTAGATCAATATGTGCCTCCGCTACATCCCCCGCAGAGTCCAGGATCCTCAGCCCGATGTTGAGGGGTTCACCAAAGGTGTAGCGTTCTGGTGTAAATGTGATCTCCTCGCCCTCAGCATCATCAAACTCTCCATCTCCATCCAGATCCCACTCCCAACGAGTGATATCAACATTGGGATGTTCATGGCTGGAGCCTGAGCCATCCAGAGTGATCCTCTGACCGCAGGCGGCGCGGTTAGGGACCGCTACGGCTACCGCCAGAGGTTCACGAGCGAAGATGCGCACGGGGGCGGTGTCTCGATTGGTCAGATGGGTGGTGTCCTCAACTTCAAGGAGAAGCAGATACTCTCCTGGCTGATCCATCCCCGCCACAGCGAGCTGCTCAGCAGTGATCTCTAGGAGGGCCTCATCAGAGTTTCCATCCTCATCCTCGATTTCAAAGTCCCACTCTGCGCCTGCCTGCTCATCATAGTTGAGATCCCAACGATACCAACGCAGGAAATCCTCAAATTCGGCGGTGTCGGGATCCATTGACTGGATCGCGCTGAGGTTCAGAGGCTCACCGACGAGGATGTTATAGCCCCCCTCAGGTGGATCTGAAGGATCTGCATCAGCAGTGGGCTCTGTGGGAGGTACTTGGTAACTGATTCGTGTTCTATAGGTGGCTTGAGCGCCTAGATGATCTGTAATCCGTAAACTGACAAAGAGTTCGGGAAGATTGTCTGGACCAGGGATGGGATTGAAGAACTTGCGGAAGAAGACCTGACTCTCCTCTTCAGCATCTCCGTAAACACCGTCGTCATCAAAATCCCATTCATAACGTGCAATAGAACCATTAGGGATAGGAGAGAAGCTTTCGCGGGCGTCTAACAGAACGTCAGATCGACCGTTGGCTAAGCTGATAGGTGCTGGATTGGGAGTTTGATCAAAACGAGCCTCAGGTACAGCTCTGAGGACAGTTACATCTGATCCATCGATAGAGCTTTCACCGAAAGAATCTGTTACTCTCAACGTAACATGAGTAATAGGTTCATTTGTATTTGGGTCAGTAAATGGCATATTTGCGCTGACGGTGTTCCAGTCCAAATCTAGAATCGCTTGATCGGTACTTAACTCATAACCATCAGCAAGGTTTCCGTTCAAATCCCACTCATAACTAACTATACGATCACCACAATCAGTGTTTGGATCGTTCGAACCACCTGCATTAAGTTGAAGCCCATTGTTTTCTAAGACAGTATATGAATTCTGAGCAATTCTAGAGATTGGGGCGTTGTTTCCTTCAGAAACCTCTATTTCTAAATTAGTTTCATTTGTGTTATTTCCATTGTCTGTAACTCTTAGGGTTACATTATAAGTCCCGAACTCATCGTATGTGAATGAGAAATTTCCATCAGCGCCCCCTCCATCGACAACTCCATCACCATTCACATCCCATTCATACTGAGCGATGCTTCGTTCTGGATGAGGATGATTTGAGCCTTGGGCGTCAAACTGAACCGCTTGTTGGCAGCCGACAGGGTTGGGAGCCGCGTTGGCCACCGCGATAGGATCTCGCGGGTAGATCCTCAAGGTTGTACGTGCCTCTGTGGCCACACCATGAGAATCTACTCCTCGCAGGAGCAGCCCATACTCCTCCTCCAAGTTGAGAGCCTCAAGCACGGCCCAGTCAATGGTAGCCTCTGCGCTGTTGGCTAAAAGCTGCCCTGTCGCCTCAAGAGTCCAGGCAGCGGTTACGCTGTCTCCGCAGTTGGCGTTGGCGTCGGTAGCGGTACCTTCCAGCAGCAGGGCCTCGCCCTGAACAAGGTTATAAGGACCGCCTAGGCCAAGGGCTGGAGCAACATTGGGGGCTGCATTCACCGTAACTCTTGCAGTAGCTGTACGGGTTTGGGGAGTGGCTCCTTGATCCTGCTCCTCTTGGGTGATGCTCTCAATGACCCTCAAAGTAGCAGTATAATCCTCCGCACGATCGTAGATATAACGGAACTCTGTCCCGATGTTTGCTGTTTGGAAGTCCATCATTTGGCGACGGATGTTGGGATCCTCGATATCCCACCAGTAACCATTGGAGCTGTCTACATCCCACTGATAGACCTCGATCCAGCTCTCAGGATCAGGGTGAAAAGAAAGCTCATGGTTAAAGGTTACCTTACCATCATCGCCACTGGCACAGCCCTCAGTTACCGTCGCTTCAGGGGTGGAATCACCCCCTCCATGTCCTGCTCGAACACGGGCGGTAGCAATGGGTTTGGGGTTAAAGATAGATGGAGTGAGGATAAGCGTGGCTGCACCGTGAGCGAAGGCTTGGCCCCCGTGGCTGCTTGCTAGAGAACGGATACCTCCATTATCGGTTATCAGACCAAAATCGTGATATTCTTGATTGCCATCGTCGTCGTTATCATCCCTAAGTGCGCTTCCACCGCGATCTTGAGAACGCATAAAATGGACAGGGAATTGATTCTGCCAACTTTTTCCACCAATTTCTCCTTCTACAGGTTCTCCAGTACGAAAGCCTTTCTGTGAGGAGTAAATTGTATAAATGGATCCGCAGCGTGCTGCATTTCCCCATTTATAAATAGAGTTTGTATTGCCACAAAGATAATCTCCATTTTTCCAGTAAACGTAGCGTTCGCTTCCTGAACTTTCCCATTTGTTTGATATGAATGATTTGCATTTATCATAAAAATTGACCAGTTGGGTTTGAGTAAGGTTCACTCCTGCACCAGAAAATGGAGTGCTGCCATTACTCACCATATTGTGAATGCCCAACCAACGGCTTCCTACCATAGTCCCCCCAGTGATAGCTAAGGGGGCGTGTCCATGTCCAACTCGATATGCTGTCGCTCCATTGCTCTTCTGACTACGGAACATAGATTCAGCAATTTTATATTTGTGTTTGTTGTTGACAATGACTCCATAGGGACGCCCAGCCACCTCTGCGCTCTCCAAACCAACAAAGGCCCACTGGGTTGTCGAGCCATCATTCAAACGCCCGCCTGCGCTCCCTTGTGCCCTGTAATACCAACCTCCGATACCACCACCGCTGTCGATCTGTTGATATTGGAGATAGTCTGTCATCTGTTGGATCAGATACTCATAGCTCTTGCCGGCCAAGCCTCCCTCCTGAATAGGAGAGTGTCCGAGAGAGGAGATCAGGGGGGCCAAGCCTCCCAGAGTAGTCCCCTGCCAATAAACGTTGTTGCCTCCTCCTCCTGCATAAGCGCCCTTGCTGTCGTGAGTCCCTGGAATACGTGCGCACTGAATCGCATTTCCGTTTTGATCTAGACCGCAGCTGGTGTCTTCATCTTCCGCAGAGATGGAGACCTCGGTGCTGCCTCGGTTTAAGAGATAGTTGAGGATGCGCATCGTATCTTCAGCGTAGGGATCGTATGTCCAACGATGTCCGTTGGCCTGAACCCAGGCATCATTTTGGGGAACCTCACCCCAGTTAAAACCGGGAGCGAGGCTGTAGTTTCCCTCATCTCCTGTAGCTGGATATGCAGGTAGGCGACCATTGATAGCGAAGCTCCAAACGAGCAGAGCGTTTCCTGGAGGGTCATTGCCCGATCCGGTGTGATAATAGCCTCTGATCTTGTGACCGCTGCCTCCGAACTGAGAAAGCTTACGGTGAGCGTGCCAAAGCGCCTCATGGATGGCAATTTGAGTCATTACTTCAATTTGCTCATCATTCCATTCTCGGGGGTCAGGATTTGGGGCCCAATCGTTCACATATAGCCGGTAAGTTCCATGTTCTGTTTGGTTTGTACACTTATTAAATGCTTGAACACCTATATTGATCCTTTCATTGCCTTCAACAGTCCCAACTGTATAGGGTATGCCAATATCTCGAACTGTTCCACCAGAAGCAGTTACGTCAAAAACGATGTCACCGGGATCTTCGCGGTTTGTTGTCCCAAAAGCTTGGTTTCCATTGGTGTCCCAACGGATTCTATAGCCATTTGCACAACCCGCATTTCTCAAAATCCCTTTGAGCATCACCCGCGCACCTTCATGTGCAGGATAGGGAAGAGTCAGATTGTCCAAAGAGTAGGGTACAATGACAACCTCAGGATCTGCTGCATCTGCTAAGTTGGGCAGAAGCAGAGCAGCTCCCAGAAGAGAAAGAGTGAGCGCGGATCTTATGTGCATAGGGCCTTCTAGCCGTTGGTTTTCATAATTTTTTCGATGGGCTGTTGATATCGAAATATTTCAAGGAAGTCTAGGACCCGAGAGGAATGCTATTTTTGCTTCCATATCTACCCTAGTTTCCAAGGCTTTTTATTTAAACGGTGGTTTTATTTTTCCAGGAGTTTGGGTTCGGGTTCATGGCGTGAAACCTCCTGGAACTTCAAGGAGAGTGGACCTATGCTGCTGCTATGCTTACCAGAAGTAAAATTGTTGCTACCCTGGGACCGAGTTCTTCAAAACCAGAACAGATCAGAGCGATGGCAGAGGCGGGTTGTGATCTCTTTCGGATCAACTTTTCTCATGGAGAGAAGCAGCAGTGGTCTCAGCTTTTCCAAGGAGTACGAAGCGTAGAGGCACTCTTGGGGCGCCCTCTGGGGCTCTTGGCTGATCTCTGCGGCCCCAAGATACGCATCGCGGCGCTCTCTGCTGATCCTCTAAATCTGGCCTCAGGAGATGAACTGTTTCTGTTCCAGAACGCTCCCGTTGATTTTGAAGGGTCTTGGCTCACGACTAACCGCGATCGACTCTTCAAGGAGATGAAGAGGGGAGAACCTCTCCTCTTTGACGATGGGAAGATCGAGGCTCAAATAGAGTCTCTGGACGAAGAGAAGCTCAGTTGTCAGGTCTTAAGAGGAGGAACCCTCAGCTTAGGGAAAGGGATCAATCTTCCTAAAACACAACTGCAGCTCTCAGCTCTAACCGAGAAGGATCGCCAAGATGCGCTCTGGGCCCAGTCGATGGGCTTTGATTTTCTAGCTCTCTCCTTTATACAGCGAGTCTCGGATCTCTTGGAGCTGAGAACGCTCCTCTCTGAAGAGGGACCCCAGATCATCGCCAAGATAGAGAAGCTGCAGGCGGTGGAGCAGATCGACTCGATCATCCAGGAGGCAGACGCAGTGATGATCGCCCGAGGAGACCTGGGGGTAGAGATGAGGCTCTCTTTGGTCCCCGTGGCTCAGAAGCGTATCGCTCGGCTCTGCCAAGAGGCCGGGCGCCCCTGTATCGTTGCCACCCAGATGTTTGAGTCGATGATCCAGGCTCCTACTCCTACCAGAGCAGAGGTTTCAGATGTCGCCAACGCGGTTATGGATCAGGCTGATGCGGTGATGCTCTCAGGGGAGACCAGTGTAGGCGCCTTTCCTGTCGAGGCGGTGCAGCTCATGGATGAGGTTGTCGCCGCGATCCAGACCTACCATGATGAGATCTCAGCTCCCCACGCGGTCTGCTCTCCTGATGATCCTCTAACAGCCGCTCTCTCTAGAGCGATCCATGAGATCATCGAGCGAGAGAAGATCGCCGCCATCGCGATTTTTAGTGTCTCTGGGGAGACCGCGCGGATTCTCTCTAAGAATCGCTTGAAGCGACCGATCTTAGCGCTCTCTAGAGATCTCCGCGTTGTTCGGCGTATGTCTCTCTACTATGGAGTGGAGCCGCGCCGAGTCGAGGTCCTCCCTCGACATACTCGTGAGGTCCTAAAATTGGCGGCTGATCTTGTCCTAGAGATGGGGCTTGCCAAGAGAGGAGAGCGGCTGATCGTTCTCTCTGGACGCCCCATAGAGAAGAGAGGAGCGATTAACACCCTCGTCGTCCATCAAATTCCTTGAAAGATCTAAGAGTTCAATATGCTCATCCTTTCCAGGGCTTGAGACAAAAGAAGGAAGATGGTTTGACCGCATGGGGGAATCTTTTTTAGTGAAGGACTGCGTTGGAAATTTTCAAAAAGATTGCGCCTCAAAAAGTGGTCAATTTAGGATGAATGGATTTTTAGAGTTGGCGTCGAGGCGCCCTCTGGGGCTCGATGTGGCCCCCAAGCCAGGTCCAAATTTTTAAGGACCAAGAGGAAGGGTTGAAGATGAAGAACAAAATGAAGACGTGGCTGATCCCCGTTCTCGCTTTGGGCATGACCGCTTGGCTCGTGGGTTGTGATGTCGAAGATGATTGCGATGGCGGCTTCTGTGACGGCGGCATCGTTGATGATTTTGATGGCGGTGGCGGCGAGGGCGGCGGCGGCGAGGGTGGTGAAGGTGGCGAAGGTGGCGGTGGCGAAGGGGTCACTTGTACGGCAGCCTGTGCAGATCAAACAGGTACCTGTATGACCCCCACAGATCCAGGCTGTCCAGGAGGCAACGCAGATGACTTTAACGCCGCTTGTATCGCAGCTTGTGGCTCCGCTTTTGAGGCTACTGAACTCGACAGTATAACAGATTGCACGGCTGGATTTGCTCTCGCGCGAAATGACTCTGCCATCGATGCACTTTGCGAAGACAACACCCCCGTTATCTGGGGTACGGGCGGCGGCTGTACTGGAGATAATGGTGAGCCTGGTATTTGTGGTCCTACAAGCCTCTGTAGCGAAGCTGGAGGTTCTTCAGAGGCAGGACATTGTGATGGCGCTGCAAACATTCAGTGTTGTATCGACTATCCTTGCGGCAACGGTGGAGCCTGCTTAGACGATACCGAGTATGATTGTGGTGGTGAGTGGCAGAGTGGCCTCTGTCCTGGAGGCAACACCATCAGGTGCTGTGAGGAGTAAAATCACCTCCGTTTAGCGGACTCCTCATCGAGTTCCTTAAAGGCCTGCCGTGCGTTATCCCGGATGATCTTCCGGGCCTTCTTGTTTAAGCTGCCCATTCGATCCAACTGCTCCTCGAAAGAGTCAGGAGCCAGCCGCGCGAGGCTATACTGAACGCGCTCCTCCTTGTCATAGTAGCGGTCAACAATATCCACGCCTGTCAGCTCCATCTCGCTGAAGATCTTGATCACCTCCTGATGATGCGCCTCAGGGGACTCTCGCTTTCCATCAGAGGTGCTGGCTTCGTAGTTCTTGATCAAGTTCTGAACCCGGCTGCTGAAAAGCTTGGCCAGCTCAACACGAGCTCGAGCATCTGCGGTGCTGCGGCGGAGCCCAATGGAGCTGATCTTATCAGCCACCCCAACACCATAAAAGGCCCCATCTTTCCGAGCAGCGCTGCCTTTATTGAGCCAAGAGGGCCGCGCTGCACCCTCCCTGTTGAGCTGATCCCCACCACAGGCGAGGAGAAGAGAGAGGAGCACGAAGAAAGAGAGGGTCTTCATCTGAGGTTCCTTTTATTTTGATTTCTGCTGCTCAGCAGACTCTTGGTTAAGCTCCTGGTCCGCTGCCTCAGCGTTCCTACGAATCTGTTCTTTATCGAGGAGAGGTTCAGGGCGAGCCCCACAAGCCGCCAAGAAGAGGATCAACAAAGAGCATAAGAGAGATTTCATCCTTGACCTCCAGGGAGATTTGGGGCGTCAAGCAAACAATAGACCATTTTGGCATCGAAGATGATAAGCGATCTTCTGTTTGCACAAGGAGACCCCGCAATGCGCCCTCTTCAACTTGTGTTCTGTTTGCTCCTCTCTTGTGGATCTCCCAGCCCCCGAGGAGATCTTCATCAGGAGATCAAGGCGATTGAGGCTCAACTCCCCAAACCCAAACCTGGCAGCCTCTGGGCAGATGGCTTCGGGAGGAGTGCGAGAGAGGCCGTACAGGAGGCGAAGCGAGGGATCAGCGAACAACTCAGCGCTGAGATCAGCAGTGACTATGAAGCACAGGAGCGTGAAGTCGATGGTGAAGTTCAACGCTCTATACATCTAAAGCTCTCCAGCCACAGCAGCTTTAAGCATGCTGAGCTGATCGAGACCCTGGCGGTGCTCCCCCACCCTGGTGGCTTTGTCGCTCGGGTCAGCCTGGATCGAGGCCAAGCAGCTCGGATCTATAGAGAGGAGCGCCAAGCGCTGCTTAAACAGCTTGAAGCCCTCGGGCCTCTCTTAAAGAGAGGGATCCGGGAGCGCGACGCTTCGCTTTTATTGAGCACGGCTCACGATCCTCTCCTGCTCCTCAAGCAGCTTAGACAGGGAGCCCAGATCCTAAGACTCTTGGGGCATCCTCCTCTGCCGATCCCTGAGGAACAGGCCCTGGCCTGGAGCAGGACTTTGAGCCCTCTTCGACAACGTGCTCGAATCGCTTGGGAGCTGAAGGGAGGTTCTCCTGAACTCCAAGAAGCTGTTTTGGGCTTGATCCGTAATATGCTTAAGGCCAAAGGATGTCGCTTCAGCGCGCTCTCTATCCAAGAGGGACCCTCAGAGGAGCTGGAGCTTCGAGGTCTCCTTAACATCCACAACCGCCTACAGGAAGAGGGGGGGATGCACTGGAATCACCTGGGACTCTCGCTTCAGCTCTCAGATGCTCGGAGTGGTCGCAGTTTGCTGCACTTTAGCGCTCTGCCTCAGTGGATTCATGCCGGGGGACGAGATCCACTTCAGGCGGAGCGAAACCTACTGCGACGCTTAAAGAAGCGCCTGGGAGAGCGAGCCCGAGGCGATTTTGAAGCTCTAAACTGTCGCTGATTTTCCCCAGGGTTTAGAGGGAGAGCCTTTTAAAGAGGCCCTCAGGGATGTGGCGAATGACGCTCATGATGCCCTCCCAAAAGGGAGGATAAAAGAGCAGGTCTTGTCGCCTCTGTTGGGCCTTAAAGAGCGCTCGGCTGACCTGCTCTGGTGAGGCGATGGGGATCTTACTCTCCATTCCAAAGGTCATCTTCGTATCTACAAAGCCCAGCTTCGCGGTGAGGACATGAACGCCTTCGGGGTGAAGCCGATTTCTGAGACCTTGAAGGTAACGTGTAAAGGCGCCCTTGGCTGAGCCATAAAAATAGTTGCTTTGGCGACCACGTTCGCCCGCTACAGAGGAGATCCCCAAAATAGAGCCTCGCCCCCGCGCCTGCATTCTCGCTGCGATACTCTCACAGAGAGAGACTGCACCCGTGTAGTTGACCTCGATCACTTGAAGCGCCTCAGAGAACTCCTCTTGGGAGCGCAGCTGATCTCCCATCTCTCCGAAAGCGAGGAGAGCTACATCCAAGGGACCAAGCTCCTCCTCTACTTTGGCGATCAACCCTGGATGGGTTGAGAAGGCACGGGCGTCAAAGCTGAGGGGAAGAGTTTGAACAGCGAAGCGGATCTTGAGATCCTCAGCGAGCTGCGTAGCCTCCTCTATCTGGCGGGTAGCCAAACAGACCCCATAGCCCCTCTCAGCGTAGCGGAAGGCGAGCTGACGAGCGATGGGGGAGTTGGCTCCCAAGATAAGGATGTTCATGTGGCCTCCACGAGACCCAAACGCAGGGCCTGATCCGATTTAAAGACACCCTGAGGATCCCAGCGATCTCGGATCGCCTTCCACTCGGTCCAGTCGGGATACATCGCCTGAAAGGTCTCCTTGGGCAGGCGAGCATCCTTCC
Source organism: uncultured Nannocystaceae bacterium (assembly GCA_964384025.1). GTDB lineage: Bacteria > Myxococcota_A > Bradymonadia > UBA7976 > UBA1532 > CAYLJJ01. The sequence goes on from CAYLJJ010000001.1 coordinate 52,424, forward strand.
CCAGATAGAGACGACCGCCTGCCTCTAAAACGATGCGGTCCAGGCGCTCAAAGAGCGCAAAGAGAGGAGCACCATAGTTAGGAAAGTCCAGGGCCAGGGTGACCCCAGGTATAGGAAAGGAGAGTCCAGGATGAGAGATCTCTCCAAACTCCTTGATCACGGCGAGAAAGGAGCCCATCCCGGTCTTCGTGATCTCCTCTAAAACTTGGCGGATGGCGCGGCGCTCAGGATCGACAGGGACGACGAGCTGATACTGTAGGAAGCCCCGTTTTCCATACCCTCGGTTCCAATCTTGGACAAAGTCTAGGGGACAGAAGAAGGGCGCGTAGGAGGTGATCGATTCTAAGGATCCTTTGGGATGCTTGTTGAAGTAAACTTCATTAAACAATCTCATGCTGAGTTTGTTCAGGAGAAAGTTCGGACCATCTATAGGCATCTTCAAGAATGGAGAAAGTTGCGTGCTCAGGCGGTCAAGGGGGCCTGGTTTAAACTCACTCTCAGGGCTGGCATGACATCCTCGCATAAAGATGCCTCGCCCCATAGAAGCACCCTTAGCGATACAGTCGATCCAGCTTACCGTGTGGCTATAATCCCCAGACTCTTCGCTGATCTCAAAGAAGTGATCCAGGTTCTCCACCCGGATGGACTCCATCTGAATATAGGGGCTTGAGATCCTCCTTAAGCGAATCTCCGCGCTGAGGATGATCCCGGTCAGGCCCATCCCGCCTACAGTCGCCCAGAAGAGCTCAGGCTCCTGCTCTGCATCACAAATCTGGATCTCTCCAGACGCACATAGGATCTCCAAACGTCGCAGATGATCGGCAAAGCTACCATCTACGTGGTGGTTCTTTCCGTGGATGTCGTTGGCGATGGCGCCTCCCACGGTCACTTGAAAAGTCCCTGGGACCACCGCAGGGAAATAGCCCCGAGGGAGAAAGCAATCTACGATCTCTTGGATGGAGACCCCCGCTTCAACCCGGAGCCAGCCACTCTGGGAGTCAAAGCCCAGAAAACGGTTGAGCCGCTCCATCAGGAGAGTACGACCTTGAGAGAGAAGCGCGGTATCTCCATAGCTGCGCCCCAGGCCATAGCTTAAGAGGGGCTCTCCATCACGATCTGCCCAAGCCTCTTGGACCGCTCTTCTGCTCTCAGGGCGTTTACAGAGAGTGGAGGTTTTGGGGTATCGTCCCCAACCCCAGATTCTCTGCTTAGACCAGCTGCTCATACGCTCACCTTTGCTGAGATAGATCGAGTTTTCTCTGAGTAGGAGGCTTGATTTTTAATCTCAACTCCAGCCCAGATAGCGCTCGATAGAGCGGGGAGCTAATCTCAATTTCTTTGAGCTGACAAGCCTCTGTGAGTTTCTGCTCAGCGATTTTGAGCTTCTCCACAAGCGGAGCAGAAGCGAGCCCTCAGAGGCAACTCCTGAGCACAGTGTTGACAGCTCCGTCGTTGGGGATAACCACAGCGAGGACAGAAACGACCATCGTCGGGGATGGGAGTGAGACAGCGAGCGCAGGGCCTGAGAAGGGCCTGCTGCTCTGAAGCGCAAGGATCTGCGCTCCTCTCACCGAGGCTCAAAGCTGGAGCCGAACGGAGAGCGAGACCCAACTCCAGAGGTGCTGTGAGGCTCTCTATCTCAAAACGAACGAGCTTAAGACCGATCTGCTCAAGGCGTCTTCGCATCGGAGATATACAGCTCCTTTTCAGCTCATCTAGGTGGTTGAGGAGAAAAATCATCTCCTGATCTGAGCCGATTTTGATCTCTCCAAGGGCCTCGGCGAATCTCCCAGAGATGATGCGGCGAATCCTCTGGAGCAGCTCTTGATCCTCAAGGATTCTTCGCTGCGCCATCTTCTCAACAAAGAGTCTGGGGTTCTGAATGCGAAAGCGGAAACGTCCAAAGGCACGGATCTGAACAGGACCTTGCTGAGGAAAATGAAGGAAAATGGGGTCAGCTGTACCCCAACGCAGAAAGTGGGAGCAGCTGCTGCGTACAAAGATAAATCGCGCCTTGATTGGACCTGCTTTCCAATCAAGAGCCTCTGCCAACTTGGGGAGTTGTGTAGCTTGGATGGAGTACTCTCCAGGCTCCAGGAGATCTCTCAGCTCTCCCTGGCTCTCAAGCAGGAGGAATTGGCCAGAGGAGACTTGAATCACGCCTCCCTCTTCGAGCGCGTGTTTATGATGCGGAAAAGCCCAAAGCCAACTTGGATGGGTCGCATCGTCCCAGGAGACAAAATCAACCAAGCGCTCAGAAACCCAGTTGACCAGCTCAGTCGCTCGAGGGATGGGACCATCGATCCCCTTCAGGATACTCCTCTCTTGAATCCCCAGGGCTGCTGCCATCGCTCTCAGGGCGTCTCGCTCTGGGAGGCTGATCTTTCCATCCAGTTGAACCATCAGGCGACAGGCTTGAAGGAAGGTTTGTCGAAGCCAAGAAGAGTCCAAGGCCTGAGCCGCTTCATGGAAGTCAAAGGGTTCCTTGGAGAGGAATTCCAGATCGACAGGGAGATTTGCTTGCTCCAAGAAGATCCTAAGCGCTTTTCTCTCCTCTTCGACAAGACCATCACAAGCGGCGATATGGTATAGACCCCGAGCAAAGATCAGGGCTCTATGGACATTCCAGGTCGCGTGGTTCATGATTTTTTACCCCCTCCAGAAGAGCGGAGCGCTGCAGAGAAGCCCCGAAACTTTGCTCCATTTTTTAACATAGAGTGATCATTGACAAATCTATATTTTATAAATTTTAGCTTGACGAACAGAGCAACTCTATAATATTCATTTTTTCAGGCTGCTCTACCTACCCGGGCAGCCAATCTCTGGTCCGTGTCCCTGCCCCACGGACCTTGTTCTGCCACACCAGTCCGGCAGACAACTGCAGGGGGTTTTGCCCAAACCCTCTGCGGTTTTTTTTTGCCTTGTGCCTCAAAACCTCTATTTCAACTTCATCTTCAGAAAAGAAAACCGAAGCTGAAAACCGGTTGGAATATGAGAATATCTCGAAGCCCACAGACTTGCGAGCCTCAACATAAACGTGAGAAATTGCCCCATGAAGCTCTCTCTACTCTTGGGCTCTCTCAGCCTCCTGCTCCTCTCTCTCTGGCTCTTTAGGGATCATCCTTCAGAAGTAGATGGAACCAGCCAAGCTCAATATTCCAGCTCCAGACATGCTCAATATTCCAGCTCCAGACATTCAAAAAAGAGAGCTCAAAATTTTAGAGCCCCCCTCCCCCAAGAAAAAGCGCCAAGACCCAAAGCTCAAAAAATCATCGAGATCAACGCTGAACCTGCCCACACCCAAGCTCAGCAAATTCGAGAGCTGAAAAAGTTCAAGGGTCGCGCTGAGCTGCTCCCTCCCAAACAGCTCTTTAGCCCTCAAGACCTTCAACATGCTCGGGCACAAAGCTCAGCCGTTGTAGAGCGCTGTTACGGAGAAACGCTGAGTCGAGATCCTGATCTGGCTGGAGATCTGCGATTGCGCCTCCTGCTCAAGAAGGGTGGAGAGGAGGCGCGCTTTCATGAACATCACATATTGGGAGGTTTAGGCGATCCGGTGCTGGAACGCTGCGTCTTAAAGGGTCTTGCTTCTGTGGCTTGGCCCGCTTTAGGCCAGGGAGAGCTGATCCTTCATCAAAGCTTCCCTCTCCAACCTGAGGAAAAGTGAATGCAGAGAACGCTCCTCTTTTGCCTGTTGTTTGCGACCCCTGCCTTGGCCTCAGGGCCCATTTGGCGGCATCAGATCACAAGCCAAGTACCTCCCGGAGGAAAGGCTGAGATCATCCTGATGCCTGAAAATACCGTCTATGGAGTCAAACTCAGCCTCCACTGTGATGGTGCTAAGAGCAAAGTCTTTAAGGCATCCAAGATCAGGGCTGGAAAGCAGAAGCGCTTTCGTTGGCGAGCGCCCAAAGGAATCTCAGAGTGGACAGGGCAGCTGGAGGGCTCGGCTGACGGGGTCACCACCACCTCGGAGATCAAGCTCAAGATCGTCTCTCTGGGGCCTCTGGAGGTGCGCATTCGACCTGAAGGAGTCGATCTAAAACAGGGCCACATTCTCCTCCAAGCAGATCGTCCTCTCGATCGAGTTGAGCTGCTCGCCTTTGACAACCAGGGAGAGAAGGTGATCGAGGGCAGTGGAGACCTAGAACAGGGTGAACTGCCAGGAGAGCAGCTCCTCAGCTTTGAGCTGCCCGAGGGGGTGGAGCTGAGGATGGTGCAGCTCAAGATGTTTGATGAGTATACCTTCTGGACCGCGATGAACATCGCCGCTTGGTATATCGAGGTCGCCCATGAGGAGGTCAACTTTGAGACCGGCTCAGCCAAGATCCGCCCCTCAGAGCGACCCAAGCTTAACAAGGCGGTTAAGGGAGTCCGCAAGGAGCTTCGGGGCCTCAAGAAGCAGTTGGCGGCTTATGAGCGGGCTCTAAAGCAGCGCGTTAAGGTGGAGGAGCGGCTCTTTGTCGCTGGCTATACCGATCGAGTGGGTCAACGAGGAGACAACCAAGTCCTGAGCCTCAAACGGGCGAAGGCGATCGCTGAATATTTTAAGAAGCAGCTGCACATCCCCATCTATTACGCCGGTTTTGGAGAGGATGTTCTGGCTCATAAGACAGCAGATGAGGTGGATGAGGTTCGTAACCGGCGGGTCCTCTATGTGCTCTCAAACTCAGCCCCCAAGGGCCCAGAGTTTCCGGGCGCTCGCTGGAGAAAGCTTTAAACCCACTCCCCCCATCCAAGCAATAAAGAGAGCCTCCATGCCCAGCCTCAGTCAAACCGCCTCTACCGCCCTCCAGCGCCAACTCCAGGAGCGTCTAAGCCCTGACTCTTTCACTTGGTTGAACCAGAGAAAGAAGGAGGAGATCAGCGCTGCCCTGCTTCAGATCCCGCGTAAGCTGGGTCGTCGCTCGCTCATCGCCGCCTTTGCAGAGCGGAGGAGGTCCCAAATTCAAGGAGTTTACGGCCCCATACCTATCGGGGCGCTGCGTGTCGATGAAGCAGGGCGTATTTTCCTCCTGATCAAACTTCTTCAAAGCGATGAGGCCCCCTACGCTCGGCTCTTCCAACTCTATAATGGGGGAGATACGGAGACCCGCGCTGCCTGTCTACGGGCTCTAAATTATCTAGAAGATCCAGATAGAGAGTCAGGGCTCAAGATGGTCTTGGACGCAGGCCGAACCTACCTCAATGAGCTGTTGACCGCCGCTTGGTGCCATAACCCCTTCAGCAGCCACTGTCTTAACGAGCATGACTACCGCAAGGCGGTCCTCAAGGCTCTCTTCCTGGAGATCCCAGTAGAGGAGTTTATTGGTCTGGAGGAGCGGGTGGATCCGAAATTGGCTCAGAGTCTCTGTGAGTACGCTGATGAGCGCTTGGCGGCAGGTCGCAGCATCCCTGCGCCTGTTTGGATCGTCTCCGCGCTTCACCCGAGACCAGGACTCATCGCTCGATTGATCGGGATGCTGGAGCATCCCTTGCCTAAGGAGCGCAATATCGCTGCTCAAGCTTTAAAAAACGCTCGCGACCCTCGCGCTCTTCCTTTCATCTTAGAGCGCCTGGAACGTGAAGCGGAGCCTGAGATCCACGCCGCCCTGCGAGAGGCGCAGAGCGCAACGGAAGCAGCGCAGAAGGAAGAGTGAGACGATGCGAATCTTTGATCCACATACCCATATGTCCGCGCGTACGACGGATGACTATGAGCGTATGGCGATGGCTGGGTATCGAGGAGTAATTGAGCCTGCCTTCTGGATGGGTCAGCCCAGGACCTCGGTGGCGACCTTCAAGGACTACTTTGACTCCCTCGTAGGCTGGGAGCGTTTCCGCGCCGCTCAGTTTGGTCTCCGTCATTACTGCACCGTGGGTCTCAATCCGAAGGAGGCCAATGATGATCGGGTTAATGATGGGGTCTTGAAGCTCTTGGAGTCCTACCTTCATATGGAGGGGGTTCTGGGCATCGGTGAGATCGGCTTTGATGATATGACGCCCACAGAGGAGCGCTGCTTTCGAGCCCAGGTTGAGTTGGCTCGGGAGGCTCAGCTCCCTGTCCTGATTCACACACCCCACCGAGATAAAAAACAGGGGGTGGTGGCGACCTTGGAGATGCTCTCCAAGTTGGGGATGCCCGAGAATCTCAGCCTTGTAGATCACAACACCGAAGAGACGATCGCTCTGGTCAAGGAGACTCAGTGTTGGGCGGGTTTTACAATCTATCCCAACACCAAGCTGACCCCTGAGCGGGTGATCGAGATCTTTCGGCGCTTTGGCACTGATCGGATGCTGATCAACAGCTCAGCGGATTGGGGAATCAGCGATCCGCTGATGGTGGCCCGCACCGTGATGCTGATGCGAAAGGTGGGGATGGATGAGGAGGAGATCGAGAAGGTGGTCTGGCGCAACCCCATCGAATTTTTCTCTCAATCTGGACGCATCGCCTTTGAGGATTTTGAGGATCAGGGTCCCATCGATCGCAGCCGCCTCCATCAGGGCAACACCATCCTGCGTGGACAGAAGCCTTGATCAGGGTTGCAGCAAGTCCCAACGGGGCCGCTTATAGCTCGCCCTGAAGATCTCTTCTCCAGCGAAAGAGGCTGTCTGGCTCTCCTCACGTCCGTCTAAAAATCCCAGAAACTCCAACTGCTGCCCTTCAGCTCCATACTCCTTGGCATAGAGCTTAGCTATCTCGTTGGCAGGGAGGGTGGGTCGCCCCATGATCTGGACGAGGGGGATTTTTAAACCCCCTTCTCCTCTTTGAGGCTCATAGGACTTATAAACCAGCTCAGTGCAAACCAAGCTGGCGTCGCTGAGGAAGTCAAAGTCGAAATCGTAGGGGAGCCCCTGATAGCCCAGGGCGCGTTGGATCGCCTGGATGATCTCTGCGGGAGGGAGGCGAGGCCTAAGAGCAGCCAGATAGTCTGCTTGAGCGCTGTGCTCCAAGCTGTTGAAGATCACCCCCTCGCTCACCGCTTCGATCACCCGTATAGGATCAGCACCCTTTCTCTCTCTCCAGCGAGCCAGGGCTTGGGGGTGAGCGCGCTCCCAGATGGCCAAGGCCTCTGAGCCCAGAGCCTGCTCAGCCTCCTCTGGGGTCCCTAGATAGAGCACCGCATGGGGCCAGAAACCAGGCAGCCCCAGGTTGGAGAGGTAGCCATTGCGACGCTCCAAGAGGATATCGCCTGGTCGCAGCAGCGCTCTAAACTCCTCCAACTGAACGAGGCTGATATGGGCCGCCTTCTGAGATCGCAGGCGGGTGTCTCCCATCCAGCGCGCGACCCTTGACTGTGTTGGAAACCAGAGGGTTCGAAAACCATCCCAGGCCAGATCCCCCCACTCCTTCACTAGGATTTCACCTCCGTGCTTGAGACCCAACGCCAACATATCGGGCCAGCGCCGCTCTACAAAGTTCATCAGCCAAGCTTGCCGCTTTTGAATCCTAGAGCCTCTATAGATCTTCATTTGGCTTTGGTGTTGAGCCTGAGCCAGTAAGAGGGGGCGCTGCCAGGGTTGAAGGTTAAAGCGGGTCTTTAGGGCACGCCAAGCTCCTTTGGGTAGGCCCAATTCAGGCTGGGGATCATCCAAGAGCTTCTCATAATGCTGTCGCCCGATGATCTCCTTAAGCAGCGTTCCAACTCCCAGATAGAAGGCCAGATCAGCAGAGTAGGCCAAGAGAAAGGCCTCCTCTCGCCAAGGAGTTTCTAAACCTCGCCCCTGTGCATACTCCAGGCGCAGCGCCTCCAAGCGAACAATGTGATCCAGAAAAGAGGCGAAGAAGCGCTGTAAAGTGACCCGCTCTTTGACCATCTCCTTGGGGCTCATGGAGAGCAGAGAGTTCGCTTGAGCCTGAGCGAGGAGCGCCTCCATAGAGCGCAGGCTGTGCTCCAGCTCCCGACCATCCCAGCGCAGCCTCTCCTGGAGCTGAGCTGAGCTGAGCTTGAGCAGGCTGGGCTCTGGTTGAGCTCCACAACTACCCAAACAGAGGAGAAAACAAAGGCTCCAAATTCTGTGAATCAAGCGGCTCATCATCCTTACTCTGGTTGCTCCTTCTGAGCCTCACTCTTCTCTCTCTTGCCCAAAGTTGAAAGGGGATTCGACCTGGATAGAGAAGCCTTCGCCCATCTCGCTGAGATCCGCGTTCTCTTCTCAGGATTAAGGTTTTTTAGATGGAGTCTCAGATGCGCAGCGCCCTATGCCTCCTCCTGCTTCTGACCGCCTGCGATGACAGCGCCCAGGCTCCATCGCCAGATCAAAGTTCAGCTCCTCGAGATGCGGCTCCGATCCTCCCCTTCCCAAGAGATTTCAGCGTAGACCAAGCCCTTGATCTGATCCCTCTTTGGGATACCGTCCCCCAAGATCTCAGCTTGGACCAGGGGCTTCAGGATCAAGCCTTCACAGGCCCCGATCTGGAGTTCGCCGATTTAAGGCCAGATCTTCCTCCTGCCCAGCCTTGCCCTGCACCCAGAGAGGGATACCTGGGAGTTCGCTTAGAGGATCTCAACGGAGATCCTTTGGAGGAGGGAGATCGCCTAAAAGTGACGGTGGAGTTGCTCACTCAGGAGCGCTCCGCTGAGCCGGTCTGGATCCAGCTTCGGCACTTTAACCTCTCTGTTTTTCCTGAGACTCTAGAAAGAGAGGGGCTGCCGGTAGAGGCGCAGCTTGATGAGCGGTTGACGCTCAGCTTTTCCCTGGAGAGCTTGGAACCCCAGCTTTTCACTTATGAAGTGAAGGTCGCCCGTCATGTTGATCTCATCGTAGCTCTGGGCGGACTCTTTTTACAGGAAGAGCGCTGTCTCAACCCTCGAAGCCGCTCTGGAACCTTTCTTCAGGTCCTAGCCCACTCTGGAAAGACCCCTGTCTGTGTCGATCTGGCTGAGTTTCGCTCCATCCAAGTCGCTCCCAGGATCCAACTACGCAACACTGATGCCTATGCCCAAGCCAACGGTTATCGCGAGGATCTAGAAGCAGGGAACTTCATCTTCTGTCCAGAAGCGCCCACCATCGTCCACAGCAGTGAGTTCTGTGTAGAAGCTGCTGAGGGAGTAGAGGTCAGCTTAGCGGGGCACTATCGCGGAGATGCAGGTTGGGATGTGGATGATTTTGTGTTGCTGGAGACCTTACAAGATCGTCAGCTCTTTGCAGAGGGGACCACGAGTCAGCATCATCCAGGTGGCCCTAACTTCTGGTGTGGTGATGGAGAGGGGCAGCTCCTCTGCACTGAGGGCTGCACCGCGACCCTCAGCGCTGAGGATGGCCATCAGATCCCCATCCTTGAGCCTGTGGCGGAGTCCCTCAGTAACCCCCCTCGTTGGCAAGAGGATGGTGCGGTTCAGATCCAACATCTCTTTCCTCAAAGCGGCCCCTTCCAGCTCAGGACCACAGCCCTAGATGTGGGCGCAGAGGGCACCATTCAACCCGATCTCTACCTCCTGATCCGCCCCAGCCCCTAAAAGGTCCCAGGAGGCCAAGCACCCCGATCTGTACAGAGCAGGCGTTGGATGGCCGCGTCTCCAAGCTCTAGATTCTTCAGCTCCTCCGCTGTGATGCAGCGTCTCTCAGGTCGTAGAGCGTAGAGGTAGGAGCCTGTAGAGAAGAAGATAGAACCATCGCGAGCCATGGTGGGGGGGGCAAAGAGGCTGTCTCGAGGACGAAACAGAGCCAGGGACTGCCCTGTATCTACGTCCAGGATATGAAGCCCCCCCCGAGAGCTGGAGAAGCTGAGATAACGATCGACAACAACCGGCTCACCTGGAGAGCCCAGATCGCCCAACTCATGAGACCAGATCAATCTCCCCTCAAGATCGATCCGGATGATGGAGTGCTCCAGGCAGAGGATGAGGGACTGCCCATCTTGCTCTAACATCTGGGTGATCCCTGTGATGGGGAAGGCCTTGAGGATCTCTCCTGAGTCTGGATCCAGGGCAAAGAGCCCCCCTTCTACAGAGGCTAAGTAGAATTTTCCTCTCAGATAGGCTGCGGTGGCGTCGATATCTGGAAATTTCCGATCTCGGGAGAGGCTGCGTGTCCAGAGGACCGCGCCATCTGAGAGCGAGAGCCCCACCGCAGTGCCATCAGAGAAGCCCAGGACTACACGATCCCCCTCAATCCGTGCTTGAGCCTCACCAAAGAGGGCAAACTCTTTAGGTGCCTCTCGACGATACTGCCAACGCCACTCCCCCGCAGTGTTGAGGGCATAGAGGGTGTTGCTGCCATCCACAAAGAGGATGCGATCTTTGGCGACCACTGGACCTTTAAGCAGAGTTCCCTGAACAGGATAGCGCCAACTGACCTCTCCATTTTGGAGCTTCAGGGCCAGCAACTCCCCCTGTTTGCTGCTCAACAGCACCTTATCTTTGTGGAGGATTGCGCGCCCAGTGGCCTTGCTCACAGGGCTACGCCAGACCTCCTGACCATCTACACCCCGAAGGGCCATAAAATGGGTCTGCCCCGAGACCAGAAGGAGATCCTGATCCTCTGAATACGCTGGCGCGGAGAGATCGGGAGCATCATCTCGTTGGAAAGCTTCGTTCCTTAGAGAGACTCGCCAAGCAGGGCGCACGGACAGAGTCCTCTCAAGGCGTTGAGGACCTGCCCCAGGCACAGAGTCTCCTGCTTGGTAGATGTCGCGGCTCTGTTTAGGACCACAGGCGGCCAAGAGAGAAAGGAAGATGAGTGGCTTGTGCATAGGGTCGCTCCGCCTGGGCTGGAGGTTTTCTCAGGAGGGCAGGGGCGAGGTTGTAGAGAGCATGAGGAGACTCAGCCGGGCTCTTCTAGACGCGCGACGCTTCTCTCCAGATCAAGCTTGTATTTGCGGTTGGGCAGCTCGGCGAGTCGATCCTTCTCCTCCTCAAGCAGCTTCTTATAGAGGCTAAGCGCCTCCTTCTCCTGACCTTCCAACTCCAGAAGGCGGGCGATCTGTAGAGAGGCCATCAAGCCATAGATCTTGGGATCTATGCTCTTCATGTTCTCCCAGCTGGAGATGGCCCCAGAACGATCACCCTTATTCTCTAGAGCCTTCGCCTTGCCCTGGAGCGCGATGACGCGACTAAAGGGGTCCAGATCGTCTCGAGAGAGGAAGCTGTCATAGAGTTTGATAGCGGTCCCAAAGCGCCCCAACTCAAACTCCGCTCCCGCCTGGCCCAGCTCCGCCAGCGCTGCGACGGAGCTGTGATGCTTGAGCGTGGACTCATAGGCATCGCGGGCCTTCTTGATGGCAGCCTCGCGCTCTGCCTCAGAGATCTCCTCATCAGGTTGCTCAGGGATGATCTTTTGATAAGCATCCTGGGCGATAAAGAAGTCTGCTGCCGCTGCCTCTTGATCTGCTTGGATGCTGCGTTGGTAGATCGCGATCCCAAAGAGGAGCACTGCGCCAAGGGTGATCGCTCCGAGGACAGGCCAACGACGATCGAGGAGCCACTGGAAGAGCTTGGCGGTCTTCTCGGTGAACTCGTCCTCCGCGATCGACTCCAGCTCAGCGTTGAGACCGATCTCTTCTGGCTCAAGCTCCTCTGCTGTGGCCTCAGGTTCTTCTTTCTTTGGGACTCGCTTCTTGATGCGCTTGACCAAGTGGAAGGCTCCTCCGACTATCAGGCGCGGGAATTTACATCGGAGATCTTAGCCTGTCAATGTGTAGCCTAATCCTCTCTCTCCTCCTCTTCTTTGCTCTCCTCTCTCCTCTGAAAGCGCGAGGAGAGCCCCTCCTGATCTTCAGCGGGGGGGCGGGCTACTCTGGACATGCTGAGGAGGGACGAAATCATGGTTTTTATTCAGAACTCGGGCTGGGTCATCCCCTCAACGATTTCTGGGTCCTGCAAACTCAACAGCGCTTCGCGGCCCACGGAATAGACAGTCCCCTGAGCATCCATCAGAGCAGCCTGGGGCTGCGCTATCATCTTGATGTTTTTGAATATATTCCCTGGCTCTCTCTGGCCCCCATCTTCTTATGGACCCCAGCAGAGCTGGAGGGATGGGGCCTGGATGTGGCCCTAGGGCTGGATTGGATGCTGACACCCGAGTGTTCTTTGGGGATCCTCAGCCGCTACCAGAGCCTCTTCGCCGAAGAAGCCTTCCCTGCCCTCCTGATGTTGGGAACCCAGTTGAGCTATCGTTGGACTCTTGATCCCTTTGAGGATTGATCCACCGCCTCAAAGAGCTGATCCAGGGTAAAGGGTTTAAGGAGATAGTGCTCAAGGCCCCCTCTCAGAGCCTCCTGAAAGAGCGCTGCATCGGGTCTAAGGCCTGTCAGTAGAATGTGAGGGATCTCCTCAACCTTCAGATGCTTGAGCAACTTCAAGCTGTTCCCTGGCCGAAAGAGAAGATCCACCAGGACCAGATCGACCTGAGGGAGTCCCTCTATGCTTGGGGTGGAGCGGCTCAAAATCTGATGTCCCAGGCTCTTCAGCGCTAAGCTCAGATAGGCTCGCATCTCTACATCATCATCAACGATCAAGATCTTCAGGGGAGTGCTCATAAGGGCGAAATAATAAAGGTTAGAGAAAGAGAATTTCCACTTGAATCACCAGACCTTATCCCGAAAAATGACCCTCCTCATCAAGCACCATCCGCTTGAACTCAGATTTGGAGTAGATAATGGTCGCGAATAATGAAGAGATCTTTAGGGGTGTTCAAGAAGCTTTCATGGAGGCGCTTGGGTTAGAGGAAGATGAGGTTGAGAGGGATCAGCTGATCTTCGATGATCTGGGCGCTGAATCTCTGGACCTCCTGGAGATTGTCTTCCTCTTAGAGCGGACTTTTAAGATCAAGATCCCCCGAGATGGGATCAAAGAGGCGAGTCAAAAGGGGATCGATCCTGGAGATTATGAGCAGGATGGGGTCCTCACAGAGCTGGCACTCCAACAGCTTCGGGAGCTGATGCCCGAGGTGGACCCTGAGCAGATCAAGCCTGGTCTAACCGCCAATGAGATTCCTGGACTCTTCAAAGTGCAGACCTTCGTCAACATCGTCAGAACCCTCCTTGAAGAGAAGGCCAAGGGCTAGTTGAAGTTCGGCTTCATCGTTCATCCTCTCCACCCGATCCAGGCTCGTCTGCTGGGCCTGCGCTCTGGAGACCCTGCTCTGCTCCTTAAAGGGCGAAGCCGTAAACGGCCTGGACGGCTCATCTCGAGGCTCAAGCTTAAGGATCCCTTCGGCCAGGAGGTGGAAGGGCTCCTATTGGGTATCCCCCATCTCCCTGAAGCCTTGCTGAGCAATCAGACCGCTGGAATCGAGGCGATCTTGGACGCCGCTCAGCTCGCTCAGGAGCTGGGCGCTGAGCTGCTGGGTTTGGGCGCCCTCTGCGCCATCATCGGGGGCCAGGGCAAGGCGATCTCTCGTGCCTTGAAGATCCCCGTCACCACCGGAAATGGCCTCAGCGCTGTCGCCAGCCTGGGGCTCCTAGATCATTGTCGGCTTCTGGGGAGCGCTGGTCTTGTTGAGCTGATGGGTCCCCCTGGACCTCTGGCAGATGCCATCCTCAAGCTGCTCATCGCCCGAGGAGAGGAGGTTCATATCATCTCTCCTAAGCCCCCCAAGCCTCTCCAACGCCGCGTTGAGCGCCTCAATGAGCGAGGTCCAGGGCGAGCCTCTTTTGTCTCAGTCTCAGCGCCGACACCGCTGCTCTTTGCCGCCAGCAGCACCGGAGGGAAGCTTAAAGCCTCAAGCCTGCCTCCAGGGAAGATCGTCGTCGATGTCGCCGCGCCCCAAGATCTCATCTGGGATCAGCGCAGACGGGATCTTCTGGTCCTGGATGGGGAGTACCTGCGCCTACCCACCCCTTTACGCTCTGGGCTTTGGCAGCGCCTCTATGGTCTGATCACTGGACAAGATCGGCAGATCTTCGCCTGCTTCGCTGAGCCGATGCTCTTGAGCTTGAGCCGACGCCCTGATCTCTGCTCTGTAGGTCGAGAGATTCCCCTCTCACGGCTCTTGGAGTTGGAGCGTCTGGCCTCGGCGCATGGCTTCTGGTCTGATGGTTTCTTTGAGGGGCGTCGTCGCCTCTCTCCTCGCCGTGTCTTTAGAGCCTTAAAAGCTGAGAGAGCAGCGAGGCTTCTAGAGCCTCCATCTGGCGAGCCTCTTCAGCTTGAAGATGATCGTGACCCAAGAGATGAAGGATCCCATGGATGAAGAGGAAGCTGACCTCATCCAGGAGAGACCAACTCCGCGCTCCGATGAGTTCGCGGATTCTGGGCAGACAGCCCTCTTCAAGCTGACGTGAGGCGGTCTCCAGGCTGATGACGATCTCCCCCAAAGGGCGCAGGACTCCAGGAGGCAGACAAAGCTCTTCAGGTGGAGGGAAGCTGAGGACATCTGTGGGTTTATCCAGGCCCCGAAACTGGAGGTTCAAAGCGCGGATCTCTTGATCTCCTGCCAAGAGAACGCTCAACTCCGCCTGCTCCTGTCCTAAGAGCCGCAGGATTTGTAGAGCCCTCGCTCTCAGGCTGGAGGGCCAGAGCTGGCCCCGCACCTCAGCCCGCTGTAGGAGTGAGAGACTCAAGCCTCAGCTTTGTCATAGGCCTGCACGATGGCCTGAACCAGAGGGTGACGTACCACATCTACATGCGTCAGCTGGACAAAGCCGATCGCCTCAATCTCCTCCAAGATCATCCAAGCATGGAGCAAGCCGCTCTTTTGACGAGAGGGGAGATCGGTCTGGGTGATATCCCCGGTGATCACCGCCCGAGAGTTATGCCCCAAACGGGTGAGAAACATCTTCATCTGCTCAGGGGTGGTGTTCTGAGCCTCATCGAGGATCACAAAAGCCCGACTTAGAGTACGCCCTCGCATAAAGGCCAGGGGCGCGACCTCTACGGTGTGCTCCTCGATCAATCGCCCCGTCTGCTCCATCCCCACCAGATCAAAGAGAGCATCATAGAGAGGTCTGAGGTAGGGGTTGACCTTCTCTACCAGGGAGCCAGGGAGGAAGCCCAGGCGCTCTCCCGCCTCTACCGCAGGACGAGTGAGGATGATCCTCTTGATCTCTCGTCGTCTGAGCGCCTCCACCGCTGCGGCCATCGCCAGATAGGTCTTCCCTGTTCCAGCAGGGCCAACACTGAAGACCAGATCCTTCTCCTTCATCGCCTGGATATAGAGGCTCTGATTGGGGGTCTTGGGGCTGATGGAGCGACGATCGCTGGTCAGAAAGAGGCTCTGGCCATGGAGCTGATCCAGCTGCACCTGCTCATCGCTCTTGAGGAGCTGAACTGCTTGCTCGATATCCTTCATAAAGAGCGGAGCGCCGCTGCGGATAAGTTGGATCAGCTCCCCTAAAACCCGCTCAGCAAAGGAGAGCCGGGCGGCAGCTCCGCTGATCGTCAACTGATCCCCTCGAGAGTGAAGGCGAACTCCCAGGCTGCGCTCCAGGAGCCGTCGGTGGCTGTCTTGAGGCCCCCAAAGAGGAGACCAGATCACTTGACCCTCAGGGATCTCCAATGAGATGCGGTTCTCTCCCATACTCACCTTAAGTCGTAGTCTGTTCCGATACTGATATAGTCCCAGGGCTTTCCTGGCGGTGTGAGGAAACTGCGTGGGAGTAATTTATGCTTGACAAGCTCTTTGAGCTTCTGAGGGTACTGACCTTTCTGGAAACGATGAACCTCTAAGGCGACCTCAACGATCTGAGCACGATTTTGACGTAGGCGCGCCACACTCTCCTGAGCAACCCCCTCAAAGCTCTCCGAGCGGGTTATTGGTGCTTCTGGAATCTGTAGGAGGAGCGCGATGATGCTCAACAGAACTAAGCCGTTAGAGAGGATTCGAAGCAAGAGCCCTCCCCCGCGCCCTCGACCGGGCATCTCCTGGGGTCGCTTCTGCTTGACAGGGGCGATAAAGCCCTCATCCATAAGAGTGTAGAGGGCCTTGCAGGTCTCAAACTCTCCCAGACGGCTGAGATCGACGAGGCGCTCTACGCTCTTTTGAGCGTCTATCAGCTTGAGAATTCGTCGCTCATTAGGGCCTAAGTTGGAGGGAGAGCCCGTGGCTTGGGTGCGACGAACCGAGCCCTGAGGTGTAGCATCAACAAACTCACTGAAGGCATCATCTAGGATACGCTCCAGGGCCTCCGCCTCAGACTCTAGGTCTCCAGGCTCTTTGATGATCTTAAAGACCAGGGTGTAGTTGTTGATCTTGGTGCGGACTAGAGGCCACTCATCCATCCGCCGAAAGCCCTCCATAAGGAGGGTGTCTGGAGAGATGGGGCTGATCGTAGGCCGTAGAAAGTTGGGCGGCTTGCTCTCAAATTTATATTTGCCTGATCTCCACTCAAAGAGGCGGTAGAGAATCTCGCGGGCGATGAGGTCGAGATACTCCATCATCCGCTCTTTGTGGAGCGCACCCTGTTCAACCAGTAGGTCTGTGAGCCGACCCTCCCCTTTTTTGACCGCCTTTAACGCCTGCTTGAGCTGATCCCTATTGACCAGCTCAGCCGCTCGAATCTTCGCAGACAACTCATCTCGGCGATCTCCTCGAACCTGCTCACAGCGAATCACCCGCCCCACGGAGAAGGCGATCTGGATCTCAGTCTGCTCGCTCTCTACGTGAAGGATGCCAGTCTTCTGCTGCCCTGAGATGAGCTGTAGAATCTCAGCGATACCAAAATCGGAGAGGGATCCTTGCAGCGCCATCAGTTGTTCTCCAGTGTCCAACGAAAGGCTTTATAGAGATGAAATAACCAGAGCAGCGCTAAGGCGCTGTAGAGAGTCCAGAGGAACCAGGTAGGAGATTCATACTGAAGAGAGGGCTCCAGGAGAAGGCCAGCAGGGTAGAAAATGCGAAGAAGCAGCCAAGTACTCAAGGCTGTCCAGAGAGCACCCCGCCAGGGACGAGCCCAGAGAGTGTGAAGCAGGCCAGGGAACAGCCCTGATAACCGCGTTCCCCAACGCTTTAGGCTCTGGAAGCGCTCAATCTCCTCCTCCTTAAGGAAGCGAATGCGTCGCTCCACGGGCTTGTTCTGGACGAAGATGCTCTCACACTGCACACAGAGCAGGTTCTCTGGTCGCCCATCGCGGAGGCTCTCGGAGGCGGGTTGACCACAACGCTGGCAGGGCCAAGAGAAGCGCATACGTCGTCGAAGAGAGAACAGCGCTCCCAGAGAGAACAAGCAGAGGAGGGCAGCGATAGGCACTGTCATCTCCGGAATTGGCCCAGCCAAAAGAACCCAAATCCGCTCAGCGTGGGGGCTCCCTGAGAAGATCTTAGAGAAGGCTCGTTGAGTCATAACCCCTGTGGGCAGGTCCATATCCACCAGATAACAGTTGATCTGGATATCATCGGACTCACTCCAAAGCGCTATCTGCTGAGCGTCGAGCGCAGAGGCCTCATGAAGAGCCCGCTCCGCTTCATCCTCTTCACCTAAGCGGGTATGCAATCGATAGCGATTGAAGATGGGCTCAGGGGCATTTGGGAGGAGCTGGGATGAGCGCTTATAGGCTTTAAGTGCGCTCTCTCTACGACCCTCAGCGAGGTAGACATTGCCCAGGTTGTTCTGAATCACCCCCTGGATCTCCTCTTCGGAGGCGATCTTAAGCGCCGCTTGGAGCAGCTCAGCGGCGGAGGAGAGTTGGCCCTGGCGTTTGTGAGCGAGGCCCAAAATCGCTCTGGAGAGCCAATCTCCAGGCTCTCGCTTGATCGCTTCCTCCACCGCTTCCTTGGCGCGCTTATCGGTCACGTTGTAGTTGAGCGTATGGAGAGCTTGAACATTCCCTGTCCCTGCTTCCCCCAGCCGCGCTCCCATACGCAGGATCCAGGGAGAGCAGCCTAAGAGCAGCAGGAAGATGAGAGCGATGACCTGCTCTCGCTGAGTTTGATAGGACCAGAGGAGCACAGTTGCAGGGAAGAAGAGGAGAAGAGGACCCAGACCGTAGAAGAAGGGGAACATCAGGATAGAAGCGACCGCAGCCAGCAAAACAAAGCGCATCACAGAGGGGAAAGTTTGGCTGAGGTCATAATAAATGCTCAGTCCATACCGAATGAACTGAGCAAGGTAGAACACCAAAATAAACACTCCGAGGCAGATAAAAAAGAGCAGGAGAGCGCTACTCAACATCATCGCTCTGAGTCTAAAATCAGCGAGACGAGCACTGAATGCTTTCGTTTGGTAAGTGATCCATTTGTGCAAAGCCCAAGTCTTCTGTTTGAGAATGAAGCTGGCGCTTTCATCATAGATTTCAGGTAGACCTGGAGCGATCTTCTCCGCTTGACCGAGACGGATTCCAGCCAAGGCGGGTTGCTCCTTGGCCTCTTTCAGGAGCGCGCGAGCGGCGGCATCCAGACGCCGTACGCCTGCCTCTTTTTGAAGCTGGACGAGGCGAACAAAGAGTTCATCTGCGCGCTCAGGATCCCGCTCCTTGATCGCTCGCTCACGCCTCAACCAAACAGAGAGGAGCTGTTCAGCGTTCCCCCCTCGACGGATGAGGGCCAGATCTGCCCTGGGGCGTTCAGCAGATGCCTCCTTCTCCTGAGCCTGAAGAGGCGGAGAGGGTAGGAGGAAGAGAAGAATGAGAAAGACAATTGGCGGCATGGCTTCCCCGAATTAAGCAGATTTGAGCTACCACGAAAGTGCTCCAGAGGCCAGTCTTCAATCTCAACACAGGCCCCTGTTGCTCCTCTTCTAAGACCCTGCGATGATTCTTCACCGAGAAGGAGAAGAGAATGGAGCTGCGTTTGCCCACCCCAAGCGAGCGAGAGAAACGCAGGCGCCTCAACGCCCTCCTCGCTGAAGGCTTAGTGACCATCCACCTAAATCCTCGTTGTGAGGGAGTAGAGCTGCCTGAACACCTCATGGATCAGCCCAGCGTGAGCCTCAACTTGAGCCACCGCTTCGCGCTCAAGACCTTTGAGATCGGACCTCTATCGATCCGCGCGGGGCTCTCTTTTGGGGGAACACGCTTTCTCTGTCAGCTTCCTTGGTCCTCCATCTTTGGGCTGGTGCAGGAGGGTCAAGAGCCGCTCCTCTTTCCCGAGGAGTTCCCCGCTGAGCTGCGCTACACTGGAGAGAAGAAGTTTTGAAGATCGTTCACAGCGTCAAGCGCGCCTCACAGCTCTTCTATTGGATCTTCACCATCACCTTTATGCTCAGCATCTCTCTCTCAGCGAGTTATCACGTCTATAGCGATCCAGAGAGAGAGGAGTTAAGCCAAGATGGCTTGAATCTGGAGAGCTGCCAGCTGGCTCTGGCGCAGCGTCATCAGCTCTTGAGAGAGAGCGCGGCTGAGATCCTCGGTGGAACAGAGCCCAGCAAGCAACGGCTTGAGCATTGGCAAGGCTTTCGAAAGGCTTGGAAGCGAGAGCTGCACCGGATCTCTGCGCGTTGTCATCTCAGACAGAATCGGGAACGCAAAGCCCTGCGAGTGAGGGCGGAGGATCTTGAACGCTTAGAGTTGGCCTATACAACCGCCCTCAAGGGCTTCTTGGAGTTGGGCAGGAAGCCCATAAAGCGACTCTATCCAGAGCCTACCGTCCCTTGAGTTGCTTATAGCGACGGCGGGCTCGAGGCACCATGTGGTGCTTAGCATATTGGCTAAAGAAGCGATGGTAGAGGTTCGCCGCGCTGCGCTTCTCTCCCATTCGGTCGTGAGCGTAGGCGAGATGATAGAGGGCGTCCGCTCGTACTCGCCAAGCGTGTTTGTGGGAGAGCCCACGACGAAGCAGATCAGCAGCTCGGGGGAAGTCCTTGAGCCGCATCGCAGACATCCCTTGATGATAAAGCAGCTCCCCCAGATAGCTGGGCTCCTCATTGTACTCTAGGGACTTCATAAAAGCCTCATCGGCTTTGTCAAAGCTGCCCTGCTTAAACAGCTCCAAGCCATGATCAAACTTATCCCGAGCGACCTCAGCACGGAAGCGGACGATGAGATCCTCCAAAAGTCCAGAAAAACGCACTCGACGCAGGGAGCCAAACTTAGCGACCGCTTTCTCTTTGTTTCCGCGACGGACAAGGCGCTCAAACTCAAGCAGCTCGCGCTCGATCTGATGCCAGCGTCCCAGCTCTGCCTTAAGCTCAGCGATCTCTCGTTTAAAAGCGAACTCCTTTTTCTCAAAGAGGGCCAACTCCGCCTGATGCTTCTCAAGACGAGCCTCAAAGGTGAGATAGAGACCCAGAGAGATGAGGACAACGAAGATCAGATAGGCAGCCACGGAGTTGATCAGCGATCTCTTCTCCTGTTGAGTGTGCCTCTCAGTGATCCCCTTGACCTCAGAAGCTAAGTTCTTGATCAGATTATCTGTCTTGATAGAAACATTGCGGGTGTTGATCACCTCCTCTCGGAGGCGTGCCAGCTCCTCTAAGAAGAGATCATTATGATCCGGCATAGGCTCCTTGATAAGCAACTAAAGGCGAGTTTTGGGGCTCGTGAAGAGCTCTCTTACTTCAGGGCTTCTCCGATCACCTCGGCATCAACGCTTGGACCCCCATCAGGATTATCAAAGAGTTGAGGTCTCTCTCCGCTCAGCTCTACCAAAAATTCCAGAAAAATCTCAGAGCCAGCGGGAGGGGTGGATTCCAGTTTGACGAGGGCGCCTCCAGCGCAACCATCAGCATCTAATACCAGAGTCCAGTCCACTTGAGGCCCCAGAATCTCATCTTCAAACTCCTCTACAGCGTTCAGATCTGGGCGATAGCGTTTGCGTACGCGGACATGATAATTGGAGGTGTTGAGCCACTCCTCTGGCGTCTCGCAGGTATGCTCAGCTTGATCTCCAGCTGCGGGGACGACACAGGCTGGAGGCTTATCCAGACAGTAGCTGCCCATCACGTCGATGATGCGACCTTGAATAACGGCTAGATCATCAGCGAAGCTGTCAGAGCAGATGCTGACACACTCTCCAGTCTCCTCGTTACAACCCCCAATCCCTCCCTCCTTAAAGAGAGCAGCCAACTCCTGATAGCGGCGCCCTGCAAAAGCGACCCCATTGGAGGAGGAGCAGGAGGGTTGAATGTTGCCCACACAGAAACCTTGGGGGCAGCACTCATCAATGGAGGCCTCAGGTGAATAGATCTCAGGGTGCCCCGCACTCTGTCCCTCACACTCCGCTGTAGCTTGGCCTTGATTAAAGGTGATCTCATCACCATTGGAGGTGAACATGCGATCCCCCACGATGGTAGCCATAATAATCTGCTCTGTGGGGAAAGGTTTAAGATAATTGAGGAAATCGTAATACTCTCTCACCGGGACCAGATCGTTGCGGAACCACTCACAGACGCTGTTTTGATCCCGCATGATCTGGCAGCGCTGTTGGTAACAGTGCTCAGCGCTCTCTACAAGTTGACCCTGTGCATCAACAACTAGGGCACCACACTCTGCCCGATAGCACTCTTCAGGGCTACGATCCGCACAGATCTCTCGATCATGATAACCATCAGGGATGCGATCTCCGTTGTTGTCCACAACACCATACTTACAGATCGCGCGACTGCTCTTGCTGGGGTTGGTGATTGGATCAGAGCAGTCATCCTCATCGCTGATAATCACGACCACCAAGAGAGCGTCGGGGCGAAGGAACTCAGGCTCTGGTTTATCTTCAGGGATTTGACAGGCAGGATAGTACTCGCATTTAGACTCACCCGCACAGTTCCCTCGACAGACTCCTGCGATACAGGCAGAGGAGCCACCACACTCCTGATCGCTGGAGCACTCTTTGTCACTGACACAGCAGATCCCAAAGCGCTCTCCGTTGGGGCCATCACAGGAGAGGCCCATACGCATCGCCTCTAGGCCCTTCTCAAAGTTATCTCCACCGGTGCCTATGGTGGCCAGACAGCGAAATTTTTTCTCCAGATCGACCTGAACGCATTGGAGATAGCCAGGACCCTCAGGGCAATCTTGACCCACGTTGCCGGTGGGTCCAGATTTCAGGATCGCCTCTAAGCTACCGCTGGCGACGAGCGCGGCGCAGTCCTCAGTGTCCGGTCGGTAGGGAGCTCCATCAGCGTCAAAGCAGTTGAGTGCAGGGACATAGGGTGCGGGTTTCACCAAAAATTTTCCCATCTCAGCGTTGGGGCGATACATGTCGGTGCTGACCACAGCTAGACGATAGTCAGCAGACTCTCCTAGATCGATGGCCAGGAAGCGAGAGAAGGTGGAGAAATTTTTGGTGAGGTTGTCCTGTTCCTCACACATCGAACCTGAGTTATCCATCACAAAGAGGAAGTCGATTTTGGTTTTGGCAGGAAGCTGATTCTCTTGGCGGTTGCTCGCGGAGACAACCTGATCGAGGGGCTGGACGGGGTGCTCATTACAGCTGAGGCTGAAGAGCAGAGCAAGAGCTCCCAGGGAAGAAAGTTTCATCGCAGGCTCCTCTGCAGTGTAGCTTATCGCTTAAAAATCGGCTCAGCTTACATCTCAGCATCGAGAAAATCAATCAGGCCAAGCCTGTCAAGGCTTAGATATAAACTCTCTAAGAGAGCCAGGAGTTTCTTAGAAAGGCTTCAGTTCAAAGGCTCTTCGAGGAGTTCAGCGCTGACGCTTAGCCCCCGTCGGGCTCAGCAGCGCTTTGAGGGGTGTAGCCGCTCAGGTCCACCCAAAAATCTAGGAAGATCTCAGAGCCAGCTGGAGGAGTCTGCTTTAAGACAACGAGAGCGCCTCCTGCACAATTATCCACCCCCAACTCCAGAGTCCAGTCACTCTTCGGAAGCAGGGTGGGGATCTCAATCTCCTGACAGAAGCCTCCTGAGTTCTGATCCAGGAGACACTGTCTACGCACGTTGATATGATAATTTTGGGTATCCTGCCGTTCCTCTGTTGTCTCGCAAGAGCGCTTAGGCTGCTCTCCTGTAGCGGGAACAATACAGGCCGGTGGTTTGTCGAGGCAGTATTTACTCAGCATCCGTTTGATCATACCCTTAACTACATTTAGATTATCGGTAAAATCATCAGAGCAGATGCTCACACACCGCCCATTTTCTTCATCACAACCAGCCACTCCATGTTTATCAAAAGAAGCTGCTAATTGTTGATAGCGTCGCCCAGGAAAGGCGGTTCCATTGGAAGATGAACAGGAAGCTTGCAGCTGGCCCACACAGTAACCTTGAGGACAGCATTCATTAACAGGAAGAGTAGTCGAGAAGACTTTCCCAACTCCTTCGCAACCCTCCTGAACTTCGCCAGGGTTGAATGTAATCTCATCACCATCGGGGGTAAAGATACGATCTCCTACGATAGAAGCTACGACGATCTGTTCCATAGGAAACGGTTTAAGATTGCTGAGGAAACGGTAGTACTCCTCTACTGGGACCAAATCGTTGCGATTCCACTCACAGAAATGCAGCTCTCGTTCAATCTTGCAACGTTGTTGATAGCAGGGCTCAGCACTCTCCAGGAGTTGGCCCTGTGCATCAGTGACCAGAGCATTGCACTCCGCCCGATAGCACTCTTCAGGGCTGCGATCTCCGCAGATCTCAGAATCGTGGTAGCCATCAGGGATGCGATCTCCATTGCTATCCACCGTGCCATATTTACAGATCGCGCGGCTGCTCTTGCTGGGGTTGGTGATCGGATCAGAGCAGTCATCCTCGTCGCTGATGATCACCACCACCAAGAGAGCATCAGGGCGGAGGAACTCAGGTTCAGCCTGATCTTCAGGAATCTGACAAGCGAAGTCGTACTCGCACTTGGACTCATCTGCACAATCTCCCCGACAGATCCCCGCAACACAGGCAGAGGAGCCACCACACTCCAGATCATTGGAGCACGCCTTGTCGCTGATACAGCAGATCCCAAAGCGCTCTCCGTTGGGGCCATCACAAGAGAGCCCCACACGCATCGCCTCTAGACCCTTCTCAAAGTTATCCCCTCCGGTGCCGATGGTGGCCAAGCAGCGAAACTTCCTCTCCAGATCAGCCTGAACACATTGGGCATAATCAAGGCCATCAGGGCAGTCTTGGCCCACGTTAGCGTTTGGTCCAGAGCTTAAGATCGCTTCTAGATCGCCATTGGCGACCAGCGCTGCGCAGTCCTCAGTGTTTGGTTGATAGGGGGCTTCATCGGTGTCAAAGCAGTTGAGTGTGGAGAGATAGGGCGCGGGTTTCAACAGAAAGCGCCCCATCTCTCGTTCTGAGGGGGAAGAGTAAGCATACATATCGGTACTGACTACCGCCAAACGATAGTCTACAGATTTTCCCAAATCGACAGCCAAAAAGCGAGAGAAGGTGGAGAAGTTTCGAGCGAGGTTGTCCTGCTCTTCACACATCGAAGCTGAGTTGTCCATCACAAAGAGGAAGTCGATCTTGGTCTGATCTGGAAGCTGGTTCTCTTGGTGATTGCTCGCAGAGACGACCTGATCAAGAGGATGAACAGGGTGCTCATTACAGCCAAAGCTGAAAAATAGAGCAACAACTCCCAAGAGAGAAAATTTTACTTTCACTATAAACTCCTTCCTAGAGGTCGCTTAGATTCTGTCAGTTCAAAGTTCGTCTCACAAGATTCTCATCCTTCTCTTCATTTGGTCTCATTGGTTTTTCCTAAAGCTTCCTTGACCACATGAGAGAGTCGAATCTGTCCGCTCATAAGAAAGAACAGACCAAAGAACAGCTGTACCAGGAGCTGGATGACATGTAATATGAGGGTATAGAGCCCCACATTCGCGAGGCTCTCAGGCGCGAGGATCAGGAGAGAGAAGCCTGCCTGCATCGCCAGCTCAAAGGTCCCCGCAAAGCCAGGCGCGGCGGGGATCATGATGCCCACCACCACGACCGCCAGGAGCGCGAAGCCCCCCGTATAGCTCATATCTGGGATATGAACCGCGTGAGCCATCAGCTTCATCCCCAAACCCAGGGCAGCCCAGTAGATCAAAGTGAGCAGAAGGAAGCTCAGCAGGCGACGACGATCAGGCAGGACCTTAAGACCATCGAGGAAAGAGATCATCAGCCCCACGGCGCGCTCGGTGAGTCCTGCGTGGATCGGAGTTCCGATCTTCCTCAACAGCGCGACAGTCTCCCCCTGTTTGAGATGGCCTGCCATCAGGACTAAGAGCCCCGAGAAGAAGAAGAGACCCGCGAAATAAGCGCTGAGGCGCAGAGGGGCCACCATAGGGTTGCCTGAGTCGGGCAGCAGAGAGAGGAAGATAAAGAAGAGAGCGACAAAGAGCAGACCATCAAAGAAGCGCTCGACCACCACCGTCGCCATCGCCCCTGAGGCACGAACCCCAGCCATTCCGCGCACCAGGACTGGACGTACCAACTCCCCAAGGCGAAAGGGGAAAGTGATGATACACATATACCCCACCGCTCCAACCCCCAGGATGTCTCGCCAGGGTACAGGACCCAAAGCCCGCAAAAGAATCCCCCAACGCAAGATACGAATCAGGTGAGCGACAGCAAAGAGCAGGATATAGAGGCTCAAAAGCCCTAACTCTACGCCTTGGAGTTGCTCCCAGAGCAGCCCCCAGTCCTGATCATGGAGGGCCCAATAGAGCAGGAGGAGCCCCAAGCCAACAGAGATGAGATATTTCAGGAAGAAGCTGCGCACTCAGACTCCAGTTCCTCGAAAAAAACGGCGCAGCCTAAAGCAGTGCTCAAGGAAGTTGCAACCGTTCAGCGCTCCATCTGGCAGGTTGTTCTCCAGCGTTGGGGATCAACTGAGGATCCCAACTCAACCAGCTTTGGGTAGAGGGGTCTGATCTCCTCTCCGTAGCGCAGGAGGAAGGCTGAGCTGTAACGCTGGCCGAGATCAAGGCGTAGATAGACCTTGTTTCGATCCTCCAGACCAAAGCTGGTGGAGAGACAGATCTGCTCGCGTCCAATGATCTCCCAGCCCTCTCGAACAATATCGTGACCAAAGGCAACAAAGCCTTGGGGCTGTCCTAGGATCCCCTGGAGAAAGGCGCGCGCCTCCGAAGGTCGAGCCATACGAGCCCAAAGCAGGGCGGTCAGAAGATCGTGGTGGTACATCTCATCGAGAGAGAGCTGTTCATAACCGGCATAGCTCAGACCCTCAAGCTCTTGAGGACTGCTGGGGCAGATATAAGGAGCTGCATGAGTCAGGACAAAGCCGGAGTCGCTGAGAGCTATGAGCGGCCAACGCTGAAGAAATTCTTGGATATGAGGCAGATCTGCGCCCAACTGCTGATCGAGGTAGGCGGCCTCATCGGGGTGAAACTTGGGCACAGGAGGCCCCCCGATGTGAGCATGTTCATGGTTTCCCATCAAGCTAAAGCTGTGCTCTTTTTGAGAGAAGCGCTCAAAGTCGAGGATAAGCTCCCGAGATCGATCTCTGTAGAAGCTGCCTAGATAGTCAGGCCAGAGATCAGGCTCAGCAAGATCAGGAGAGGGACCATGTACCAGATCTCCACAGAAGAGGAGGATCGGTTGATTCCCGAGCCTCTTCTCTTGGTAATAGATCGCCTTGAGGGCCTCGTAGTCTCTGAGGTTTCCATGGAGATCGGTCGCAAAAAGCAGGAGCCCTTGAGCTGGAAGCCGCGCAACTTTTCGATCCCAAACCTGAGGCATACAGCGGGAATTGGAACTCACCGGAGGGCTCAGAAAAGAAGAATGACGGTCAGTGCTACAGGGGATAACAGTGGCGGCAGCACTCCCACGAGGGGAGGAACAAAGAGCGCGGTTCCAAAGAGCAGCCCCATCGAAATCATCTCTTCTCCTTCATCTGATTGTTCTGTGAGTGAAACAGATTTCGATGAGTGTTTGAAGCTCAAACCTCCTCAAAGTTTGAAGCTGGGAGCGCTTCCCAACCGCGCCTGTTTGGGGCATTCTGCTCTCTCTTTGGGATTGGAGGTCGTGGGGTGCTCAAAAGAGATGCCCAACAGGGATATTTTCAGGTCCGCTTTGACCAAGTTCATGCTCCAGGGATCTGGGGTAAATTTCAGGGCCTCTTCGCTCAAAAGATTCAACGCTTGGAACCTTACCACCTGCGTCGAGTGCTTCAGAAAGCTCTGGCACAGAGCCGCCTTCAAGGAGTTGAGGGAGAGTGGCTCGTACCTCACAACTTCCTCGTGCTGCTCTCCCCTAAAGATCACATCAGCTTTAAGCCCTTCTCAGCCCGCTTTCTACAGAACATCCGACACCTCTTTGATGAACAGGTCAAGCAGCTTAAGGCCAGGGCTCAAGGCCCTTGGATAATCCAGATTCAAGCCCTGGAGGGGCTCCCCAAGCTCCAAGGAGAGATCCACATCAGCTTTAAGCAGGAGCGGCTCTCTCTGCCTTCTGAACCGAAAATTTCAGCTCCAAAGCCTCCTCTAGAGAGGCAGCTTAGAAGTAAAGCTCGAGTCAGTCCTGAAGCTCCGATACGCATCCTTTGGGATGGAGGAGAGTTCCTGCTTCATCCAGGAACACGACGCTCTTTTGGTCGCCCTTGTGAAGGGATCCAAGATTATATATCTCTCTCAAATGCTTCAGCACAGCTCAGCAAAGAGCATTTCTGGATAGATCATCAAGGAGCGTTGATCCTCCTGGGAATCGGCCCTGAGGTGAGTCCAGTCTCTGTAGATGGAGCGCAGCTCAGCCCAGGCACAGAGAGCTATCTCCAGTTGCCGACCGAATTAGAGATCTGTTGTGGTGCTTTCAAATTGAGGTTAGAGTTCTTGAGTTAAGGGCTATTTCACCCGAGAGACATACTCTCCAGTACGAGTATCAACTTTGATCACCTCTCCCTCTTCAACAAAGAGAGGGACCATCACCTGAGCCCCAGTCTCCAAGGTTGCAGGCTTGGTCGCTCCCTGAGCGGTATCTCCTCGTACTCCAGGCTCACAGGTTGTGATCTTTAATTCTACGAAGTTGGGGAGTTCGATGTCGATGGGCCTTCCGTTATAGAGCAGGACCCCAACTCCAATATTCTCTTGAAGGAAATTGACCTTATCTCCGAGATCTTCAAAGCTTACGGTGATCTGTTCATAGCTCTGGTTGTCCATAAAACACCAGCCCTCACCATCTTGGTAAAGGGCCTGCATTTTGACCTCACTGACATCGGGCCGCTTCACCCTATCGCCGGAGCGGAAGTTCATCTGGACAATCTGACCACTGATCAGATTTTTCATCTTCGTTTTGACAAAGGCAACGCCTTTTCCAGGCTTGACGTGGGTACAATCTAAAATCGTCCAGAGACCATTGTCATATTCGATTTTAAGGCCTTTACGAAATTCATTTGTTTGATACATCTTTTCCTCCTTCTGTTATATCTATGAGTGCTTCTAGAGCCAACTCGTAACCGAACACGCCAAGCCCAGAAATCGTCCCTATTACGATATCTGAGAGTAAATTTCGTTGCCTGAACTTTTCTCTTCGGGCCAAGTTGCTGATATGTACTTCGATCACCGGCAATCGAATGGCGAGCAACGCATCTCTTAAAGCGATACTCGTATGTCCATAAGCACCCGGGTTAATAATGATTCCTGAAAATATCAATGGCGCACTTTGGATTTTATCGATCAAAGCACCCTCATGGTTGCTTTGGAAAGATGAGATCTTGAGCCCCAGTCGCTCCCCCCGAAGCTTGACTCGATCTTCAACCTCTGAAAGAGTCTCTTTACCATAAATATAAGGTTCTCTAAGCCCCAATAAGTTAAGATTTGGTCCATTGATCAATAAAACATTCATTTTCTAGCGAACTCAACCTGATTTGATCAAGTGATCTTTTACACTATAGTTCCATGGCTAGGTCGGGAAGAATCGTTCTGACTCTGAATTGGGCGCGACCCAATATCTGCTCTGGCTTAACGCTCAAAATAACTAAATATTGTTCCGATATTCTATAGACCAAAGATAAGCGATGTTTCTCTTTGATTAGAAAATGATCAATTTCTCCAACCCTAATTTCTTCACGAACACTAACGAGCTGTTTAAATACAGAAGCTTGCTCTTTGCATGGCAAATATTCATTTCCAGATGATGATATGATCAAACCATCGATGCTCATCACCGCAGCGCCAATTCCTTCTGACTTCTTGAGTAGTTCGTCGAGTAATCTTTTTATCATATCGAATCCTACTTAGTTAGCAAGTGCGTTATTGCAGAGAAATTCATACTCTTCTCCAACAATATATTGCTTGCAAATTGCACATTCAACGTATTCATCGTTTTGTCCATAGAATTGAGGACATTCACCTGTAGAATCGCCGCTAAAATCAGCATCTTCAGATCTTTCCGTACAGATTAGCCTACACCCCAAACAAAGTTTCATTGGGAATGAAAACTCATTAGTTTCAATTTCTGTTCCGTCTAAGGTTTCACCCTTTAGACGTATTTTTATATTCATTTCAACAGAACTGTTTTGTATATATTTATCATTAATAGAAAATGGGGCAGAAGAACGGATTAGTTCAAGCACTCCGGGGGGGAATATATTGATTCCTGGATTAGAATAGCTATCTATGCCTATCACACCTGAAATTGGGATAACATGACGATATTTTATATTTGCTTCCAGAGTGCTCATAGGCTCATAATCGATAACTGCTTGGTGTAGAAGCACATCATGTGTATCTCGACGAGCATCTTCAGCTGAAAATGACTTAATCACCTGAATATCTCTCATCCGATTCACAACATGTGGATAGATGATATATTCATTGGTGAAGATCATATCAACGACACCGCTGTAGCGAACTTTTGTACCATCAGGATCACAGTTTTGATCGATCTCTGAGATTCGCGAGATGAGGAGGGAGGTTTCCCGATCCTCACAAGCGACAAGTCCAAACAGCACCAACAGCCCCAAAAAGAGGTTCCTCTTCATCTTGCTTCCTCGTAAGCCTTTAAGCTCTCGCAATCAAAAGTTTGCAAAATCTTTAAGAGCTGCTCCAGTTTTAGTTTTATCCTTCGAGGCTGTCCAAGGGCGCTCAGGGCGATAAAGATCAGATCTTCTGCTCTGACTTTTTTGTCGAGGGCGATCCGCTCCAATACCCCAGCTTTGATCTTAGCTCTCCAGTCCCAGGGCAAGCCCCAAGCTTTCAGAAGAGAGAAGAAGGGCTCAGCACCTCTCAGCCCAAAGCACTCCTGGCTCAACTCCAACGCAAAGCTCATCCCCAGGGAGATCGCCTCTCCGTGGCTCAAGGGCCACTCCATCTCCAGAGCATGACCCAGAGTATGGCCCAGGTTGAGGATCATCCTAAGACCCGCTTCTCTCTCGTCAGCTTGAACAATCTCAGCTTTGATCTGAACCGCGACAGGAACAAAACTCTTGAGAGCCTGGTGATCTCCAGGTTGAAGCCTTGACAACTTTAAGAGCAGCGCAGGATCTGCCAATAGGGCGTGCTTGATGATCTCGGCCAGGCCCGATCGAATCTCTCGTGGGGCCAGGGTCTCCAGATAGGAGGTGTCGATAAAAACCCACTCCGGTTGGTAGAAAGAGCCTACCGAGTTCTTAGCTTGGTGGAGGTTAAACCCAGTCTTTCCTCCCACGCTGGCGTCCACCTGAGCCAAGAGGCTGGTGGGGACATTTACCCAAGGAACTCCTCGAAAGAGAGTAGAGGCGACAAAGCCAGCGAGATCTCCAGTAACCCCACCCCCCAGGGCGACGATGGGGGTCTGACGATCACTCCAGGATAAGCAGCGTTCATAGAGCCAAGCGACGGTCTCTAAGCTTTTATAGCTCTCTCCTGCCGGAAAGGCTGCGAAGCGAGGCTGGAGACCTCTCGCTCTCAAGCCCTCTAAGAGAGGAGAGAGGTGAAGCTCAGCGAGATGCTCGTCGGTGATGATAAAGATCTTCTCCCCTGGACTGAGGCGCTGAAGCCGCGTCAGCAGCTCGGAGAGAGCTTCCTCACGAAAAAAGATCTGGGAGCGCTTCTCTCGATAGATCAGTTCAAGCTCTGTTGGCCTTAACATCCCCATGAGCCTGCCTCCAGGAGATCGAGGATCTCCACGGCCAAAAGCTCCGGCGTCTTGCCATCTGTTTCGATAAGGAGATCCGCCTCTGCGTAGACTGAGGCTCGCTCCTCAAGGAGGCGCTCAAAATCCTGCTCTAAGAGGGGACGCGCCTCAGCAGCACCGCTTAGGCGTCTCCTCAAGGTCTCTGGCTCAGCGCTTAAGTTGATCAAGCAGGCTCGCTTACGGAGCTGCTCTCTTAGGCTCTTGGAGAGCAGCGTACCCCCGCCCAGGGCGAAGAGAGAGGGCTTTGTCTCCAGAAGAAGCAGAAGGGCCTCTTGCTCCCTCTCTCGAAAACCCTGCTCTCCCTCCTCTTGAAAGATCTGGGAGAGACTTCTCTGTGCGCTCTGCTCGATATAGCGATCCAGATCGATCCAAGGACGACCCATCATCTTGGCGAGGATGGGGGCGACGCTGGACTTACCTGTACCCATAAAGCCTGAGAGCGCGATATGCTTCAACGGACTGTCCGTACGACCGAGGCAGAGCGGTTGACGATTCGGGGGGTGACGAAGATCAACATCTCGTTGCGTCTATCGCTGGTGTTGTTGTTGCGAAAGAGCGCACCCAAGATCGGGATACGGCCCAGATAGGGAACTTCATTGCGATTGAAACCGGAGTTGCGTGTATAGATCCCACCGATCACGCTGGTATCTCCATCTTTGAGGAGCAGCTCAGTCGTGGCCTCTTTACGCAGGATAGAGGGATCCCCCTTGGAGCCCACATTCTGAAAGTCTGGCGTATTGTTGGTCGCGTTGATCTTCAGATAGATGTTTCCATCCTGGGTGACATGAGGTTCAACTTTCAGTGACAGGGTCGCGTCAAAGAACTGTGTTTGGATTCCCTGAGCTGAAACTTGGCTGATGGGAATACTGACCCCTTGGCTGATGGTCGCAGGTCGATTGTCCAGGGTGGTGATTTTGGGGCTACTGACGATCTTCGCTGTCCCCCGAGTCTCCATCGCCGAGAGCCGAACGTTGAGGTTGAAAGTGCTGTCGATGCTCCCGAAGGTGAGACCCAAAGCACCACCGACCTTGGAACCCGCAGCTGCAGGCATGTTGACCACAAAGTTTGGGTTGGTGACCGTTCCCTCCGTGGCGGTCTCAGCATCTGAAGCTCCACCCTTGACGCCTATAGTGCTGGGAAAGCGCAGCCCTGTTGCATTGCCTGTAACAGGACTCATTAGGGCATCACCACCCCACTGGATCCCCAACTGTCGCTCAAAGTTAGAGTTGATCTCTACAATGCGCGCCTCAATCTGAACCTGAGGGGTCTGGGTATCCAAGCGATGGATCATATCCTCAGCGGCGTCTAGATAGTCGCTCACATCTTTGAGGATGATGGTGTTGGTCCGCTTGTCATACTCCGCCGAGCTGCGTTTGCTCATCACGCTCTTAACCCGAGGCAGGAGATCCGCAGCGCTGGCGTGGTTGATGGTCACCAAGCGGATGGAGAGCGGCTTGAGTTGCTCTTTGACTTGGTTTTTCTTGACCTCAGCGGCTCGCTCCAGGGCGATCACCGCCGCAGGAGCGACGCGGACAATATTGCCCTCTTTGACCATGTCGAGGCCCTTTACCTTGAGGACGATATCCATCGCCTGATCCAGAGGGACCATCTTGAGGTGCAGGGTGACGGTGCCGGTGACCTCATCACTGATCACCATGTTGATGTTCCCCTCTTTGGCTAAAAAGCGTAGGGTGTTGTGAACATCACCATCCTTTACATCCAGGTTGATCTTGCGGCCCTTGAAGCGCGGACGCCGAGCTTGGTTCTGGGCCGCCTTTCCTCCTCCCTGAGTGTTGAGTTGGGTGGGGCCGGTATAGACCGCTGTGTTTGCGGCGGCATAGGAGATCTCTCGGGGCGCGACAGGCTTCTCCCATACAGGCGGAGGGGGTACAGCTCCCCAAGAGCTGGGGCTGCGCTTTTGCCTTTGCGTGGGTCGTTGAAAGATCCAAGTCAGGGAGTCACTGCCCAACTTGATCTCATCTTTAACACCCTCTCCCAAGGTGACAACGATCCGCACCGTATCTCCAGGAGGAGGCGCCTGAAAGCTGCTCACCAGGCGCACCGCAGAAGGAAAATCGCTGGTATCTAAGCTGCGCTCCAGAGCGGAGTCGATCAGCGCGTTCTGAAGCTCCAGGATCCGCGTATGTTCGCCCTCTTGACGACGTTTGTAGTCAACCGAGCCATCAAATAGGAGGGTGATGTGGCTCTCCCCACGATTGTCAGAGAAGCGCAGATCTTTGATCTGAGCCTTAAGCCTCCCTCTGCTCTTCTGAGTGCTTCGAGACCTCCGATCACCCCTCTTTTGCTGAGCGGCTCTGTCTGTCTCGGCGCTTTTCTCCTTTCGAGCCACTCTACGCGCCTCAGCAGCTTTCTTCTCCTTGGCGACTCTGCGCGCCTTCTTCTCCTTGGCGACTCTGCGCGCCTCAGCGGCTTTCTTCTCCTTGGCGACTCTGCGTGCCTCAGCAGCTTTCTTCTCCTTGGCGACTTTAGCTGCCTCAGCAGCCCTCTTTTTCTCAGCCTTGGCTGCTTTACGACGCTCAGCGCTCTCTTTACGAGCCTGCGCTCGTTTTTTGGAAGCCTCCTGAGAACGCCTCTGAACGACTTGGAGCTGCTCAGACTCTCTCTGGCTCTTGCGTGCATGAGCCAGGGCGATCTCAAGCGCCTCCTCTCGAGTCGCGAGGGTCTTCTTTAACCTCCGGCTCTCAGCTTCAAGGGAGGCCATACGCTTCTTGAGTTGGCTCACCTCAGCTTTGCTGTCTGAGCGCTGTGCCTCAGCCAAACCATCCTGAAGGAGGCTCAATTGCTCGTCTAGGATCGAGAACTCTCGAGCAGATCTGAGCTGGGCCAAGCGCGCCTGTTCCGCCTTAACTTCAGCCTCCTGGCTGCGAGACTCTGCCTTGAGCAGCGCCTCGGTGCTCTTATCCTTGGCCTTACGAGCGCTCCTGATCTCTTGCTTAAGGGCCTCACGAGCTGACTCAAGCTCCTGGACGCGCGCTTGAGCATTTCGAGCTTCATCCTCCAGACGCAGCCTTCGCGCCTCAGCGGCTTGAATACGAGCTTCAGCGCGTTGAGCCCTGGCCTGGGCTAGATCAGCGCTTTGGCTCGCCTCGCGAGCACGATCATCAGCAGCGGAGGCGCGGCGCTCAGCCTCCTGCGCTCTCTGCTCCACCTTCACACCACGTTTCTGAGAAGAACGCGCCTCAGCAGCAGCGGCTTCAGCTCTGCGCTTGGCGGCCTCAGCACGTTGTTCTGCGGTGCGTACACGCGCCTCTGCCTCTCTCTGAACGCTGGCGATGTCTGTGCTCAGGGCTTGAAAACCAGCCTGAGCTGCGTCCGCCTCCGCACGAGCCGCCTCAGCGCGGGCTACGGCCTCGGCCAACTCACTCTCCGCTTGGCGGGCGCGCTCCTCTGAGACCCTCGCCCGTGCCTCATGCGCTTCTAAGCTCCGCGCCTGAGCGCCCTCTGCTTGATAAGCCCGCGCCTCAGCGGCCTTGGCTCGCGCTTCTGCCTGAGCTACTGCAGCTCGAGCACGGGCCTCGGCAGCACGAGCCTCAGCGACTTCTGCCTCGGCGCGCTTGGCGCGTGCCTCCGTCTGAGCCAAGCGCTCTTGCTCCTGGCCTCGCTTTTGGCTGACCTGATCTGTATCTCGTTGGATGCGCTCAAGGGCGATCCCACGCGCATCTGCTCTGGCCTCAGCCTCTCGCCGCGCGCGGCGCTCTTTCTTTAACTGAGCCTCTGCCTCTTGGCGAGCTTTGCTCTCCGCCAGGATTCTACGCTCAGCCTTTCGTCGCTCTGTCGCTGCCCTCTGTGCACGCTCCTCTGCCTGAGCAGCAGCCTTTGTGGCGGTCTTGCTGTTTTGCTCTGCCCTCTCTCTCTCTTTGAGAGCCTCCTCAGCGCGGCCCTCAGCGAGCTTAGCCGCCTGGGCATGAGCTTTTGCGCGCTCCTCTGCTTCAGCTCTGGCTTTAGTCTCTCTCTGGACGCGGCGCTCCGCCTCTTGGCGAGCTTGGCTGGCTTGCTCCGCTTTGGCGTGAGCGGCCTCTCGGCTCTCAATCCTGCGCTTTAAGGCCCGCTCAGCCTCAGCCCACTCCTCACCCCGAGAGCGGCTCAGAGACTCCAACTTAGCGCGAGCCTTTCGCTCCGCTTTAATCTGCTTCTCTGCTTGAATGCGTGCGCGCTCCTCTAGCCTGGCGGCAGCTTCGGCCTTGCTCTTGGCTACAGCCTCAGCGCGGAGCTTCTGCTCTGCCTCCTTGAGGGCTTTGGCCTGAGCGCTTCCCTCTCGTCGCACTTTCTCTTGAGCTTCTCTCAAGGCAAGACTGCTGCTCTTGGCCTCTTGCTCTGCCTTTACACGCGCCTCAGCCTCCAAACGAGCCCGCTCCTCAGCCTGAGCAGCCCGGGCTGCTTCGGCGCGGGCCTTGGCCTCCGCCAAGGAGGCACGCTCAACGGCGCTCTCTGCTTTAGCCTCCGCTTGGGCTCGTGCCTGAGCCTCTTTTTGAAGACGTCGCTGTGTTTCAGCCAGGGCCTCTTCTGTTTCCCCCTCTCCCCCCTGAGCAGAGATAAGCAGGGGACGCCTTTGTTCTCGTTTGCTGGCATCCACCTGGATCTTCAAGCTGTTTCCTAGAGCACGTACGCTATAGGGCACATCTTTTTGAAGGCTGATGATCAAGCGAGCGACATGGGCCACTTCATCTCTAAACTGAAGGGGAGTGAGCTGCTCAATCACCCCATTTTCCACCTCTACAGGCTCTGAGAGCCCAGAGATATCAGCGTTGGAGATATCGATATAGATGCGGATGGGATCTCGTAGCTTAAAGACGGTAAAAGAGGGAGGTGCTGTTCCTCGCAGAAAGATCTGAGTGTGAGTCTTCGACTCCTGAACTTCCAGATGGGTGAGTCGGTTCTTTGGGGGTTTCTCTGCCCGAGCGTTTAGACCAGGGAGCATAAGAGCGACCAGGAACAACACGCCGAGAGGACCATGAATCCGGTACTGAAGCATGGAAAAAGATTCCTTCATGGCAGGAGTTCCTCAAGCTCTTCCTGCGTTAATAAAGCTTTACGCACAGGCTCGGGGACTTCTAGAGATGTTGGAGAGAAGAGTGGCTCGAATAGGACCTCATTTCGAGTAATTCTAGCAACTTTCATGGGTATTCTACCCACGACATCTCCCGTATTTACGATATGGCCCAAACCAGCCGGATCTGTAAGCATCGCCTTGTTTACTGCTCCACCCGAGATGATGCTGATTAGGCTTAGCTCTTGTACGTCAAAATTGCCCAATTTGACCTTGCTTCGCTTTGGCTTTCCCTTCGTTTCATCCTCTTTATCTTCTGCTTTTTGTTCCAGAAGATCTTCTACATAGGGCAAAAAGGGATCACGAGTTTCTCGGCTTCGGTCTGGATCGGCCTTCTGAGACCAGTCCGCTTTTCTGAACCTCTCTGGAAGACTGCTGAGATCTAGAACCTCAGCTTTCTTCTTCTTTTTCTTCTGGGTTTTGCTTCTCGTTGCCCCTCGACCTCGACGAGGTCTGCGTGTGCTGGGCTCATCTCCACACCCCTGTAAGGAGGGAAGACTCAAAAGGAGCAAACCAGAGAGAAGATAGAGTAGAAACTTCAATGTCCACCCCCCTTCTTCTTTTTATTCCTACCCTTTTTTTGGGCGGATGGTTTGGGGCGGATATACTGGAAGGTCGTCGCAGTACAGACCGCCTCCAGGGCATTCAGCCCCTTGTCTCGATTTCGTACAGTCAAGCTGATGTTTTCAACATTAACGATGCGCTTGAATTGACTGACGTAATAGAAAAAGGTTGCTATCTCGCTGAAGTTGCCTTTGAGGACCATCCGTACAGGAATGCGAGCATAGAGTTCTTCTGGCTCTTCATCACCCCGCTCAAATTTCATAATTTGAAGGCCAGAGATGGTCTTGGCCTTCGATTCGATCTTTTTTAGAAGTTTGGGGATCTCAGCTTTTTCGGGGAGTTTGTCTCTCATCTCATCCCGCTCTCTCCTCAGCTGATCGATCTCCGCTTTGTAAATGGCGAGATTTTTTTCAATCGCCTTCTCTTCTGCGAGTTCTTTATTGAGTGTGGGAGTACGCCGTTTCTCAGCGGAGATGGCATCACGCACCCCTTCAAACATTTGAAAATACCAAGCAGATGAGAGGACGGCCATCAATACAATGAGCAGGGCAAGCTTTTGAGAGATGGGGAGTCCGAGGAATCGCTCCATTGCTTCATTCATGGTCAGTGCCGCCTACGCCTACGCTTTTTCTTGCCTTTTCCTAATTCACCTGAAGCCAATCGTCTTACGTCGGCAGGACCATAAAGAGCAAGAGATTCAATCTGAAAACGGATAAGTTTGGCGTCGTTGTATTTCGCCATTATTATTGCTTCAGAGACGGGCATTTTTGTATGGATGAAATGTTTTGAACTCTCCATACGATTGACCAGTTCAGATGCATCCGCATAATTTCGAGCATGCCCAGTGATTTTTACTGCACGTTCATTTTCGATAAAGCTGTCGATCCAGAGACGTTTGGGATCCCAATTGATATTCCACCCCAAGTTGTCAACCCTCAATTTTTCCTCAGGATCTTCTATTGGAGAGAGCAGTCTAGAGAGCTCGTCCAACATTTTAACAGGACCATCTTGGCCTTCGACGAGAGTATTTAGGACCGCTTTCTGCTTCTCAAGCTCCTCCTTTTCAGCCTCTAGAGTGACTACCGCTGCAGTCTTCTTCTTGATGCGTGCGATCTCTTTATCGATCGAGGAGTTTCGAGATTGGATACCAGTCAGATGTTCCTCTTGAGAGGATTGAAAGAAGAAAAGCCCCCCCGCTTCTCCCAGGAGGAAGATGGCATAGAGTAAGAAGATCGACTTTCCTCCTCTGACACGAGCAGCTTCTGGAGCGATCAGGTTGATGCGAATCATTTGTCGCCCCCTTTCCTGAGCCCCAGGCCGACAGCGACAGAAGCCAGCGGCCTGACCTCATTGATATAGTCGAGGTTAAAGAGTTTGGGGTCGATCTGAACATTGCGGAAAGGATCCAGAAGCTCGACGGCGACCCCCACTCGGTTTTCGATGGTACGTGCTAAGGAAGGGACCTTGGCGGTTCCACCCGAGAGGTAGACTTTGGAGAGACGACCCTCAGAGGCTGTAGCCAAGTAGAAATCCAAAGAGCGATGAATCTCTCCTGTCATCGACTCGCTCACCTGGGTGATCACCCTCTCAACTTCGTGTGGGACAACGCTGTCTGCATCCACCCCACGCTCACCTCCGATTTTATAGGCCTCAGCTTCGTCATAGGAGACATTAAGCTGTTTCTGAATCTCTTCAGTGTACTGATTGCCCCCCATACTGATATCTCGTGTGAATGTAGTAATACCGTTAGATATTACATTAATATTGATCGTAGCTGCACCAACATCGACAAGGACAATGGTCTCTCCAGGAGGGAAACCATAATTAACTTCAAATGCATTTTGAATTGTAAAGCAGTCTACATCGACGACCATTGGATCGAGTCCTGCTTCTCGTACAACCCCGGTATATTCATCTACAATCTCTTTTTTAGCAGCAACCAGAAGAATATCCATCTGGCCCTGCTCAGGGCGGGACTGAAGAATTTGATGGTCTAGATAAACATCATTCACATCAAAAGGAATATATTGTTCAGCTTCCCATTTAATGCTCTCATCCAACTCATCAGGAGTCATAGCAGGTAGGCTGATCTTTCGGATGATCACCGAGTGACCGCTGATGCTGACAGCGACTTCTCGAGTTCTCAGCTTCTGGGCAGAGACTATGCCCTGAATCGTCTCTACCACCACAGAAGCGTTCATCAGGGCTCCATCAACGATCGCCTCCGTGGGAAGAGGCGCCATGGAGAAGTTGGCGAGTTGGATGCCCTTCTTTGATTCTCTGAGCTGAACGAGCTTGATCGAACTGCTCCCAATATCCAATCCAAGGGCATTCTTCCGTCTAGCCATCAGGGCTCCTGGGCGGCTGGGCACTGTCGCAGAGTTTCGGTGAGGTTGAAAGAATCGTCAAGAAACTATCCCGAGAACTCAAGAAGAGAGACCATACTTTTTGATCTTATAAAGCAGGGCTCGGTGTGAAATCTCCAGGTGCTCTGCCGCTCGGGTCCGATTTCCTCCAGTCTTCTCCAAGGCTCGCCTGATCAGCTCTGCTTCGATGAGCTTGGCTGTCTTCTTGATGCTCAACTCTCCACTCGAGAGGCTCTGTCTGATCGGGTCTTGGCTCTGGCGGATCTTGGGGGGCAGATCTTCAGGGAGGAGCTGCTCTGTCTCAGAGAGAACCATCGCCCGTTCCATAGCGTTCTGAAGTTCGCGCACGTTCCCTGGCCAGGAGTAACTCTTCATCAGCTTCATCGCCTCAGGGGAGAGGCCTTGGATAGAGAGCCCCAGGCGCTCATTGAGCTGCTCCTGAAAATATTGGATCAGCAGCGGGATATCTGCTCTGCGCTCTCTGAGAGCGGGGAGAGCGATGGTCAGAACATTGAGGCGATAGAAGAGATCTTCTCGGAAGCTTCCCTTCTCGATCTCCTTGTTCAGATCTTTCACCGTGGCTGCTACGACCCGCACGTTCACCTTGAGCGCGCGGCTGTCTCCAACGCGCCGGATCTCTTCCTCCTGTAAGACCCGCAGCAGCTTAACCTGGAGGCTGAGCGGCAGCTCCCCCACCTCATCCAGAAAGAGAGTACCCTCGTGGGCCTCTTCAAAGAGCCCTCGCCGCGTTCGAGTGGCGTCGGTGAAGGCTCCTCGTACATGACCAAAGAGTTCGCTCTCCAGGAGATTCCCAGGAATAGCGCCGCAGTTTACGGCGACAAAAGCGGCTCTGCGTCTCTGGCTCTCAAAGTGAAGCGCCCTGGCGACCAACTCTTTGCCGGTCCCGCTCTCCCCTGTTAAGAGAACTGTCGTGTGATAGTCCGCGACCTTGCGAATCATATAAAAGATGCGAGCCATCGCCTTGGACTGGGCGATGATCCCGCCAAAGTTTTGCTGTTCCCCCAAAACCTCTTCAAGCCGCCCTAGACGATTCTTGAGCAGATTCTGCTCTAAGGCCTTACGGACGCGAAAGAGCACCTCACTTGCGCGATAGGGCTTGGCTAGATAGTCGGCGGCTCCTCTCTCTATCGCCTTCCAGGCGGTTTGAGCGTCAGCATGAGCGCTCATCAGGATGATCTGAGGATGTGGGCGCTCTTTGAGGGCGTCTAGAAGCTCAAGGCCACTCAAGCCAGGCATGATGAGATCACAGATCAAGAGATCGTACTCTTGTTCGTCTAGAGCCTTAAGGGCGCTCTCTCCGTCCTCGACCGTCGAAACTTGATAGCCCTCTCGGCTGAGCTGAAGCTGTAGACTAAAGCGGATCTCCTCTTCATCGTCAGCGATCAGGATATATTGTTTCCCCGCCGCCTCCCTCTCCCTCTTATTTTTGTTTCCCATCACCCACGCCCAGGGAGCCGGATCTCAACAAAGGCCTTCTCCTTGAGAACCTCTATCCAGCGTTTTATCTCTTGACCCAGGCGTCGCTCCCTGAGCTCAGCCTTCAGCTCCCCTTTATTGGCCTCGAAGTCCAATTTGGGGAGGGCCCTGCGGCTCTGAACTTTGACGAGGTGCAAGCCAAAGGAGGTCTCTACTGGTCCCCCGATTTCAGCCGGAGAGAGAGAGAAGATCAGCCTCTCCAGGGGCTCAGGGAGGCTGCCTCGGCGTACACGACCTAGACCCCCTCCCCTCTCCGCTCCATCAGCGACGCTGAACTGTCGCGCCAGCTCACTGAACTCCTCTCCTGCGCGAGCGCGGCTGAGGATCTCTT
Organism: uncultured Nannocystaceae bacterium; assembly: GCA_964384025.1. GTDB lineage: Bacteria > Myxococcota_A > Bradymonadia > UBA7976 > UBA1532 > CAYLJJ01. The sequence continues at coordinate 93,046 of CAYLJJ010000001.1, forward strand.
GGATCAAATCTCGCTGCTTAGCGCGCTCCTCTGGGCTGGGGTTCTCAGGGAGACTTAAGACAATATGAGAAGCCTCCACTTCATACTCCAACTGAAGCTTACTCAGCTTCTCTTTGTAGTAATCTCGGAGGTCGCCTTCGCTGATGCGCATTCGACCGCCAAGAGCAACCTGCATGGTCCTCTGTTGAAGGAGTCGCTCTCGCGTTTGCCGTCGAAACTCAGCCAAGCTCAGGCCCTGATTGCTCAGATGAAAACGCAACTGCTCATCACTCCAGCGCTGGCGTTTCTGGATCCGCTTGAGGTGAGCGTCCAGCTCTTCATTGCTTATCTGAAGCTGTCGTCGCCTCGCTTCCTGGGAGATCAGCTTCTGTCCAATAAGTTCGTCTAAGGAGCTACGAAGCTGCTTGCGGCGCTGCTCCTCGCGAAGCTGGGGCTGGGGGATCCCCTCCACCTGTTGAAGGGCCAGACGTGCACTGTCCTCCAACTCAGACCAGGTGAGCACCTCATCATTGACCACAGCGACGATCTGATCGATGACACGAGCGATTCCCTGGCTGGGCCAGAGCACCATCAGCAGCAAAAGAGAGCGGAGAAATCTCATTGTATCCTCAGGCCAGGGGGGGCAAAGGAGGGTCCCTTAGGAGCTTGAGCACGAGCCTTCTGGAGCACAGACTCATCGATCTTGATCTGAGCCTTTTCCCGAAGCTTTTGTACAAACTCCTCCATCACCGCAGCCTTCTTCTGGCGATAGAGTAGATTGCGGATCGATGGACTGGCTTCCACCAGAGGTGTTGAACTGGGAAGGCGTGTTCCTCGGCGCTGAATCAGATGCCAACCCTGTTCGCTCTCTATCGCTCCCCCCAGGTCTCCATCCAACTCCAGCTCAAAGAGCGCCTTGAGGAGCGGTGCTGGAGCGGAACTCTTCTGCTTTGAGAGGAAGCCCAAGTCCCCTCCTCTCTGGGCGCTGCCCTTGTCGAGGCTCTCCGATTTAGCTCTCTGAGAGAAGAGGCGCTCCGCTTGGCTGGGCTGCTCCAGGATCTCTCTTCGAAGCGCCTTTAGAGCTTTTAAGGCGCTGGCTTCATCTGGGTAGAGGATGTGAGCACAACGGAGGCTTAAAGGGCGTTGATACTTTGAGGCTTGGGCTGTGTAGTAGGCCTCGATCTCCGCCGCGCTGATCTCTTCAGGCTTGAGGCGCTTCTTGATGATCTCCTGACTCAGGCGACGAACCATCGCCTGCTTCTGAACCAAGAGGATCTCAGGATCTTGATCAAGGCCCTGCTCCTTTGCCGCCATCGCCAAGAGCTCAAAGCGTAGGAGCCCTTTAAGAAACTCTTTCTTTCTTTGGAGGCTGCTGTAGCGTGAGCGAACAAAGGGGGATTGTTGGTTGAGGCGGCGCTCAAACTCATCCAGGGTGATGGTTCGAGAGTTGATGCGCGCCAAAACTTTGGCTTTATCCTCCTCACTTAGATCTCCCGCCGCGTTAAGCTGGATGCCCGCTGCCCCCTTCTCAGGATGGCAGCCAAGGAGGACTCCAAACAGCATCAGCATCTCGAACAATCGCGGCATCTTTTACTCCTCCGCCTCACTCAAAAGCTCCGCGAGTCGCTGTAAGCAGATCCGCGTTGTCTCAAGTGTCTCTCGGCGCTCAGCCAGACTGAAATCATAGATCAACTGTCGCTCCGCCGTTGCTCTAAAACGGCTCTCGCTGCTGCTCACGAGTTTGATGATCGCTGCCACCGGCATAGGGCTCTCAGGGTGAAAATTGAAGAGGGGTCCAGAGCCCCTCAGTTCCAAGCTTTTCAGGCCGATGTAGCGGGCCAAGCTGCGGATCCTCATCAACTCTACCAAGTTCTCAGCGATCCCCGGTAGAGGGCCAAAGCGGTCTTCCATCTCTTCAGCGAGCGCCAAAACATCCTCTTCATCCCCAGAGTTGGCTAAGCGCTTATAAAAAAGCAGGCGCAGCTGGCTGTCAGGGATGTACTCCTCTGGGAGGAGGGCAGCGGTCTGTAGCTTGATCTCAGGATCAAACTCAAGCGGGGGCTTTTCTCCTCGGAGTTTGCGCACCGCCTCCGCCAACATCCGAGAGTACATATCCAAGCCCACCGCCTGAACATGTCCCTTCTGGCGTGTCCCCAGCAGCTCTCCAGCTCCCCTCAGCTCCATGTCGTGGCTGGCGATCTGGAAGCCTGAGCCCAACTCAGTAAATTTTTGAATGATGGAGAGGCGCTCACGGGCCTCAGGCCTCAATACCGCCTCGCTGGGAACCATGAGGTAGCAGTAACCCCGCTCTCGACTGCGGCCCACTCGACCTCGCAGTTGGTAGAGTTGAGCTAAGCCAAAGTGATCCGCTTGATCGATGAGCATGGTGTTGGCGTTGGGGATGTCGATGCCAGATTCGATGATGGTGGTGGAGAGCAGGAGGTTATAGCGGCCCTCGCTGAAGTCCACCATCACCTTCTCAAGACGCTTCGGCTCCATCTGTCCATGCCCGACGATGATACGCGCCTCTGGGATCAGCGCAGTGAGCCAGGCTCGACGAGCCTCAATGCTGTGAACCCGGTTATGGATAAAGAAGCTCTGCCCTCCTCGCTGAAGCTCTCGCATAATCGCGTCGCGGATGAGCTGATCGCTGGAGCGGCAGATATAGGTACGAACGCTGAGACGATCACTGGGAGCTGTGGTGATCACGCTCAGATCTCGAAGCCCGCCCAAACTGAGCTGTAGAGTTCGAGGGATCGGCGTCGCGGTCATCGAGAGCACATCTACCTGAGCCCTCATCTCCTTGAGCTTCTCCTTATGCTTCACCCCGAAGCGATGCTCCTCGTCCAGGACCAAGAGGCCTAGATCTTTGAAGCATACATCCTTGCTGAGCAACCGATGAGTGCCAACGATGATATCGACACGCCCTCGCTTGAGATCCTGGATCACCTCCCGGCTGGCTTCACGGCCGACCAGACGACTGAGCAGCTCTACCCGCACGGGATATTGAGCGAAGCGCTCCTTGAAGTTACGGAAGTGTTGAAGGGCCAGGACCGTAGTGGGCACTAAGAGCGCCATCTGCTTGCCATCCAAGACCGCCTTCATCGCCGCGCGCAGCGCCACCTCTGTCTTTCCAAAGCCCACATCACCACAGAGGAGACGATCCATGGGCCGCTCTCGTCTCATATCCGCGATGATCTCCTCAATGGCGCGAGCCTGATCGGGAGTCTCCTCAAAGGGGAAGCTGGCCTCAAAGCTGCGAAAGAGATCATCGGGAGGGGAGAAGGCATAGCCCTTAGCCATCTCTCGCCGAGCGTAGAGATTTAGGAAAAGAAGGGCATCCTCCTCAGCAGACTTACGCGCCTTCCCCTGGACCTTCTGCCAGGCGCTGCCTCCCAACTTATCTCTACGGGGATCGGGCTTGCCCACATACTTCTGAAGGCGCCCCAGCTTATAGACTGGGAGATAGAGCTTGTCCCGCCCTGCGAACTCGATGATCAGGAAATCAGATTCTGTGTTGCCCAGGACCATCTTCTTGAGCCCAGCGTAGCGCCCCAGGCCGTGATCAGCGTGGACCACATGATCCCCAGGACTCAGCTCTCGGAAGCTTTGCAGGAAAGGATCACCTGAGTCTCGCTTAGGGGCACGGCGCTTGGGGGCCTTGCGACCAAAGATCTCCCCCTCGGTCAGGAGACAGAAGCCCTGACTTAAGAGACGAAACCCCCTCGTCAGATCTCCCTTGAGGAGGATCACCCCAGGTTGAGCTTCAAGGGTGGGCTCTAAGAACGCGGCGGCCTTGAGCGCTCGTTCTGTATGCACTCCGTAGTTCTTGAGCAGGCGCTCCAGGCGGTTAAGTTGTGTTTCTTGGCGACAGGTGATCAACACCCGCAGCCCCTCAGCGACCCAAGCTCGAACCTCCTCTGCCAAGGGCTTCAGCGGCTCTGAACCCCCCCGGAGATTCTCCAGCGCTTGGCGCAGGTCCTGATTGCCCTGCACCTCAAAGCGCAACGCCTCTCGGGGACCTTCGGTGCTGATCTCCTCTTGAACCTGGAGCGTGTGGGCGCGGATCTGCTGCCGCTTAGAGAGCGCAGCGAGGAGATCGCTGGGACGCAGGCTGTGAACCTCAGGGGGTAGGCAGGGGAGAGGGCCTGTTTGAGCCTTTTCATAGGATCCAGAGAGCAGATCCCAGTGATCGCGGAGGTGCTCTCCAACGCCCATCGGATCGAGGATAAGGAAGCGCCCCTGTCGTGGCAGGGCCTCTAAGATGGGCTCCAACTTGGGGTAAAAGGCGGGGCGAAAAGCCTCCACTCCCATAAAGGGAATACCCTGATGAAGATCATCCAAGATCGCCTGAAGATCCCGAGAGGGGATCCCCTGAGCGGCGCTGGCCTTGAGGATGCCCCGCCGCGCCTGCTCCTTAAAGGGGGAGATCAGTAACTCCTCTCGCACAGGAGGACAGAGCAGCTCTCCTCCAGCGCTCTTTAAGCTGCGCTGGCTCTCTGGATTAAAGAGCTGGAGGCTCTCCACCTCATCCCCCCAAAGCTCCACTCGCACAGGTTGACTGAGTTGAGGAGGGAAAATATCGATGGTGCCTCCTCGAAGGGCAAAGCTGCCTGGATCTTCTACCGTGCTCACGGCGTGATAGCCTGAGCCCGCCAAGCTTCTCAGCAGCCCCTGACGATCTAGAGACTGTCCCACGCTGATCAGAGTGCTGCGCTCTAAGAGAATCTCTTGAGGGAGAACTGGGCGTGCCAAGGCGCCCGCTGAGAGCAGGATAAAGGGGGGCTCCTCCCAAGCGAGGCGGCTCAGAGAGGCCATCAGCTCCATCACCCGCCCTCGATCAGGGCTGAGGTGGCCATAGGGGCTGTGATCGATAAAGGGGATCTGTAAGACCCCTTCGTTGGAGAAGAAGCACAGATCATCCCTCAGGCGCCGCGCCTCGCTCTCTGTAGGGCAGAGGAGGATCAGGGGGCTCTGAAGCTGGGCTCTCAACTTGACCGCCAGATAGGCCAAAAGCTCTAGGTCCAGGCCTTGTAGATCGACGCTGGCAGCTCCAGAGCTGAGAGCCTCTAGTAGAGGCTTGAGGGGGAAACGCTCTCGCGCTTTTTGAAAATCGCTCATCCCTCTCCTCTCCAGCTCAGGCTTAGGGCCAGGATGTGATAATGGCCCGAGAAGCGACCGTTACCGATCACCTTCCAACCTGGACCCTCCTCGGGGTTTGGTTCAGAAGCCAGATCGATAAGGCGAACCTCACTGCTCTTTACCTCACGTGGCAGCAAACCCACATAACTATAAGCCAGATCCCAGCCCCAGGCTCCAAGGCGCCAACCCAGCCCTCCCGCCAGAGACCAGCGCTCTAGACCGGGGAAGTCAAGCTGAGTGTAGCGTTCAGGAGAAGCCCCTCGCTCCCAACTCCCTCCCAAGCGCCCACGCCAACCAGCACCCAAACGGAGGCTGCTCCCCAGGCGCAGCCCATGAACATCTCGATAGCGACGTAGAGACTTCAAGTTAGGGATCGGCTCCAGGCTCTGAGTGCTCCCCTGAGCGTCCAGGGGCAGTTCTGCTCGCTGAGCCTCAAAGCGGGGAGCTATAGAACGGTGGCTGGAGGAGCGCTCATAGAGGTAGAGGGCTTCAAGATCCCAGGCAACCTCCCCTTCAGCATGCCAGCTCAGATAGCGCAGCCCCAACTTAAAGACCAGGGGCAGCTTAAGATCCATGGCAACCCCATCCTCAACCCCCTCCTCGTCGTAGAGCAGCAGCTCCTGATCGGCTTGATAGGGTCCCAGAGGCGCCGGGCCTTCAGGACAGGGGCCTTCAGGGCAGGGGATATTATAGAGGTGAATCTCTACATCTCCCTCTGCCTCAATCGCGACAGGGGGGCGCAAGCTCAGCCCCAGCTCCCAGTTGGGGTGAGGAGAATATTGCAAACCCAAGATGGCGCTGGGGCTGAAAAGATCCTCCAGGTGGATCTGATTGAGGGCGGGGCGGATGCCCCCTGTAGCCAGCTCAATATCTCCCCAGAAGACAACCGCTTGAAGGGTCAAACCCAAACGCAGCGAGGGAGAGAGGCGCCAAGCCAGAGCCAAGCTGGGATAGAAGAGCTGCATCTCTTCGCTCACCAAGAGGCCATTGGGGACCAGGGCGGTAGCGGCGGAGCCTCCCAGGCCCTCTAAAACCTCTTCTCCATTATCTCGGGTGGCAGAGCGGATGCTGAGCTGATCAGAGAAGCGTCGTTTGCCCACCCCAGGAGGACCATAGATCCCCAGCCCCAAACGCAGTTGGGGGAGTTGAGGAAGGTCAAAGGCGGCGAAGAGCATCGGTGCTAAGAAAACAGACTCTAACTGCTCCAAAGCTTCAAAGCGGCGGGTGACATCGAATTTGATGTGATCTGAAGCAGGCTCAAAGCGATGCTGAAGCTGAACAAGCTGGAGCCCCAGCAGGAGCTGAGAACCCTTGGAGCGTGCCAAACCCGCTGGGTTGTGATAGAGCGCAGAGGGCTCTGCAATGGAAGCACAGACCGCTCCAGCCCGCCCCAGGGCTCGAGCCCCATTATCAGGATACTCGCTCTCAAAACCCCCAGCCAGAGCTGAGAGGGGGAGCAGTAGAGGGAGGATTAAGGGCTTCACAGCGCCGGGAAGATAGCAGCGATGCTGGGGAAATCAACGCTGCTCTTCCTAAAATATAGGGATTTGAGGAGCGGTGCTAGAGTTGACACCTTCCCGTTTTCGTTAATAGCCTACCCTGCTGCTCTTCTCTGGAGGTCTTCGTGCATCGCTCCTCTCTTTCTTTGACATTCTCCCTTTTTTTACTCTGGGGTTGTGACAGCTCTACGCAAACCCCTGTCGAGGATCCACTCCCTCAGGTCTCACTGGCGGTGATCAGCCCCTGTGGTCGAGCCTACGGTCTGGCTCCTACCGCAGAGGACCCAACTCGCTATCCCCTGGAGATCATCATTCGAGGCCTTGAGGGCAATATCGCGCCCGGCGCGACGGCGCGCTTTAAAATCGACAGTGATGTAGATCCCCAAGTTTTCCTCTTTCAATCCGCCAAGGAGAGCTTTGAGATCAGCGGCTCCACTGAAGATATCAGTAAAAAACGCTCTGTTCTCCACACCTTTGAAGGACCACGCATCCAGGATGCCTTCATCTGTGGTGCGGTAGAGACCCTGGAGATCAGCGCCCAGATCAAAAACATCAGCCTCCCCAACGGAGAGACGCTCGATCTGGATACCGAGCCTTTGACCATTCGATGTCTCAACGCTCAGGAGTATGCCAGCACCTGTGTTCCTCCAGAGGAGCTGGATCAGGGGCTGGATGGAGAGATCTCAGAAGCGGGACCAAACTCAGAGGCGGGGCCAGATTCAGATGCAGAGGTTGGGGTAGACACAGACGCTGATGCTTCTGATGCTGATGCTTCCGACGCTGATGCTGTCGCTGAGGGGGGGCTCCCGATTCCTCAGTCCTGGTCGATCCGCTTCCTCCCCCCACCAGCAGATGAGTTGATCATCGGGATCCGAGGTACCGGAGCGGGGCGTCAAGATAATGTCCTCTTGAGGTTCTCTGTTGAAGCTCTGGGCGAGCCTCTTAATGATGTCGAGGTGGTCTTCACTCTCCCTGAGCAGGCCCCACCAGGGGTTGATATTCTGCCCAAGTTGATGCTGACAGGTGCTGAAGGGGTCCCTGGTGAAGCTTCGGTGCGCCTCATCGCTGGAGGCAGTCCAGGGGTTGTCACTGTAGAAGCGGTTGCTTGTCGTGAAGGTTTTCAACGGGACGCACGAGAGCAGCCGATCATCTCACGGAATTCAGGCCGCCTTGAGGGGCGATGCAACCTCAATGAAGAGGGAGAGGAGACCATCTCTGAGAGCACTCGGAGTGGGATCATCGTCATCCGAGGGGGGATCCCCAGTATGGACTCCTTTAATTTTCAGTGCGAAGACAGCATTATCCCTGCCTTCACGGATCGACCGGAGATAGATGTTTGGTTGCTGGGAGACGCTCCAGGTACAACTTGCCATGTTCACTTGGCCGACCGTCTTAATGGCGTGATCGACACTGAAACCCAGGTGCTCTTCCTGACCGAGGCGGGCAGCGTGGTTCAGTCCAACTTTACAGATATCAACGGCGCCACCAGCACTGCACATCGCATCGCTTACCCAACCCCAGTCAACGTTGATCCACAGGAGGAGCTGAACCCTGCTGATGCCTTGGTTACTTTGGTGGCTGTAACCCGAGGTGAGGAGGCCTTTATCGACCGAGATGGCAACAAATACTATGAGGAGGCCTTCGACCTCTTCCCACCTGAGTTTGACCTCAGCGAACCCTATGTCGACGCCAACGACAATCAGCGTTTTGATGAGAGCGACTGTGACAGTGATGAGTGTGAAAATCCCAGGTTTGAACAGGAGGAGTTTAGAGGTCGAGATTGCGTCGAGGGCAGCTGTGTCTTTGAGGGGGCCAACGGAACTTGGGATGGCAATATCGAGATCTGGAAATCCACCAAGGTGCTTTGGGTCGGCAACCTCTCTGCGCTGGAGTTTGCCGTCCCAAGTATCGATTTTTGGATTCCCACAGAGCCCAGCTACATCGGAGGAGCCTGCTTAAACGGCAGCTGTAGCGACAGCCCCATTCGCCCTGCCTGTCCTGATGCAGCGAATCTATACAGCACCACAGGAGGAAGCTTTCGAATTGAAACCAAGCTGGTAGATGACAACGGGAACTGTTTGGACGGCTTTAATCAGGGGCATATCCGGATCAACTCCTCCAGCAAATATGCCATGATCGATGGACAGGAGTTCATCGATATCGGAGAGGGAACTCCCTGTTGGGAATACGACGATGAGACCGATGAACTCATCCCCTCCACTCAGGAGATCGGTTGGACTTTTATCGATGTAGGCGATGAACCTGCGATCGATGATGCTCCCGAATTTGAGCAGATCAGCATTGAGTTGAACTACAAAGGGGTGTCTGGTGAGAACCGTCTCTTCAGTCAAACCATCCTCCTGTGTCGTTGAACGCAGATCAGCCCATAGGCATCTTTGATTCAGGCCTGGGTGGCTTAACCGTCGCCGCTGCCATCGCCAGAGCCCTCCCCAAAGAGGAGCTGCTTTATCTGGGGGACACAGCACGTGTACCCTATGGCACCCGCTCCCCCGCTACGGTGGTTCGCTACGCTCGTAAGAACGTTGCCTTCCTCAAAAATTTTCAGGTGAAGTTGGTGGTGGTGGCTTGTAACACGGTCTCCGCTCAGGGCTTGGGAGGCTTGGCTGATGGCAGTAAAATTCCTCTTATGGGAGTGATTCGTCCTGGCGCTCGCGCGGCTCAGGTCCAGACCCAGAGTGGGGAGATCGCTATCTTGGGGACCCCTGCTACGATCTACTCTGGGGCCTACGAACACGCCTTGCACGAGCTGGATCACCACCTCAAGCTGCTCTCGATCCCCTGCCCCCTCTTTGTCCCCTTGGTGGAGTCTGGTTGGTTGGAACATTCAGTCACCCGCATGGTGGTTCAGGATTACCTCGCGCCTCTCAAAGGGAGCGAGGTGGATACCATAATCTTGGGCTGCACCCACTACCCTCTCTTGGCACCTCTCATCGCTGAAGAGGCTGAGCAGCTCTTGGGCTACGCTCCTCAGATCATCGACTCAGCTCAGGCGGTAGCTGTGGCGGTTCAAGGGTTTTTGGGAGCCGAAGGGCTCCGAGAGAACGCCGCCGGAAGAGGGCGCTTCTTTGTGACCGACACCCCCCAAGGAGCAGCCCAAGTCGCAGGCCGCTTCTGGGGGGCTGCATTGGGGGAGACGCTGCAGCTTGAGCATATCGATCTCTTGGATGATCTATGATTCTCGGTCTCAATACAGACGTGCGCTATCGGGGAAAGACTTTCCACCTCCAAACCGAGGATTCGGGTGTCCAGAACCCTGTTCTCCTGACTCATATTTTCTTGGGAGGCAGCATTATTGGGACACGACGAAGTGAGTACGGGGAGGTGCTGGAGCGTTCCGATCTGGAGGAGTATGTGCGGGGCCTCATGCGACGGCAGCATAGAGAGGCTTATCAAGCCCTCCTGAGTGGAGAGTTTGATAAAAGCGGCCGCCAAGGACCCAGCGCGGGACTCAGCCATATTCCCCTCGCCCGCAAGAAGGGTCCTGTAGGCTTGATGAGCGAAAGCAGCTCCTCTAAAGAGCCGCTCCCGCAGCCAGAAGTTGAGCCAGAGCCATCCCCCTCTCCCTTTAAACTGAAACCTCTCCCTGAGCCCCCCAAGTTGGAGGAGGAGAAGAACTCTGAAGAGGGAGATGATTCTATGTTGGGCTCCGTGGATATGTTCTTTGTCGAAGATGAGAGCATCTCCGCTGATGAAAGCTACCAGGAGTACAACGCAGAGCCCCTAGAGTATCCCAGCGCCCTGATGTCTGGGCTTAGCCTAGACCGCCTCCTCCTCAGCCACCTCCTGGAGGAGGAGGCGCCCTGAACTTGACGTTTCTCCTCTCTGCACTGCTCCTCAGCCCTCCCTCAAAGATCCCCTATGAGACTCTGGATCTCTTCCTTGAGTCCTACGGTCTGCTCCGCAGCCGTTATGTCGATCCTGTGGATGAAGAGGAGCTGCTTCTGGCTGCAGTGAGGGGGATGCTCAGCAGCTTAGATCCCCACTCAGAGCTACTGGATCCAAAAGCGCTCTTAGAATTTAGAGAAGATCGTCGTGGGCGTTACGGGGGCTTGGGCCTTGAACTGCGCTTGGATGGAGAGCAGATCAGAGTGCAACGTGTATTCCCTGAGAGCCCCGCTGCCGCTGCTGGAATATTGAGAGGAGATCGTCTTATCTCCATCGAAGAGCAGGTGCTTGCTCCAGAGAACTTTAGATCCCTCCTTAAAAGCTTGAGAGGTCCGTTAGGCAGCTCTGTTCAGTTGAAGATCCAACGGGGAGAAGCACAGCCGATCTCATCGACTCTGGAGCGCGCGCTGATCCAGATAAAGAGCGTCAGGGCCTTGCAACTCTCTCCCTCACTGGGGCTCTTTCAGCTTCTCGTTCTTCAAGAGGGCAGCACTCTGGAGTTTAGAGACGCCTATGACGCTCTGAGAGAGGAGATGGAGTTGAGCGCCATGATCCTTGACCTCAGGGGTTGTCCGGGAGGCCTCGTCAGTGAAGGAGTAGGTCTGGCTGACCTCTTCTTGGAGGAGGGGCTCATCGTCTCTGTGCGTGGGCGGCAGAGGAAGCGAAGCTGGAGCGCTTCTTCTCCTGGGACCCTCCCTCCCTTACCGATGATCGTCCTGATCGATGCAGAGACGGCCAGCTCAGCAGAGCTGTTGGCAGGGGCCTTACAAGATCATGGACGAGCGCAGCTCTTGGGAGAGCGAAGCTATGGAAAAGCTTCTGTTCAGCTGCTTTTGCCCCTCTCAAAAGGCTACGCCCTCAAGCTGAGCATCGCTCACTACTTTCGACCCTCAGGACGCTCTCTTCATCAGAGAGGACTTCAGCCTGATTTCCCTATGGAGAGGCTCGACAAAGGTCTCTCTTTTGCGGAGGATGACCCCCGCTCAGACCCCTGGTTGATTCGCGCTGGCGAACTCCTTCAACCCACTCTTCAGGCTAGGAAACCATGAGGCAGCTCCTCTTCTCCCTCTTCCTGCTCCTCTTTGGCCTGCTCCTGGGGATCTACACAGAGCGGCTCTTCCTCTCTTCGCCGCTCCCTCAGCAAAAAGAGCAGATCAAGAGCAGCCCTCCGCAACCCATCGATCCAGAAGAGGCCCGCGACCTCGTCATCGAGACCCTGGGGTCTCAGCTCTCTGAGAATCAGGTGGAACATGGGCTCTACCCCCTGAGGGGTGCAGGGCGGGAGTTGGGAGAGAGCCTCGCTCTGATCAGCTTCCCCTGCTCCAGGGCGGGCTGTGATGCCTTCCTAAAGCCTCTAGAGGCACAGGCTCGGAGACGTGGGTTTCAGTTGATTCACCCTCAGGGGGGTGACCGTCCTGGGCGACCTCTCTATCGCGCTCTGCTTCAGAAAGAGAGGCCTGCGCTGGCACTGCGGTTGCTCCCCAGCGGCCCTCTCTTGACCGTGGTGATCACCGGCCTGGAGAGGGAGGAGCACCTCAAGTTTCTTTTGAGGCTCGACCCTGAGATCACCGTCGCCCTCAGAGCGCAGACAAAGCAGGCCCCTCTCTTGGCTCGTCGTTTGGAGGCGGAGGGTCGAGAGTTTATCCTCCAGCTTGGAGGGGGCAGCCCCAGCGCCCTTATTCAGCGACTTCAAGCCTCTCTCCAGCGGTTCCCAGGCGCAGCGGGCTTGGGCCAAGGTCCTCCTCTGAGCGGCTCTAGATCTCATATGAGCGCGCTGCTGAAGGTCCTCAAGGAGGAGGGGCGTCTCTTCCTAGACTATGGAGGACCTGCCTCTGTCGCCGAGGCTACAGCGATCGCCTTGGGGCTCAGACGAGCCAGTGCCAGTCATCATCTGAGCTCAGATGATTTTGAGCTGCGCTTGAGGGATGTAGAAGCCGCCCTCATGCTGGAGGGTCGCGCCCTGCTCTTGGTCCCCGCCGAGGCTCGAACCCTGGGCACGCTGCCCTCCTGGTTGGAGAGCCTCAGGACTCAAGGGATCCAGCTCCTACGCCTCTCTGAGGTCGTGCTTTGAGCTTGGATCGAGCCCCTGGATGTGCTAGGAGAGAGTGCTCGGTCACGGTCAGGCTGGGGGAATAAATGCTTCGATTGGTGATAGAGGATGATGAAGGCAAGACGACCGTTGTGCCCCTCATTCGTGATGAGATCACCATCGGTCGCAAAGATGGAAACACGATCCGCCTGACGGAACGCAATGTCTCTCGCCGCCACGCTCGACTCTTCCGCACCGGGGATAACGGGAATTTTACTGTTTTCTTAGAGGATTTAGATAGTTATAACGGCGTTCATCTCAATGGGGATCATGTCCAGGGTAAGTGTACAGTCCAACCAGGCGATCTGATCCAGATAGGGGATTACTCCCTGGCGCTGAGGGTGGATCAGTCCAACCTCAGGGATGCTCAAACCCAGGTTGAAGCTCAAGCTCCTCCGGGAATCGGAGAGGTTGAGCTGCTCCCCCTTGATGAACAAGCACGGCTTGTCGTTGTCTCCAGCAACTTGGCTGGGACAACCTTCTTTGTTGATCGTCCTGAGGTGATCATTGGTCGTATAGATGAGAACGATCTGGTGGTCAATCACCGCTCTATCTCCAGAAATCACGCCAAGATCATCGTCCGAGAAGGGGCCTTCACCATTGTAGATCTGGCCTCCTCCAACGGAGTCCAAGTCAACGGCGACAACTATGGGACCGCCTCTCTGATCAATGGAGATATCGTCGAGTTGGGTCAGGTCAAGATGCGATACTGCGCGCCTGGCGATGACTATACCTTCACTCGAGCTGATATTGAGGATGTGGAGTTGGATGGAGGACCCAGCACTGCCAAGCTGGTTCTGATCGCTCTGATTCTCGTCGCTGTCGCGGTGGTGGCTTTTCTGGGCGTACGCAAATGGAACCGCTCCTCCTCACCCGGCCCCAGTCCTCAAATTCAGGTGCCCAAACAGCCCAAAGCCCAAAGCGATTTTGACAGCAAAGTTCTATTGGATGAGGGACAGGAGCATCTAAAAGCCCTGCGTTGGAGAGAGGCGGAGCGAGCCTTTGAACGTATCATTCAAACTGAGCCTCAACATGAAGAGGCGCTGCGTCTCGATAAAATCGCTCGTCAAGAGAACAGCAACCAAGAGCGCCTCAGCAAACTCCGAAAAGAGGTGGAGGCGCAGCAATGGAGTGAAGCATACTTCCTCTTTACTGAGTTTGCTCGAGACAGCGTCTACTTCTCTGAGGTCTCGGAGATGCGCTCAGAGATCGAAGAGGGCTTCGCTCAGAGTGAACTGGAGCGGGGTCGGGATCTGATCACATATCAGGATCTAGAGGGAGCGGGTAATCTTCAGCTCTCTCTGGCTCAAAAACCCTTCGCTCAAAAACAGGCCAAGCTCCTCAATGAGGAGATCAAGACCGCTGCTCAAGCACAACTCAAAACCAACAAGCTTGTTCGCAGATCTCGATCAATTCCAAAAGCCTCTCGCAGGCGTCCTGCACCCAAGCCCGATCTAGAGCCAGAGCCTCCCTCTGATCCTGAGCATCCTGCCGTCGATGAAGAAGAGGAGTATGACAAAGTGATGGATCAGGCGATGTCCCTCTTTATCCAAGGCAAACGCAATCAAGCCGCCGAGTTCTTTGAGCGGGCCCAGCGCCTCAAGCCGGGGGCAAAAGAAGCCCACGCTCGTCTCTGTGCCATCTATCCCACCATGGGCCGTCTTAAGCGTGCTCTCTTTCACTGTAAGAGAAATCTCAAGATTGAGAACGATCCCAGTCACCGAAAAAACCTCAAACGGATCATTGAGGGTTTGGAGCGTGAGCTGGATCTCTAGCTTTACTTTGCGGGTTAGAGATCCTCTTCAAGAGGTTTCCAACACAGACCCAAGATCAGACTGAGAGCAGGGCTCTGAGCGCTGACTCCAAAGAGAGCTCCTGTTGTCAACTCAAACCCAGAGGCCATCCATGCCAAGCTGGGACCCAAGCTGATGAGACGGATCCTCTCAGTCTGTTCCTCTCCAAAGGCGGTGTCAGCTTCAATCCCAAGAGAGAGCGCTCGCCAGAGATTGAACTCAAGACCGTAGCCTCCTGACCAGAGGGTGATGCTCTCATCCTCTAGACCCCTGATGTAGCCTTGGCGGAGCCGTAACGCAAAGCGATCTTGGCGTAGAGATCCCTCCAAACTGGGGAGGAAGCGCGCTCCGCTGTGATCATTGAGGGTCGGTGCCCAAACACTGAGATCAAGCGAGAGGCCCAAACCCCAGAAGGCGCTGCGCAGCAAACGCAGGCCTAAGCTTCCAAAGAGAGCACCCTCAGGCTCTTTGCTGACGAAGGGCTCTATACTGAAAGCATGAGCCGCTCTCACCATCAGGCGCTCATTAAAGAGGCTGAACCCTACACCGAGGCTCGGCAGCGCAGGGCTGAAGTTTCCTGCGCTGTCCTCCGCGAGAGGAGCTTCTGCAACCCAGAGGTGGAGGCCCATACGCTGCTCATCTCTGAGGCTCAACCTACGCGGAGAGGGGATCGTGGCGAAGGCTGAAGAAAGAGCCCTGAGTGGATCGAGCTGTAGAGGTGTATACTCCTCTGTAAGCTTGGGAACTGCAGGCTCTTCAAGTTTACTCTCTTGCGGTTGGGAGCTTGGAGCGCTGGAACTCTGTGCAGGGAGCACCTCGATCTTGGGGCGCGCCAGGAGCTGTCTACTTTTATCAACACAACTCAGCTTGAATTGGCCTGGCTCTTTGAATTGGAAGCGACGCGCCTTGGAGCCTAAATTTTGGGCACAGCTTACACCCTCGGGGGCTTCAATCCAGCTTCCCAGCGGCAACGGGCTGTTGCCCTTAATCTTGCTGCCGTCAGGAGCGGAGAACTCAAGACTCAGCAGCTTGATGGTTTTGATCGGGGAGGGTTTGCTCTCAAAGCCCTGCGCATCCAGAGCAGAGACTCGAGCATAATAGGTCCCCAGCGGCAAGCCACGGATTTCAAAGCGCTGCGTTGGAGCTGGGACCGTGGTGATCACCAGGATTTGGCTGCCATCGGGGGAACGAGCCAGCTCAACACGATAAGCCGAAGCCTTGGAGACGGGCTCCCAGCGCCCCCAGGCTTTGGGTTGCTCTCCAGACAGGTTCAAGAGCTGGCTGGGGCTGTCAAGAGACCAACTGGGGCTTGGAGGGAGAAGCTTTGGCTTACTGGGGCGCTGCCCCTGTTTGACTGAACTGCCCATACCGGCAACGACCTCGACTTTTCCTCTGCCCCGCTTGCCCTCCAGTTGGATCGGTTTTCCCGCATGGTTGGAGAGCCGCGTGGTGTTGACTTTGTCTACAGAGAGGAGGGCTTGCCCTTCGCCGAGATGAGTCTCAGCACTGGGAGAGGAGATCAGCAGCTTTGGTGTCCCCGCCAACTCTCCCAAGTGACTGCGCAAACTTCCTCGCGCCAGGGTGGCGCGGCTGCGCGTTCGAATTCGGCTGGTGGTAGGACCGAAGATGATCACGAGGGTGTCATGATGCAGATGGATTTGAGCTTGGTTTTGAAAGGTGATCTCTGCAGTGCCGTTCTCTAGGGTGTTGATCCGCCAGCCTCGGTACAGCTCCTGATTGAGCTTCGCCTCCTGATAGACGGGGGCGTCTGTTGCCCGAGAGTTTACTTGGGGTTCCATCTCGGTGAGCTTGGCGTCTGGCTCAGGAGCAGGGAGCTGGAGACGCGAGCCCGGCTTGAGCTTGTGGGGCAGCTTAAAGCCAAGCTGGGGATTGTGGATATGTATCTTGTCCCAGGCCTTGGGATCTCCAAAACGCTCCTCTGCGATCTTGGAGCAGGTGTCTCCCGGTTTGACAATATATTCAAACAGTTTTGGTTTGGATTGGGCCTGTGTAGTGAGCAGGAACAGCAAGCTCAAGCTGAGTATCCCAGGGTAATTCATGAGCCTCCCCGGCGTTGTGCACGTCGAATGGTGCGTCGGCTGGCGCGAAGTAGATCCTCCAGCTTTAACGGCAGAGGCAGAACCTCGGCGATCCCAGCCCGGAGCAGCTCTGCGATGAGCTGAACATCCCCAGGCTTGATCGCCGCGATAACAGGGAGTCCGCTCTTCAAGCCTTGCTCTAAGAGCTCCTCCTGAGCGACCAGCACCGCTTGAGCTTCGCCGATCCCCTCTTCTAAAGGTTCAACGCTGATCCCGTTGCTACGTAACCCTGTAGACAGAGCTGCTTCCAGCTCACCTAGGAGGGCCAGGCGCAGCTGTCCTGGGGCCGGCTTAGGTTTGAGCAACTTATGAAACCCATGCTTGCTGGCGGTAAGCATCTGGGTTTCACGACCAAGCTTCTGACCGCGCTCACACTCTCCCGCCTTCTCTATTTGCAGTTGAACCAACACAGCGCGAACATCGCTGGCGCTGGGACGCTGAGGAGCTGCTTTACGCAACATCCGCATGACAAGATCCTCCAGCGCGGAGGGCAGCTCTGCGCCTCTTTCG
Source organism: uncultured Nannocystaceae bacterium (assembly GCA_964384025.1). Classification (GTDB taxonomy): domain Bacteria; phylum Myxococcota_A; class Bradymonadia; order UBA7976; family UBA1532; genus CAYLJJ01. The sequence goes on from CAYLJJ010000001.1 coordinate 110,063, forward strand.
CTGGGAAGGGGGGGGACGAGACCCACATGCTTGCTGGCGATCTGAAAAATCGAACCTTCAAAGGGAGGAGCACCACAGAGCATCTCATAAAAAACACAGCCTAGAGAATAGAGATCGCTGGCGGTGGAGATCTGCATATCTCCATAGAGCTGCTCAGGTGACATATAGGCGGGGGAGCCTATTATGCGCCCCTCGGTGGTCATCCGCCCTAAGACCTGGTGGTCGATGATATGAGCTAAGCCAAAGTCCAGGATCATCGGCTGCTCTTCACCATTTTGGCTTCGCTCTACGATGATATTCTCAGGTTTAAGATCTCGATGAATGATCCTCTGCTTATGAGCAGCGACGAGGGCATCTGCAAGTTGCCAACCCAGACGAATCATACGAGGCACATAGAGACCTCTTTCACGCTGGATGACCGATCCCAACTCCTCTCCTTTGAGGAGCGGCATAGCCATATAACTCAAGCCCCTATCACGACCAAAATCGTAGATCTCCACAGCGTTGGGGTGGCGAAAGAGGGCCGCGACCTGCGCCTCTCGCATAAAGCGCTCTTCAGCCTTTTTGCTCCCCACCACATGAGGCAAGAGGACCTTGAGGGCGATCTCACGACCGAGGACCTCATGTTGACAGCGGAAAACCGCGCCCATACCACCGCGACCGATCTCCTCGACCACCAAGTAGCGCTTCGCGATAATCATTCCCGGCTTTAGGAGTACCTCAGTCACAGCTTGACCTCATAAAGTCGCAGCTGCTCAGCACGACCGGCCAGTTCTCGCAACCCAAGATCTTGATACTCAAAGTCATCCCCAGCCGCTTGCTTGGTGGTTTCAGAGATCAGGATCTGTTGGGGGCGGGCGATCATCTCTAGACGAGAGGCGACGTTGACGACATCACCAATCGCTGTGTATTCCATACGAGCCTCTGAGCCGACATTGCCAACGATCGCCTCACCGGAGTTGACCCCGACAGCCAACTGTAACTCCACTCCAAAGCGTGCTCGCCAACCTACGTTGCCGATCTCAAGCCAACGCATGATATCTTCAGCCGCCTGGAGCGCTCGATAGGCATGATCCGCTTGAGGTTCAGGCGCTCCCCAAATCGCCATCACACAGTCCCCTAAGAACTTATCCACGGTTCCCCCGTGCCGAAAAATGATCTCGGTCAAAATGGTGAAGAGTTCATTGAGAATACCGACGACCTCTTCAGGCGCCAGACGTTCGGTGAGTGGGGTAAAACCAACAACGTCAGCAAAGAGCACAGAGATGGGCATACGACACCCCCCCAGCGCCATGTTCTGTTCTCGTCGCACCACTTTATCTACCAGATCAGCGTTCAGATAACGGCCCAGATCCTTGCGAATCTCCAGCTCTTCACGGATACGCAGCTCAGAATTTTGCAGATCGGCGGCGGCGGTGCTCATCGCTTCTCCAAGGATGGCCAGCTCATCACGAGTGTTGATGGTGACGCGACGCTCAAAGCGACGCTCAGCCAGATCTCGAGCAAAATCAGCCAAGCTTTGGAGCGGCGCGGTGAGCCGTCGAGAGAAGAAGATCGCCAAGAACAGGGCCAAAAATGTGGCTAAGGTCAAGGCGAAGATCAGAGTAACGCGCATCACTCCAAGGGAGCCATAAGCCACCTCTCTAGGCTGCTGCACCACCACCAATAGAGGCAAGCTGGGTAGACCCACCGCCGCCGCTACAAACTCTCCCCTTGGAGAGTCATAGAGCTTAGAGATGGTCAGGCCCGCTTCTAGAGCCTCAGTGCTGATCCCCTCCATGAGATCTCCAAGAGGGGCGGGTTCAAGTAACTCTCTCTCAGCTCCAGGTACCTGAGCCAGCAGGCGCCCTTTGAGATCGACCACCATCAGAGGATCTGGGAGTCCCCGTAGATGAGCCCCACTCAGCTCCGCCAAGCGTACAGCCAGCGGAGCAAGATCGACGGTGCTGGCGAGGAAACCGGTGAGCTTCTCCCCCACATACAGGGGTAGAAGAAGCTTGAAGCTGACTCGCGCTCCCTGAGCGATGGGGGGAAGGGTCAACATTCCCTTTTGAGCCTCCCTTAGCTCCTCAGCGCTGAGCTGCTCGTCAAACTCTCCCGCTCTGGGGGTGGCTTGCTCCTGAGGGAGGATCTGATCGATGAGGCCCCCTGTAGCGCTGTAGATCGCGACTCGTTGATCCCCCTGTCCTGAAACTAGGGCAAGGGCGACGCCCAGCCGCAACTCCTCGGGCTGCCCAACATCTGTCAACGCAGCGGCGATGCCTTGGAGCGTCGTGCGGCAGCGCTCCACCTCAAACTCAGCTGCTTGAGCCAGATCAGAGGCCAACATGATGTGAAACTCCTTGATTCCACTCTCTACGGCCTTAGCATTGATGTCCATAAGGAGCCAGCCCACAGAGAGAAGGGGGATGATGGCGAGGAAGCTTGCCATCAACATCAGCTTAAGTCGCAGCGGGACGTTTGCGGCTCTCTGTTCTCTGGGATCTTCAGCTTCCACCACGCTCCTCCGGACTGATTTCTCGCGCAAACTAACTCGTAAGACAGCAAGATGGGAGTGGGTGGGACAGGACAGGGGCAGCATCTGTCCAGATCCTGCTCATCTTTGATGCTCACTTTTGCTTGAAAGAGGGACTAAGTTGTGCTTGGAGGTGGCGGGTGACTCAGCTTTTAGGGCTTGGAGAATCGTTGTTTTTGCTCGATATTGGAGTCTCATTCTAGGCCCTGAAATGTTCAGAGCCATAGCTTGTTTTGAAACAGAGCTTCAAACCAAGTACAAGCAATCTCCTCAATCGACGAAAGGGAGGCATCTTGGGACGCCTGTTTGCGATCAGCCTGATCCTGCTCCAGGGCTGGGCTTGGGCTGAAGAGAGCTACGATATAGATGTCCAGAATTTTCGCCCCGCGATGGACTCCAAGGGCTTTATCAGCCTGGATCGCTCCAAAGCCTTGGGGACTCTGGAGCCCAGCATCGGCCTCTACCTCAATTATGCGTTCAAACCCCTCCGACAGAAGATCGACGGAGAGCAGCGAGAACTGCTGGAGTCTTATGGAACGGGTGACTTTGTGCTGGCTCTGGGCTTTTTTAACCTCTTTGAGGTGGGGGCAGCTCTCCCCATCGTCATCATTCGAGGGGATGGAGATGGTCCTGGTCGGGAGGATCAGATCGCGGGGGATGGTTTTGGAGATATGCGCCTTAACTTAAAGCTTCGCATCTTGGATCGAGAAGCTTATCCGGTGGGCTTAGCTCTGGTTCCCAGCCTGCTTCTCCCGACAGGTGAGGCGGGGATCTTCGCCTCTCATGGAAAGATGAGCATTCTCCCTAAGTTGGTCATCGACTGGGATCTGGGCTCCCGCGTGGGGATGGCCCTGAACCTGGGTGCTCGTCTCCGAGAGAAGCGCAGCTTGGAGAGATCGGTCAGCTTTGAAGATGAGAATGGGCAGCTTCACACTTTGGCACGAGAAGATCCCATCATCTTGGGCAATGAGCTGCTCTTTGGCTTTGGTCTGGGGGTTCAGGTGTTTAAGGAGCGCTTGGAGTTTATTCTAGAGAGTTTTGGCTCCTCTCCTTTGGAGGGGGGTGCTCAAAGAGCCAACCCCTTGGAGGTCCTGGCAGCCTTTCGTTTCTTCCTCTCTGGAAACTCCTACCTCTCTTTGGGCGCCAGCCATGGCCTGATGGCTGCTTATGGAGATCCAGATCTTCGGCTCTTCGCGGGGATCCTCTTTGAGCCCTCCACAGGTGATCGTGATGGGGATGGCCTACCCGATGACATCGACAGCTGCCCTGATGATCCTGAGGATAAGGATCTCTTTGAAGATCAGGACGGCTGTCCAGATCTCGACAACGATAAAGATGGCATTTTAGATATCAATGATCTCTGCCCCAACGATCCTGAAGATTTCAATCGTTTTGAAGATCATGATGGCTGCCCCGATGACACCCGAGATCGAGATGGAGATGGGGTGGTCGATTCCAAAGATCTCTGCCCTGACGAGCCTGAAGATCAAGATAACTTCCAGGATGAAGATGGCTGCCCTGATCTTGACAACGATGGGGATGGCATCCCGGATCGACATGATGACTGCCCTGATCAAGCTGAAGATCCAGATGGCTTTAAAGATGAGGATGGCTGCCCTGAGCTTGACAATGATGGGGATGGCATCCTGGATCGCAGGGATCGCTGTCCCAATAAGCCAGAGAACTTCAACGGAATTGAGGATGAGGATGGTTGCCCTGAGGCTCCTAAGAAGATCGTGATTACGGGGGGTAAGATCCGAGCGTTGGAGAAGATCTACTTTGAGACCAGCAAAGCGGTCATCAAGAGTGAGAGCTATGAAATCCTCAGCCAAGTGGCTGAGACGCTCCAGGCAAACCCACAGATCAGCAAGGTCGAGATCCAAGGGCATACAGACAGTCGGGGAAAGGCCAGCTACAACCTGAGGCTCTCAGAACGTAGGGCCGCTGCAGTGCGCACACACCTCATCGAGCAGGGTGTTGAGGGGGCTCGCCTCGTGGCCCGGGGCTATGGAGAGGAGGAGCCTATCGATCCCAGTGAGAATGTTCAGGCTTACAGCAAAAATCGTCGTGTGGAGTTCGTCATTCTAGAGGAGGGTGGGAGCCCCTGAATTGACGCTTCTGCGCTTGCTGCCCCAGAGGAAGCAAGTTAAGCTGCGCCCAACCACAGGAGAGGTTGTATGTCAAAGAAGAAGAAGAAGAAGAAGAATAAGAAGAAGAATAAAAACAAGAAGCATCAAAAGAACGCTGGGAATCCCATCCAATCGATGCTCTTAGGTGGAGTGATCGTCGCGCTCCTCTGTGTCTTTTTCTTTGTTAAGATCTCAGGTGCGACCCCCTTTAATCATCTCCTCGAACTCATCCCAGGAGAGGAGCAGGTTCAAGAAGAGAGGACCCCAGCCAAGGTCAAGCCCAAGATCCCAGCTCAGGTCAAGCCCAAGCTTCCAATTCAGGTCAAACCCAAAGAGGTCAAGCCTACGCCTAAGGCTGTTGAAGCTGCGCCCAAGGCTGTTGAAGCCGCTCCTAAGGCTGTTGAGGCTCTCCCCAAGGCTGTCGAAGCCGCTCCTGTAAAAGCTCCTGTAAAAGCTCCAGAGAAGAAAAACCCGTGAAGTTGCTCTTACTGCTCTCTCTTTTAGGGAGCAGTGTACTCTCACTCTGGGTGCTTCAACAGGAGTATCAAGGGCGGAGTCAACTTGAAGCGATCACCCGGATCAGAAGCGCCCGCTTTGGAGAGCATGTCAGCAGCCGCATTGAACTCTATCTCAAAAGCCTGGATCCTCAACTCAAGCTGGTTTGGAGCGCTGAGCCTCAGGGGCTCCTGGGGCCTCCTGTTCGGGTGAGTGGAAAAGGCCCTGGCCATCATTACTACTTCCTGGTCCAGGCTGATGACTCCATCGAAGGCCTAGATCAGAACAGCCAAGCGCTGATCCAAGCCACCCGAGAGTGGTCAGAACCTCCCTGAAACTTCAGCCTCTTCACAAAGATCATCATCCACCCAAGGATCTCCCGATTCATCCAATTCCCCCTCTTGGATCCCCAAGCTTTGGAGGAGGCGATCAGCATCAAAGGCCTCCAGTTCACAGCCCTCATCCTCCTCAAGATTGGCGCCCGTGCTGCGGACGCGATACCAACCAGGCTCTAGGCGCTCCAACAGGAAGGGCATCTCCCAGCGATCCAGGGCAGGATCGCGTCCGCTGCGGTTGGAGAGGTTCTCGCGGATAAACTCAGTGAAGCCCTCAGGATCCCGAGGAGAGGGAGGATCGCTGCTCTCCTCCAGGGCTCGGCTGATGAGCTGTAGCTCCTGTTGGGTAAAGAGGGCCCGAGCCCCGTTGACGATGATCCCTAAAGCTCGTTTTCCGATACGGGCGCTCCAAAAGAGACCGATGAGGAGCAGGAGCAGAGGGAGTGCTCGACGAAAGAGAGAGAACAGTGCTCTCACAGCGCTTCCAGTCGCGCCGCACAGATGCGATCTAGGCGCAGAAGGCTCTCCATATCCTCTACCAAGATCTCTCTCCAGGCTTCTGCAGGGATCCGGTGCAGGAGCAGCGCCTCTACCGCCCGCACAGTCGCCGTACGACAACCCCCTTTTAGGGCCACCACCTCCCCAAACCAATCACCGGGACCCAGCTCGGCGACGCTGTAACAGCTCCCTCCCTCTTCCTTCTCTATCCGTAGTCGCCCCACCTCGTTGAGATAGACCCCATCTTCTTCCTCTTCGCCCTGCTCTATGACCGCGACTCCAGGAGGAACCTCTAGGATAGAGCAGCGCGCCAGGAGCGCGCTGAGGCGCCCAGGTGAAGCAGCGGTGAGCCCAGGCAGGCGCCTCAGCATCGAGACCGCACGGATGGTATCGACGATCTCTTCTCCAGCCTGGATCCCTGCCTTAAAGTCCTCCTGAGAGATGCTCAAGACCAGCGCCGACTCCATGGCGCGTACGGTAGCGTTGCGCTGCCCAGAGGAGACTAGGGCGATCTCTCCAAAGAAGGAGTGTGCTTCTAGCTCAGCGACTCCATGAATCAGGCCGCTCTCCTCTTCCCATTCTACCCGTGCACGACCTTCGGCAAGGAAGCAGAGGCGATCACCAGGATCCCCCTGTCTGAGGATCAGCTCCCCCTCCTGATAGGGCTCTCGCTTAAGGATCTCCGCCAGGGCTTGGCCTTGAGCCAAGGGTCTTAGATATTCGATCGCCTCAGCCGCTCGACGAAAAGCCCTCAACTCTTCAACCCGCGCGATCTGCCGAATCCAACGGGGCTTGGGCTCTAGGAGCTGAACAAGGATGACAAAGATGAGACCCACAAGGGAGGCGCTGAGAACGACCACGAGTAGAAAGAGGAGGAGACTGATCCCCAGGAGGCTCCAAGGGCGCTCCCCTTGCACCAGGAGCTGGGCCACCATACGAAGCACGGTAGGAAGGTATTGCTCTCCCAGTAAGCTTAGGAGCAGCAAGCCATGCAGAAGCCAACTGGAGACCAGGATGAGATAACGCCACTCTCCTCGGGTCATTCCTTGGCTCCGCCTTAGGTTGCGGCCCACTTGGCGGATAAGGAAACGTAGAGTTCTGCGCCTGAGTTTGGGGATACCGGTTAAGATCCCGGCGATATGCCAAGCATCTGTTTTTAGATAGGGGGCTAGATCCAGCAGAAGGAGCAGCAGCACGACCCCGGTAAAGAGCGGCGCCTCCAAGAACCGACCAAAAGCGAAGAGAAAACAGAGGCTGGCGAGTCCTCCCAGCGCCAGCTTGAGGCGTTGTTGGGCTGAGGCGGCGCGTCTGCTTGAGAGATCAAAGGCTAGATAGACACCCCAGGGGCGCAAACGTAGAAAGGCCCGAGGTACTGGCAGCTCAAAGCTTCTGAGCATCCAAGCTTTAAAGAGGCTTCTGAAGCTGAAGAGCATGCTTGGGAAGAGGATAAGGGCGAAGAAGAGAGCCAGAGGGGAGTTAAGCGCAGGGATCGGGTTCCAACTCTGAGGGCCTCCTAAGAGGCCGTAGAGCAGCGCCAGCAGCGCCAGAAGGAAGCTGAAGCTCCAGAAGTGCTGGGGGAGGAGTTTTCCAGGTACGGAGAGGATTCTCAAGGCTGGAAGAGGGAGTTGGCCTCGGATGCGGAGGCTGGGGGGCCCAAAGATGGGCGCATCTACACCCTCCAAGAGGCCTCGCTGATAGAGCCTGCGCAGGAGCCCTAAGATCTTCAAGGGTTGTAACCTGGGTTTGAGTTCCAGGCCCGCTCTGAGGATCATATCTAGGCTTCTGCCATCCAAAAATGGGAGGATCTGCTCCTCATCTGGGCTGAGGTCGAGAGCTCCCTGGGAACCAATCACTCTCCCCGCCTCTAAGCGCCCTAGAAATTTAGGTCTCTGGATCTGCACTCCATCTCCTCTTCCAGAGGGCTGACATCCCCTTGGGTTTATGGACTGTGCTTCTTCTGCCATGAGCTTGAAGAGACAACAGATGGCTGTCAAGTTGAGCGTCTATCAGCTTGATTTTTTGAGAGCAGGGGCTCAGAAAATCAACACTCTGTTCTCTAAAGTCTTGATTTTACTTAAAAATATGATTGGTTCTATTTTTGCTCGCGGCACGGGCCGCCTTTTGAGTCCCAGGAGTCTCTCATGCCCAAATCCTCTCTCATTTCACTGCTCCTCTCCCTCTCTCTGCTTCCTCTCTTGGGGTGTGAGGAGGAGGGAAGCTGCCGATCTTCAGAGCCCGCCGCTCCCGCTGAGCCCGCTGCCCCTCAGGCTCCTGAGGGCTCCATCAGCCCTGACGGTTTTCTACCCCCAACCGCCCCTGGTGAAGTTCCTGCTTTAGACCCAAGCATCTTTCCCCTTAAGGGAGAGATGGAGTTTACGACAGCCAATGAAAATGAGCTGCTCTCCAACGGGATGAATGGCTATATCGGTCAAAATGGTCGGGATGTTTTGGGCGATATGGATGGAGACTTTGCAGGTGAAGCTGAGCCAGGCGCTGCGGGTAACCCCAACGCTCCTCCAGCAGAGGAGGCGGTCCCAGATCCCAGCCGAGAGATTGTCGAGGCGGATGTCTACAAATTAGAGGGCGATCTTCTCTATGTGCTTAATCGCTTTCGAGGTCTAGCGATCATCGATGTCTCCGATCCCTCTGAGATGCAGGTCATCGGTCGCCTCCCCTTCCAGGCGATGCCGATCGAGATGTATGTTCGCGAGGGCCGCGCCTATATCGTCATGAGCGATCATTTTGTTTATTGGCAGTATGATCCCGACGCTGATCCTCAGGGTTTCCATGGCAGCCAAGTAATGATCGCCGATGTCAGCGATCCTCAGAACCCAAAGCAGATGGGTAGCCTACATGTAGATGGTGAGGTCACCGATACCCGGATGGTGGGGGATGTGCTCTACGCTGTGAGTAAGCGCCGTGCGGACTATTGGCGCTATAACACCGCCGACTGGGAAGATCGGACCTGGATTGTCTCTCTTAACATCAGCGATCCCAGCCAGATTCATGAGATCGATCGCATCACCTTCTCCGGTACCAGCACTCTTATCCATGTCGCTCATCACGCCATTTTTGTTGCTGCTTGGGACCCTAACTACTATCTGACCGATGGCCTCAATGAGCAGGAGACCTTGGTGACCTATGTGGATATCAGTGATCCAGAAGGAGCGCTTTCGAAGCGTGGGCATGTCTATATCCCAGGTCAGATCGCCGATAAGTTCAAGATGGACTGGTTTGAGGGCAGCCTTCGCGTCATCTCTCAGCGATGGAGGAGTGATGGGAATATCGGCTTGCACATCGTACATACAAACCACCCTGATGAGTTGGAGATCGACGCCAATTTGGAGGTAGATGGGGTCACTCGCAGCGGTCTACGCGCTACCCGCTTCCAAGGAGATCGTGCCTTCGCCATGACCTCCTACTACGAAAACTACAGAAACGGTAGCGGCTACCGAAACCGCATCCGCGAACTGCACACCTTAGATCTCAGCGACGCTGACCACCCTGAGCATGTCGCTCAGGCCCGCATCGATCTGGACATCAGCCACTTTGAGATCCATGAGGATCGCCTGCTGGCCTTGGGCAGCAACCACGAGCGCTGGAACGATCGTCGGGTGGTCCTGGCACTCTATGATATCTCCAACCTGGAGAACCCTGAAGAGCTGGCTCTAGAACGTTTAGGTGAGGGCAACAGCAGCAGCGGGGCCAACAATGATTATAAGGCTCTCAAGGTTTATCGAGATCTGGAGCTGATCCTGATCCCTCTGAACTACTGGGTCCGCGACAACAACAACCACAATCGCAGCTTTCAGGGCGTTCAGTTGGTAGACTGGCGTGGTGATCGCATTATTGAGCGGGGTCGTGTCGCCAACTTTGGAGGGGTCCGCCGCGCTTTCCCGGTCAATGATGAGCAGATCATCGCTGTGGGAGAGCGAGCCATCAGCAGCATCAATATCCAGGACAGAGACAATCCCGAGGTAGAAGAGGTCATCAACCTCATCCATCAAGTCCATGACATCTATAATATCCAGGATCTCCAGGTGCAGTTTGTCACCGACATCTATGAAAACAGCGTAGAGATCCAAGTGCGGGAGTTCGCCAAGGAGGACAATGGCCCTCTGTTGGCGCGCTTGATCTTGCCCTACTACCATACGCCCAGCGTCTATCAAGATGGCGATGTTCTACACCTCATCGGTTATGAGCACGGCAATGGTCAGACAGTTCGCAATGTAGATCTCAGCGATCCCCGTGATCCTCAACTCAGAGGACAGCTCATCTTGGTCAATGAATATGAGCGCATCTATAACCAGGGGCAGAGCTACTACGCCCGCTACTGGAGCCCCTACGCTGGCCTTCCCCTACGCAACCAGATCCTCCCCGCGACCTTCCGGCATATCGTTGAAGATGAGACAGGACGCCGTGATTTCCAGAGCGAGCTGCGCTTCTTGGACCTTCGTGACGTCGATAACCCCCGTATCGCTGATGGTGTGGTCCCCATGAATGAGTTTCCTTTTGTCAATAAGGTGACCCACGGTCAGATCCTCTACAGCACCCATGTGGAGCAAGCCACCAGTGAACAGGGAGAGTCCCTCCTCTACCACGTGCGCAGCTATGTAGATCGCATCGACCTCAGTGACCCCGATCACCCCGAGATGCTGCCCAGCATCAATGTCCCTGGTTATCTGGTCGATGTCAGCGAGGATGGGCAAGTTTGGTTCACCGTCGATTTTCAGTGGGACAACTTTGGACGGCGTCGCAACAGCCTCAATGTCCTACGTCAAATCAGCGATCATCAGGTAGAGCTGATCACCATGATCCCTGTCGCTGATCAGATCGACCGAGCGCTCTATCGCCCCAGCGCTGAGGCTGCCAAGTCCATCTGGCTCGCCGCTCACAAATATCCCTGGTGGGGCGTACGCAGCGACACCGTCGCCAGCCGCCAGCCCTACACCGTGCTACAGAACTTCAATATCGACGCAGAGGGTCAGCTGGTTGGCCAGACCCGAGCGACCGTGGCGGGCTATCACTTTGATCTCCTGGACATCGAAGCGCAGCGAGCCTATCTGGCCAGCACGGGACCCTGGGGCCTCCTGGTCCTGGATGTCTCTGACGCCGCCCAGCCTGTCGTACGCTACGCTGCTCGCAGCATCGGCTATCTAAGCCGCATCGTCCTCCATGGTCTCTACGCCTATACCCCTCTGGGTTGGTATGGGATCCATCGCTATCAAGTAGAGCAGGAGAGCAGCGAGGCGCTCTAACACCAAGTCGCCCGCCAAGGGGGCCTCGGAAGCTCCTGAAAACGCCTCACCAACTCTGAGAGGGTATAGGTCCGCAGCCCTCGACGCTGAATCAACTTCAACAGCTCGTCTAAAAGCGTGGCGATCCCTCCGGAGCGTCGCAGGGGAGCCAGCTGCTCAGGGCGGAGGCTGGGCAGAGGTCCCAGCGCCTTGGCTGCCTCATAGCTGCTCAGATCCTGAGCGCCCAGATACCACTGAAGGGGGTGCCAAGCCAGCACCTTAAGCCCTGGTTGTTCTAGAAAAAGAGCTCTGAGATCGATGGGACGACCCTCAGCGAGGTGTGCTGCGTCAGACCAGACATAGGGAACTCGGATCAAACCAAAGAAGCTCTGAAAAACCTCAAGATTGGGGTGATCAAAGAGCTGGAGGCTGCTGTCATAGATCAGCCCGTGGGCGCAGAGACGCCGGAGCAGGGGGCTGGATTGGATCAGGCAGTGGCTTCGGCTTCCCTGCGCTCCTGGAAACCACTCCTTAAGCTGGATCAGCACCTCATCGATGCTCTCTCCCTGACTACTCCCTGGCGCAAAATTGGGATGCCAAGCACGCTCTAGGTTAGGGGACAGCCGTTCCAGGCTGGGGCAGGGCTGGGTAGCAAAGAGGGTCGCTGAGACCCCATACGCTTGAAGAACGCTGATCAGCTCAGCCAACACAAACTCTGGGGCCCAATCTAGATCAAAGGTCAGGGCCAAGCTCTGTAGACCTCCTTGGTTGTAGAAACACCTCACTTCCGAGCTTCTCCTTCGCGAAAGAGAGCCATCAAACAGAGATTGAGATAGCGCCCTTCCAGATAATGATGTTTGCGTAAGCAGCCCTCCTCTTGAAAACCGAGAGAGGTGTAGAGCCTCCGAGCGGGATTGTCTTCTAAGACCTGGAGGCAGATCTTACGCAGGTTGAGGGCCTCCCAGGCATAGTTGATCAGCAACAGGATTGCTTCACGCCCCAGACCCTGACCTCGATAACTCGAGGCGCCGATGGCGATCCCAAAAGAGGCGGTGCCGCTGATCCAATCGATCTCGCTCAGCTGGATATAACCCACGAGGCGAGGTGGCTCATCTAAGCTCTCAATCCCAAAGAGGAGGCGCCGTCGATCCTTGAGGAGCGCTTCATACCAGTTCTGTACTTGCTCTGGACTGACAGGACCGCGATAACCCATCGCGGGATCGCGCACCAAGGGGTCGTTCTGCCACTCTAAAATTTGAGGGAGATCTGCCGAAGAGATCGGCCTCAGGCGCAGCCTCTCGCCTTGATACTGAATTACCATCTGGAGAAGCACTCCTTGAGAACATCTTTGAAGAAGATCGACGCGCTGGAAGCCCAGCTTGAAGAGAGCAGCCTCCTGGCCTGGGGCCTGGGCCGAGATCAGGCCGCTGCACCACAGATCATCTACCTCTGCCCCACCAACCACTGCAACCACCGCTGCATCACCTGTGCTCACTCGGTCACGATCCGCTCAGGGCGAGGAGAGCGAGGCTTTATGGAGTTGGAGCTGTTTGAGGAGATCCTCAAACAGCTCCCTCCGGGGCGACGGAGGATCTACCTCCAGAAGACAGGAGAGCCGCTGCTCCACCCCCAGATTGGGGAGATGTTGCGGCTCCTGCGGGAGGCGCGGCCTGAGTATGAGATCGCGCTACACAGCAACGCCAGCCATCTCAGCGGAGAGAAGATCCCACTCCTCCTGAGGTACGCCGATTTTGTCTCCTTTTCGATCTTTGGCTTTGATCCTGAGCGTTACGCTGCGGCGCATGGCCGGGATGATTTTCAACGCTTTCACCGCAACTTGGGGGCCTTCTATGAGGCTTGGCGAAAGGTTGATCGTCGCCCCAAGGTTTACTTCGACGTGGTGCGTTGTCCTGAGAACGCTGGGTTGAGCCCTGAGGAGATTTTTCAAGCGCTACAGTCTCGCTATCCCGCCTTTAACGTGGGCCTTCACTTTCCCTTTAATTTTCAGGGGGTTCTCCCTGGTTACGATCTTGATGCCTTCAAACATCTGTCTCAGGAGCAGTTTCCAGTCTGTATCTGGCCCTGGGTGATGGCGGTGATCCACTGGGATGGCAAGCTGGGCTATTGCGTAGGAGATGCTTATGAGACCGCCTTCTTGGGGGATCTGCGAAAAGATTCCTTGATGGATCTATGGAACGGCCCCGCTTATCGCGCTTTTCGGAGGGGGCATCTGGAGCGCGCCTTTGATCGTTTGGCGCAGGAGGAGATCCACTGTGGACGCTGTAACTGGCTCTTTGGTCTCAAGTCTCAGTCAGCCGAGAACCTCTGTCTAACACAGCGCAAAGAGTCCTCAGATCCTCTGGAGGCTCTCCCAGGAGGTACACCGGTCAGTGGCGCTCAACATCTAGAGTTAGGGCTGCGGCGGCTGCAGCGGGGAGAGCTGGCTGAGGCGATGCGCGCTTTTGTGCTCGCCGAGCTGCTCAATGAGGACCTCGCTGAACGAGCACAAGCTTGGCAGGTGCGGGTCCGTAAGATCTGGACACGGCGAGCCGATCTGGAGTCCTGGGAGAGCGCTTTAAACCAAGAGGGGCTCTCTCTGGCGACGGTACATCAGAGCCACTATAGCCTCTCCAAAGATCCTCTAGCGCAGATCTCAGATGCTCATCAGCGCTTGGGAGAGATCATCCTTAAAGAGGGGGATCTTTAGGGGCTGGGGGCACAGGGATCGCTGCTTTGGGGGCTGGGGGATCTTTAGGAGCCGGGGGCACAGGGATCGCTGCTTTGGGGGCAGCCTTTGCTTTAGGAGCTGGGGCGGGCGCATGCTCAGGCCCCACCGTGCGGATCAGCTCAGCGATAAGGGTTACAGGGGTTCCCCGAGGAGGGGTACGAGCCTTGAACACCTCAAAGCCCAGATCTGCGCCTTGATAGGGGTTGCCCTGGAAGCTTCCTGACTCTAAGAGAACTGAAGAATCGGGGACCAAGCCGATGAGGCTGCCCTCTTGATCGGCGGAGTATCTCCCATCCTGAAAACGGCTGCCCAGGAAGTGCCACTCACCCACCGGTGGGCTGGTGTCTTCTTTGCGGTTATAGAGCCACTCTTCAGCGGGGCATCGCTGTTGCGCTCCCTGCTGGTCTTGCCAGCGAACGAAAAGCTTTACCGCCCCTCCATCTCTTAAGATCTGTGGAGGCTTGATGTGCTTGGGATCGATCTGAAGCTTGGCCACCTCCATCCCGATGAGGAGGAAGGCGAGGTGAAGACGGCGGGGACGGATCATGCATTCCAACACAGACTCGTGAAGCTTCCCCTGAGAGCTGACCGCAAAATACTCTAGAATTCCCTCCTCCATATTGAGCTTACAGGGGATCTCCAGCTTGCGCTCTAGGCGGTCCACAAAGATTTCATCCACTTTGAGCCGGTAGGCATCTAGGCGTTTGATTCCCGAGGGGGCTTTAGCTTGAACCTGGGCAGCGGCTGGCTTTTGGGCAGGGCTTTGAACCTTGGGGCTGGCGGCTTGCTTCTGTTGAGGGAACGAGAGAGGCTTAGGAGGAATCTCTGGTCCCTGAGCGACCAGGAGCAGATCTGGGGCGGGCTTGACCTGTTGCTGCTCAGCCAAGTCTTGGAAGCAACCAGGGAGAAGGAAGAGAGAGAGGAACTTCATGGTTCAGACGCGCTCCGCTTGAATGATTGTATAGTGGATGGGGGGCGGAAGCTGAATCACCTGCTTGACCTGAAGCCCCAGCTCCTCTAACCAGCCACGCTGCTCAGCGACAGAGTGACAGCGCCCACCATGTGAAAGGACCCGCATATTAAGGGCAAACATCGTCCCAAAGAGTGGCCCTGTACGCGCATCATCCAGCATCACATCGCTGAGATAGAGGACTCCTCCTGGCTCCAAAATCTCGACCGCTTGTTTAAGAAGATCACGCACCTGCCCGGGCTGCTCTCGATGAAGAACCCCAGAGATGAGCACCGCATCATAGCGCCCCTCCAATCCCCCCTGATAGTAGTCATAGGGGCAGCAAGAGACCCGCTCTGAGGCCCCCATAGAGGCCACGATCTCCTGAGCGATCTCGACCA
The DNA here is from genome assembly GCA_964384025.1 of uncultured Nannocystaceae bacterium. Taxonomy (GTDB): domain Bacteria; phylum Myxococcota_A; class Bradymonadia; order UBA7976; family UBA1532; genus CAYLJJ01. The sequence continues at coordinate 125,350 of CAYLJJ010000001.1, forward strand.
CCGGGGGAAGATCAAAGAGCGTCGCTCTGAGCTGGGGATATTTTTGGCAGAGGAGCACGGAGTAAGTCCCTGGGCCGCCGCCGAGATCTGCCAAGTGGCGCCGACCTTGAAGATCCAGGCTACCGAGAACTCCCTGTCCAAGACCCAGGGCGCGATGGTGCATCCCATAGACAAAGTTTCGGGTTCGTTCCTCATCCTGGCCCAGATAAGCGGTGGGTGCCTTCTGAGCGCTCCCCTGCCGGATCACTTGATGGAGATCTGCCCAGAGGGGATAAACATCACCGTTATAGAGGAGCGCAGGGCCCAGATAGCCAGGGCGACCAGAGACCAGGAACTGAGAGGCCAGCTCCCGGTTATAGAAACATCTCCCCTCTTTGCGGAGCAGATCCAAGCTGACCAAAGCAGCGAGGAGCGCCTCCAAAGCCAGGGGATCACAACCCAACAGCTCCCCGAGCGCTTCCGGTTCAGAGCCCTCTTCCAGAAAGGAGAAGAGATCAAGGCGGACAGCGGCGATGAGGGTTGCGCTGCCCCAATAGGCGGTCGCGAGTTGGATAAGCGGAGCTGGGTTCATGCTCTTCTCCTGGCGAGTGGTGACTTGATGATGCCTGGGATGCTAAGTGAAGCGCTCTTGGGGGTAAAGCACCGTAGAGAGTCCTACTCTGGCGCAGACCTCAGAGTAAAAATCGCAGGAGATGCATGATCCCGATGATGCCTTTGAGGCCCCGAACATTGCTGGCCCTGATCCCTCCTGGGAGCCGCTTGCTGCTTTTGCTGATCATCCTCTGCTCTACTCTCTTTAGCCTCGCGGTGAACCTCCCCACCCATCCCCTTTGGGCGATGCCTGAAGTTCAGCCCTGGGGGATCGTTGATTGGTCCCTGATTCATCAGAACAGCCTTGGGGGCTTACGTCTACCCGCGCTCTTGAGCAACAGCCTGATCGCCGCGCCAGGCTCTCCTTTCTCACTGATCATCTTCTTAGGGTTGGCCTACTTTCTCTTTCGATCTGCGCTGACCCAGCTCTGGTACAGCAGGAAACGGGAGATCATCATCGGCATCTTGAGTCTCTTTTTGGGGGTCTTTATCATCGACACTTGGCTCCTCCCCGATATGGGCTGGGGCATTATTGGGGCGATTCTGCCGATCCTCTGGTTTGCGCCGATGATGGAGCGCCCTTGGGGTGCTCGTCGCCTCCTTGTTTTCTGCTTCTGGGCAGCCCTGCTGATCAACCTGGGAGGCGCGCTCTGTCTAGCGCTCTTTCCTGACAGCCTCACTCCCCTCTTGGGCGGGGGTCAAGCGGCGGTCAATGGGAGCCAAGCGCTGGGCGTAGCCCTGATCACCTCCTGGGCCCTTATGTTGAGTCCTCAGCGTCGCTTAGCCCTGATCAACTTAAGCGGACGGGGGCTGATCTATCTGCTCTTGATCATCGGCGCATTTACCTTCCTTCTGGTTGGTCGCGCGCGAGGGCTGATGGAGATTTGGGCGGTAGGCGTCGCTTGGCTGCTCTGGACCGGACTCTGGCGACCAGACAGGCTCTTTGATCGCCTTCAACTCTGGCGCTTGGAGCGGCGCCATGCTCAGCGAACTCCTGGACTTCGGGTGATTCAGGGGGGGCGAGAGAGGCTGCATTGAGTTTGGATCTCCTGTTCTCCGTTCTGTGTTAATATGCCGCGGCTTTGGATCTTGGAGGCGACTTTGAGGGGACTCCTGCTATCGCTTGGCTTTCTATTGCTGCCCCTCCTGGTGCAGGCCGAAGGAGAGAAGAGCACCGCTGTTCAAGCCTACAAAGCGGGGAGAGAACACTTTAAGGGGAAGCGTTTTGCTGACGCGATCCTTGAATTCAATAAAGCCTACCGCCTCGATCCCAACCCTGTGTTGGTTTTTAATATGGCTCGTAGCTTTGAAGAGCTTAAAGAATACCGCTCCGCCATCGAATATTATCGTAAATATTTAGAGATGTCGCCAAAGGCGAAAGATCGAATTCAGGTTGAAGAATCCCTACGGACTCTAGAGCTGCTCTCCTCCAGAGAGGTTCATAGAGTACACCTTCAGATCACATCTACTCCTGAAGGCGCTCAAGTTTTTGTAGATGGACAGGCCCGAGGACTCACGCCATTTCGTGGTGAAGTGACTCCAGGCAAACACTTTATCATGGTGGAGATGGAAGGTTATAGCCGACAGGTTGAGGAGCTTCTCTTTAAGAATAATGAACTGAAACATCACGTTCAACTGATCTCTATCGAAGCTGCTCCTGAGGCAAAAACGAAGGAGTCGAGCCAAGTGGGAGCTTGGACCCTCTTAGGGCTCAGCGCAGCCCTCTTGGTGGGCAGCGCCGTGTCGGGTTTTGCGGCCCTTGATCGACATCAGAGCCTTAATGATCTAGATGATGATCCCAGCAGAGGCGATGCCGCCGAATATGATTCTCTTAGATCTACTGGTCGCGATTTGAGCTACCTGAGCGATGGTCTTCTCTTAGGAGGTGTCGCCAGCGGGATCACCGGAGCGATCTTTCTCTTTGGAGCTGAAGAGGAGACTGCCAGCTTCAGGCAGGGGAAAGAGCGATGGACGCGATGAGCGAGAGTTTCAATAACTCCATGACCGAGATGAGCCTTGATGGGGGTCGCTATGAGATCCAGACGCTCATCGGTGAGGGAGGGATGGGGCGTGTCTATCGCGCTTTACAGACCTCCATGAATCGCCTCGTGGCCATCAAGGTTCTACGAGCCTCGGTCAAAGAGGATGAGAAGCTTTTGCTCCGTTTTGGGCAGGAGATGAAGAGCCTCTCTCGTCTACAACACCCCAACGTCTTGACCATCCATGACTTTGGACAAGAGGGAAGCTCCCCCTATATTGTCATGGAGCTGTTGGGAGGGCAGAGCCTCTCCAGCCTCATCGCAAAGACCGGAGCGCTCCCTGAAGCACGCGCGCTGCACATCATAGAGCATGTCTGTGGTGCTGTCTCTGAGGCCCATAAATTTGGGATCATCCACCGAGATCTCAAGCCAGAGAATATCCAGATCGCGCGGGTGGGTAATGATCCTGACTTCGCGAAGGTCTTGGACTTTGGTATCGCCAAGATCGTCCAAGGAGATGAAGAGGCTGACGTAAATATCACCATCGCAGGGGCGATATTTGGGACCCCTCACTATATGAGCCCTGAGCAGGTTCATGGCGAGCGGGTAGATCATCGCACAGATATCTACGCCCTGGGCGTCATCCTCTGTGAGCTGCTCTTAGGGCGTCCCCCCTTTGATGGCCCTACTGCAATGTCTGTAATGATGTCTCAGGCCTCCAAGCCGCCCCCTGATCTGCGCAAAGAGGCTCCTCATATCAGCGATTGCATCGTCGAACTGTTGGAGTCCTGCCTTTCAAAAAAGAGGGAAGAGCGCCCTCAATCTGTAGAGGAGATGATCAAAAAGCTTCGTGAGGCGATGTTTAAGCTGAGCGATTCGACTGGAAATCTGATCCGCTTCATTCCCAGCGGGGAGCCGCTCGGTCCTGAGAGCAGCGCGCTCTCTCCCACACTACCTATGGAGGGAGATCAGGCCACAACAGATGAGCGTACTGCGCCCCCCAGAGCGACCCCTGAGCATGTTGGAGAGTTGGATTCCTCAGAAGATTCGGGTGAAGAGCAGAGAGGGGGCTCAAAACCCTGGCTCATCTCTCTCGTGCTCCTCTTGCTCCTCGGCGGTGGAGGCTTTTGGAGCTTTCAGAAGCTATACAGTGTGGAGGCTGAGGATCTGCTGATTCATCCGGTGGTGGAACCGGTTCGGATTCAGATGTCAGAAGCCCGCCACCTCATCGAGAGCACCCCCAGCAGAGCGAAGATCTTTGAGGGTGTTAGGTTCATCGCCCATACCCCCTATACGCTGATCTGGAACGATGGCAAAGATAGAACTGTGCAGCTCAAGTTGGAGGGACATATGGCTCACTCCATCACCCTCTCAGGCCGCGAAGAGAAGAAAACACAGCGGATCATCCTGATCCCTTCTGGGGCGTCAGCGTCTTCAGTCCCAGAGAAGGATCTCGGTCTCCCCGAGGCGCCCCTCAACGCTTGGCTGAAGATCAAGAGTGTTCCTTCGGGGGCTGAGGTTTGGGAGGGAAAGAAAAAGCTGGGGTCGACCCCCTTTGAGTGGAAGCCTTCTGTGGGGGGTGAGGTGAAGCTCTCCCTCAGCAAATGGGGCTATCAGAAACAGCCTTTGAGCATCCCCAGAGAGCCCGCAGGAGAGGAGCCGCTGGAGCTGAGCTTTAAGCTAAAGCGCAGAAAGCCAAAGCGGATCAAGAAGCCCACCGAGAAGCCCACCGAGAAGCCCACCGAGAAGAAGCAGGATGAGGTTCCTGAACCAGGGGAAGAAAACCCCTATATAAAACTCTGAGATGGCTGAACGCATTATCGATCCAGCTGTTCGGGCGGGAGAATCTAAAACCGAATCTGGTCTTCGCCCTCTGAGCTTTGATGCTTATATTGGTCAGGAGAGGGTCAAGGAGAACCTTCGCATCTTCGTCAAGGCAGCGGTCGCACGAGGAGAGGCCTTAGACCATGTGCTCCTCAGCGGCCCTCCCGGTTTGGGCAAAACCACCCTCGCTCATATCATCGCCCATGAGTTGGGAGTTGAGCTTCATATCACCAGCGGACCTGCCTTGGAGAAGAAGGGAGACCTGGCGGGACTCCTCAGCGCTCTAGAAGAGGGAGACCTTCTCTTCATCGATGAGATCCACCGTCTCAATATGGTGGTCGAGGAGAACCTCTACCCGGCGATGGAGGATCTTCGCTTCGATGTGATCATCGGCCAAGGGGTCTACGCGCGTAGCTTTCCCATGCAGCTCAAGCCCTTCACCCTGGTGGGAGCGACGACCCGTTCAGGGCTGCTCAGCTCTCCTATGCGAGATCGTTTTGGCATCGTAGAACGCCTGGATTTTTACAGTTCTGAGGCTCTCTCTGAGATCATCCTGCGTTCAGCCAAGGTGCTCGAGATCCCCATCAGGCTAGAAGCTGCGCGCTGTCTCTCTACGCGCTGTCGAGGTACCCCTCGGGTAGCCAACCGCCTGTTGCGTCGCATTCGTGACATCGCGCAGGTTAGGGGAGAGGGGATTGTCGATCTAGAGATGGCTCAGGAGGCGCTTAAGCTCTTAGATGTGGATGACCAAGGCTTTGATCGCATGGATCGTCGTCTCCTCCTCTGTCTCATTGATCGCTTTGGAGGTGGTCCTGTAGGTTTGGACACCTTGGCAGCTTCTATTGGTGAGGAGAAGCAGACTGTCGAGGATGTCTATGAGCCCTACCTACTCCAAGAGGGCTTTATCAAGCGAACTCATCGGGGTCGAATGGCGATGCCCAAAGCCTATCTACATCTTCAGCAGCCCATGGGGACCCTATTATGAGATCTCTTATGCTCCTCAGCCTCCTCTTGGTCGCCTGTGGAAGCAAACCTCAATGGGTCCGCTCAGCGCCCGCTGAAGCTTTGAGCGGCGCGGCGACGCGGCTTCAAGATCGAGGCATCAAGTTAAAGAGACTGCCGCTTCAGCAGCTTCAAAGTGATTGGTACTGCTATCAGCCCCCCAAGGTTCATGAACAGGGTTGGGATCGTAACTTCAGCCTCCGTCGTGCGCCTCTGCCCTTTTCCCACAGCGGCGCTCTCAAAGAGCAGGAACGGCTCAAAGTGAGCTGTCCTTACCTTTTCCGTTTTCAGGTGCTGGCGCGACAACAAGAAGGGGGGACAGAGCTGCATGTAGAGAGCGAGTGGTGGCGACTCTCCAGTGAGGGCTGTGAGACTCAGGGAGATCCCATCTTGGGGATCTATGATTGCCGCTACAATTGGCGGGGCTGCCAAGCCCCTGAGGATCTCCGCTCCTTTGTCTATGGAATTTTGGCAGGGCTCTGAGCCAAAGAATCCATAGAGAGTTTTGAAAACAGCGCTTCAGAGAGAACTTATGTTTAAGAAAGTCCTTGTCGCCAACCGGGGCGAGATCGCCTGCCGTTTGATGCAGGTCCTCAGAGAGCGTGGAATCGCCAGCGTAGCGGTCTACTCCCAGATAGAAGCTCAGGCTGCTCATGTTCAAGCTGCCGATGAGGCGATCCTCCTGGGACCCGCGCCTGTCTCTCAGAGCTATCTTCGGGCAGATGCGATCATCGCTGCTGCCCAGGAGTGCGGCGCTGAGGCGATTCATCCTGGCTATGGCCTGCTCTCGGAGAACGTCGATTTTGCGCGGAGCTGTGCTGAGGCGGGGATCTGCTTTATCGGTCCCCAGCCTGAGACCATCGAGGCGATGGGGGATAAAGCTCAGGCGCGAGAAGCTGCTCGTCGAGCGGGGGTTCCTGTTGTTCCTGGCTCCTCGGGATATCTCGAGGAGCTTGAAGCAGCTGCCCTGGCGGAGGCCCTGGGCTACCCCATCTTGGTGAAAGCCGCTGCTGGGGGTGGAGGCATCGGGATGGCTGTGGTTAAGAAGCCAGGGCGTTTGGCTCGGGCGATCGCCTCCTGCCGTGATCGGGGCTTAAGCAGCTTTGGCAGCGGAGAGATCTACCTGGAGAAGTATATCCAGCACCCTCGACATATCGAGGTGCAGATCCTTTTTGATCGCTTTGGGCGTGGGATCCACCTCTTTGAGCGGGAGTGTAGCCTCCAGCGTCGCCATCAGAAGGTGATCGAAGAGGCCCCCTCTCCCTTCATCAGCACACGGCCCGCGCTGCGAGAGGAGCTGCTCAAGGCTGCGCTTCGTCTAGGAGAGTCGATTGGCTATGAGGGTGCAGGCACCGTCGAGTTTATCGTTGATCAGGCGGGGAGCTTCTATTTTATCGAGATCAACACCCGCCTACAGGTGGAGCACCCTGTGAGTGAGGCGATCACAGGAGTGGGGATCATCGACTGGCAGCTTGAGATCGCGGCGGGGAACCCGCTCACGCTCTCTCAGGAGGAGGTTCAGATCCAAGGAGCAGCCATCGAGACTCGACTCTATGCTGAGGATCCTCATCGTAATTTTATCCCACGGCCAGGAAGATTGGAGCGCTTTGAGCTGCCCAAGCTGGAGGGGATCCGTCTAGACAGTGGAGTTCAGGCACCACAGGAGATCAGCCCATACTATGATCCCATGATCGCTAAGTTGATCGCTCATGGAGCTGATCGAAGCCAAGCCACGGCGCGGGCTTTAGGCGCTCTAGAGGCGCTTCAGATCGAGGGGCTGACCACAAACCAGGAGTTTCTTAAGCAGATCTTAGGGGAGCCAGCCTTTGTAACCGGGGAGTTTGACACAGGCTGGCTGGCTCAGCTGGCCAAATCTCTGTAGAAGAGAACTCGCGAAAAAGATCAATGCCCTAAGGAGAGCTTTATGGAGATCAAGGCCCAAATCACAGGAACCATCTGGAAGATCGAGTGCGCGGTGGGGGATGAAGTAGAAGAGGATGATGTGCTCTTTATCCTGGAGTCGATGAAGATGGAGATGCCTCTAGAGGCCATCGCCGATGGTCGCATCACCCAGATCTTGGTTAAGGAGGGGGATCCTGTTCAGGAGGATCAGCTCCTCGCCTATATGGAGGAGGACTGAGCTTCTCCCTTAGGGATGGCCTCGCTGATCACTGCGTTCACTGGAGACGAGATTGGGAGCGGAGAGAGCAGGTCGCTGGACTTGAGCTGATCTATGAACTCAGGGTCTCAGGCTTCTTCTAAACTTGCTTTAAGCAGATCGCTTGAAGACATCAGCGATTTTTGGACGTACTTGTCTCGGCCCTGGTGATTGATCATCTTGCTGTCGATCTTGGTCATCTCATTTTGCTCTCTATCCAGATTGGAACCAGCCCAGCCTCTTCCTCAATACTGCTGAGGAGCAATTCAGAAAAATGAAGGATGAAGGACGATGAAACTCAGACTCCTCTCTCTCCTGCTGCTCTCACTCTTCGCCTGTGATGAGGAGACCAGCCTCAGCGCAGCGGATGATCAGGGAGAGACCCTACCCCCAGGTCGTGACGCTGCCTTCAATGACAACACCCCAGACGCTGGAGAGGAGCGAGGAGATACAGGTCTGGAGCCGAGGCTCTTTGGAGAGCCCTGCCAGAGCCCCGGAGATTGCTTGATGGGCTACTGTGTTCCTGATCCTCAGGGCCTCCGTGTATGTACTCAGACCTGCTATGACGACGAAAGCTGTCCAGAGCAGTGGGAGTGTCGCCCAGTCAACAACACCTACCCCGACACCGTCTTTATCTGCGTCGCCGAGCGCCATGTTCAGTGTCTGCCCTGTGAGCATGATGGACACTGTGGCAGCGGTGAGGATCGCTGCGTCTCTATCGGCAACGGCCTCTATTGCGCTCGAAACTGTGTCACTGAAGCCTGCCCCGAGGGTCACAGCTGTACAGAGATGGAGATCGATGGTGAGGCTCTCTCTCTTTGCCGCCCAGAGGGAGAGAGCTGTCGCCCCTGTCGAGACCAGGATGGAGATGGCTATGGTGAGGGAGAGGACTGCGCGGGCTTTGACTGCGATGATGAGGATCCTCTGATCTATGAGGGGGCTCCTGAGGTCTGCGACTCCAAAGACAACAACTGTAATGCTCTCACAGATGATGCGGTTGCGATTCCAGAGAGCGTAAGCTGCGGCCAGGTAGGAGTCTGTCAAGGCAGCATCCCTCGATGCGTTCAGGGAGCTTGGAGTTGTGATTATGGCAGCCTCTACAGCGAGGATGATCAGCGCTGCGATGAGTTGGACAATGATTGCGATGGCTCAGTGGATGAGGATGTGGACTTTGAGGGAGACCTAGAAAACTGTGGCTTCTGTGGAGAGGTCTGCGCCTTTGACAACGGCTTTCCTGATTGTGAGGAGGGAGTCTGCATTTTGGGGAGCTGTGAAGAGGAGTATTACGATCTGGATGAGGAGCCCGAGAATGGCTGTGAATACCACTGCAATTTAAGCAATGAGGGCGAGGAGCAGTGTGATGGCATCGACAACGACTGTGATGGGGAGATCGACGAAGAGACAAATCTCTTGGGAGATTCTCTGAACTGCGGAGGTTGTGGTCAGATCTGCGCCTTCGACTTTGCCCAGGCGCACTGTGAAGAGGGACGCTGCCTCTTGGCGGAGTGTGAACCTGAGCACTGGGACCTGGATCGAGATCCTGAGAATGGCTGTGAGTATATCTGCCTCTTTGATGCAGAGGAGGACCTCTGTGATGGCGTTGACAACGACTGTGATGGAGAGCTGGAGGAGGATGCTGATCTACACGGAGATCCGATGAACTGTGGGAGCTGTGGTCACGCCTGCGACTTTGAGTTCGCCAGCGCCTCCTGCATTGAGGGGGTCTGTGTGCTCCTGGAGTGCGATCCAGGGCATTGGGATCTAGACGCCCAAGCGGAGAATGGCTGCGAATATATCTGCGCTTTCAGCCCTGAAGATCCTGAGCAGTGTGATGGTATTGACAATAACTGTGATGGTCAGGTCGATGAGGAGTTCAACCTCGACAGCGATCTTCTTCACTGTGGAGCCTGTAATCAGCTCTGCGCGCCCGCCTTCGCGCTCCCTCTCTGCGAGCAGGGTCGCTGCCTCTTTGAGAGCTGCCAAGCGGGGCACTACGATCTCAACGGCATTCAGGAGGATGGTTGTGAGTATGATTGTCTCCCTACCGAGAGCGCTGAGGAGCGCTGTAATCTCAGGGATGATGATTGTGATGGCCTGATCGATGAGGGCTTCGACCTCTCTTCAGATGTCAGCCACTGTGGAGTGTGTGAGCAGATCTGTGTTTACCCCAACGCTCGCCCGCTCTGCCTTGAGGGCGCGTGTCAGATGGGGGCCTGTGATCAGTTCTTCTGGGACATTGACGGCCTCTCAGAGAACGGCTGCGAGTATGCTTGTGTGATCACCCAGGGGGGACAAGAGGTCTGTGACGAGATCGACAACGACTGTGACGGTCTCATCGATGAGGGCTTCGATCTCAACAGCGATGTGGAGCACTGTGGGCTCTGCGATCAGGGCTGTGCTTTTCAGCGAGGGATCCCCCGCTGTCTGGGTGGAGAGTGCCTGTTGGAGGCCTGCGCAGAGGGCTACTGGGATCTTGATGAGGACTCAGATAATGGCTGTGAATATGCCTGCTTGCTTGACGGAGAGGAGATCTGCGATGAGATCGACAATGACTGTGACGGTCTTATCGATGAGGGCTTTGATCTCAACATCGATCTTGAGCACTGCGGAGCCTGTGAACAGCCCTGTGAGCCTCTACGGGCAGAGGGTCGCTGTATCGAAGGGCAGTGTACCATCGACCGCTGTGATTCAGGGAGTTGGGATCTGGATGGAGAGGTGGAGAGCGGCTGTGAATATCGCTGTGGTGAGAGTGGGGAGGAGATCTGTGATCAGCAGGACAATGACTGTGATGGCCTCATCGATGAGGGCTTCGATCTAGAGGGAGATCCTCGGCACTGTGGGGTCTGCAACCAGCGCTGTGTTGCTGAGCATGCTGAGCCTCTCTGTCTCCAGGGAGACTGTCAACCGGGAGAGTGTGAGCCCAACTGGCACGATCTAGATGGAGCCCCTGGTTGTGAGTACCCCTGTGCTCCGACCCTGGACGGAGAAGAGGCCTGTGATGAGATCGACAATGACTGCGATGGGGTGGTGGATGAGGGCTATGATCTAGAGCGGGATGTCGATCACTGTGGAGCCTGTGGCCAAGCCTGCCGCTACCCCTTTGGGGTGGGGGAGTGTCAAGCGGGGAGCTGCGTCCTCATCGCTTGCCACCACGGCTATGTTGATCAAAACGAGGATCCCAACGACGGCTGTGAGTATGGCTGTGTACCCACAGGCTCTGAAAGCTGCGATGAGATCGACAACAATTGCAATGGAGAGATTGACGAGACCTTCCAGTTCCTCACTGACCTCCAGAACTGTGGCCGCTGCAATAACGTCTGTTCCTTTGAACATGCGCTCCCAGCCTGTGAGTTTGGACACTGTCGCCTTATGGAGTGTGACCTGGGGCATATCAACCTCAATGGCCTCTCCCAGGATGGCTGTGAATATGCTTGCCTCGTCGATGGAGCGGAGCGCTGTGATCTACAGGACAATGACTGTGATGGCGCTGTTGATGAAGATTTCGATCTCCAAACAGACACCATGAACTGCGGTCGATGTGGAGAGATCTGCTTCTTTGACAACGCTACCCCAGAGTGTTTTGGGGGAGAGTGCCGTATCGAGAGTTGCCAAGCGGGCTTCTGGAATCTGGATGGTGACTCAGAGAACGGCTGCGAATATCCCTGCTTTGTTACGGAAAATGGTGTTGAGGTGTGTGACGAGGCCGACAATGATTGTAATGGCTTCGTGGATGAGGGTTTTGATCTCAGCCGGGATCCAGAGCATTGTGGAGACTGCAATGCTGCCTGCGACCTGCCCCACGCGGTCTCTGGTTGTCGGGCGGGGAGCTGTGTGATCACGGAATGCGCTCCAGGTCGAGTGGATCTGAACTTGGAGCCGGAGGATGGCTGTGAGTACGCCTGCACCCCCAGCAACGATGGTGAGGAACGCTGTGATGAGCAGGACAATAATTGTGATGGAGAGATCGATGAAGGCTTCGATCTCAGCAGCGACCCGCTCAACTGTGGCCTCTGTGGTATTGACTGTCGGCGCCCCAATGCTCTCGTAGAGTGTGCGCTTGGGAGCTGCCAATTTCTGGGCTGTGAGGAGCATTATTGGGATCTGGACGGCAACGCGGCCAACGGCTGTGAATATGCTTGCCAGCGACAGGGAGCTGAGGATCTCCCTGATCTGATGGGCCTGGACAGCAACTGTGATGGCATCGACGGCGACATTCAACATGCCCTCTTTGTTTCTCCCGCTGGAGATGATGAAGGCCCTGGCAGCATGGAGCGGCCCCTCCGCAGCTTAGGCGTCGCTATTACCCAAGCCTACGCCGATGATGAGATTCAACAGGTCCTTGTCTCTCGGGGTGTTTACCGAGAGGCGCTCCAGCTCAAAAACGCCGTCCATCTCTTTGGAGGCTATGATCACAGCCAGCGTTGGCTTCGCGATCTTGAACTCTATGAGAGCCGTATCGAGAGCGATTCGATCCCTGTACAAGCGTTCCTCGTCGGTGAGGAGACCTACTTTCAGGGCTTCACCATTGAAGATATCCATCTGGGCGCAGAGGGGCGCTCCAGCTACGCAGTTCATATCTCCTTTGGGGATGGTTTGATCCTGGAGGCTTGTCGCATCATCGCTGGACCTGGTGGTTTTGGAGCTGATGGCATCTCAGGCAGCAATGGAGCCAATGGAGCTCGTGGGGGCGATGGACAGAGTGGCTATAATGATGGCAGCAGTGGTGGCTATGGTGGTGCTGGAGCGAGCAGCAGCTGTGGGGCAACAGGAGGAAGGGGAGGACGAGGAGGCTACGGAAATAATAGAGGGAGTGGAGGAGGCTCAGGTGGTGGGATTATGGGGGCTCCGGGTGGACCGGGCGGTGCCCCAGGGACAGACAACTGCTGGTCTGGTTGCAGTCACTCCGATCCGGGCTGTGGCCCCGGCCAATCGGGCTCGGGCTGCACAGGCAATCTCCTCAGTGGAGGCTCTGGGGGCTCTGGACAACAGGGCGCTGGAGGAACGGGCGAGGGTCAACTGGATGGGCTCTACTGGGTTGGCTATGTGGGGCAGGATGGCGTTGATGGAGTACATGGCAGCGGCGGAGGTGGTGGGGGCGGTGGTGCTGGCAATGACTGCTGCTTAGATGATCGAGGCGGCGGCGGTGGGGGCGGCGGCGCGGGTGGCTGTGCTGGCACCCGAGGTCGTGGAGGTCACGCGGGTGGAGGAAGCTTTGGCGTCTTTATCTACCACGCCAACCCTGAGGTTCGAGACAACCTGATCATCACCGCTGGGGGGGGCTCTGGTGGTGACGGTGGCGATGGAGGTCTTGGTGGAAATGGTGGTTTAGGAGGCGCTGGCGGCCCTCGTCGAGATGATGGCAACCGTGGAGGTTCTGGGAGCAGTGGAGGTCGCGGTGGTCGTGGTGGCTGCGGTGGTGGTGGCGCGGGGGGTGTCTCCTACGGCATCTACCGCGTTCAGGATGCCGAGCCGATCCTCAGCGGCAACAGCTTTGAGATCGGCCCTGGTGGTCAGGGTGGCAGCAGCTGTCGGCATCCAGGTGAAGAGGGAGACTCTGGAGAGCTGCTCTAGCTTCTCTTTGCTTTGCCTCTCGACAGGGCTCAATCTGCTCAAAGTTTTGAGCAACTTATTTTCCAGTGGGGAGAAGAGATTGCTTCCCCTCAAACCTCAAGCTACGGTCTCCCAATCCAAGGGAGACTCGAATGCCTACAAAGAGCACAATTTTATCCCGAGTCGGCCAGGACGCTCTGCTCTTCTTGAAGACCATTCAGGATGAGATCGCCGAAAGCCGCACCCCCTACGCCAGCGATATTCGTCGATTTATCGAGCGAGGCCTAAGCCTTAAATTCCCAGAATACATACAGTTCCTTGAAAAGTATGGTTTCTTGAGCTATCAGCGCCGAGGAGATGTTCTCTCTCTGACCCGTGCCGGTGAGGAGATCGTGGATGGGAATGAGGGCCGACTGGCAGGTCTCATCGAGGATGCTGATTACCACTTTGGGGATCGCCTTGAGAAGCTGGAGTTGAAGGAGGTCCCAACTCAGGGGCAGCGTCTGGATGAGCGCTACCTTCAGTTTGAGTCGGTGGGCAGTGGAGGCTTGGGGAGTGTCTGGCGAGGGGCTCAGCTCAGCATCGATCGTCCAGTGGCGATCAAGACCCTGGATGGGCTCTTTGATCTCTTCCCTGGCGATCAACACGAGACCGTCCTTCGTCGATTGGAGATGGTGATACGAGATCACGCGCGTCTGATCAGCCCCTTTATCGTGCAGATCTTGGATCAGAACCCTCGACATGAACCGCCCTACTTTGTAATGGAGCTGGCTCAGGGGGGGAATCTCCGACGCCTGCTCAGCAAAGGCCCCCTGGCTGCACCCATCGCCATCCGTTACCTTATTCAGATCTCCATCGGACTCCAGGCCGCTCACGCTGAGGGTCTCCTTCATCGAGACCTACGACCTGAGAATGTGCTCTTCGATGAAAATGGCAACATCAAGTTGAGTGACTTTGGCATCACTCGGGTCGCTGAGCGAGACGCCGGGAATATGCGGCAAGCTTATGTGGGCTATGGCTCTGTAGGCTATATGGCTCCTGAAAACTTCCGTCGAGGAGCTCGTCCCCAGCCCAACGCAGATATCTACTCTCTGGGGATCCTGCTCTATGAAATGCTGGTGGGTGAGCTGCCGGGGAGACGCTCTCCCATGCCCAGCGAGGTAGCCGCAGGAGTACCCCAAGATCTCGACGAACTCTTTGACGTGATGACCCAGGATTATCCAGATCGTCGTCCTGGCAGCATAGAGGAGGTCTTGGAGATGATCTGGCGCTCAGACTCCATCGTCGCGCTCCTGGATCCTCGTCAAGCTCCCCTCTTCTCTAGCCCCCCACTGCCCCTCCCGGGCCTGGAATCCAAGCCCACACACTCAGAGGGTCGGCGCGTGGGTGGAGGACAGAACTCTCGTAGAGAATCTAACCCCCGCCGAGAGTCTGCCCGTCATGAGACAGAAGGCTCCAGCGCTCCTCGTCACGAAGCGCGGAGAGCGAGCAGCTCTCATAAGGCGACCCAACCTCCCAGGGTGATCGAGCCTCCGCTCAGCTCTACATCTCCGACGAGTTCTGAGGTGGAACCCCAGAATCTTCAAGAACCTGAGGTGCGTGGAAGAGCCCCTAGAGCCAGAGCTGTGCTTAGATCTCGAAACGCAGAGAGTTCAAGAGCCCCTCGCCCCAGCCGCTCTCGGACCTCCCTTCCGCGCATCCCTGAAATTGAGCCGCATGAGGAGGAGATCCTACCACGGGCTCAGGCGATCCCTGCGACAGAGCCCATACTCACAGATGATGAACTCTTTCAGGAGACCTTGGCGCGTTTGGGAGAGGATCCTGAAGCAGATTTAGATGAGAGCATCGAGGTTCTCGATGTAGAGCTGATGGAGGAGGAGGAGTTGCGTAGCTCTTCAGAGCGCCGACGAGAGCAGACTCGTGCTGAGATCAACGCTCGCCTCAACCGTTTACGCAAGTAGATCAGTGGCCTCCAAAGCGGGGGCTGCGTCCCTCCAGGAGCGCATTGACCGCCTCCTGATGATCCTGGGTATGTTGAGCGAGCGCTTGATAGCTTGCGGCCAACTCCAGGGCCCGATCCAGATCCATATCCCAGCTTCGATAAGCGCTGCGTTTGCTGAGTTGCATGGCGATAGGAGCACTCTGAGCCAACTGCTCGCCGTGCCGTCGTGCCTCTGTGCTCAGCTCCTCAGAGGGGACTCGATGATGGATCAAGCCGATCCGCTCCGCTTCTCTGGCTTCGATCACCCGTCCGGTGAGCATCAATTCCAACGCTCTGGAGAAGCCCACGGTACGAGAGAGCAGGTAGGCACCTCCATCTCCTGGGACCAAACCCACACGGACAAAAGTAGAGCCAAAGATCGCCTCCTCCGAGGCGATCCGAATGTCGCACATACAGGCCAGATCTAAGCCAGCGCCGATGGCGGCTCCATTGATGGCGGCGATGATCGGTTTGTCAAAGAGGGCCAAGCGCCTTGGAATGCGTTGTAGACCTCGGATGTAGTTCCCCCGCAGCTCCGTTGGATCCCCTGCGAACATCCCCTCTCGCGCCCTCATCTTCTTGAGATCACCCCCTGCGCAGAAGCTCTCCCCCTCTCCGGTGAGGATCAAACAGCGGATCTCGGGATCCTGCTCAGCTTGCTCCAGAGCAGCTAAAAGCTCCTCCACCATCTGTGTATTGAGAGCGTTGCGTGCCTCGCTCCGTTTGAGCACAAGCCACAACAAGGGGCCTTCCTGCTGATATCCAATCTGCGTGTACATATCCCTCCATGGCTCAGTACAGAGTTTTGGGTCCAGCCTGAGCGCTCAGACATGATAACGGAGGGATCCCTCTAGATAAAACGAGATTGAATCTTTCCAGTAGATTTTCAGGACATTTTGATCTCCCTCCAGATCAGGCATGGTGTGACAAACTTCGAGGAGATCTTCAGTGAACAAGGGGTGGTTGTGCCCAGCCGGTGAAATGCAGAGAGGGAAGCTCGCCCACATCTTAAGCAGCTGCTTTGCGGTCAGCGATGAGGAATCCCTGAACTGGTTTAAGAGGCTGGGAGAGGAGAATGTTCGAGTTGCCTTGCGTTTAGGTGAGGTGCAGGGGGGGATGGTATTGCTCCCGATGTTCCAGTACTTCGGTGGCAGACCCATCCCGATGATGGGGGTGGCTGGGGTAGGAGTCTCTCCCTGTTATCGTCGCCAAGGTTTGGCTAAGAAGATGATGAAGCAGGCGTTGCTGGAGGCTCATGAGCGGGGCTTTGCTCTCTCCAGCCTCTACGCATCCAGCTTGGCCCTCTATCGCCACTCGGGCTATGAGCTGGCGGGGGGACGTTATAAGGTTCAGATCCCCGCTGAGTTGATCAAGGTCAAGGGTGACACAAGCAGGATCCAGGAGCTGGAAGAGGCGGATTTTGAAGCGGTCAAAGAGGTTCATCAGCGCTTCGCTGAAGCGGGCAACGGCCAACTGGGACGCCCTGAGGCGCTCTGGCGTCGAGCACGCTTTGAGCGAGATGGGCGTCCCCTCTTTGGCTATGGCTATAGAACTGCGAAGGGTCTGGAGGGCTACCTCTATCTGCGAACGGAGCGTCAGCCCGGAGAGATGCACCATCTGCTCAAGCTGACCGACTTTATCGCTCTCAATGAAGCCGCAGCGCGAGGGCTCTGGGCCTTACTGAGCAACCACGCGACTACAGCATCGAATGTCCACTGTTTCCTCTCTCCCTGGAGCCTACCCCCTATGGTCTTAGAGGAGCGGCAAGCCCTCAAGACGCGGTTACTGGACACTTGGACTCTGCGGATCCTCAACATCCCTCTGGCCCTAGAATCACGCGGCTACCCCAAAGCGGTCTCTGGACGAGTCTCTCTTCGGATAAAAGACAAGCAGCTCTTCCAAAACAACCGCGCTTGGGTTTTGGATGTCGATAGGGGAGTTGCCCAGGTAAAGGTGGATGCTGAGCTTCCGTCACGCCTGAGATCATCCCATCCAGTCTTTTTGGGACCCAGGGGGCTCTCTGCCCTCTTTAGCGGTCATATGAACCCATTTCAGCTTAAAGCCCTGGGTTTTTTGGATGGAGAAGATCGAGACCTACTGACACTCCAGCTTCTCTTTGGAGGACCTCAACCCTGGATGATCGATATGTTTTGAATAAAACTTAGAAATAACTCAAGATTGCAACAAACAGTCCAAAAAAAGAGTGTTTTCCCATTGATAGAGCCTCGACCACTCAAATGCCCAGTTACAGGGTTGCTTATTCGGCGCGATCCTGCTTGGCAAGATATCCAGATCAATAAAGATTATTATGTCAGCTTTGAACTCATTGGAGAGTATATACTTCATACACAAATAAAGGGATTTTCTCCAAATCTAGATGTCGATCTTTTATATCAATACCGAGAAGTTGCGTTAATGGAATATTTAGGGGAGCCCTCTGATTTTATTGAGATAAAGAGATATGACGACATCTATGGGCGTTCATCTAATGAGCAGATTAAGAAAAACATCTTTCATTTCATAAAAGACAACAATAGATGTCGTGGTTTTTTTGGATATGGTGCCAGATTATGGATTCGTAGTGTATTTAACCTGGCTTCTCGTCATTATAAAGTTAGATATCCTATCGAACAATATGGTTCTTACACTGAAGCGATTCAAGTTGCTCTGACAATTGAGAACAAACTCAGATTCGAAAAAGAATTTCGATCATTTATATTGCCTCATAAAACATATTTGGATGGAAATACTGGGTATGAGTTTTCTCAAATAAAAGACCATACTCTAATTATAAAACTAATCGGTTTTGTTAGTGATCCAAAGATCACTGAAGAGTTAATTCAGTTGCAGAGATCTGCTTACCAAGACGGGCTTCTCAAGAAAGATAATAACTATCGGATTTTAGACTATTCTGAGTTTAGTGGAGCAACATGGAGTAGACGTTGGGCATATATAAATGGTCTCAAGAAATGTTATGAAGACTATGGCAAACCTAAAGCGATAGTATTTATTAGTACAAACAAATCTATGGAGTCATTTATCCGATCGATTGTTGCGTTTTTAGGCGCACCGTATTTCTTCGTTGAAAATTTTTCTGATGCGGTCAAAATTATCAGTGAACTTAAGTTTCATGGGTCTAAAAATGCCAAATCTGCACTTAAGCAGCTTACATATATTAGTCCACGTAGACTTTGGCGTCGTTGGTACAAGCTTCCTAAGCTTAGAGATCTTGAAGAGCTGTTTCTCAATTTAGGCCGAGTAGTTTGGGAACCTCAACCCTCCGAATTGCCTGATGTCAGCCCTGAACATCCCCTCGCTGATATATACTCTGCCCTACATCTTATCGTTCATGATGTAAAGCAGCTATTGGATGAACGTCATAAACGCGAGAAAAAACTATCCCAAGTCCAAGATGAACTGATTCTCAGCAATCAGCGATTAGAAGAAGCTCTACAGCACTCAAAAGAGCTAACCCAAGAAGCTCAGGAAATGGCACATCAAGCCAAAGCCAGTAGCCAAGCAAAAAGCACATTTTTGGCCAATATGAGTCATGAAATACGCACTCCTATGAATGGAATCATCGGAATGTGTGCTTTGCTAAACGAATCGGAGCTAAATTCAAAACAACAAGAACAGCTAGGGATAATTCAACAAAGCTCTAAGCACTTATTGAATTTAATCAACAGTATTCTGGATATTTCAAAACTTGAAGCGGGAAGGATGGAATTTGAACAACTTGATTTTCAACTTAAAGAGCAAATCAATGCACTTTTTAATACACTCTCTACCCAAGCAAAGAAGAAAGACATTCAGCTCCTGGCTGAGATCTCTCCTGATATTCCTAAGGCTTTGTTAGGAGATCAATCACGTCTCCAACAGATCCTGCTCAATCTCTTGGGTAACGCGATCAAGTTCAGCCAAAATTGCTCGGTTCTGCTGCAAGTGGAGCTTCTCTCAGATCCTCAGAAAGAGGGGCCTATATCTCTACGCTTTGCGGTGAAAGATCAGGGTATCGGGCTCTCCCCAGAACAGCAGGAGCGCCTGTTCGAACCCTTCGTTCAAGCGGACAGCTCCACTACCCGCCGTTATGGAGGGACCGGATTGGGCCTTTCTATCTGTCGCCACTTGGTGAAGCTATGGGGTGGCGAAATGGGAGTAAAGAGCAGCTTAGGAGAAGGCAGCGAGTTCTGGTTTGTGATCTCACTACAACAAGGCAAGGAGCAAGCGCGTACTCTTCCTGAGAGCAAGCAACTAAGCCAACTCAGACAAGGGCCTCCCCTGCGGCTTCTCCTGGCTGAGGATAATCCTGTTAATCAGAGGGTTGCCCTGGGAATTTTGCGGCGCCTGGGCCATCAAGTCCAAGCTGTAAATGATGGCCTAGAAGCCCTGCAAGCCCTCAAAGAGGGCAGCTATGATCTGGTGCTCATGGACTGCCAGATGCCAAGGCTGGATGGCTATGAGGCCACCAAGGCGATCCGCAGCGCTGGAGCCTCTTTAAGTGATCCACAGATCCCTGTGATCGCTATGACTGCCAACGCCATGACTGAGGATCGCCAGCGCTGCTTAGACGCAGGGATGAACGCCTATCTGAGCAAGCCAGTGAGGCCACAGTTGCTCGCTCAGGTTCTGGACCACTGGGGTAATAGAGCAGAGATCCAGAGGAGTGACGGGGAACGACCGGATCCAGATATGGAGGGGTCGCCAAGTTGAATTTTATATACTCAGAAGCGCAGTTGATTGAATCCAGAGAGGGCAGAGTTTAGCATCGGTGATCTTCGCTTCAGAGGGGATATGAGCGACAAACTACGTTTTGGAGAGATCCTGACTCGAGCGGGGGTCTTAGAGAGAACAGATCTGGAGAGCATCCTGTCTCTGATCGGAGACAGCGCGGTTGATCTGGGAGAGGTCTTGGTGAGCCGAGGTTTTTTAGATGAAGCCACGATGCTCAAGACCATCAGCAAAGCGCTCAATCTACCAAGCATAAGCCTAAAACATATCCAGCCAGATAAACGTGGTTTGGAGCTGATCCCCAGAGAGTTTTGTGCAGATCACTTCCTCCTGCCAGTGGAGGTAGAGCGTAGCCGCACTGGAGAGCATCTCCATGTGGCCATGGCCAACCCCTCTGATGTACGTGCCATCAAGCGCGTCACTCGAAAGGCCCGCCTTAGAATTCGTCCCCTGGTGGCCTCAGCTCGGGAGATTCGCGAGGCGATCCAACGCTGGTACGGTGGAGAGCTGGTTGAGGACTCCTCTCTGATCTTAGAGGAGAGCCTTAACTCCAGTATGGGAGGAGAAAACTCCAGTGAGAACCTCTTTGACTTTGGCCTCGGTGACCTTTCTCAATCCCTTCCAACAAAACAAGCCTCAACCCCTCCAAGAGCAAACTCTTCAAAGAGGAGAGGTGAAGAGGGGAGAATAACGCCCCCTGATCTGCCCAAGCAACGTAAGGCAGATCTGCTCAACGCTCTTGACTTAGAACCGGGATCCCAAACCTCCGAGGTCCAAGAGCGAGAGGAGCAAGGGTTTGGAACATTACCGAGGAGAGGCTCAAGACACCGTCCGCCTTCAGAGCGTCCTCCCTTTCGGAATTCAGAGCGTCCTCGCTCAGAGCGTCTGCCTCCTCTTCCGCGCCAGACCTCTCGAGAGCTTCCACCTCTCCCACCCAGTCTGCGAAGCGGCAATCAGAGGAAAGCCCCACGCAGCTCCTCAATTCCTCCTCAGAACATCAAACATAGCCGCGGCTCCTCAGCTCCTCCTCAGGGTGCTCAGGGTATCAAATACCACCAAAATTCAGCGCCGACCCTCGTTGAGGAGCGGGGCAGCGTTGAGGAACTCAAGGGGGTTTTGGATCGCTATGTCGCTGAGATCAATGAGGAGAGCAGTGGAGATGGGCTGATCTCTCAGGAGTTGAAGCGTTACGGTCTTAAGAGATCATCTCCCGAGTCTGAGCTTTTCGCAGCTTTAGAGAACACCTTGAGTCGTGCTCAGGGTCCCAACGCTCAGCTTCTCCTCGCGCTGATCCGGCAACTGGCGCGCAGAGGCCTTTTGGATCTTCAGGAGCTGCTCTCGGATCTGCCCCCTCAGTGAAGCCTCCCCTCCTCTCTGTTGAAAAGCTCTCTCTGACGCTGGTCGGAGAGGAGAGAGGCCCCCTCTTGCTGCGCGATCTCAATTTCTCTTTAGAGCTTGGTGAAGCCCTGGCCTTGGTGGGCGAGAGTGGCTGCGGTAAGAGCTTAAGCGCCAAGGCCCTGCTTGACCTGTTACCTCCCACCATCCAACGCCGCTCTGGGCATGTCCTGCTGGAGGGGGAGCCTCTTTTTGAAGTGAGCCCTGCTCGCCTCAGAAGCTTACGAGGAACACAGTTGGGCTTTGTCTCTCAGGATCCTCTCAGCGCCCTCAATCCGCTCTTCTCTGTTGGAGAGCAGATTGCTGAGCGCCTACGACACCACGGGGGCTTAAAAGCTCGGGCCGCTTGGGCTCGCGGGGTGGAGTTGATGGAGCAGGTGGGGATCTCCGCTCCCCAAGAACGAGCCCGAGCCTACCCCCATCAACTCTCAGGGGGGATGCGACAGCGAGCGCTCATGGCCATCGCGCTTGCCTGTGATCCTCTCCTTCTCATCGCCGATGAGCCAACGACGGCTCTGGATGTCAGCGTCCAAGCCCAACTCATGGAGCTGCTTAAAGAGGAGCGCAGGCGACGGGGTATGGCGCTGCTGCTGATCACCCATGATCTGGGCTTGGTCGCTCAATATGTTGATCGGGTCTTGGTGATGTACGCTGGAGAGGTGGTTGAAGCAGCTCCAGTTGAGGCCCTCTTCAGTGAGCCCCGACATCCCTACACCTGGGGTCTCCTCCAAGCGATCCCCAGGGAGGGCGGAGAACTTCACCCTATTCCGGGTCAAGTCCCCAACCCCAAAGATTATCCAGAGGGATGCCGCTTTGCTCCTCGCTGTAAACGTAGAGTTCCAGGATGTGCGCAGCCCCAGATCCTCGGAGAGGATCGCCATGCTCATCGCTGCCTGAGGCCCCTAAGCCCAGAGAGAGAGAGCCGCTGATGCTCCTCCAAGCGCTGAATCTTCAGGTCCACTACCCAGGCTCCAGAGGGAAGATTTTGCGGGCTGTCAACGGCGTCGATCTTGAGATTCGCTCTGGAGAGACTCTGAGCTTGGTGGGAGAGAGCGGCTGTGGCAAGTCCAGCTTGGGTCGCGCGCTCCTTAGGCTAGAGCCCCTGGCTGGAGGCCGCCTGATCGCCTTTGGAGAGGAGATCAGTCACCGCCCTGAGCGCCAACTCAAGGAGCTACGCAAGCGCAGCGCTTTGATTTTTCAAGATCCCTACGCCAGTTTAAACCCAAGGATGAGCCTCAACGCTGCCCTGTTAGAACCTCTTCAGATCCACCGTTGGGGAACGCGCAACCAACGTCGAGCCCGGGTAAAGCATCTCCTTGAGCGCGTGGGCCTCTCCCCTGAACAGGGAGATCGTCGCCCTCATAGCTTCAGCGGTGGGCAGCTTCAACGCGCTTGTATCGCTCGAGCCCTGGCGCTGAACCCGGAGCTGTTGGTCGCCGACGAGGCTCTAAGTGCCCTGGATGTCAGCGTCCAAGCGGGGATCCTCAAGCTGCTTAAGGCTCTTCAGGAGGAGCGGAATCTCGCCTATCTCTTTATCGCCCATGATCTCACGGTGGTTCGCCATATCAGCCACCGCGTTGCAGTGATGTATCTGGGGCGCATCGTAGAGGAGGCGCCTTGCGCGCAGCTCTTTTCAGATCCTCGACATCCCTACACTCAGGCCCTCTTGGCGGCGGTCCCACGCCCAGATCCTCAACACAGCTCAAAGCCTTTAACTCTGGTGGGTGAAGCACCCAGCCCCTTGGATCTTCCTCCCGGTTGCTCCTTTGCTCCTCGCTGTCCCAGAGCCTTGCCACGCTGCCGAGAAGGTTGCCCCTCTCTAAAGGCGGATGGGAGCCACAAAACAGCCTGTTATCTCTGTTGAGTGAAGCTTGATGATCAGCCAAACTGCGGTTCTCAGGTCTTCAGATCTTTTTGAGGCCGATGACGTAGCAGGAGCGCGAAATCGATGCTCAGCATGATCCTCATGGCCTCCCGGCGGCTTTTTCGTGGGGAGAACAGCGACGAGGAGTTAATGGAGAGGTTCCGAGACGGTGACACAATGGCTTTTGAGATCCTGCTCAGTCGTCATGAGAGGGCCATCTTTAATTTCATCTACCGCATGATCAGAGATCGAGAGAAGGCTCAGGACCTCCTCCAAGAGACCTTCCTCAGAGTGATCAAAAACAAACAACGCTATATCCCCAAGGCCCGCTTTACTACTTGGCTCTACACCATCGCTCGCAATCAGTGCATCGACGCCTTCCGCAAAGCGAAGCACAGAAGGCACGCCAGCCTGGACCAGCCCTATCGGGGAGAACCAGGAGGCCGTTCATTGATGGATAAGCTCCCCGGAAAAAGTGAGGATGCTCTCCAACGTAAAGAGGCTCAGGAGATCACTTTGCGCATCGAAGAGGCGCTCACTCATCTCAGCTCCGAGCAGCGTGAGGTCTTTGTGATGCGGCAGTTTCGCAACCTGCGCTTCAGGGAGATCGCTGAGATCGTGGGGGTCTCTGAGAACACCATCAAGAGCCGGATGCGCTATGCTCTAGAGCACCTTCGCCTTCAACTTGCTGATTATGCAGCAGAGCTGCCCAAGTCTCAGGTGATCCCCAAGAGGAGCCCAGCCTGATGAACTCTTCAATCGATGACAACCGCTTGTTGGAGCTGCTGTATGGAGAGTTGGAGGGGGAGGAGTTGCAGCATGTTGAAGCTTCTCTCAGTTCAGAGGAGCGTGATCTCCTCCAGAGCTGGGAGCAGATCAGAGAGGCCTGTATGTTGCTCCCTGAGTTGGAGCCAGATCTTCAGGCCCACTACAGCCTTCTCCGCGCCTCTCGCGCCTCTCCAAAGCCGCGCTTCTCGTTCTTTTTTTCGTTTTCGCTCAAGCATCTCTCTTTGATCCCTGGCGCAGCGACCTTGGGGCTGCTCATCTTAGCCCTTGGGACCTTCTATCTCCTCAATCAAGAGGAGAGCGGCAGAGGTGAGCTAAGCTTAGATCATTTTACCGCTCAAAAGCCGCCTCTTCCCCTGCCCACTGAGCCGCCAAAGCTTGCTCTAAAGAGGAGCCCGAAGGGCTCTGTAAAGAGCGCAGAGTTTAAAGAGAAGTCCCCAGCAAAGCAGATCCCTGAGGCGCCGTTGGAGAGAGTTGATAAGCCTGCGCTTAAAGCTGAAGCCAGAGAGAAGGAGAACCTCTCGGAAGCCAAAGAGTCAGCCAAGGTGCTCTCTATCGAGATAGAGACCCCCGCTTTAGAGAAGAAGCTCGAAAGAGCCAGAGAGCCTCGAAAAGCTGGCAAACGGAGACGCGCCAGAAGATCCCCGAGCACCAAGGCAAAGTTCCCAAAGACGCGGCCACAAAAAGCCAGACCAAAGCAAGCCCTTCCAGTGAGGGCTCCTGAGCCCTCGCCAAAATTTGAACTTCAGCCCCCTATTCCACCCCCTTCTCCTCCAGAACCTCCTATATTGGACTCCCTCCCAGAGTCATCCAGAGTTCGTTTTGCGCTCCCTCCCCCTCCCTCTATAGATGATGGGCTTTCAGGCAAAACCTCCGATTCAGCTCCTCAAGTTGAAGAGGTACTTCCCCCTCGAAACCTCGATGAAATCGGACCTCAAGCTGTCTCGATCGAGAGCCCCAACTCCTCAAAGCTGCTGCGGCAGGCACAAAGAGAGCGCTCTCGGGGGGATCATCACTCTGCGGTAAAGAGCTACGAGGCCTTTCTCTCTAGATATCACGAGCACCCAGCTCTCCAGAGGGTCCTTTTTGAGACCGCTGAGAGCTATGAAGCTTTAGAGCAGCGGGAGCGAGCCCGACAGCTTTATCGTTTGGTTCAGGAAGCGGGGGGGGTGTTAGGAGATAAGGCCAAGGAGCGCTTAGAAGCCCTACAATAAGCACAACTCAGCGATCTTCAGGGAGGCTCTCCAAGAGCGCTCGGTATTTGATAGTTTTACGACCTGGGTTGGGAAAAGAGGTCTCTTTTAAGATCTCCAAAACACAGGAAAAGAGACCCTCTGGAGGGGGCTGCTTGGATTGAAAACCGGCTGAGAGGAGGCGCCCTGGCCGGGCGATATAGGCGACCATGTGAAAAGGGGCTCGAAACTTATAACTCTGGCGACAGCCTTCTATCTCTCGTCGTTTGCTCCTGAGGGCTCGATAGCCCCAACTCTCTTCGACTTGTTGAGAGAGCCGAGTTCCTGCCAAGTTTCGATGGATTGGGTAGAGGAAGAGAGCTGCTGCTTGGCCGCTGGGTTTGGGAAACTCCAAGAAGCGCCCCGCTTGAACTAAGCACTCCTCAATAGCCAAGCTCCCCATGCTGGAGCGTTCTACATGGACCCGCTCCACCTGCCCCTCGACGTTCACCAAAAAACGCAGATGGCTGACGCCGCTGATATAGGCTGCTCCCGCCCTGAGACAGTTATCAAAGCCTGCACGGTGAGCCTCCATTACCACCTCGACTTGCTCCTGGGAGAGCTGCCCATAGCTGCTCTTCAGATCCTCCTCTCTTTGAATCTCCCTTAAGCGACTGTCTGGAGGGGGGCGATGCCCCGAGCCGGTAAAATCATCTGAGGGGAGGGGCCCACAGGCGAGAAGCAGAAGGGCGGTGAGCAAGCTGTATTTCATGGAGAGAGTCTAGCTCAGGCGAGAAGAGGTGACACTCTAAACTCAAAGATCCCAAATCCACTTGGAGCGCTGATAGGGCTTGGCTCTCTGGCGTTTCTTTTTACGACGCGCTGCCCGTTTGCGGGCCCTCTCCTTGGCTTTGCGCTTCTCCTCTTTTGGATCGATCTTGGGGGGAGGCTCTACTGTAGCTTGAACTCGATCTCCTAAGCTGATAGCGAGGGCCTCAGGGCTGCTCCTCTTCTTTCGAGACTTTCTCCTGCGTTTTCTCTTTTTAAGACCATCATAGACGATCTCGGCGATGAGAAGCTTGCCTCGAATCTCCTTGATCTTAAGCTGGCCCACGTTGACTCGATACTGGCTCTCAGCCTCGCCGGGGATGTTTCGCTCTCGCAGCACAGTGAAGCGCCCTCCCAAGAGCAACTTCATCTGCTCCTCGGGTCCCTTTAGGCGCTTTAAAAAGACCTGTCGAGTTGCGGTCACAAAGCGGCCTTTAAGCTCTACAGGTCGGTGGATGTTGATCACCTCCAGCTCAAAACTGATCAGGCTGAGGAGGAGAGAGAACAGAGGGCTCATGGGCTCTCCCTGAAGGGGCTTCGGCTGGTCACGCTGCGGATCTTCTCTCCACGAAAGACCAAGAGAGCTCGCTTCAAAGCGTTCTCATAGAGGTCGATGAGGCGCAGGTGCTTGACCACGCCTCGATCAACCCCCTTTTGACGATGCGCCGGTCCAAAGTTGACTACCGAGGCGTCGATCTCGAAGAAGTCTGCATCGTAAGGGCTGCGTCTCCTCATCAACTCAAGCAGGGTCTCGTAGACAAAGGCGCGACCATGCTCCTGGGCGCTGATGCGTCGCTGAGCGATCTGAAACCAGAGCCCAGCGCGCCCCTTCTGGAGATCCCCACCCAACCAAAGCTCCTCTCTGGAGCTGCGAGCTTGCATCAAAGCGTCCAGGACCCTCTGAGTATCATCCAGAGGGCTGGCCTGCTCTCCAGGGCGCTGTGGCCCCCTCAGATGAAAGATACGGAGCTGGCGGCGCAGCTCTCGGGTGTTACGCACAGACTCTCGGAGTCGCAAGATGATGCGACGCACCAGGGTCAATAGGATCCCCTCAAGATCTTGAGGGGGGAGTTGACGGTGATAGATGCGTTGGATCTCATCACAGATAAAGATTTGACCCCGTTGAGGGGAGAGCCGCCAAGCGATAAGGACCCCTGGCTGAAGCTCATCGAGGCGACGCTTTACCAGAAGCCGTAGATCTCCCAGGTTCGCTGAGAGGCGATCGATCTTCAACTCCTGGAGGTCATAGCCACAGTTGCCCAGAATACGACAGACCCCTTTGAGAGAGCGGAGCCCGCAGAGAAGATCACCATCAGCGCTGCGATAGATCACTTGGAAACGCCCCCCCACCTCATAGACAAAACCCCGACTGTGGCGCGGCTTGAGAGGCTCTACTAGGACCCAGCTGCTCTCCCGCAGTAGTTCAGTGATGCGGTTGCGCACCGCAGGCAGCATACGGTCTGAGGGCGCCAAAACCACGACCTCTTCTATCGCCGCCTGAGGTTCAACTTCAGCGAAGAGAGACTTAAGGGCTGAGGGCACCGCCTGAGGCCCTGAGTGGCGATGGCAGAAGACCTCCCCCCAACTATTGAGGCTGAGGACAGAGACTTCGCTGAGTTGGCAGCGTCGTTTGCGACCATAGTTGAGGATGTCCCAGTTTTCAGGGAGATAAAAGACGCCTGCCTGCTCACTGGCGTCACTGAGGGTTCTGGGGCGATCAAAGTTCACCAGCACCGCCACCCTCAAGATTGAGCGGCGCTCTAGAAAGCGGCCAGGGGCGATACTGAAGGGATCAGGACTCTCAAAGATCCTCTGGAAGCGCTGAAGCATCCCCCGCAACTCATTGGGGCTGACACGCGAGATGGGGCTGATCAGGGCTACCACCGTACCGGAGTGATAGAGGCCATTAAAGGTGAGCCAACCGGCGATCTCTGCGATGGTTGAGGCGCTCCAGATCGGCTCCCCTCGGCTGAGGATGCGCTCTCTCTTTAACTCCCGATGGATCTCCCAGCGTCGCACAGGGAGGGCTTCAGGGACCTCTAAGATGACCAAGCGATCTTCACAGCGGGGTTCCTTGAGGAAGTAGGTAAAAAGATGACGGATCTTGCCTGGCTCTCGCCCAAAGACCGCGAAGAGACGACGCCCCAGGATGGTGATATCCTTCTCGTTGATATGAACGGTGGCCTCTCTGGCTCGGCGAATCAGGTGGCGGTAGAGCCCCAACATAAAGCTGCGGATCTGTTGCCCAATCTCGTCCACCTTCTCAGCCGACCAGCTTTCCAAGCTGTCCAGCTCCTCAAGCAGTTCGCGATCCCACCCCCAACGCTCGATATAGGCGCGCATCACTTGAAAGCGCCGCATAAAGAGCTTGCGCTCAGAGCGCTCCTTGGAGAGCTTAAGCCCTACCTTGAGATAGAAGCACTTCTGCACCAGACGGAAGGCTTTCCAGTCCCCTCGATCAGCAAAATATCCACTGATAGCGTCAAAGAGGAGCACATAGGGATCGGTGTACTGAGGACCATCCTCACCCTGAAAGACGCGCTCTTTGAGCTGGTCACAGAGCAGCCTGGGTTTTGGATCATCCAGATAACGCAGCAGCAAAGCCATCTTGAGCAAGCTCTTAAAAGGACTCCTCAAGCTCTTGTTGATTTGCCAAAGCGCAGCGCCAAAGAACTCTCCACGATCAATCTCAGCGATAAAGCCCAGATCCACCACTGAGATGCCAGGGGGGAGCTGAGCCCTTTCAAGAGCATGAAGCACACGCTGATAGCCCTGCGCGCTGACCCCTACAGGTACCAGCCACCAAGCGGGGATATCTCCACTGATCAGCACCGCCGTACGATAAAACTCCTCCTTTAAAAGCTTGCCTTGAGCGCTGCCTGATGAGTCTACATCCTCCTCCGCTCCCCCGAAGTCATTGGCTCGGCTGCGCTTTAGATCCACCAGGAAGAAGTGTGCATCGAGGCCTCGCTTCTGAACCCAGGCTTCAATCTTCTGGATACGCTCTTTAAGAGCTCGCTGCTGTTGCAGAGAGAGGCGGTCAAGCTCAACAACGACCCAGTAATCAACATCACTCTTACCCGATTGACCGATGGTGCCCACGCTGCCCATCGCCAAAAGAGAGAGGATATGCGGTCTCTGAGGAGGCTGCTCAGCCAGGGCCCCTCGTCGAGAGAAGAAGCCCTCAGCTGCGTGGCGAATGCTGAGGTTGAACTCAAAGTTACGGATTCCGTGGGGCGCTCCGGCGACATAGCTTGGCAGGTGGGGGAGATTTTGGTGAAGGAGGTAGGGGATCACCGAAAAGAGATTGCGCTCCTTGGGCTTGAGCGCCTGATATAGATAAGCCAGTTTCATCTTGGTGAAGCGCAGATAGGCTTGTAGATGCTTGCCCAGCTGCTCTATCCCCAGACCTGAGTCCATGCTGCGACTGGACTGAAGCATCTCCTTAAAATAGGGCTTCGCGAATGATAGCCCCTCCTCGGGACCTTCCTCCTTCTGCTCCAGGGTGATCGGCCCCGAGTACTCCAGCTTAAGGGGGGTAGCTTCCTCCGCGATCCAAGCCCCAGCAAACTCCTCCTTGCTTAGGCCCTGGAGCCAGCCGGCTACAGAGTCAGTTGCCTGTGGAGGAGGAAGCTTGGGCAAGATCACCTCAGAGAGATGGAGCGGGCCTCAGAGCTTTGCCCTGGTTGCCCCTCCTTTAGAACATAATATTTGACCGGGTATCGCTGATCCCTCAGAACAAGCTGCATCCCCAGCCGCTTCTCCAAGTTAAAGATCAAGGGAGCCAAGAGGTTGGCGCTCATCTCTCTCACCTCAGCAGGGATGGTCATCAACACCGAGACCACCAAGTCCTCTTCCTCTCTCGGCTCGATCACCTGAACCTCTGAGCGTTTCAGAGAGATATGGTAGTCAGGCTTAAAAAAGAGGGGATCAGTGACTACAAAAGCCAGCTGAGGCTCATCCACAGACTGCAACCATTTGAAGGGTGTACCCTCGTGATCAACGATCACATAACGACGCTGTTTAGCAAACCCCAGGAGCCCCATAGGGAAATAGTAGAGTTGAGCCTCATCGATCTCCAGGGAGCCAAAGCGACTGGTCTGAATATTCATCACCCCTCCTCCTGTGGAGCAAAGAGATCGCTGATCGCCTCTAGGCTGTTGCTGTCTGGTGCCAAGGCTTTGAGATTCTCCTCTTGGATCTTCTTATACAGCTCTTCTCGGCAGACATAGATATCTCTGGGGGCGATGATCCCCAGGCGGATCTGTCGCCCTCTGATCTCTTTGACGATGATTTTGATATCATCTCCAATACAGATCGCCTCCCCGAGCTTGCGGGTCAGTGTCAGCACACTCCTCCTCCCAAAGATAGTTGGATCTGCCCAGGATACACAGATTCCTCAGCGCAAGTAATTGAGCAGGGAGACCTCAGCCATGATGCGCCCGCTGAGAGCCATCGTTGCCTGAAGCGCATTCTCACTGAGGCTCAACTCCGAGATGATTCGGCTGAGATCAGCGTCTCGAAGATCGGAGAGTTCCTCAGGAAGGCGCTCACTCAAGGTCTCATGAACCGCCCGAGCTGCCTCCAAGCTTTGAAGCTGTGTGCCCACCCGAGCGCGGGCCTTAATCTGCTGCTCGATCCCCAACTCCAAATTCTCAAGCCCTGTCTGCATCTCTCCATTATCGCGGTCTGAGATCGCCTCGGCCAAGCTCTTTAAGTCCTCAAAGAGGTTGCGGGTGTCGGCGGTCCCATCTCCAAAGGCCAGCCCTCCAGGGAGGCTGCTCTCTAGGTGCAGCCTCTCGCCCACCTCTAGGCGCGGCGCGCGAAGATCTCCCTGGTAGGAGAAGTCATCGGCATAGGGTGGATCGCCGCTGCCTCCACCAAAGATCCACTGCTCTCCAGAGCGGCTGTTGGCCAAAGCTCTAAGATGCTCTCTCAAGGCCAAGATCTCTCCTGAGATGATCTCTGCATCTTCAGGGAGGAGGCTGGCGTTGATCCCCTGGATCGCCAGCTCTTTGGCGCGATAGAGGGCCTCGTTGGCCTCCCCCAACTTGGCGTCTGAGAGCCCTAAGGTGGCCGTGGCGCGATCCTGAGCCCTGCCATGCTGGACCCAACGGCTGCGCTGGCTCTCTAGGGCTCGAACACGCAGCGCCCCCAGAGGATCATCTGAGGGTTTGTGGATCCGATGACCGGAGAGGATCTGCTCCTGAAGCTTCGCGCTTCGCTCACGATGGCGCTCAATCCGACGACTGGGTTCAAGATAGCGGCTGCGCTCAGTGATCCTCATTTTATTTCCTCAGGGCCTCTACTGCACCAAAGCCATCACGGTGTCCAGGAGGCGATCAACAGTGGTGATCACTCGAGAGCTGGCCTCAAAGTGCTTCTGGAAGCGGCTGAGCTGAACCATCTCCTCATCTGTGCTCACCCCCGTCACTGAGTCTCGCAGAGCTTCAGCCTGCTCTGTACGCACCTCAGCCAACAGCCTTCGATCCCGATTCTCAGCGGCGGCCCTCCCTAGAATCTCTAGACGCTCTCCAAAGGCGCGCTGAAGGCTTCGGTTGCCAAGGGCTGCGCGTGTGGAGCCTTGTAGATCCGCGAGGAGCTGAGCCTGCCGCTCATCTCCAGGGAGCCCCGCGACCTCCTCAGCCGCAGCGACCTGATCGGGATCCTCAAGGGCCACCCGAATAAGCCCTGCGGCTCCCTCAGCAGCGCCCAGGGCCTGAAAGAGATCACGCCCCCCCAATCCATCCAGGCCAAAGCCCCCTTGGTGGGTCTGATTGACCGCGTTGATCAGCTCAAAGGCGAGGTTATCCAGAGCACCGCGCTCCTCCGCCAACTCCTCATCTCGGATGGAGATCAATCCCCCCAGCTCTCCTGAGCGAAGCTGGGCGGTGAGATCTCGTCCTCCCACGCTCAAAGTCAGGGTACCTAAGCCATCTACGCTGGCCTCCAGGGGTCGAACCTGATCTCCCTGAACGAGGAGCTGCCCCTCCAAAATCAGGCTTGTTCCCTCCGCCTCATTCAGCACCGTCACCCCCAGACCCTGAGAGAGGAGCTGGAGTTGCTGATCGCGCTCATCTCGAAGATCGTTGGCTCGGCTCCCGTCTGCCTCGCTGGCACGAACCTGGGCGTTGAGCTGGGCGACCGCCGCCAAACGCTCATTCAGCTCAGCGACCTGAGCGCGAATCTGATCATCTAGACCCTGCTCTAGAGCCTCAAAGTCGCGATCCAAGCTCTGGAAGCCATCAGCGAGGCTGTTGGCTGCGCCCAGGAAGCTGCGACGATGTGCTTCGCTGCTGGGCGCCTGGGTCAACTCCCGAGCGGCATTGAAGAAGCGATCCATCTGCCCACTTAGATCAGGCTCATTTCCCTCAGAGAAGAGGCGTTCTAGAGGGTTCAAGCCTGAGGCACGCCCCTCATAGAAGCCCCCCAGCCCTCGCTCTCTCCTGAGCTGGGTCTCTAGGAAAGGGTCTTCACTGCGCTGGATGCCTTGGCTGAGAGCACCTCGACCCACAGGACCTGCGCGACCCAGCCTAAAGGCAGGCTGGGTTCCCAGGTGCAGGCGTTGGCGGCTGAAGCCTTCAGTGTCAGCGTTGGCGAGGTTGTGCCCGACTGTAGCAAGGCCCAGGCGAGCTACACGTAATCCAGAGGCAGCTGTTTGAATTGTATTATTGAGCACTTGAGCGCCTCCTCATTGGACCATAGCTCTCTCTGGGCTTAAGTCGCCTTATGCTGCGCGCCAACAGCTCTTGAGCGGTGGAGGCGAAAGCTTGGTTCTCCTGGCGCAGCTTGAGGAGATGCTCAGCAAGCCCTCGAAGTCGCTCACGAGCAGCGACGATCTCAGGCCCTTCAAGCTCAGAGAGCTGGCTCGCTCCAGGAGAGAGCGCTTGGAGAGAGCGAAACCCCTCTTGTCGGATGCGTTTGTGCTCGGCGCTCAGATGTTGGATGTTGTGGAGTTGAATCTCCAGAGCGCTGCTGTCCATTCGACGCAGGGCCTGAGCCTGAAGCTCAAGGGCGCTGATCAGTCGAACAAGGCAGGCTTCCTCTTTGGAGAGTGATTTGAGCAGCGCGATCAACATAGGCCCTCCAGGGCTTGGCCGCGCGGATTTCAGCCAAAGAGGCTGGCCTCTCTGATCATCTCTTCAGCGACGCGCTGAAAATCGGGGCGATACTCACCTTTGGTGATCGCCTCTCGCAGCTGGGCGACCCGAGCTTCATCCACCTCGGGGCTTCGCTTCGCCTTGACCGTGGCCACCGCCGCCTCTCGACGGGAGTGATCAACGCTCTCTCCAGATTGGGTTGAGCGCTGCTTCTCCGCCTTGAGACCCTCAGCGCGACCCTTGGGCCGTCCTAGGGTTGAAGGGGAGTGGGTCCCTGTGATTCTCACCGCCATGACCGCCTCCTTTCAGGCTGGGCATCGTCAAGACCTTACCCAACTTGAGGAGATAATGAGCTTTCATCCGCGCTTTGGCCAGCCCTCCTTATCTGTGTTCATTTTCATTCAATCTCTACCAGGGGTTAGAAGAGCTGAAGCCCTCGCTTCTCAAGCTGCGATGCTGGAGCCAAGCTCCTGGTGCTTGTTTCAACTCCAACCAAGCTCCAGGATCAAGCGCGCGTCCCTCTTGAGAGACATGAAAGCGCAAGCTGGGCTCGGCGCCTCCGCTGAGGCGCCCCAGGAAAGCTCCCCGTGGAATCTGCATACCTGAATTCATCTCCGACTCCAGGCCCTGATAGTGGCTGATGGAGCCATCCTTATGTTTTAAGCTGACCCCTCCCTCCTGAAGGCTCAGCTCACCTCCACGAGCCGCATAGACGGGCGCTCCTTGAGGTCCAGCGATCTTTAAGCTCTTTGGGTCGCGCTCTAGAAGCTTACCGCAGAGAGGAAGCTGGCTCTGAGGTTTTGGGGCGTAGGCCCGCTTCATTCTTCCCGGCCTCGACACCCTAAATCTTCTAAGAGCGCTCCGATCTTCTTCGATCCTTTGAGGTCCTGGTTGAGCTTCAGAGCTGGCTCCCAGCTGCTTGGCTAAGATCTCTGCCAAGCCAAGCTGACCACTGCGAGCTGAGAGGCCCGCGAACTCCGCGTCTTGCCACTCACTAAAGAGCTGCCCCGCGAAGCCCGCGTCCATCATGCCCCCCTTGGGGACCGTGGCCCGCATCGACTTCATCAGTTGTTGGCTGAAGAT
This sequence comes from uncultured Nannocystaceae bacterium, assembly GCA_964384025.1. Classification (GTDB taxonomy): domain Bacteria; phylum Myxococcota_A; class Bradymonadia; order UBA7976; family UBA1532; genus CAYLJJ01. The sequence continues at coordinate 159,391 of CAYLJJ010000001.1, forward strand.
CGCCTCAAGTTGGCGGGCCGCCTCGCGGATCCCCTCCTGGCTGTCTTTTTGTGCTAGAGTCCTGAGATTTTGAACTCCTGTGATGGCGCTCATCAGATCACCTCAATGGTGGCTCGCAAGGCCCCCGAGACACGAAGGGCTTCCAAAATGGAGATAAGATCCCGAACTGAAGCGCCCAGATCATTGAGCCCTCGCACCACATCGCTTAGGCGGGGGGCACCACGAAGCAACAGAACCTGATTTTCCTCCTCCTCATCGACGCTGATCTCCTCATTCTTCTCCAGGGCGGTATCTCCTGGAGTGAGGGGTGCGGCGGGGACCGCCTTCTCAACCGCTGAGATCTTCACCGTGAGGTTTCCATGCGCCACCGCCGCAGGGCTGAGTTGGACATCTTGCCCCAGGATCAGGGTCCCGGTGCGCTCGCTGATCACAACCTTAGCGCGTAGATCGGGGGTGATCTCCAGACGCTCGATGAGAGCCAGAAACTCCAGCGAACGCCCTCGATGACTCTCGGGGAGCTGAACCTCTACGCTCCCTGGATCTATCGCTTTAGCCTGAGGGCGACCCAGGTTCATATTGATCACCTCAGCCATACGCACCGCTGTGGTGATATCTGCGTCATGAAGCAGGAAGCGAAAACGCCCATCTCTGAGGAGCTGACGGCTGCGGCCTTGTACCACCTGCCCTCCATCGGGGATCTGTCCTACGGTGGGGTGGTTCTTGATCTTGCCGCCCCCTCCGCGACCTTGCAGCGCATAGCCTCCCACCAAGACAGCACCCTGAACATGGGCTCGTGTGCGCCCTTGAGCGTCCAACAGGGTGGTCATCAGCAGCTCTCCTCCTGAGAGGCTCTTGGAATCTCCCATGCTGCTGACTGTGACCATAAAGCGGTGTCCTTTGCGACTGAAGGGGGGTAAAGAAGCAGTGAGCATCACCCCCGCGATATTCTTAAGCTTTACCTGCTGGTTGCCTGAAGAGAGCTGGAACTTGTTCATCGCAGCTCTCATCGCCTTGTGATGATAGACAACCTTATCTGAGTCCCCTGTCCCTGCCAGACCAACGACGACGCCGTAGCCGACGAGGCGCTCAACCTCGCTGCCCTCCAGAGCGCTGAGATCTTTGATGCGCTCTGCCTGAAGCGTTGAGGGGAGGCTGAGGAGCAAACTAAGAGTGAACAGGCGCATGAGTTGCCTCCCTTTAGAAGGGCCAGAAGAGGTCAAAGAGCTGAGCGAACCAGCCCCGGCGCACAGAGTCTCCCGTGATGGTGATGCGGGCATAAGCGAGGCGATCAGAGCGAAGGCTGTTATCCTCATCGATATCTCGGGGGTTAACCACACCGCTGACAGCTACATAGCTGAGCTGCTCATTGAGCTTGATCTCTTTATCTCCAGCCACAAAGAGCAAGCCGTTGGGATAGATCTGGTGCACCATACAGGAGATTTCGGTTTGGAGGCTCTCCTCTCGCTGAGTCCCTCCCTTTCCTGCGAAGGCGCTCTTTGAGCCCATACCCGCTTGCCTCGCTTTGAGATCGAGGATCGCTGCCTGAGCAGAGATCTCCTCGCTGCGTTGAGCATCTGTGCTGTTTTTGCTCTGAGCGGTGGACTTTTCAGCCACCAAAATCTTAAGGCTGTCTCCCACCCGGTAGCTCTTACGCGAGTTAAAGAGGGTCTCGGCTAGACTCAGGGGCTTAGCCGCGCTGGGGCCGCTGGGGAGCTGTGGGGCGTTGAGGCTCAGTTGGTTATGATTTTGACGTACACAGCCAAACTGAACCAACAATAGCCAAAGCAGAGTTAAGGCAAAACGCTTCATCTCACCCCCCCACCCGTACATGCCCAGGCCGAGTTACCCGCCCCATGATCATCTTGCCGCTCTTGAGATTGCGTAGGCGAATACGTTGACCCCGTCGCCCATCCTCTTGAGCGATGCCCAGGGCGCTCAGCTCCAAACCCGCTTGACGAAAAAACATCCGTACTCGCTCTTTGCGACGGATCATCAAAGGGGGCCTGATCATCTGCTGGGTCAAGGGTTGACCACGACGCAAGCTCCGCGTCGCCTCTCCCCGTTCAAAGGCGACCCCAGCGAGGATCGCGCCTCGGGGGAGGCGGCGGCTGCGCTGCCGTTTGATCTGAAGGTCGGCCCTTTGAACCGGCTCACCTCGTCGAATATGACGCGCAGGCACCAACAGCTCCACCCAAAGATCTGCGCGTACCCAGAGACGTCTACTCAGGCTGCGAGCCTCCCCCTCCACCGCCCAAAGCTGCACTGGAAAGACCCCAGGCTCTCCTTCAGCGAGGATCAGCTCCAGCTCTGCTCCCTCGGGGAGGAGCAGAGGAGAGAGCTGGGGTATCTGTAGCTCAGCCAGCTCCTCTGGGTTGGGCAAGCTGGCCTCGATATGCTCCTGGATCAACGCTTTAAGCTTTTTGCTGGAGATCTTCTGCCCTGGGCGCAGGAATGTGACCCGCCGAGGCGCCCTGAGTTGTACTCCAGGCAGCGCTCTACGGAGTCGATCCCTGAGATCTTTACGGCGGATGATCCGACGACCACCTAGGCGAGGCGCGGCTCCCAGATCAACGCGCTCCAAGGCAGCGCGTTGCTTGGGGCTCAGCCCTCGCGCGCGAGCGACCTCCGCCAGACGAATACGAGCGCCGCCCACCTTGATCTCTTTGGAGAAGCTGAGGCGGGGGCGAGCCTGGAGAGAGGCCAGAGGGAGGAGTGAAAGGAGAAGGATCAGGCGGCTCATCTCAGCCTCCCGATCTCACGCAGCATCTGATCTGAGGCTTGCACTGCCTTGCTGTTGAACTCAAAGGCGCGTTGAGCGCTGATGAGGTGGATCATCTCTTCTACTACAGTGACATTGGCTCCCTCTAGGAAACCTCCGCTGAGCTTGCCAAAGCCCTCTTCTCCAGGATTCCCCACTTGTGGGGCTCCGCTGGAGCCGCTCTCTCGGTAGAGGTTGCCTCCCATCGCCACCAGACCGCTGGGGTTGACGAAAGTGGCCAGCTGGAGCTGTCCCAGCTCAACAGGCTCTGCGTCAGCTCCCCCGACATAGCCCGTCACCGTGCCATCTTCACCAAACTCCAGACGTGACACCTCGGCGGGGATCTGGATATTGGGATCGACGGGGTGCCCCTCGGCGTTGACCAGCTGGCCATTCTCATCGCGATCAAAAGCCCCATCGCGGGTGTAGGCCACGGTCCCATCAGGTTGGCGGATCTGGAAAAAACCCGTGCCCTCAATGGCCACATGTAGGCTGTTACCTGTGGGTTGCAGGCTGCCCTGAGTATACTCTCGTTGTGTCCCAGCCACGCGTACACCCAGGCCCACTTGCACTCCAGAGGGAGAATCCACTCCCTCAGCGGTGGCTTGACCTGGAGCCTTCTGAATCTGATACATCAGATCTTGGAACTGAACACGGGACTTCTTAAAACCGGTAGTGTTGACGTTGGCTAAGTTGTTAGCAGTTACATCGATATAGGTTTGCTGTCCAACCATCCCTGTCGCGGCTGAGTGTAGACCTTTTAACATAGCTGAAGCTCCTTTAACTCAGCCGCCCCACATCTCGAGCTGCCTGCTGGTCAAGCTCATTGTGGGTCTGTATTGCGCGGATGTTGTATTCAAATGTGCGGTTGGCCTTGATCAGATCAACCATCTGAGCCACCAAATTGAGATTGGGGCTCTCCACCATCCCTTGCTGTATGGAGGCAGAGCTCTCCTGTGGTTCAAGGCCCTCAGGGGCTCGCCAGAGGTTCCCACCCACGCGGATCAGCTTATCGGGATCCTCAAATCGCTTAACCCCGATCTGGCCCAAGAGAGTATCCTCATCTTCGATAGAGCCGTCGGGGGCGATAAAGAGATCACTGCCCTCACCCAGAGAGACAGGGCGTCCTGAGGTGTCTAAAACCGCCTGGCCGGAAGCGTTGATCAGGGTCCCTTCGTTGGATCGGCTGAAGCGCCCATCTCGGGTATAGAGCGGACCATCAGGGCCCTGGATGAGGAAGAAGCCCTCCCCCTCTAGAGCCAGATCGAGGTTGTTATCAGTTTTATGTAGGGGTCCCTGGTTCCAATCTGTGAATTGAGCGTGGACTTGAGCGGGGGTTCGATCGACAGGGAGGGTACGGGCAGGGTGATGGATCCCCATCGCCTGCCTGGGATCCCCGCGTGTGCTTTGATGGAAGATCTGCCGCCAGCGATTGTGCTGAGCTTTAAAGCCTGCGGTTTGAGCGTTGGCCATGCTGTTGGAGAGCGTATCGATGCGTTGATCCTGGACACGCGCGCCGCTCAGAGCTGTGTAAATCCCGCTGGCCATGAGACCTCCTCTGGGGAGGCTTTACGCAAGGGCTACGCCAGCACGGGAGGTTGAAGGATTTGGAATGAAGCGTCAGGAGGGTGACGGCGTTGACAGGAACCAAGCAGCTAAGAGCGCCTTCTCCGCAACCTGGGTACCTTAGCTTGGACCCGCCACCTCCCCCCTGTCGCCTCGTAGAAATTGAGCCGGAAAGGATCTGCATCTGCGCTGTGGCGAACCCACTCGGCGAGGCTGCGTCGCTGAGCGTCGATCTCCTCTTTAGAAGCAGGCGTGCTGCGTAGCCACACAAGCCCCAGAGTCCAGGAATCGGGAGCGGTCGAACCCAAGCTTTGGAGGCTTCGCCTTATGTGATGGAGGAGAGGGCTTTGACGAAGCTCCTGCTCCTCGTTGATCAGGATCGCTGCTCTGAGCCGCCGCCAGCGGGGTAGATGCTCTGCTCGATAGGGGGCTCTTGAGCCGGACTCGCGAGCGAAGAGACAGCTGCCCTCATAGGAGCGACTGGGGCTGAGCGCGCTGAGGAGGATCAGGAAATCCAGATCATCTTCTAAGAGTCTAGAGAGCCTCCGTGCCACCATCAGCCCTCCATGCGGTCCCTTGACAGGGGGTGCTCTCCAGAGCAGCAGATCGCCATGTTGGCTGAGGGTCTCATTGAGACGCCGGGGCTGCACAGGCCAGAGCGCCTCTGCGGCGCGAGTTTCAGGGAGGGCGGCGCACCAAGAGCGCCAAAGGCCATAGCTCTCCCTGCTCCTCTGTCGCTCCTCTTGGGCTAGGCTGATGCCAAAGCGGGCCTGAGCCAGAGGTTGAGCCCAGGGCTGCGCGCGCAGCGCCAGCAGTTCATGCGCTTCTCGCAGCTCAGCCCAGGCTCGATCAAGGCGAACAGCAGGTTCAGAGAGGCCACCACAGCTCAAGCTTCCTGGACGAAGACGTACCGCCTCTACGCTCTCCTCCCAACCTCGCCAAGCGGCTCGAAGCTGCCCCGTTTGAGCCAGCACTCTCTGGCGAGCCTGCTCAAAGAGTTTAGGAGCGAGATCTTGAGAGTTGGGTGGGGATGGTTGAGGAGTACCACAGCTGAGAAATAAGAGGAGAAGCGAGGCTCTCATGAGGAGGAGCGAGGAGGTTGCAGTAGGAGGGGCAGGAAAAGCAGTAAGAGCAACCAGGGGGCGGTGGAGCCCCGCCCCAGTGAACAAAACGCGGCCTCTTGCTCGCCGCTCGCTGAGAGATCCTCCACTTCAAAAGCAGCAGGCAGGCTCTGCTCGCTGCCGTTGGGGTTGCTCACTGTCAGGCTGCGAAATCCTGGTTGAGCTCCCTCCTCAACCTCTAAACTCCAACTGAGAATCACTACACCTGCGTCAGAGTCTCCAGGGATGAGCTTGGGTTCATCCAGGGCCAAGATCCCTCCGCCAGAGATACGTACCGCAGCACCACAGGCGAAGCCCCGACCCAAAATCTCCAGGCGCTGACGCTCTCCGGGCCTGAGCAGAGCTGGTCGCACCTCGCTCAGCTCAATCAGAGAGGTCTCTAGATCGGGACAGGGGCTCAGAGAAGGGAGGATAAGATCCCCTTCAGGTATCGAGGGTTGATCTTCTGGAATAAAGAGCTCCTCGATCTGGAGATCCTGACTGAGGGTGCTATCGGAAGCACCAGCGTCCAGAGAGAGATCGAGAAGAGGACTCAGATCTTGAAGGGGGGCCATGGCGGGGGGCGCCAACACCTCCTCGACGATCTCCAACTTATTTAAACTGACAAAAGGCTGCTCATCGCTGGGGTTCCTAAGGCTCAGATCACGCGGTCCCAAAGGAGCATCTATAGCGATGTGAAGATGCACCTCCAAACCATCACCCATACGCTGCCCCTCATCACGATCAGCTTGAAGAACCACTCGGGGGGTTCCGATCACCTCGACTCCCTCTCCAGAGACCTCGACGCTGATCCCCTCCTGGAAGCCTCGACCCACGATCCAGACAGGGGCATCAGGGACCCCCCTGGGCTGAAGCCGCTCAGAGGCGCTGGTGACTCCATCTACTGCGGCTGCGGATAGGGGGAGGAGAGCGAGGAGGGAGACGATGAAACGCTGCATATTTGAGTTTAGTGTTCAGAAGGCCTGCCCCTCAACGCTCTTAAGGATTCGGGGAAGGAAGCTCTTTTTGAGGCTGATCCGATCAAAGCCCAACTCGGTTCGCTGGAGGATATAGAAAGCTTCAGGGACTTGAGGCTTCGCAAAGACTCGCAGCTCCTTGAACTGAACCACGCGATCTTTGGGGTTGGGCTTCTGAGCTTGGGTGATGGCAGGAAGAAGCAGGAGTGAGATGATCAGTAGGGCGCGCATCATGATCTCCAATCGTGTGAGCCTAAGACTACCTCCTCTTCGACCCGTTCCTCGCGCTCTTTAAATGAGGGGTCTTCTTTTCTTTGAGCCTCTGTTACAAAGAAAAAATGAGTGCCTGGACCCTTGATCTTGGAACCACCCACAGCGCCATCGCTTGTTGGGACGAAGATGCAGAGCGCCCACATCTATTAGAGCTGCCCGAGATCTGTCGCCACCCAGGGCAGAATGATCCCCTCAAGGCCCCTCGAATGATCCCCTCAGCGGTGCAGGTTCGCGTTTTGCGAGGATTTTGGGATCGTCTGGGGGCCAACCGACTCTTTCAGCGTTATTTTTTCTGGGGCTGTCAGGGTCTGATCGGTCGTGCAGCCTTAGCGCAGAATGAAGGCTGGACTCAACCCAGCTTTGCTCCCGGCTTTAAATCTGCGCTCTCTACCGATCCTCACCGCGTCCTCGCGCGCACACGAGGTAAGAGCTTTATCGCTCGGGACATCGCCCGCATCTTTATGAGGGAGCTGCTTGTCCAGGTTCAGAGAAAGCGTGGAGAGCGTATCCGAGAGCTGGTGATCACCACCCCTGTTGAGTCCTACGACAGCTATCGAGCGGAGTTGATGCGGATCGCCCGGCTCCTGGGTATTCAGAAGCTGCGCTTCATCGATGAGCCGGTCGCCGCAGCCCTGGGTTATGGCCTGAGCCTCCGCGAAGATCGTCGTGTCTTGGTGGTGGACTTTGGGGGAGGCACCCTGGATCTCGCGGTGGTCTCCCTCTCTGCGCGAGAGATGGAGGCGGGGCAAGCTCAGGTCCTGGCCAAGAGTGGACGGCCTCTGGGTGGGGACAGCGTGGATCAGTGGATCCTAGAGGAGATCAACGCTCGCTTAGAGCTGCCCAAGATGGAAGGAGCTAAGCGGGACCTAGAGCTCTGGCAGGGTTTGATGAAAGAAGAAGCGCGGCGAATTAAAGAGAGGCTACACTTCGAGCCCCAAGCCACCTTCTCCATCACCCCACCTGAGGAGTTTCGAGGCTTCCAAAACCAGATGGGAGCGCAGGCACGCTTCTTAGACTTTGAGCGTGAGGATCTGCTCGCTCTGCTCAAGCACCGAGGTCTCTACGATCTCTTGGAGGATTGCTGTCTGGAGATTGAGGGGCAGATAGATGAGAGCCTGGATGAGGTGCTCATGGTGGGAGGCTCCACCCTGCTGCCTCAAGTCTACAGCTTCTTTGAGAACCGCTATGGTCGCGATCGGGTGAGGGCTTGGCAGCCCTTTGAGGCGGTCACCTTTGGAGCCTGTGCTTTTGCAGCAGATCGCTTTGTTCAGTCCGATTTTGTGATCCATGACTACGCCATCCTCACCTTTGATCCCAAAAACCATGAGCGCATCTACACTCCAGTGATCCGCAAAGGGACCCGTTTTCCAACTCCTATGGACTTTTGGAAGCGGCAGTTCGTCCCCACCTGCTCTTTGGGAGAACCAGAGCGCATCTTTAAGTTGATCATCTGTGAAATGGCTTCAGGAGCCCAGGAGGGCCTCTCCTTCGCCTGGGACGCCCAGGGTCAGCTCCATCGCTTAGAGGCTGGAGCCAACGCGGCCCCGATCGTCGTCCCCCTCAACGAGTCCAACCCCGGCTTGGGGCACCTTCACCCCCCCCATCAGCCTGGAGATCACAGCCCTCGTTTGGAGATCGGCTTTGGCATCGACAGCAACCGTTGGCTCTGCGCCACCGTGCTGGATCTCAAGACCCGCAAGAACTTGATGAAGGCGGAGCCGGTGGTACGGCTGCTCTAGACATGAGCCGAAAATTTCGCATCGGTCACCTGCTACATCAGCGAAGCCAACGAAGCCAATAGACGCTCCCCTGTGTGCATCTTCTCAAAGAGGTAGCGGCTGTGGGGTTCAGCGCGTTCCAACCAAGCCTCAAGATAGGGCCGTCGAGACTCATGCTGTTCAGCTTGCTCCCAGAGCAGCTCTGCGACCGCCTCATCGATGAGGATCAAAGTTAGATTCTCAGCGTGGAGTAGGGCATAGGAGAAGTCCCGTTTGGGATCCCAGTTTTGGAGGAAGGCCTTAGGCCAAGTGGGGATCGGGGTTCCACCCAGGGACTTAAACTTATCGGTGGCGGTGCGTTGGATAAGATGCTGTTGAGCCGAGCAGGAGAGCACCTGTAGTTTGGCGAGGCGACGCTCTAGGGGATCCCGAGCGGAGAGGCTACGCCAACGTGCCTGAGCCATATTCTTGAGGAACTCCTGAGGGTTACGCATGATGAAGTTCATCGTATCCTTCATCACCATAAGCGCTTGGATCTGGCTGGTACCCTCGTAGATGGGCAGCACCAAGGCATCCCTTAGGAGCTTCTCTGCACCATACTCCTGGCAATAGCCCACCCCTCCGAGGATCTGGATGGCGCGCCTGGAGTGCTCTACAGACTTCTCACCACCCATATACTTGATTAACGGAGTCAGCCTACGCGCCACAGCCTTATATTTCCGAGCCTCACGCCGCGCCTTAACCTGCTCCTCGCTGTCAGGCTCAGCGTAGAACTCCTCTAAGACATGGTAGTGGTGAGCCATATCGTCAGCTATGGCGGCGCGCACCGCCATAGCGCGCAGACCGACAGCCTCCACCTTCATCTCATCCAGATAATCAGCGATCATCTCATGGCGGTCGATGGTCTTGCCCATGCTCGGGCGTTCAGCGGCATACTCGGTGGCCAAACGGCGAGCAGCCTCCATAATACCCAGGCTCTCAAAGGCCACGCCGATACGAGCGTGGTTCATGAGCATGAGCATATACTTAAAGCCATCACCTCGCTTACCCAGCAGACGAGCTGGGGTCTTATCGAAGTTCACCGAGACTGTGGGTGAGGTATGATGTCCGATCTTCTCCTCCAGGCGCTCGATGGTGGCGTGCCACTCCTTCTTACGACCCCGCCCCTTGGTATAGATGGGAGAGACAAAGAGGGAGAGGCCCTTGAGCCCTGCGGTCTTACCCTCGTTGGGCTCGGTACGCGCGATGACAATATGCCAGCGACCGTTCCCTGAAGTCAGGAAGATCTTCTGACCGCTGAGGAACCACTCTCCCGCCTCATTCTGCTCCCCCTTGCAGCGGATCGCCGCCATATCGGAGCCCGCGTCGGGCTCGGTGAGATCCATCGCTCCCCAAGCCCTACCTGAGATGATCTCTGAGATCTCATCCTCAAAGCGGGTGCTCTTGATGCAGCGTTTTTGGCGATCAAACTCAGTGCTGCCCTCAGCGATGGAGGCTTGTAGGAGGACGCTGGCGATGCCAACATGAAAGCCCAGATGAGCGGTGATGGAGACATCGGAGCGGGCGAACAGCTCGGAGGCGAGGAAGTAGAGCGTCGCAGGACAGTTCATCCCTCCGACCTCTCTAGGAAGGCTGATGCCATGAAGGTCTAGGCGCTTGATCTTCTTAAAGATGGTCTCCATGGGCGTGTTGAGGATCACATCCCCATCCATCATGGTGAGGCCCAGGCGGTCCATATCCGCTGCGCGAGGAGCAACCTCCTTAGAGCTGAACTCTCCCACCATCTCCAGAATATCCCGATAGAAGCTGACCGCCTCCTCAGTGTCCTTGAAACCATCCTCCGCCTTAAAGTTGGCTTCCATCAACTCTACAAGGGGTCCCCAATCCAGGGTGTCCATGTAGAAGCGAAGGTCTTCATTGTCATTAAAGAAGTTGGCCATGCTCTCTCCCGGTTTTGACGCGCTGCGTCATCCAGCTTTGATAGCATAGATAGAGTCAGGGCTCCATGGAGAGTTCACGAGCGTTGTTTGATGAGTTCTTCGTTTCAGCATCACGATCTCCTCCTGTGAAGAGAGGGAGAAATCTACGCAGCCTCGCTCTTTGATGACGGTGATGCTCATGTAGAAGGTTGGGTGGCGTGGCAGCTGTAGAGATTCCAAACCGTGCGTGCTATCAACGAGCAGCTCCCTGCCCCAGAGCATGACATGGCTGAGTACAGCCACCTATCCAGACAAACGGGTGTATGTTAAGGCGGCGGTGGTGTCCAAGCAGCTCTATGTGGATATGGTCGTAGGGCCACAGCACCAGCCGCTCAGCTCCAATAACAGCTCAACGCTCTTAAGGCCCAGTATGCTCACGCTCAGCAGGCAACTTGTTATAGCGTAGCGGCCTGTCGTACAAGCGCCTCAAACTCGATCATCAGATGATCACCTGACTGCGCGACCTCGTGAGCCAGGGTCGCTACCTCCCCGAAGCGAGCGCCACTGGAGTAGGGGCTTTCACGAAGAATCTCAGCGAACTCCACCACCGCAGCGCCAAAACGGAAGGCGTCGCTGGCCTCATCTAAGGAGAGGAGAGGATCGGCGGCATGCACCGTGTGGAGGATCTCCTTGGCTTCCTCCTCGATGGTGGCTTCGGGAGCCTTATGACGCACCCGCACCCAAGCCAGAACCTGCTCTGAGGGCTCTATGTTGGCTTTAAGCTCCAACTCAAAGAAGGCAGTTACGGTGTGGCCCGCGCCGATCTCACCCGCGTCCACCCCATCGTCGCGAAAATCTTGGTCGGCGATATCGCGGTTTTCATAGCCGATGAGGCGGTAACGAGTGATGAGGTTGGGCTCAAACTCCACCTGGATTTTTACATCTTTGGCGATGGTCTGTAGGGTGCCGTTGATGTTGTCCACCATCACTCGCTGCACCTCACGGGTGTCATCGATGAAGGCGTAGTTCCCGTTGCCGTGATCGGCGAGCTGCTCCATCTGGCTATCGTTATAGTTGCCCCGCCCAAAGCCAAACACCGAGAGGCCGATGCCACGCTCGCGGAAATCATCGATGAGCGTGATGAGGGGAGCACCAGTAACGCCCACGTTAAAGTCACCATCGCTACAGAGGATCACCCGATTGATACCGTCAGGGCGCATCGCCTCCTCAGCGAGGCGATATGCGGTACGAATGCCCGCCTCGCCATTGGTGCTGCCAGCCGCTGAGAGTGTATCGATCGCCTCCTTGATGAGCTCGATGGATCGCACGGGGGTTGGTCGGAGGGCGATCCTGTCTGCGCCCGCATAGGTGACGATGCCGATGGTGTCATCAGGGCTCAGGCTGTGGGTGAGGCGGGTGAGGCCCTCACGCACGAGCCCCAGCTTGCCGACTGTGTTCATGGAGCCGCTCACATCGACCAAGAACACCAGGTTGCTGTGTTTGCGCTCCTCAGCGACAATCTCATAGCCCTTCAACGCTACACGGAGCAGATGCAGCTCTTCACCAAAGGGGGAAGGGGCGATCTCGGTGTGGATGGCGAAGGGGTTGGTGTCTTCGCTGGGTGGACGGTCACGGTAATCGAAATAGTTGACATACTCCTCCACCCGAACGCCCTCTTTGGTGGGCAGCCGACCTGCCTCCACGTCGCTGCGCATGAGTGTGTAGCTGGCAGTGTCCACGTCGATGGCGAAGGTGGCCAGGGGGTCTTCGTTGGGATCTATGAAGGGGTTGATACCCGCGCTTTGATAAATTTCACCACCATGAGCGCCAGTGGGTGGCGCGTAGTGATCGGCGCCGCTCGCGCCGAAGTCCATATCCTCCTGTTCGCATCCACTGAAGAGGAGGGTGCTGAGGGCGAGGGCGCTGAGGCTGTATCTGTTCATCTTGGGCTCCTGATTCGTATGATGCTGAGATATGCAGATGTCGCGCCGCTGTAAATATTGACATAAAATCAGCGTGTTACTCACATTTAGCGATAAAGGAGTGGACCGTCGTTCACAGGTTCATAGGGCACCATGAGCCCAACACACTACCCCCATCCGCTGCCGCCCACTTTTTATAATAATGTGAATCTGGAGTTGGGCTGAGATCTTAGGGCTCAGAGAGAGCCTGGAGAGCAGCAGCGTGAACGGAGACGGATCAATCGTCCAGATCTGGCAACCGTCCAAGCACCTCTGACCCCTGACCAGTGAGATGCTCCAGCATCGCCTCGCCTATGTGCCCGAGCTGCACCAACTTCGTCAAACGGCGAGCGATCTGCTCACTCTCCTCGTCGGAGGGCTGCTCGTCGAGTTCGCGAGCGGCGCTCTCCAGGTAACGCAGAGCGGCGCGAACCTTGCGGAGTTCCCGCTGGCGCAGGACGCTGGTGATCATGGTGTGTACATTGGTCTCTGCAATATAGAAGCGCCGACGCTCCCTAGGAACCAAGTGTCGATGGACCACACCCCAGCGCTCCAGATCGCTCAAGGTTGTGCTCACCGAGCCCATGGACAGACCGGTCGTGGACACGATGTCATCCTGGCTCATCGGCCGATTGTGGAGGTAGAGCACTGTCCACACCACCCCCATGCTGCGTCGAAAGCCCCAAAACACCATCAGATCACCGACGGTCTCAGCAGCCAGGTTCACCGGGCGGTTGTGCTTGCTCATCTCTGTTAACCAATCGCCGATCAGCTGAGCCACGTGAACAGCGCCAGCGGCAGCAGCATCAACACCGAGGCGGCGAACTGGTGCTGCACTGTGGCGCTACACGCCGCTGCGATGCCATCGCCCTCGGCGTGCTGCATGGCTGTGCGAGCCGCCACCCACGCCAGGGGTATCACCAGCAGCGATGCCAGCACCGGCCAAGGGAGCAGGCCCGAAATGACCAAGCATACCGTGCCGAGGTGGCCTGCAGCGAGCAGCACAGCTAAGAATGGGGCCGCGCGCCGCCGGCCCAGGAGCGCTACCAAATTCCACTTACCCGCTGCTTGATCACCAGCAACATCTGGGATCTGGTTGGCCCAGAGGATCGCCGTGGTCCATAGGCCCATGGGCACGCCAACAACCGCAGTTTGCCAGGATAGCTCTCCACCGCCAGCCGCAAACCCCGCCAGCACCGGCAAGGGTCCAAAGGCGAGCAGGATCGCCAACTCCCCCAGCCCTCGGCGAGCGACCAGTCGCAGCGGAGGTGCGGTGTAAGCAAAGCCCAAGAATGCTCCAGCGAGGCCCACCCACAGCAACACCGGAGCCCAGACGACGACGACCGCCGCCCCCGCGATCCCCCCGAGGAGGAAACAGGTCACCACGATCTGCAACTGGCCACGCTCACTGATCAGCCCCAGCTCCACCACTCGGCTGCCGCCGCTGAACGGAGCTACGTAGTCGTGATTCAGCGCGTCGGTGCCGCTGCGCCGGTCGAACCAGTCGTTGGCGGTGTTGGCGCCCAAGTGCAGCAGCAGGGTGGACAGCACCACCAATATGCTGGCCGCCACCGAGAGCGGAGCACCGCTCCACGCCATTAGGGCTACTCCAAGCAGCACCGGCGTGAGGCTGGCGGTGACAAAGGGTAGGCGGGTTACTGCGACCAGCCGCTGCATTTCCGAACCCAAAGTGCGGGGAGGGATGAGGGTGTTCGCATCCACGTCGAGCAGGGTAGCCTCCTGGTCAAAGCCACCGTCGCGGGAGGTGATGCGCAGGTGGCAGGGCAGCAGGCGCCCATCTTGGTGGCGACAAAGCGCATCGCCCTCCCAAGCGCCGTCTCGACTGGCAGTTTCGAGCCACCCTGGCAGCTGCTCGAACACTGTACGCCCATATACCAAAGCGGAGACCCGCTCTCGGCGCACCACGTCCGTGGCTCGGTGACCAAACAGGGACTCGGCGTGTTCATCCAAGGCCTCGATGCGACCGAGGCTGTCGAAGCTCAAGTTGGCGGTAGCCATCAACATTTCTCCTGAAGGTGTTCGAGGCGTTCATCAAGGACGCTTACCAGATGCTCAAGAGCGCCTCGAGCGGGGAGGTTGGCGAAGCAGTTCAGCGCTGCACGAGCGCCATCAAGCCAGCCGCGCGCCCGCTCGACGGTGGGCGGTCCACCAGCCTGTAGAACCCGGGGGCCGAGCTCCTCGAGCGGACCGGTACCCTGCCAGTACGCAGCGATCTCCTCGGCAAGGGCAGTGTCTTCTGCGACAGCGCATCGAATTGGAAGGGATGGGATCCGGGCCTGCAAGTCGGCCCAAGGCCGCTTACCTGGGTCGGCTCCAGGCACCAGGTCGGCCAGGTCGTCGATCGCTTGGAAGGCCAGCCCCAGTTGTCGACCATAGATGCTCAGGGAGCGGGCGGCCAGCCCGTCGCCGATGCTCAACGCACCGGCACGCGCACACCAGGCGCACAGGGCCGCTGTCTTGCCGGTCGCGATCACCTCCCACTCCCCAGAAAAGCTACCAACAGCGGCGAGTTCCAGCGCTTGGCCACGCACCATCTCCTCAATGGTCTCAACCAGAGAGGCCAGAGCGGTGGGTGCTGTCTCGGCGACCAGCACCAACGCACGGGTGTAGGCCTGGTCTCCTGCCAACACTGCTACTCCGACACCGTGTGCATGCCAAGCGGCTGGCGCACCCCGGCGCATGATGGCTTGGTCTATGAGATCGTCGTGCAGCAGGCTGGCGACATGGACCAGCTCCGCTGCAGCCGAGAGTTCATCACATGTTGCCACGGGCGCATCCACGACCTGCCCTCCGAGGTGAACCAGCAACGGTCGCAGACGCTTCCCGCCAGTGCGTAGGAGGTGGCGCACGACCTGAGCTGGTGGTGTGCGGTCAAGCAGCAGTCCCAGTATGTGTGTGTCGATGCGCGCACGCAGATCCCCGAGCAGATCGGGAGATCGAAACGGAGCTGCCTCCATGTCGGCCCCACAATGCTTATCGTTGTTTCAGTAACTAATGAAATAATTGATATCTTGGAGACCGCGCAAGCATATTGGTCAGGAGAGCGCATTCTGGGCGTAATTCGCGCCCCCGCCGCATTGCCCACCTCAAGCTCGCGTATGATGCGGTGGCGATCGAAATCAACCTCCACTCCGATAGCGGCCGAGCGGAAAACGGCTGCCAGTCAGATGGCTGAGATCGAGCAACACCACCCCAACTGATCGACCTTAATGAACGCTCATGGATAGCAATCACGGGACCAAGCTCACAGGGGCACAGTGTGAGATCGATCACCTGAGATTCTTATCTCTCCGCTAGGATGTTGGGGTCAAGAGAGAGAGTCACCGATGGGATTTTATGCACGCTGCTTATCGCTCTTCCTGCTCATCGTGGGATGCACGCTCAATAGAAGAGAGGTCGATCGGGATCTCGACTTTGGTATTGAGGTAGTTGAAGGGGAGGATGGCGGCCAAAGGCAGCCAGAGGTGGCTCAGAGCCTGCTCATCTATACAGCCCATCGGGGCGTCTCAACGCCTTGGTTCACTCCCTTGGGTCCTGATGGCCCCAGAGAGCCTATCCAGCTTGCTCCCAGGAGCGGAGGTGGATATGGCCTGGGAGAGGGAGAGATCGCCTATCCAGAGTTGACGCCAGATGGTCGATATGTCGTCGTCGGGTTCTATCCACTGAACACTCCAAGCTCCTGGATCACCTCGAAGGCGATCCTCTTCGCGCTGCCCACCGAGGGCTCAGGGGAGCCGATTCTCCTGGCTCGCACCCAGGAGCTTAGATCCTCAGAGCGCGCCTATAGCGGCGGATGGATGGCCTATGTAGATGGAGGAGATAAGCTCTTTGTCACCCAACTTGATGGCTCTACCGCTGAGATGCCCCTCCTCATCGCCCAGGTAGATGAGGATCGAGATATTGAGAAGCCCAAGTGGTTGCCTGGAGAGCGTCGTGTGGCGTTCCATGTGCGCTCGAGGGTAAACAGCGCCACTCAGCTCTTCACCGCAGCAGCGGATGGCTCTCAAATAAACGCTCCTACACAGATCGAGGGGGTGAGGTTCCTCGCTGAGGTGCTCTCTACAGGTACGCTGGTGGCGCTGAACCAAGCAGACCAGCTTGTGGCGATCTTGCCAGGCTCCAACGGTCCAGGTGTTCCGCTGACGCCAGAGGGGCCGATCGGGGGCTATGTGGGGGCCAGCGTCGATGGCTCGACGGTGGTGGCGACGCTCCGCGAGACTTGGCGAGAGGAGCGCCGTCTGGTCTCAGTGTCAGTGGATGGGAGCCTTGTAGAAAGCCCAAGGCTGCTGATCGAGGCAGCACACCTGAACGCCATTATCTCTCGAGATGGTCAAGCGGTGGCTTGGACCCATCAGGGCTCAGATCAACGCTGGGCTGTCTCTGTCGCGAGGGTTGAGGGGCCCGGTGGCCCTGAGGCACGGGTCTCGGAGTGGAGCAGAGAGAGGCTCCACGTTACGGCGTTTGACCAGGAGGCAAACGCCCTGGTTGGATCTCGAGTTGACGGCTCAGTGCTTCGTTTTCCAGCCGATACTGGGGCGGAGCCTAGAACGCCTGAGGTGCTGGCCCAGATCGATGAGCTGGTGAATCACAGCATACCGTGGCCTACCCTGAGCCTGGATGGACAGTATCTACTGTATGCTGCCCACACTCCCGCAGGATTTCGAACCTGGACGCAGCCTCTGACGGGCGGAGAGCCAAAAGAGATGGAGGGTCCGTGGTATATGGACAGCTTGACACCCTATGGTGTGATTCATCAGGAGTATGTGTCAGAAGCGGCTGGGTTTGTTGTCAGCCTTGAGGGAGATTCCTCACCCGTTCAGTTGACAGCTTGGCATCAAAGTCCGCTCATCAACCCACGACTGCTTGAAGATCCAGAGGGGAGGCCAATGCTGGCGTATGCTTCTCTCTTACCCCAGCCAGGCTGGTACACCGCACAGGTCTCTCTCGAAGGCCAGGGCAGCGAACATCTGGTGATGCCTTTGGAGCCGCCCGCAGATCACTGGGAGCCTGAGCCGCCGCTCTTTGCAGCTGGTCGCTTTGTTCGGTTGCGGGATAGACAAATTGAGTCCTTCTCTTTGGATGGCAGCCAAGCAGATCAACCGCTCATCTTGGGGAGGGATGCCAGCAGCTTGATCGTTGATCCCGATCATGCTCGTGCGATCTTTGTTGTAGAGGGTGTTGGGGTCGTTTCAATATCAGTGGAGGGAGGGGAGAGGAGCCTCCTCTTTGCTACAAGCGGGGCTGTTCTAGCTCTCTTCGTTCTCCCAGGCGGCGATCGTGTGGTCGTCGTCGTTAACGAAGAGGGAGAGCAGCGAATGTATGCTGTGGGTGAGGAGAGGGCCCCACAGCTCATCGCCTCAGAGCTGCCCGGTTGGTTCCTCGGGGCCGCGCCCACCGCGACCGGCGAATATCTGCTCGCTCTTTACTCGATTGAGGCGACGGCGGTCCCTCACCCGGATCTTTTACTCCTCTCCGATGCTCGCCCTGGACCAGACAACCTGAGCCCTGGTCAACCTTTAGCGCCTCCTCGATACCTGCCTCTGGGGCTCTCAGCTTGGTTTGACCTTGGAGCTTCGCATCACCCTGCGTTGGGCCCCTATCCATCAACCCCAGATGGTCGATATGTGTTACTGCTTGGTCCTGAGGGCCTCTATCGTGCTCGGAGCGATGGATCTGAGGCCACTCAGCCCACTTGGCTTGGACCTGCCACTGAGGTGATTGGGGAGGTCTATTCACCCGACGAAACACAGGTTTTGCTGACCTTTGAGCAGAAGCTCGTGATCCAGGATCTGGTTGAACCCCTCCCCATGCAGACGCTCACGACGCCAGTCGAGGGGATGATCTCCGATGGAGTTTGGAGCGCTGATGGACAGCGGATCCTGTTTCGAGTCCAGGAGCCTATCTCTCAGAGCGGTGGCGCGCTCTATATCGTGGATATAGATGCTCAAGAGGTCAGCCCAAAGCGGCTGAGCGAAGAAACCTTCCCTGTAACGAGGCTCTTTGGCTTAATCCCTGGCGGCGATCGGGCGCTGGTAGAGAGCATCGCGGGAGGAGATCACAGCCTCTACGCTGTGGAGAGCGTGGCTGAAGGGCTCCCCGTCGCGCTCACGCCGGTGGATGATGCTGCTGAAACTTTTGTTGGTTTTATGGAGATCCTGCGGTGATCGCTCTAGAGCGATCAAGCCCAAGATCCTCTAGATGGCAAACTCTCACGGGCGAGTCGCGATATCCTTTGGCGCTTGGAGATGAGCGTATCTCTTACCTCAACTCCAAGCGGTGATAGCCCGCCTCCAGAGAGAGCAGCTCTCCGTTTGGGGTCATCACCTCCAAGCCCTCCGCTTCAGGGGCCTCGATGCGCAGATCTCCATCTGGCTCTAGGATCACCGAGACTCGCCCTCCAAAGCTGGGAGCGTTCTCCAAGCGGAGGCCCTGCTCCCACCATCCAGGGAGGATGCCTCCCAAGATGCGCAGGCGCCCACTCAAGCGACCCTGCTTATCAGGCAGCTCACAGATGATGGCGTTACGGATCAGCTGAAGAGCCATCCCCAGACCACCCACGCAGGGCTCACTGCGGCTCAAGCGACGTCCTGGACGGTGCCCCTCCAGGACTCGAGGAGCTTGGCGCTGGATTGGTCCCACTTCGCGGAAAGTACAACTCTTTCGGTCCATTCCATGACTGATCAGACCCAGAAGCCCAGTCCAGAAGATCTCTCGACGGCCCGCGCGAAGAGCATTAAGCAGATAGCCCACCCCATAGAGGGGATCGATATCATCGCCCGAGCCCCAACCATTAAAGCGAGGCAGCGCGAAGTAGAGGCGCTGATTCTCTTCAACCCAAGCATCGATGAGGGCCGCGCGTGGGTCTCCTGGAGCGAAGAAGTCCACCGGATCAAGGAGCCCACAGGCCATGAGCTGATAGTAATCTCCGGGATCATCTCCCCCGGTGTGTAGAGGTTGGTGGTCCTCCTGGCGTACCGCGTCAAAGGCGCTTAGGATCGCTTCACGATAGCTCTCCGCCGCGCGCCCCCAATCGGGACGATTGAGGAGCAGGGCCAGCTCTCTTAGACCGACTTGGTTGATGGCGTTGACGTAGATGCTCTGAGTGGAGAAGTCTAGATCTCCCCCATAACGAAAAGGGGGCAGGAGACCTGGGAAAATCCGCCAGCCCCCCTCTTCTAGCGCTCCCGTGGCCCCCTCGGTCTTGCTCCGCTCCTCCTGAAGCCACTCCCCCAAACCCTCCAGGCGTTGACGCTCTTTTGATTCTAAAACCTCAGGACCCTGACCCGCGAGCCGAAGGAGGCGTTGAAGCTGCCAAGGGCTGAGGCCATTTCTAAGATCATGGAGGGGGTGACTCTTGGAGAGATGACTCTCCTGGAGGTAGCTGCTGCGGAAGGTTCGGAGGGCCAAATCACAGTGCCCCCACTGCGCCAGCCCAGCGAAGAGGAAGTCCTCCTCCAAGCCAAAGATATCGTCGTTATAGACCGAGGGGAAGAGGCCATAACAGACTCGATCCCCCTCCTGAACAAAGAGAGCGGCCTGGGCCAGTAAGCGACGCATGAGGTTGTGCCAAGGCTCAGGAAGCGCAAAGGCCGCGCCGACCCCCAACACGCCATCAGTGTGCGCTAAGAGCCGCTGTCGAGCGCTCTTCCAATCTGGGAGCACCTCAAGGAGCTGCTCCGATCCCTCTGGGCTTAGAGGCAGGATCATCTGAAGGTTAAGCCGCTCTTTGGGCTTGAGCTGAAGGCTCCGGCTCAGGCGCAGCTCAGGCGCTGTCTGCTCCTGCCTCCAGTCTCCCTCCAGGCGAGCGCAGAATCCCTCCTTCTCCCAGAGCAGGGTCCAGCCTCCCTCGCGAAACAGCTCCGGCTCAAAGGGAAGCGGAGAGAGATCATCTCTAAGCGCCCAGCCGAGCTGAAGGCGGCCCTCTTGGGTGCTCTCGCTCAGGTTGTCTAACTCGCTCCAGATGGAGAGGCAGGGCTTTGGTTCAGGATCGACCAAGAGCCGCTGTCTCCAACGCAGCCCCCCAAACTCCAAGCTGCGTTCAAGCGCAGGGCAGTCAACCTCAGATTGTCGCCTCCAACCCTCCCTTTCGCCCAGACGTTGCCCTTTCCAGGCAAAGGCCAGTTGTAGGCTACGGGAGTGCAGGCCATTTCGCTGGATAGAGAGATCGCCTCCGGGCAAGAGGCCCACCCGAGGATCACTCCCAGGGACCCCCAAGCTCAGGGCGTAGCGCAGAGGCTGGGTGTAGCGCTGCGCGCTTTGAAGATCAAAGCGTCCCAGCTCCTGAAAGCTTAGACCATCGTCCATAAAGGGGGGGCGCTCCTCTCGATCACGGCTTTGAGGAATCGAGATGCCCCCCTCTGGAGCTTGGAGCAGGACTCCTCGAAGAGAGAGAGAGTAGGGGCGCCAATCGGGACCCTCTAAACGCAGTTTCCCCTGTACAGGTTGAGGGAAGCGCCAACCCAAGCGGGTTACTCCTGCGCTGATCCCCGCTTCAGCAACCTCCATATATGCTTCAGCCTCTAGAGGAAGCCCCTCTAGACTCAGCAGCCCTCGACGCGAGGCCCAGGCTTGGAGCCAAGCTTCACTGCCCGCCGCCCCCAGACGCTCCAACTCTAACTGGAGCCCCTCGCAGGGCTGACAAAGTTGAAAATAGAGGGCCTCTGAGTCGCTGGCATCCACCCGTGTCCAGGGAGAGCCATCGAAGAGGAGCGGCATCAGCAGCTCCTCCTCTTTGCCATTTCGTTCCAAGCTAAAGCGACAGGGACTGGGATCGGGACCCTCAATGGCAAGCCAGCGGATCCGTAGACGATCTGGATCCTTGGGACCACCACCGCCAGCTGCTTGCTCAATCAAGATTCCCTGCGCCGAGCAGCGTTCCAGCCTGATCCTCAGCTCAGGGCCCTCCTCCGCCGCTCCCCAACCCCAGATAGGGCGCCAGCCTGAGGACTCCATCGCCCAGATCCGCAGGCGCTGAGGCTCAAATCCAGGGGTCCAGCCCAAACGTAGACCTTCAAGCGGGAAAGGTGTCTCCCAACGAACCCCTGCGCGGTGTCGCAGCTTGGGATCAGAGAGGGAGCGGTAGTCGACATGGGACAGCTCAAAGTGAGGTTGGGTAGCGCTGTAGAGGGCTCCAGGGAAACCCTTGGGATCAAAGCTGCTCGCCCAGATTGTGGGTTTATAGGGCCAGGGCATCTTTCTCCTCTCTCCTGGGCTTATCTGGGCTCATCTCGCTCCGGTTTCCTTTCAGAGTGAAGTGGAAGAAGGCGATCCCTCCCAGGAGGAACATTGTCCCTGCCAAAGCCAATAACTCCCAGCGACGAGCGAGCCCCGCTGAGAGAGAGAGGATCGCCCCCTCACAGAAGATCAATCCAGCGGCGATCGCCGCCAAATCCAGCTTGAGCGCTGCGCGATCACGTTGGCGGAGGGCTTCAGGCAACCGCGCGCGGATCGGCCCCCAAAAACCTGGAGGTCGCACCCGCTCATAAAAATCTTGGAGGCGTTGTGGATCTTCAGGTCGGGTCAGAAGAGTCACGCTCAGGATCAGAACCCAGCCCAGGCCAAAGAGCAGAAAGAAAGCTTGCCAGTAGGGGCGCTCATTAAAGCCCATCACAAACCAAACCAGATAGGCCAGGGGAACCCCCATTACATAGGCGAAGATCTCCGCCCAGATGTTGATCCGCCACCAGATCCAGCGCAGCAGCGCCAACGGGAGGATAAAGAGGCCAATCACCGAGTTCATAAAGTTCAGCCAATCGGCGTCGATGGTCCCCACCAGGACACGGGCCCAGAGATAGGCAAAACCCATCACCGCCACGGTGGCGAGGCGCAGAAAGATCAACTGCTCCCGAGGCTTCGCCTGAGGGCGAATATGCCGCTTGTAGAGATCATTAAAGAGCCCTGCGGTCATAAAGTTGAGGAAGGTGTCGATGGTTGACATATAGCCTGCCACCACGCCCACCAGGATCAGCCCCAAGAGCCCAGGCCCCGCGAAGCGCTTGACGGTCTCGGTCCAGAGATCTACAGCAGGGGTCTCTTGAAAGAGCAGCATTCCACCCAGACCGATGAGCAGCAGGGGCGCGACCCTCAGCACCAGGGTCAGCAGGGCGTTAAACATCCGCCCAAAGGCGGCGTCGGCCTCGCTCCGCGCCGCCAGAGCGCGCTGTACCGCGCTGGATTGGGTGCCCGCGATAGCGAAGAAGCCCATCAGGATCAGGGCCACCAGCGACATCGGTTCAACAGACCAGGCTTCACCAAAGAGCGGGCCTGAGGCAGGGGGATAGGGTTGAAGGAACTCTGGGCCTTTAAGAGCCTCAACTCCATCCAGCAGGGCTTCCAGGCCCCCACAAGCGCCGACGACCGCCGCCGCTAAGAGCACCCGCCCCAACATCAACAGCAGAAATTGCAAGACATCGCTGTAGGCTACCCCCAGGAGACCAGAGATCATGGTGTAGAGCACCGAGACCCCGCAGAAGACCGCTAAGACAGTATCTTGAGGCCAGTCTAAGAAGGGGGCCATGATCTGAGCGAAACCTTGCAATACGTAGGCGAGGATCAGACAGGAGGTAAAGAGGGCACCATAGAGCGCAAAGAAGCCTCGAAAGCGCCCTGCAGCGAGGCCCCCGTAGCGCTCTTCAAAGAGTTGCCCTGGGCTTAAGAGGCGCAGACGACGCCAGTAGCGAGCCCAGATGACCCCGATGGGGAGCCCGATCACAGCGGCGATCCAGAAGAAGCGGTGGAGAGCGATAAAGGCGCCGGAGGAGATCACCAAGATCCAGAAAGCGTCCGCACCTGCTGCGCTGGCTACATCGGAGAAGCCGATCACCCACCAAGGCAGGCGCCGCCCCGCCACCAAGTAGTCCTCAGCAGAGCGAAGAGCCCTACGAGAGAACCAGAGGCTGATGCCGATGACGAGCGCCAAATAAACCGCGATAACCAGCCAGTCGATCCCCTTCATAAAATCTCTTTATCAGGAAAAGTACAGCTGGACTCTCTTTTTCTCGGAGGGAGCCTGCGAGACTCTAGGAACTCAAGAGTAGAAGGAGCCCTTATGGAGTTTGCTCAGCCCATCTCAGATCTCATCCGAGCGCGCAGCTCGAAGAGGCGCTATCAGCGACGCGCCCTCTCTTTGACGCACCAGGAGCATCTTGAGGCGATCTTAGAGGGTGCTCCTCTGGGGCCTTTCGCTTCAGAGACTCGCTTTAAGCTGATGGCTGCTCGAGATGAGGATCTCAGCGCCCTGAAAGGTCTGGGGACTTACGGTTTCATCAAGAACCCCTCCGCCTTTATCGTCGGGGCGGTGAGGACAGGCCCCAAGGATATGGAGGACTTTGGCTATTGCATGGAGCGCCTTATCCTCCTGGCTACAGAGATGGGGCTGGGAAGTTGCTGGTTGGGGGGCAGCTTTAAGCGCAGCGCCTTTACTCAGGTGATCCAGGCCAGCTCCTCCGAGGAGGTCCCAGCGGTAGTCTCTATTGGTTACCCCACTGACAAGCGCGGCACTTTTGACAAGATCGTTCGTTGGAGCGCGGGCTCTCATAAGCGCAAACCCTGGGAGCAGCTCTTCTTCTCTTTGGAGTCTGGACAGCCTCTTCAAGCTGAGGAGTTGAGGAGTAAGGCGGAGCCCCTAGAGGCGGTCAGGCTGGCTCCCTCAGCCTCCAACAAGCAGCCCTGGCGGATCTTTCAAGATCAGGAGGAAACGCTGCATTTCTACCTCAGTCGAACTCCGGGGTATGGCCGCGATATGAAGTGGATCAAGCTCTCCGATCTTCAGCGCGTCGATATGGGGATCGCGCTCTGTCACTTTGAGTTGAGCTTTCGAGCGGAGGGAGGAGCAGGAGCTTGGAGTTTAACTCCTCCTGAGAGTGAGCCTGAAAGGTTTGAGTATATCGCCAGTTGGATTCCTCATGCATAGCTCTAAAGCCCAGCGAACAAAAGAAGCCATGGAGCATCTCTATAGCCTCCTCTCTGCACAAGGCACGAGACTGTGTCGCTCATTGAACCGCCCGGATGTTCTGTCCAAGAACTGGACGCCTTGAACAGGTCCTTGAAAAAAACAACTGTAAATTCAGGTGCTTATTTTTGGAATACTCCTTGATTTATATCTCGCTGGGAGGTTCAAATAATGCACACTCTTGCTCAACTCAGCCCCAAACAGCGTCCCCGAGAGCGGATGATCAGCAAAGGGCCTCATGCCCTGGAGTCTGTAGAACTGTTGGCGCTCATCTTAGGGACCGGTCGAGGCGCAAATGAAGACGCCCTGCTCCTGGCTCATCGAATATTGCAGACTCTGGGAAGCTTGGAGGAGCTGGCCCGCGCCTCGATCAAGGAGTTGGTCAAGATCGCGGGCATCGGGCCAGTCAAGGCGGCTCGAATACGCGCCGCCTTTGAGCTCTGTTTGAGATCGGGTGTCGCTGAAGCCCCTGAAACTTCAGAGCCCGCACCTGGCCCCTTGGATCTGCTGATGGAGCGGCTCAGCGGTCAAGTCCCCGTCGGGGAGCGAGTCTTGTTGGCCTGCCAAGGTGAGCAGGATCCCCTGACCTTAGCTCTGGGGGAGGTGCTGGGAGAGGAGAGCCGTATCGGAAGCTTCCTCGTGCGCCTGATCTCCGCAGGCGATGGGCCCTGGAGCTTGATCTCTCTGCGGCCAGGGGGGCCTCCTGAGCCCTCAGAACATGTCGCTACAGAACGTTTCCTTAACGCAGCAGCGCTCCTGGGTGTGCCTATCGAGCGGGTGTTGCTGATGAATGGTCGAGAGCACTGGATCCTGGGCACGGAGGCGGGGGAGTGAGCCTCCACACTCCTTCGCTCTTGGGGCTCTTGCTTCTCTGGACCTGGAGCCTGGATCGCATCGAGCCCCCTTTCGCGGTGCTCTATGATGAGGAGGGTCGAGAGGCCCAGGTTCACCTTCAGCGGCTCCCAAAGGAAGTTCGCCCTGGAGATCTCCTCAAAACCCTGACAGGCCCCATCCTTCCAGGGCGTAAAGAGCGAGAAGCTGCTTTGCGAGCACGCTTGGAGGCGCTGCTGAGTCCCTGAGCGCCCACCTTGACAGCCTGGGCCCATCCTGCTGAACTCTGCGGCTCAAAGATCAGGGGGGAAGATGAGCCTTTTGCGAGCGATATTTTTTCTATTGTTCTCTACACCGGCGTTGGCGCTGGCGGAGGAGCAGAGCTTAGCCCAGCGGGTAGACGCCGCTTTTGGAGTGGTCGTCGCCAAGATGGCCCATGTGCTCTTCTGGGTTCCTGTAGAAAGCTTCCCTGTCCCTCTGATCGTCTTGATCCTGATGCTGGGCTCCATCTTCTACACCCTATTTTATGGCTTCCTCAACATCCGCGCCTTTCGCCACGCCATCGATGTTGTACGTGGGAAATATGATAACCCCGATGATCCTGGGGAGATCTCTCACTTTCAAGCCCTCACCTCAGCTCTCAGCGCGACGGTGGGATTGGGGAACATCGCGGGGGTGGCGGTGGCCATCGGTGTTGGTGGGCCAGGAGCAGCCCTCTGGATGGTGCTCCTGGGGCTCTTTGGTATGTCCGCCAAGTTTCATGAGTGCTCCTTAGCTCAGGTTTACCGCCGCGTAGATGCTGACGGCACGGTGCATGGCGGTCCGATGTATTACTTGGAACAGGGTTTTCGAGAGATGGGCATCGGGCCTGTGGGCAAGACCTTAGCGGTCATCTTCGCCATCTTCTGTGTCATGGGCTCCTTTGGTGGGGGCAATATGTTCCAGGCCAACCAGTCCTTCGCCGCTATCAACGCTCAGTTGGGGATGCAGAGCGAATATGCCAGCCTCGGTTTTGGCCTGATTTTGGCGACCTTGGTGGGTCTGGTGATCATCGGCGGTATCAAGTCGATCGGTCGTGTCACTGAGCGGATCATCCCCCTGATGGTGGGGATCTATCTCTTGGCAGGGGTGGTTGTTCTTATCACCCACGCTGATCGCATCCCTGTGGCTGTCCAAGAGATGATCGATGGGGTCTTTCAGCCGATGAGCGCCGCAGGTGGCTGGATCGGGGTGATGATACAGGGGATCAAGCGTGCGGTCTTCTCCAACGAGGCGGGAGTAGGCTCAGCCGCCATCGCTCATTCAGCAGCTAAGACTGACGAGCCGGTTCGAGAGGGAATCGTGGCGCTGCTGGGGCCCTTTATCGACACCGTGGTGATCTGCTTTATGACCGCCCTGATCCTCATCGTCTCTGGAGCATACAACAATCCAGCAGCGGGAGAGGGGGTAGAGATGACTCGTTGGGCCTTCGCCGACACCATCAGCTGGTTCCCTTGGATCCTGGCGATTTCCATCTTCCTCTTCGCGTACTCCACGATGATCTCCTGGTCCTACTATGGGGAAAAAGCTTGGAATTACCTCTTTGGGCGCTCCAAGAATAATGTGATCATCTACCGTTTCATCTTTTTGGGCTTTGTGGTTCTAGGCAGCATCTCCAGCTTGAACAATGTCATTGATTTCTCAGATCTAGCGATCCTCTCAATGGCCTTCCCAAACATCCTCGGCGGGATTCTCTTGGCTCCCAAGCTCAAGGGAATGCTGAACCGCTACTGGGGAGATTATCAGGCGGGGCGCTTCAAGGTCTATAAATAGAGCTGTTGGGTCCAGTTGATCATCGTTTGATTGATCGCCTCAGCGGGGGTCTCCATAAAGGAGATGACAAAACCATCCTCCAACTCTGCAATGCCGATAGAGCGGGGCCTGATGGCGAGGACCTCTGGGTTATTGAGCTTGGGTCCAAAGCAGAAAATCAGGTTTCGAGCTCCCAGAATCTTTGAGT
Source organism: uncultured Nannocystaceae bacterium (assembly GCA_964384025.1). Classification (GTDB taxonomy): domain Bacteria; phylum Myxococcota_A; class Bradymonadia; order UBA7976; family UBA1532; genus CAYLJJ01. The sequence goes on from CAYLJJ010000001.1 coordinate 186,464, forward strand.
TCATCTCACCCTGAGGGAGGCCCTGGGTGTGAGCGTGATGATCAAAGGCAGCGATAAAGACTGCCACAGGATGGGCTCTAACGAGGGCTTTGTAGTGAGCCTGAATCTCATCTAAAAGCTCAAAGCGGCAGGCGCTTCGCTTCAGCTTGAAGCGAAAAAGGGGGAAACGATCCATGAACTCCAGGCGCTCCATCGGGCTCCTCTCTGCTCTGTTGTTGGGAGAGAGAGCGCTTCGGCTGCAAAACTGTGTCAGCCTTCCTCTTCTCTTGGGGAGATCTTTTTCCTCAAGTGCTTACAGCTGCGGTCGATAGGAAAGTCGGATTTGGGAGTAAGGATGTACGCCAAAAACGGATATCAGAGCAGCTTTCAGCGCTATCGAGCGGTCAAGATCAAGACCGCCTCGCCCGCTCAGATCATGTTGATGCTGTATGACGGCGCCATCCGCTTCACACAGATGGCCAAGAAGAAGATGCTGGAGGGAGATATCGCGGGCAAAGGGAGCTATATCGGAAAGGTGCAGGCGATCGTCAGCGAGCTGATGAGCAGCCTGGATTTTTCTATCTCTCCAGATCTCTGCGCCCAGCTGGAGCAGCTTTATATCTTTATGATGGAGCAGCTGAGCGAGGCCAACCTCAAAATGCAGCCTGAGAAGCTGGACACAGTTCAAGAGCTGCTGAACACGCTGCGAGAGGGTTGGAAGCAGGCCCTTGATAGCCTCCCTCAGGATCCAACCTTGGCACAAAGAGCCCCAACTCCCAGCGCTCCTCGTCCACGAAGTTTTCTGAGAGGAGGGCGGTGAAACACGCCGAAATCTTAGAGCAGCTCCTTAAGCTCAGCCAAGCTCTCTTAGAGGCGGAGCAGAAGGGGCTTGAGTTTGAGGCCCTCAGCGCTGCTCGAGATCTCTACCAAGAACGCCTTCAGGCGCTCGGCCCCATTCCTTCCCAAGAGGCTGCTGAATGTCGCTCCAAACTGGAACATTTGGCGCTGCTTATCCAACAACAGCGCGCTCAACTTAAGCTGAACCAAGCAGCCCTCAACGACAAAGCACGAGATCTTCAGAGAGGGCGTAAGGGCCTCAGGGGCTATGGCTCTACCCTCAAGGCGGGACGACATCATGGTCGCTATGGAAGCGCCTGAGCCAGAGCTGCTCTATTTTTTGTTGTTGTTTTGAAGCATCTGAAGCTGCTGACTTACATAATCTCCCAAAGACTGCAGCTTCCCTAACTCGATCTCCATACGAGTAAACTGTTTGCGTAAGCGCTCCTCTACCTTGGCATTGCGCTGTGCATAGTGGCCAATACGCGCCTCCAGATCTTCAACACGGCTGTTGACCCCCTCAGTCCGTGCCGCCAAAAAACCCCGACCGGTGGTCATCCCATCGATGAGATCGGGGAGGAACTCTGCGAAGCCATCGACGATACGCACCGAGCCCAGGTTCCCCTGGCTGCCATCCTCGATGATCAGCTCAATATCCTCCGTATCAAAGCCAGAAGCGCCCTTGAGATGGTTGCCATCCAAGACTCGCGCAGGGCGCCCGCCGATGCGGCCCTCTAGATCGTTCCCCTGATTTTCAATATCGATCAGCCCAATGCCTGAACTGCCAGGGCCTGCGGCACGGTCAGAGCTGAGCGTTAAAGCGTAATCAGCGCCAAACTCCTGGGCGCGGATATTGATATTGCCGTCATTGTCTAGGAAAGCTTCCAACGCCAGCTCTGAATCCTGAAAAGCTTGACTGAGGCGGCTGATCTGCTGATCAGCGCTGTCTCCAGCGAAGAGCTGGATATCCAGATGTACAGGAGGGACCCCCAAATCTTGAGCATGGAGCTGAAAGTCCAAGCTGAGGGTCTCGTCAACCGCCAAAACCTCAGCGGCTTGACCGCCCTCCACTTGGGCCCGGCTGCGAGCTTGGATGATCTCCACCTGATAGGTCCCAGGTTGGCTCTTAGCAGAGCGTCGCAGATAGCTAAAACCAGAACTTCCAGGAAGGCTCTCACCATAACGGGTGAGGAGACGCTCAACAGCGCTGCTGTCCTCATTCAGGCGCTCCCTTAAAGTGTTGCCGTTCAGGCTGAGGAGTCCGCTCTCCTCGTTGGAGTTAACCCCAAGCTCAGTGAGAGCACTCAAGGTATCTCCAGTGAGCCCCTCAATACGCTTGGAGATGGAGTCTCGCAGTATCCTCTGGATCTGACGCGCAGCGGAGTCGCCGTTGAGGATCGGGGCGCTCTGATTTGATTCAGGATCAAAGGCAAACTGGCTGTTCAAAAAGCCGATAGCAGAGTTATAGGCACCAATAAAGCCGTTGAGGCTGGACTCAACATTGCCCGTCTCCTGAGTCACGGCGATCTTGACCCGTGTCCCCGGATCAGCGGACTTGAGGTTCAAGGTCAAGCCTTCAAAAACCTCGTCTATGGTGTTGGAGGACTGGCGGATCTGGATTCCATTAACCTTGATCAGCGCGTCCTGAGGGCTATCCAGCTCAGGTTGGAAGGCGTCGATCCGAAAGGTGTCTCCGCTCCTCAGGGTACCGCTGTCCGTAAAGTTGATCTCCACCCCGTCAGAGAGGGCGATCGCTCCTCCACTGCTGACCCCATAACCAGCACCCCCGTTGTCATCCCAGTTTAAACCTCCATCAGCGGAGAAGCGGAAGCGTGCTGTCCCATCGGCGGCCCCCTCCTGAACGATCTCCACCAAGAAACTGCTGTTATCGGTTCCGGTGTAGCTGCCTGAGGAGCTGACCGTGCCTGTGTAATCCTCAGAGTTGCTCTCATCGGCGGTGGCCGCCTCAATGTTGGGATTGGAGAGATCCAGATGGCTGTCATTTTGAAGGATCTCGATACGGCCCACTTCTCCCTCCTGCTTGGAGGTAAGGACCAGGCGGTATGGGTTGGTGGGGGTCCCATCGCGGACAATCTCTGCCTGAAGATCTGAGCCCAAGGCGTTGATCGTGTCGGCGAACTGTCGCAGCGTCATATCGCTGTCTAGCTCAACGCTCTGCTCCTCACCTTCTCCGATCTTAAAACGGAAGAGACCCCCTGGGGCTCCAACACCCTCGGTATCAGAAAAACCCTGGGCTGCGATTCGATGCGCTGTAGCGAGTTGGATAACCTCCACTTCATGATTCCCAGGGGGGGCGCTGTCGCTGTCACTGACGCTCAGGATGGAGTCATCACTGACGCTCACATCGCGAGCGGCGAAGAGATCTTCGCTGTCCAGCTTGCGCACCGCGGTTCGCAGGCTGGCGAGGCGAGCGTTTAGATCTTGGTAAGCCGCCTGCTTGGCTTCCTCCTGAGCGATCTTGCGCTGCATATCTAGGATGGGGCGTTGCTCTACAGCCATCAGCTGAGAGACGATCCCGTCGATGTCCATACCGCTGGCGATACCACCTACACTGATGCTCATAGGGCCTCTGGGGGAAGGGAGGGCTCAAGGAGCCTTGCAACCATTGTTCTATCAGCTCATCGATTTTTGGAGGGGCTCAAGCGTTTAGGTTAATGAGCCCCCCTCGAGAGGGCTTATTCTGAGCGCGTATCTCTCGGAGGTGATTGAGCAGGTCCAGGAAATCTCGAGGTGGGATCTCTCGGGTGACCTCACCGCTCTCCTGCTCCTTGATCGAGATGATGATCTGTCCCAACTCATGAACACCAAAGCTCATGCTCCGAGGGGAGGCGCTTAAGCTGCTCTGGGCCAGCTCATTGGCTTCCTCAACGGCGCGTGTGAGGAATTCAGGATCCTTAGCCAACTCCTCGGGGTTTTCTGAAACAGGAGAGGCCCCTGCCGTGGGGCTCTTGGGCAACTCTGTTGAGATCGATTTCTGTTCCTGTTTGTGAAGTCGGAGCTGCGCTAAGGCTTCGCCCAAAGCAGGCGTTCGAGTGGGACCTCCTAGGAAAGTTCTATTCATGTGGATGGCCATAACGCCTCCAAGTTTAACCCATCAGTCCAAGATCAGCCCAGCAGAGAGAGCGCCATCTGGGAACCTTGGTTGGCCTGGGCCAAGATCGAGATACCCGCCTGCTGTATGATCTGGTTTCTGGAGAGTTTGGCCGTCTCTGAGGCGAAGTCCGCATCCATGATCCGGCTTCGAGAAGCCGACATATTCTCCGCTGTGGCGGAGAGGTTGTTGATCGTGGATTCCAGACGGTTCTGAACCGCTCCCAAATCTGAGCGCTGTTCAGAGAGCTGCCCCAAAGCCACATCAGCAATATCAATGGCTCGATTGGCGCCCTCCCGAGAGCCGATGTCGATGCTGCTCATCGCAGCCTCAGAGTTGACCCCATAGAGCAGGGTGCCCGCAGCCGCAGTAGCGAGGCCCAGCTTATCCCCCGCGTTGGCCGCGAGGGTTATCTCGACTTGTTCATTTGATTGAAGAGTCAGCGTGCCGGTGTGAACCCCTGCGGCGATATTCGCATTGGCGCCGTTGCCGTTCACCTCCACTTCAATGTTGCGACCATCCAAGGCCTGTAACTCAAGCTGATGAGCATCGTTAAGAGAGGCGATCACTCCTGTGGTGTCAGCGACGGCGTTGATCGCCTCCACCATCTTATTGTCAGCATCATCGGCGGTCATGACAAAGCCCGTGATCGTCTCCCCGTTGATCACCACGTTGTTGGTGGAGTCCAGAGTGGCGGCGGTGATCGCTCCTCCTATGACTTCACTGGCGCCCACAATAGCTCGTACTCCCGTAAAAGCAGTGGAGTCGTTGATCGCCGCTGCTTTAGCGATGACTGAGGAGGAGGCCTGAGAGGTAGAGACGGTGTCATCTATCGCTTGAGTGGCTCGGATGGAGGTGCTGTTGATCACCACATCATTGGCCACCAAGGCGGCCTGGGTCACGGCGTTGGTGCTCTCAAAGCGCACCTGTCGACCCAAAGCTGTAGAGCGAGCATCTCCTACATTGACTGAGATGGTCTCCCGAGCATTGGCGCCTACATGGAAGCTGGCTCCGTTGAAGGTTCCATCCAGAACGTTTTGGTTGTTAAAGGTAGTGGTGTTGCCGATGCGATCCAGCTCAGAGACGAGTTGATCGACCTCAGCTTGCAGAGACTCTCGGTCTGAGGTGGTGTTGGTGTCGTTGGCGGACTGAACCGAGAGTTCACGGATGCGCTGGACGATATTGGTGGACTCATCCAGGGCGCCCTCTGCTGTCTGAGCCAGCGAGATCCCATCGTTGGTGTTGCGCACCGCTTGGTTCAAGCCCTTGATCTGGGCGGTCATGCGGTTGCTGATCGCCAGGCCCGCTGCGTCATCTTTGGCGCTGTTGATGCGCAGGCCTGAAGAGAGTCGCTCAAAAGATCGGCTCATGGAGCTGTTGGTGCCCATGAGTCGTCTCTGTGCATTGAGCGATGAGACGTTGGTGTTGATGTAGAGACCCATTTTTCACTCCTTGAAGTTCTACAGGAGGCGACCCCTCGCTTCCTGTTGTGGATAGATGAGGACCCCTCCTCATCCATCAGCGGCATCCATGCCGCCTGTGTAAGATAAAACGCCCCTGAACCTCCTCTCTCCTCGGAGCCATCTCCGAGCAGGAAGCGTTGTCTCCCAGCTCTCCTATCGACCAGAGAGCCTTGGGCATAAGAGAAAAAACAGTTCTGGGTCTTTTTTGTCAAAAACGCAGTAGATTCAAGAGATTGGCCATGATTTCAAGGTGATATCTTTACAAAAATCTATAGACTCTGAAATCTAAGCGCTGAAAAGGAGCACAGATTTTCTTGAAGAAAATGAGCTAAGGGAAGTAGTGGCTGCGGCACTTTTCAGTGAACCCAGTTTTTAGAGAGGAGAAGAGGTGCTCAACCCCCCCAAAACTTTTGGCCTCATCCTGACACTCTCTTTAGCTCCTATGCTGACCGGCTGCGAAATGTTGGGTGGTCTCTTGGGCGCTTTGGGTCTAAAGATCCTGGGGGTAAATCCAGCGGCAGATTATCGACAGACAGGAAAAATCGGCTTTAGCCTCCTCTCTCTGGACGAGGAGCAAAATCCTCTCTCCACCGCAGTGATGACTCAGAGCCTCCAAGCTGCCGGTTTGGGGATTCAGATCCAAAATGGGGATGGCACCTTGAGCAGCTGTGAGTTTGTAGATGAGCGAGGAGTTGAGGGCAGCCCCTATAACAGCATTATGATCCTTATCGATGACTCAGGGAGCATGGTAGAGAACGATCCCCAAAAAATGCGCGCTGAAGCGGCTATCGGCTTGGCAGAGACGGTTCAGCAATATGGCCCCAAGAGCCATATGGCCTTAGGAGATTTTGGGCGAGGCCCCAGCGCAGGCAATGAAGCGATGGGGCTTATGGCTGACTTTAGCAACGACAAGGAGGCGATCCGCGCCGCTACAGCTCAGATTGAAGATGATGGAGATACTCCGCTCTGGGACGCTTTAGGAGACGCCATTCGAGCAACCCGAACCGACGCAAACAAGTTTGAACAAGAATCGACCTCTGTTCAACGCTTCATCGTGGTTTTGAGCGACGGTGAGGATACAGGCTCCTATAAACAGAACCTAGAGTCGATCATCACTTGGGCAAACAAATCTCAAACCATCATCCACACCATCGGTTTGGGACCCGCCTCTGTAGAGTCGGAACTTAATAATATAAGCAAAGAGGCGATCTATGATCTTCAAAAGTTGGCCGCAGAGACAGGTGGTTATTACGCCTCGGTGAGCACACCTGAGTCTCTCAAAGCCCTCTACAAGAGCATCGCCACGAGCATGATTGAGGGGTACAGCGTCAACACCTTCAAATGTCAACCACGGAAGGATGAGCAGAGCAGGGAGCCCAGCACTCTCACTCAAGGTCAAACGATCCAGGGGATCGTCAGCCTTGGTCAGTCTGTTCAGCTCCCCTGGAAGAGCATCGCTCCCTAAATCACTCCCAGGTTCTCAGCAGCTCTCCTCCCCGCCAGATCTCCAAACCCCTTCCTGGCTCAGCGCGAATCTTCAAACCTTCAAAGAAGATCTGCCTCCCCTCCACGCTTAAATCAGGGCGTTCGGCGTTCGCCTCCAGAGGCATCAGGAGAGAGAGAAAGCCCATCGAGGCTCTCCGCTCAGAGTGAACCTCCAGGACGCTATGTTGAGCCCAGCGTCCCCCGCCTACCTGATGATCAGCGCTGCTCAGCTCATAGCGGGCTTCTCCTTCCAGGGGCAAGATCAGCACCTCCACCTGCGCCGGACCAGGGTCCCAGCGAGCGCCGCGCTCAAGGGGCTCAAAGCTGCCCTCGGAGATCTCGCCCAGGCCGTGGATAAGCAGGCTATACAGGTGAGGCTCTTCAGCCTGGATCTGATCGAAGAGTAGATAGAAGCGCCCCTGGAGACGCAGGAAGCGCCGCTGAATCTCTGCGCCTCTGTAGCGCAATCTCACTTTAAAACTGCTGAACTCAGGATCAAGCTCCCAGGCTTCGAGGAAGGCATCAGCGCCGATATCGAGAGGATGGGGTCGAGGTGCCCCCTCTCCATCCACCAAGATGAGATTATGGTGTCGCGGCTCGCTGACCCGCCTGCGCTCATCCCAGCTGATATAACCTGGATCGATAAGCAGCGGGCTGCCATAGGCGTAGAGCTGAAAGCTGCCCCCATCAGCCTGCTCATGTCCAAAGCCGTAGAGCCTGGGAGGACCATGCTCTCCCTGCACCATAAAATGATGAGCCAGAGGATCATGCCCCGTGCGCAGCAGCGCCCAGCCCGCCTCGGGGTAGAAGAGATCGAGGGGCCAATCTGCTTCAATCTCAGCGGGCTCCCAGAGCGCAAGGGTGGGGATTTCCAGATGGCTGGCGGTGTAGCCTCCTTCAGCCCAGCGCCAGAGATATCGAGGATCTTCAAAGAGCCCTGAGAGTAGGCCTCCAGGGAGATAGACCGGGTTGGCATCATCTGTGGGAGGGACCTTGCCATCAGGTCGTAGAGCATAGAGGGCCATCTCAAAGAGGCGTCGAACCTCTGGGGTGGTGATCAGATCAGGAACCTCACGGAGGCGCCCCCGCCCTTCAAAGGGGATTATGGACTCTCCCAAAGCTCGATAGCTCATCGTCTCTCCCTGAGCAAAGCGATGATAGGCCAGCAGGAAGGGGAGCGTACTGTTGCCTCCATAGACCAGATAGTTCCAACCTTCAGCATAGGCTCCGCTGGGTTGTCCCTGGATCTCTCGAAGGAGATGATCCAGCCCCGTAACCCCCTCATGGAGATCACGAACTCGTTGAGGTCGATCATTGAGAGTCAAGGCGCAGAGCCCCAGAGCTGACTGCACCTTCATAGCGTGGTTGTTTCGAGAGAGGGAGACCATCGGCGCGACGCTGCCCCTCAAGCAGAGCCGACTGAAGAGATCCAAACGAGCGTGTAAGCTCTCCTCTATCGCCCCCCGCTGAACATCAGAACTCATACCCGCGATGAGATCAAAGGCGGTGCAGAGTGAGATCAAGCTCTCCGACTCACTGAGATCATATTTGGAGTAAGGATCGAGGTTCCCAGGATCAGGGAAGGGCTCACTGAGCGCCTGAGCAATCTCCTCGACCGCTTGAAGATCTGCTTCTAGGAAGGCCAGGAAAGCGCGAGCCTCTAAGATCTGAGCCCGACGCGCCGAGAGTTGGCGATCATAGCGTGCAGCTTCCTGCTCAATCGCTTGAGTGGCGCGAGCACGAAGGCGATCTGCCAAAGCGGGGAGGCGCTCCATCTGGAGTTGTAGATGCTCTCGATCTTCAGGCCCGAAGAAGAGGCGAGGGCGCCCACTTAAACGCTCTGGAAACCAGGCTGAGGCGGAGCTGATCTTCAGAGGATCGCTGCCCTCCTCCAATTCTCGACCATCTTCGATACCATCTCCATCGCTGTCTGCCCGCGCTGGATCTGTGCCCAACTCCAACTCTTCAGCGCGACTGAGGCCATCTTCATCCTCGTCTAAGCTCAGCGGAGGAGCGAGATCCTCAGAGAGAGCCAGATCGACTGAAGGCTCCTCCGGGAAAGTCAGATCAGCAGATAACTCATTAAGAAGCTCTAGATCCTCAATCAAAGCTCCGTCCATCTGTGCATCAAGCTGAGGAAAGCTCAGATCTAAGGGTTCCAGATCCTCAATTCGCTGATCTGCTTGAGGAGGACTGGCTGAGCCACTTCCCGACTCAGAAGAGCAGGCCATCAAGATAAAAAGGAGAAACTTCAGGCTGCTTGAGCGGTTCATGCTGCTTCGCTCTCAGGGAGGACCACCAACAGGCGGACCCGCTCTCCCTGGATCGATCTTGGGATCTGCCAAAGGGATCGGAGCCCCATCCTTGATCACAGGCCCCTGCTTTGGTTGGAGGATCACATCTGGGAGATGTTGTTGCCCCTCTTGGAGCTGAACTTTGATCTCTTGGGGTTGATACTCTATGTGGGCGATGCGGATAAGATATTCACCTGAGGGGATCGGTTCTCCATGGCCCTGTTGATCTAGGACATTGTGGATCGCAAAGATACCGCTTGAATTGCTCAACACCACCTCGGTATGAGGCTCCGTGCTCACCTCGGCGCGTTGGATGGGCTGCCCATCCGGGTCCAGCACTCGCGCGATCAAGGCAGGAGGAGGCCCACTACAGGCTAAGAGGAGCAGGCAGGAGAGAGCGCGCATATTCACCTCCAGAGCAGGAGAGAGCCTAAATGGGATTGCTCCCAAAGAGAAGAGAGGTCATCTTAAGATGAAAAATTGGTCTTTGAGTAGAAAAGATGCTGGAGCGAGAAGCGAGCCTCCGCGCTCAGATCACTCGGGATGGAGAGAATCTCAGGGCGCTCATTGAGCTGAGCAGGTTTATCAAGGAGCCAGAGGAAGCGGCAGCCCTGGGACGACGCGCAGAGAAGCTTTTAGAGAGCCTAAGCGAGGAGCGCAGTGAGCAAGCTTTTGAACGCTTAGAGAGTGCTGCTGAAGCCTTCCCAGAAGATGAAGATCTACAGTGGGGGGTGGCTGAGGCCTTTCGTTCAGCTCGCCAATTGAAGGCCGCTCGCCGTGCTTATAGACGTTATCTCAGGCTCTCACCGGGAGATCCCAGCGCCCTTCACCTCTTGGCTGCGGTTGGCGGTGCTCCCACTCCAATGCGCTCCAACGACGGCTATCTTATCGACCTCTTTGATCAATTTGCTCCTGACTTTGATCAGATCTTGGAGGAACTGGACTATCAAGCGCCCAAGCATATCTCCCGCGCTGTGGAGCGTTTTCTACCTCGAGATGAACCCCTCTCAGCCGCCGATTTGGGTTGCGGAACAGGGCTTTGTGGCCTGGAGATCGCCCCCTTTGTTTCTGAGCTATTGGGGGTTGATCTCTCCAAGGAAAGTTTGACTCTGGCCGAGAAAAGAGGAGTCTATGACGCCCTGGAACACGAAGAGATCATGGATTTCCTCGCGCTTTATGAGGAGCACTTCTCAATCCTTACTGCGGCGGACGTCCTGGTCTATTTTGGAGATCTAGGCCCCTTCCTCTACGCCGCCGCTGAGGCTCTGAGACCAGATGGAATCTTGATCTTCACAGTAGAGAAAGGGGAGGGGATGGGTCGCCCTCAGCTTCAAACCACCGGGCGCTTCACCCACAACGAGCAGCATATCTTGGATCAAGCCTATGAAGCGGAGCTGGAGCTGTTGGGTCTAGAGGAGGTCTGCCTGCGTTATGAGCTGTCTGAGCCTGTCTGGGGCTGGCTGGTGAGCCTCCGTCGCCCAGAGTTTTGATAGACCGTCATGATCAGTTGTGGTTATGTCCCTTATGAGCGTCCACTTCGCTGTGTGTTCCCATCTGCTTTAGGGCCATCTTGCAGAGCGGGCAGGTGTTATCGCCCTTCTGCATCCGCGCATAATGCACTGAGCCCATATCACAGTAGTAGGCACCCTCTGGGATCTTCTCTTTGCTGACAGGGGGGTCGATCTTCGCGCCCTCTGGGCTGACCTTGATCTTATCGACCTTGGGCGCAGCGGGTTTCTCTGCGACTTTGGGAGCGATCTGCTTTTGAGCGCTCTTTTGGGTCGCAGGCGCAGGGTTCTTGGCCTCTTTTTCGCTGTGCTTGTCGCAGTTACAAGCGATACAGAGCAGGAGGCTGGGGAAGAGAAGCGGGAGGAAATTCATGTTGTGTCTCCACGGTTAAGAGGCCCCGTGCCGTTGGGGACGAGGCCATATTTATCCAGGCGGTAGATGAGCACATGCCTGGGAAGCTTAAGGAATCGCGCGGTGGCGGAGCGGTTGCCGCCCATCTTAAGCAGCGCTGCCTTGATGATCGCGATCTCATGGGCGATGAGATCAAAGCCCTCATCGGGCAGGCTGATGGGCTGTGCGGAGATAGACTCTCCACACAGCTCTGGAGGAAGATCCTCTCTGGTGAGCATCTCAGTGTCACGCAGCAGCACCATTCGCTCTACGACGTTGCGCAGCTCGCGAACATTGCCTGGCCAGGCGTAGCTCATGAGCGCTTCATCAACCTCACGATCGAGGCTGACCCCTGGAGCGAGCTGGCGCAGAAAGTGGCGGGTGAGCACAGGAATATCTTCGCGTCTGCGCCGCAGCGGCGGCACCTCCAGTGGGATCACATGGAGGCGGTAGTAAAGATCCCGACGAAACAAGCCCTCACTGATCCGCGCCCTGAGATCTTGATGAGTCGCAGTCAGGATGCGTACATCCACCCGCTCGGCGCGATTTGATCCCAGCCTCTCCACATGCTTGTCCTGAAGGACACGCAGCAGCTTGGATTGCAGCGAGGGGGACATCTCCGCGATCTCATCTAGAAAGAGCGTTCCCCCCCGCGCCACGAGGAACTTCCCATCCCGCCGCACATCCGCGCCTGTGAAGGCGCCCGCCTCATGTCCAAAGAGTGTGGACTCCAGCAACTCAGCGGGGATCGCCGCACAGTTAATCGCGATAAAGGGTGCCTTAGCCCTTAGGCTGCGCATATGGATCGCACGAGCCACCAGCTCCTTACCTACACCCGATTCACCGAAGATCATCACCGGGGCTTCGCTGCCTGCCACCTTATCCACGATACGCAACACATGGTTCATCGCTGGAGAGGCCGCGACCATCGATGCCTTCTCCTCTTTAAACGCATGGCTCTTGGAGCGAGTCGCCCTGCGATGGTCGAACGCCCGCGCCAGCTCAGCGATGAGCGCCTTGGTGTTGACCGGCTTCTCCACATAGTGGAAGGCCCCATGTCGCATCGCTTCCAGCGCCCGCGTACTCCCTCCAAACGCCGTTAAAATCAGGACCACCGCCTGAGGATCGCGTTTGTGGATGGCGTTGAGAAGCTCAAAGCCGTCAAGACCAGGCATCTTTAGGTCGGTGAGCACGAGGTCGTGGCGAGATGGATCATAGAGCGCCAGGCCTTGAGCACCATCAGGGGCCTGATCCACGATCAGCCCGTGGTCTGCGAGGTTCATCGCCAGGATCTCGCGAAGGCTGTCATCATCCTCAATCAGTAGGAGCCGCGCGCCTGAAAGGATCATATTTTCTGCTCCTCACGAGGCAGACAGATCCAAAAAATCGTCCGTCCTGGTCTGCTCTCTACATCGAGGAAGCCGCCGTGAGCCTCAACAATTCGACTGGAAATGCTCAGCCCCAATCCGCTTCCTGTGGGCTTTGTACTGAAATAGGGGTTGAAGATCTTATCCAGATCCTCTTTGGCAATCCCAGGTCCACGATCTTCAACACCGATACAATCATGGAGTTGTTCTACCACTGAGCGAGTGCAGGCACAAAACCGGATCTGGGCGGGCTCCTCCTGAGCAGCCAAGCTGTTAAGGCTCAAGTTGAGGAGCACCTGAGCGATCTGATCTCGATCAGCCCAGATGCTGGCCTCCTTTGGGATCTCGATCTCAAACTGAGCCTCTTCGTCATGGTGCTGTACGAGGCTGATGATCTCTTCCAGGAGTGGACGCAGAGAGACATGCGCTCGTGCTTGAAGAGAGGGTCGTGCGAAGGTCAAAAAGTCACTCACGACACGGTTGAGTCGCGCGATCTCACGGAGCTGAAGTTCAACCAAGCGCTGCTTGCTGTGCTCAGGGGGGAGCGCAAGCGCCAAGCCCTCTGCTGCGCCCATGATCGAAGCGAGGGGGTTGCGGATCTCATGAGCGACCCCCGCCAGTAGTTCTCCAAGAGCACTAAGCTTACCCGCTCGGATAAGCTCATCAGCCAAGGCATCGCGCTCTTGGATCGAAACCATCAGGGTGCGGTTGATCTTCCGTTGGTGTTCAACGAGGAGGCCGGTGAGGCCACCCACTGCGAAATAGAGCAGCACCTCAAAAAGCTTATCGATGGTGGGTGCAGGATCGCGATGTTGGCTGCTCATAAAAAAAGCATGAGGGAGGTAAGCGAGGCTTGAGAGCAGGGCTGCACCAAGGCCACCGGAGAGCCCAAAGCTAAAGGCTGCGAGTACAACAGGGAGATAAAATAGGCGGCGATAGATGTTATGTGAGCCTACATGCTGAACGCCCGTCAAATAGTGCCCAAGGGTGATCGCTGCGATCAGCCCTAAGGCCAGCAGCGCTTGGGATTTGGGAGCAGGAAAGCGGATCATAGGGCCTCTCATTGAGCGATCACTCACCTATCCATGAATCGTTCCGTGTAGAAACTCAGGAGTTGGTGTAAGCGATATAGCTTCAGATTAAAGATTATTCTTCAACATTGAAGAATAATCTTCAAACCGAGCGGGGATACTGACGTCTCTCTGCGCTCTCCGTCTCTGGGAATGGCCTCTGCAAAAGCTCTTCATAACCAAAGGGAGTCGTATGAGGTTTCTTTTTGCCCTTGGGTTGCTCGGCTGTGTGAGCCGCCCCACGCTTGAGCCACCCATTTCTTCTACAGCAGCCTTACATCCCGAGCTGCGCGCTCAACGGGCCAAGTGGGAGGCGGTCGCTGCTGCTGCACGCGCAGCTTATCGCTGGCCTGATCCCGTCCTGAGCTATAGCTATGCGCCCCGCCCTGTTGAGACAAAGTTAGGGGCGCTGAGCCATGCGATCAGCGTCACCCAAAGGATCCCCTGGCTCAGCAAACCCAGAACCGATCAGGCGCGGGAGCGGGCACGAGCACAAGTTGAAGCTGCGCGTTATAAGGCGTTGGGGTTGGCGACGCAGCGGCGGGTGGCGAGGCCCTACTGGACACGGTGGCGCATCCGGCAGCAGCGAAGCCTGCTTGAGGCACAGCTCAAGGCGCTCGATGCTCTGATGAGCGGCGCTCTAAGCGCTGTCGCTATCGGTCAAACAAAGGCCGCGACGCTCTCTGAGATCGCGCTTTGGCGTGTTCGTTTGGAGGAGCGCCATGATGCGCTCATGGATGAAGAGTTCAGCGCTTCGGCGCAGCTTGATGGAGCGCTGGGAGGCGCGAAGATCGAGATCAAAGCACCACGGGATGCAGCCCTCACGGTGACCTCCTTAAAAGCCCTCCTTGAGCAGGCTGCTCAACACCCCCGTCTTCAGGTCGCCCAAGCGCAGCTTCTCACGCGCGGCGTTGAACTTGAGCGTGCGCAGCTCGCCAAGCGTCCCGATCTATTGGTAGCTGCAAAGTGGTCGATAATCGATGAGGCAGAGGGGGGGCCTCCTGAGGCGGGGCGTGATGCGCTCTCGATCAGCGCTGGCTTAACGCTCCCGCTTTGGTCGGAGGCGATCTCAAGCGGCATAGAAGCGGCCGAAGCGAAGCAACGCTCTGCTGAAGCGGACTTGGAAGCGGAGCGCCTCGCGCTCTCTACGGAGATCAGCGCGACCTATGCTCAGCTGAACCGCGTGGCTCGTCGAGTTCACAGGATCAAGCACACGCTCCTACCTCAAGCGAAGAGCCATCTCAAGATGCTGAGCGGTCACTTTGAGACGGGGCATCTCAACCTTGAAGCGTTGCTCCGCGCTACGCTCGACACCCTAGATATTGAGGTCGCGCTTATCGAAGCCCGCGCCGCTCATGCGATCATTTGGGCCGATTTAGAAGCCCTCGTTGGCCGCCCCCTCAACGCAGCTCAAGGAGCTCGATGATGAAGATCTCTCCTCAGCTCAAAAAGCTCCACTTTGTGCTCGCCCCGCTGCTCTGGATCCTTATCGGTGTGGGCCTTGGCCTCTTGATTCAACCTGGAGGCTCAACCTCGCGCTCTACACACGCAGAGCATGAAGAGCACGGCGCGCAAAGCTGGACCTGCTCAATGCACCCACAGATCCAAGCCCCTGAATCGGGGCAATGCCCCATCTGTGGGATGGATCTGATCCCCGCTGATGGAACTGGCGATGGAGAAGCTCTCGCCGATGATGAGCTGCGCCTCTCCGCCCGCGCTGTTCGCCTCGCTCAGATCCGCACCACCCCTGTTGAGCCCATCTCATTGAGCGGCTCTACTCGAGCGCTCTTGGGTCGCGTTGTTCCTGATGAGGCGCGGCTGCGCGCAGTGACCGCTTGGATCGGGGGTCGGATCGATCTGCTCAAGGTCTCTACGACCGGCGAAGCAGTACGCCGAGGCCAGCGCCTCGCCACGCTCTATAGCCCTGAGATCTACGCAGCACATCAAGCTCTCTTGGCTGCCCAAGCTCAACTCAAAGAGCTTCAAGGCGCGACGCCCTATGCGCTTAAAGCTGCTCAGGTACAGCTGGAGGCAGCTCAACAGCGACTCAGGCTCTTGGGTGTAAGCGAAGCCAATCTTAAACGGATGCTCAAGGCGAAGAAGCCTTGGACTCAGATCTCGATCCGCAGCACGGCGGCAGGGACCGTCCTTGAGCGACATGTACATCAGGGCGACTATGTAAAAACAGGGCAGGTGCTCTATCAGATCGCCGATCTCGATCAGGTTTGGATCAACCTCGATGCCTACGAGTCTGATCTCAGCGTAGCGCGGCTCAACCAGCAGGTTGTGATCAAGCTAGAGGCGCTCCCAGAGCAAGCGTTTCAGGGGCTGATCACCTTCATCGATCCGATTGTAGATCCAAAGACGCGCACCGCGCGGCTCAGAGTGGAGGTTGAGAACAGAGAGGGTCTACTTAAGCCGGGGATGTACGCTCACGCGCTCTTAACGCAGGCTCAAGATACAGACGCACCGGTCTTGGCGATCCCACACACCGCCCCTCTCTTCGCGGGTCGGCGTGCGCTGGTCTATATCGAGAAGGGCAAAGAGGGAGAGGAGAGGCGCTATCAAGCCAAGGATGTGGTGTTGGGAGCGCGGGTCGGCGAGTTCTTTCCGGTGTTAGCGGGGCTAAAGCGTGGCGATGAGGTGGTCACCCATGGGGCCTTTGCCTTGGACGCTGATCTTCAGATCCGTGGGGGTCTGAGCCTTATGGCTCGACCCGACGACAGAAGCTCCTCCGCTTTAGATGAGGTGTTGGCGCTGGAGGAGGCGGCGTTGAAGCAGCTCGCGCCGACCGTTACAGGCTATCTGGATGTACAAGAGCGCCTCGCTGACAGCCTGCTTCCCGCTGCCATTGAGCGCGCTCGGGCTTGGCGAGCTGCGGTGGAGGAGACCAAGTTGAATCTCCTCGCTCCTGCCGCCAGCCTCGCTTGGTCTGGGCTCCGACGCCAACTCATCAGCGATCTTGATCGCCTGCTGGTGGCGACTGAGTTGGCCGAGGCTCGCGTCATCTTCGGGCACCTCACCCGTGACATGGATCAGCTCCTCCTTAAGTTTGGCAACCCGGTGAAGACACCCCTGCGCTTGGCATTCTGCCCTATGGCCTTCGAGAACAAAGGAGGGTTTTGGTATCAGCGCGCCTCAAAGGTCAACAACGTCTATTACGGCGATGAGATGCGTGAGTGCGGAGAACTCCGTGCCACGGTAGAACCCGCTGCACATCTGCTGCCCTCTGAGCGTGAAAAATGAGCGCCTCGCGTAGCCCTTGGGCTGGATTTATCGATCTCTGTCTACGCAACCGTATGGTCATCTACATTCTAGCCATCGCGCTGCTCAGCTTGGGCCTGATGGTTAACCCTCTGGATGGTGTTGAGAAGCTTTTGGAGCGCGTGGGGCTCAAGGATCTGCCTCGTGATCCGGTCGCCGTAGATGCGATCCCTGATCTGGGTGAAAATCAACAGATCCTCTTTACGCGTTGGTCTGGGCGCTCACCGCGCGACATCGAAGATCAGATCAGCTACCCGCTGACGACCCAGCTGTTGGGCCTCCCAGGCGTTCAAAGCGTGCGCAGCAACTCCATGTTTGGATTCTCAAGCATCTATGTGATCTTCAACGAGAACATTGAGTTTTACTGGGCGCGATCGCGCATCCTAGAGAAGCTCAGCGCTCTGCCTGAAGGGACGCTGCCTGAAGGAGTCGCTCCTGTCCTCGGCCCCGATGCCACCGCGCTGGGTCAGATCTATTGGTACACGCTGGAGGGACGCGATCCTGAGACAGATGAGGTACTGGGTGGTTGGGATCTACATGAGCTGCGTACAATTCAGGATTGGACCCTGCGTTATGCGCTCCAGTCGGTCGCGGGCGTCGCTGAGGTAGCCTCCATTGGTGGCTATGTCACCGAGTATCAGATCGATGTAGATCCAGATAAGCTTAGCGCTTATGGGCTCTCGCTTACCGCCCTGGCCAAAGCGGTTCGTGAGGCCAACCGTGATGTAGGCGCGCGCAGCTTAGAGATCAACAAAACTGAGTATATTCTGCGTGGCGTTGGGCAGCTCGAGGGGATCAACGATTTAGAGTCGGTGGTGGTTGCTGAGCGCGCAGGGCGTCCCCTCCGCGTCTCCGATCTCGCCCGTGTACACCTAGGCCCTGCTGGACGACGAGGCGCTCTTGATGTAGGTGGCGCGGAGGCGGTGGGCGCAGTGGTGGTGGCGCGCTACGGCGAGAACCCAGTAGAGGTGATCAAAGCGATCAAGGCCAAGATAGCTGAGCTTCAACCCAGCCTCCCAAGCCGAACCCTTTCTGATGGCCGCGTCTCTCAGCTGAAGATCCAGCCCTTCTATGATCGCTCACAGGTGGTCACTGAGACCTTGGGGACGCTCTCTGAGGCTCTCGCTCAGCAGATCCTGATCACTGTTATCGTGATCCTCGTGCTCCTTGGGGATCTGCGCAGCGCAGGGGTGATCTCTTCAATCTTGCCCCTAGCGGTCTTGGGCAGCTTTGCGTTGATGAAGGCGTCAGGCGTGACCGCCAACGTGATGTCTTTAGCAGGGATCGCCATCGCCATCGGCACGATGGTGGATATGGGCATCGTGTTGACCGAGAGCCTCTACGAGCGCCTACACTCTGCTCCTCCAGGTGGGCGACGGGCTGCGATCATCGCGGGGGCCGCTGAGGTGGCTCCCGCCATCGCCACCTCTACCGCCACCACACTCCTCAGCTTCCTACCTGTTTTTGGCCTAACCGCTGCTGAGGGTAAGCTGTTTCATCCCCTGGCCTTCACCAAGAGCTATGCCCTACTCGCCGCGCTGGGGATCTCGCTCCTCTTCCTGCCCACTCTAGCATTTCTGTTGCTGCGAGGAGCTGAAGCTCGGCGGCGAGTCAAGCTCTCTGATCTGCTCCTGTTCGCCACCGCTGCAGCCTCAGTTTGGTATGAGCTTTGGGTTTGGGCGACCTTGATCGCGGTGGTGAGCCTAGCGCGTATCTTTCCTCGCCACCCACGGCTGACCAAGGGTATTGAGCTGCTGGTGATTGGCGCAGTACTCCTCTACTGGTTGACTCAAGCCTGGATGCCGCTGGGTTTGGGTGCTGGAATGTTTGAGAGCTTCGCCTTTGTGGGGTTGGCCAGCTTGAGCCTCTTAGGGATTTTCTGGCTGTTCCTCCAGGGCTACCCCTACCTGTTGCGCTGGGCCTTAGCTCATAAGCTGCTCTTCTCAACGCTCCCCCTTGGCTTGCTGATCTTTGGATTCACCGCGTGGCGGGGCTTCGATGAGATCTTTGGCTGGCTCCCTAAAGAGCTTCGTGCACGACCCAAGATCGCGCAGCTCGCTGAAGCTCTACCAGGCTTTGAGTCGGAGTTTATGCCTGCCTTTGATGAGGGGCAGTTTCTCTATATGCCTACGGTGATGCCGCACGCCTCCATCGGCCAAGCTCTGGACCAGCTCAAGCGTATGGACGCCGCGATCCAGGCGATTCCTGAGGTTGAGGAGGCGGTGGGTAAGCTTGGGCGTGTAGAGAGCCCCCTTGATCCTGCCCCAATCTCTATGTTTGAGACGGTGGTGACCTATAAGCCAGAGTGGCGTGAGAGGGCAGGGGGTAAGCGCGTCCGACAGTGGCGTCCACATATCAAGAACAGCGACGACATCTGGACGGAGATCCTCAAAGTGACCAAGCAGCCGGGCTTGACCAGCGCACCAAAGCTGATGCCGATCAACACAAGAATCGTCATGCTTCAGAGTGGAATGCGTGCACCCATCGGGATCAAGCTCCGTGGCCCTGATCTCGTCTCGCTGGAGCGCGCAGGGCTTGAGCTGGAGCGCTACCTCAAGCAGGCGCCCTCAGTACGGGCGGAGACGGTCTTCGCTGAGCGTGTGGTGGGCAAGCCCTATCTGGAGATTCATCTTAAACGTGAGACGATCGCCCGCTATGGGCTCAGCGTGGAGGATGTACAGCGTGTGATCTCTTTGGCGCTGGGCGGGGTGGTTCTAACCACCGCCATCAAGGGACGCGAACGGATCGATGTTCGTGTCCGTTATGAGCGAGCGGCGCGACTCAGCCCAGAGGCGCTTGAGCGGCTGATCGTGACCACCTCATCTGGTGCACAGATCCCCTTGAGGCAGCTCGCGGAGTTGCTCTATGTCAAGGGGCCACAAGCGATCAAGAGCGAAGACACCTTTCTCACCAGTTATGTGATCTTCGATAAAGTTGAGGGGATCTCGGAGACTGAGGCGGTGGAGCGTGTGCGTGCTCGGCTTGAGGTGGCGCAGCAGCGCGGCGCGCTCAAGCTCCCTGAAGGTGTCAGCTACAGCTTCGCGGGCAGCTATCAGAACCAGCAGCGGAGCGCGGCGCGCCTCAAGACCCTCATCCCTATCGCACTGCTCTCGATCTTCCTCGTGCTCTACCTTCAGTTTCGCGCTCCCTCCGTCAGCCTGATCATCTACTCAGGCGTGCTCGTGGCAGTCTCAGGAGGCTTCCTGCTCATCTGGCTCTATCAACGTCCAGAGTTCCTCAACATCACTCCTTTCGGCTGGGATCTGCGTGCCCTCTTTCAAATCGGGCCGATCAACCTCTCTGTCGCGGTCTGGGTGGGTTTTATCGCGCTTGTGGGGATCGCTACAGATGATGGGGTGGTGATGGCGAGCTACCTACAAGCGCAGCTTAAGAAAGCTCCCAAGAGCGTTGAGGGGATCCGCGCGGCGACCTTAGAGGCAGGTATTCGGCGTGTACGCCCCTGCCTGATGACCACAGCGACCACCATTTTGGCGCTGCTGCCAGTGCTCACCTCAACCGGACGTGGAGCGGATGTTATGCTCCCGATGGCGGTCCCGGTGGTAGGTGGAATGGCTGTGGAGTTGATCACCCTGTTCGTTGTACCTCTGCTCTACTCAGCGCGTGAAGAAGCTCGTCTCTGGCCTATTTTTCAACGACGTTGAGGTTGACTCCTTAGAACATGGGCGGTGAAGGATGAGGGCCGGGAGAAGATTCACCAGAGAGCACCTCTTGAAGGATGCTCCGGCCTCGTCCATGAGCCAGAGAGCAGGCTTCGTCAAAGGCCATATAGATTTCAGCCCAGACCGCTGCCTCCTCGCGGATCTTTTCCCAAATACCTTCTGGGATAGAGAGGAAGGCATCAACACATTGAGGATCAAGCTGCGCTCCAGAAACCCTGCGGAGCTCTTTAAAGGCAGCCTGATCGCTGCGGGCCTTACGATAGGGTCGGTCTGAGGTGATGGCGTCAAAGGTGTCCGCCACGGCGAAGATACGCGCGCCGATGTAGATCTGCTTACCCACCAACCCTTTGGGATAGCCAGAGCCATTAAAACTCTCGTGATGCTCCTGCACGATCCTCGCAGCGCCCGAGAGAAAGTCGATATGCTTGAGCATGTGATAGCCGATATTGGTATGGCGTCGCATGATCGCCCACTCCTCAGGAGTAAAGCGCCCTGGTTTTAGGAGGATTGCGTCTGGAACCCCAATCTTGCCTACGTCGTGGAGCATCGCCCCCCACTCCACATCGATCAGCTCCTGCCCTGTGATACCCATCACCTCGGCGACAGCTTTGGAGAACAAGCTTACTCGCTTGCTGTGGGCCATAGTCTCCTCATCTCGATAATCCAGACAGGTGACCAAGCTGTCGATCACCTGCTCTGTGCGCTTTTTGAGTTGAAGATCGAGACTACAATTCAGAGCAGCGAGGCTGGCCGCCTTCTCCTCCACCAAACCCTGAAGTCGATGATTCTCGCGTCGAAGCTCAACGAGGCGTAAACCCTCAATGAGGGAGCCCAAGAGCAGCTCACGGCTCCAGGGCTTAGGGATCAGGCGGTAGATACCAACTTTGAAAGCGTCTACAGCCACATTAAAATCTTTATGAGCCGTGATCAGAATCTGAACCGCATCTGGGACGAGCATTCGAGCACTGGAGAGGAACTGGAGACCGTTCATCTCAGGCATTCGATAATCGGAGCAAATTACCTGCACAGCTTCCCGTTCAAGGAAGCCCAGAGCCTCCTCGGGTGAGGAGGTGATATATACTTTATAGCCAGCCAAATTGACCACCTTCAGAAAAGATTGAAGGAGGATCGGTTCATCATCCAAATAGAGAATTTGCGTCATCGCTTCAGCTCCCGTCTCTCTCGGAGAAAGGTCGGTCAGAACGCGACTTTTCTAAACCAAATTTTCTGTACCAACTCAGTAAGCTCAGCGCGCTTGACTACAGCCGTTCATAGGTCGAACACAAACCTCCTCCTAGGGCAGGTGCGGGGGTGACTCTAGATGCCATCCTCTTTGAGGCGTTCAGCTCCTCAGCGCCCTTTGATGGGCTGAACACCTGTGGACTTATTCAGATTTTCAGGGTGGAGACGTGCAGCGCTCTTTGGGCGGCTCAGGACCTGGGGCGCGCCAGGCGTGAAGCTCATCGTGACCGGTTGAGGTGGATGATCCGAGCGATGAGCACCGTCGGTCTCTTCCCTTACCTGCGCGCTAAATCTGCCTCAAGAGCCTCATGGGCGGCCAAGAGCGCCTCGCCTGTGCGGGCGCGGAGCATGGCGTTGACGTGGTGGTGGTAGGTGATGGAGTCAAGCTCCCCGGCTCGGCTCAAGAGCGCGCGGAAGCCTCTATCTTGGCTGCGAGCGTAGACCCTCGCCAGGGCGTCCACCTCCGCCTCGACGCCTTCCAAGCTCAAGCCGTAGGGATCCAGCTCAGCGTCGGGGCCAGAGAAGCGGCGCAGCT
This sequence comes from uncultured Nannocystaceae bacterium, assembly GCA_964384025.1. Classification (GTDB taxonomy): domain Bacteria; phylum Myxococcota_A; class Bradymonadia; order UBA7976; family UBA1532; genus CAYLJJ01. The sequence continues at coordinate 208,691 of CAYLJJ010000001.1, forward strand.
TGGTCGGAGAGAAGATCTCTCGGACGTTCTGAGCGCCGCCCATACGGAAGAAGGTGTCGTGGCCGATCAGCTCGGCTAGAGCGACGCGAGCCTCAGGGCGGGCGGCCGCTTTACGCAGCCGGGCGTCCTGAAAGAGGAGCTGCTCTTCGGGCGCTGGCCCCAACAGCTCCTCACCGATGTCGATCATCGTCAACTCAAGCTCACGGTCATACCAGCTCTGTAGGTGCTCCCAGGGATCAGGACCTGGCGGCCGCTGCCAGTGTGGGCGCTCGCGCTGTTTGAGGTTGAGGATTTTTGCGAGGGCCGCCTGCATGGCCGCTTGCAACGCCTCACACTGGGCCTCCTGCATCAGACACTCGTCCTCCATCAACCGGGAGCTGCGATCAAGGACCTGGAAGCGCTCAGCGCTCCACTCAGTCACCGCCCGGCGGTGCTGAGTGTAATAGGGATCGATTTGGACGCCCGCCGGCAGAGAGTCAGACCAGCAATCGTCGCCCGCGAGCTGCTCTTGCCACAGCGGCATGTAGCGCCCAGTGATGATGCAGTCATTAAACCCCCTACTGCACCCCACATCCTCCTCGCGCACACCAGGGATCTCACGCTCAAGCTCAGAGGCTCGGCACACCACCCCCCGCAGATACTCAAGGCTGTCGCGCCCATGCTCAGCCTCAAGCCCCTCAAGGTCATCACAGAGCAAGGGCATACAGCCCACCTGATCATCCCACTCATAACAGACCTCGCTCGCCGCTTGATCCCAAGTCGCCAAGTCCTGCTCTCCACAGAACCGTATTTGACAGTCCCTGATGGCCTTGGAAGCTGAGTAGCCGTAGCCGAGGTTATTTGGCAGCGGCCATTGGATATCGATGTCATCCACATGATCAGTGCCTGGGATCAGATCCCTACAGATCTCCTCAAGGTGCTCAGGGCTCACCCCTGGCTTGCACGTCTGCATATACCAGGCTTGTCTGCGGAGCGAAGTGTGCTCTTGCAAAGAAACACCTTGGGCGATCTGGGCGTTGAGCTCATCGCATCGTTGACGATTGGCGGCGTTGATCCCCGCGTTCTCGGGCCAATATTCCTCGTTGCAAGCCTTGGGGCCATCAGGGAATCTGTACTCTGAGGGCTCACAGACCCGATCGCAGCCCCAGCGGGCTTGGTTGACGATGTCGATGCGATAGGCCAAGCCTGCTTGACCGTTGGGATCATCAGCGAGATCCCAGATGGTGCCGGGTACATTGTCGATGATCGCTGAGGCGGGATATTGGGTCACGGGGGGCAGGGTCTGAAACACCATCATGAGCTTATCGATCATCACTTGGACGAGGGCGAAGCGGTCTTGGTCGGGCAGGAGAGGTAGATAACCACAGACATCATTCCCGAAATTGATCACCTTCAGCTCTCGGCTGTTGGGCTCTCGCTGATAAGCATCGACAGCCTGAGCGTCAAAGATGATCTGAAAGCTCTGGGCGTTATTATCCATCCAGGCGGTATCGCAAGAGCCTCTATTGTCACAGACTGAGTCATCGAGGTGTCTTGAGAATTCATGCGCGGCTTCATGTATGAGGGTGCTCGCCCGATCAAAGGCGGTCTTATTCCAAAACCATGGATAATACAGCGTGCAAGCGCTGTTTGAGAATGGGTTGCTGGCATAGGTGAACCCATCACCAGGACCCGCAGCGTCATCATCTTCAAGGCACTCCCATTTATAGCCCTCTTCAGAAACGTAATAGCTGACAAACTGGCTCAACCACCAATTGATCGGAGTGCCATCGGGGAGGATACCCCCAGGCGAAGCGAAGTGGTTGAAGGAGTCATTGTCGCGCATATCGCCGGTGAGTTGGGCAGCGTATCCGCCATTGATCACCCGTGCGCCCCAGGTATTGGGGTTGCAGATGTTGGCGCTGGACAACATCCCATCATCCCAGTAACTCCAATTCTCATCAAGCCCAAGGTGGGTGATCACCAGATCCTTGACCGCGTTGCGATGCGCGTCACTGGAGCAGGTCCACTGGGTCAACCAATCATCACCGCTGTCCCAACTCGGGATCCAAGTCCAAGTGTCAAAGTGGGCCGCGCTGGGTGGGCATTCATCGGCGAGGGCAGGCCCGGCCATAAATATGAATAACGCGGTGATAAGCGTATGGCGCATGATCTCCTCCTTTACCGATGCTCATAGAGGCGATAGTGCTCAGCGATAGGTAACGCGGCGCGCAGCAGCGCTTGGGCTCGCACCCGGGGCATGGCCCGATAGAGTGCCTTGATGGCGTGGCGCTTATCGGGCGCCTCTGGATCGACCACCACCTGCAACAGCATATCGATGGCCATCTGTGATCCCATCTTGGCGCGGCGCCCCAAGCTCCAGGTTGCTACCTGTCTAGCGAGGGCCTGTGGTCGCGGATTCAACAAGTGTCGGCCCTCAGGCTCGATCAGCGCCGGCGCGCGGGCCAGCTCCCCGAGCCACTGAACGCTGTTCAGGCTCTCGGTCAAGCTCAGCAGCCGCAGGCAGATCAACATGGGATAGCTGGCTTGCAGGGGCAGCTCACGGCAACGAGCCACCACTCGATCAGCGGAGGCCTCTCCAGCGAGACCGCTGCGAGCCTCCTGTAGCTCAGTGAGCCACCGCCGTGCCTCCTCTTCGCTTTTTGGCCGCGCCTGCCAGGCGGTCACCAAGGCGGCGAGACTCTGGTCGATCTCCACAGCGTCTGGCGCCTCAGGATCAAAGAGGGGCGGGAGCGCCTCTTCCAGGGATGCGGCGAGGGCGGCTGCGTCTGGCGGGGCGGCGTCAATGCCTAGATCTGCTGATGCCACAGCATCCTCTGGAGGCGCCATATCCGGCGGGGCAGCGTCAATGCCTAGATCCGCTGGCGACGCAGCATCCTCTGGAAGCCCCATATCTAGTGGGGCAGCATCGATGCTCAAATCTGCCAGCAACGCTGCATCCTCCTGAGTTTCCATATCCAGCAGGGCAGTATCAACACCACCATCGACAGTGGGTGTCATATCAACCGCCGAGTCTGTATTGAGCCCGCTGTTACCTGGACAACCGGCGAGCGTCATCGCCAGCAACAACAGCGATGTTCGAGATCTGCACATAAGTGCTCTCCTCCATAGCCCTAAGGAGTTGATCATACTCTTTATGAGCCGCCAATTCCCAAGCGTCCTCAAGCTCCTCCACATCTGAGCTCGCCTCATGGATACTCTTCAGCGGTGAATCTTGGGAGCTCTCCCTGAATGGATCTTGGCTGGATAGGGATTTCCTAACTGTCTCCAATCTTCTGGAGTGGTCCGGGCCATATGCTGTGGATCACCTCAGCGGGATCTTCACCTTGGGCTTTTACGGAGGGAACTCAGACGCCAGCAGCTATAATGCCTCTCTACCCCAGGAGTGGTACTTCCGCTAATCCTATCAGGTTTCTATATTATTACTTATACATTTATCTCAACACCAAAATACTTAACATCGCCTACATCTGTATTCTCATTACAGGTGATCTGATCTCAACGAGACTCGCCCTCCGGACCAGACAGAGCCTAGAGGCCCTTGGGCCCCAAATGTCAACAGAGTTTAAGCCCTCAACGGAGAGCCTCAAGCAGCGATTTCCCTCGTAAAAAATCCTTGATCTTCTGGTGGAAGATGGGCAGAAACCGAGGGTTGGTCCTGTGAATGAGAGGCCAACAGGAGAGGAGAACCTCTCCTCTCTTGCTCTGAATTTCTGCGTGTACCAGATCGGTGATTGTGACCCATCTGGAGATCGACTTGGAGGTCTATCGTGCGTGTTGCCCTGTTCTTCGATGGCAAAGATTTTTATGGGGGTTGGAAAGATCGCTCTGATCGCCCTGAGATTGATTATGAGAAGCTCAGCAAATGGCTGGTCAGACGAGTCGGTGGACGAACCCTCTGGGGCGCTCATTGGTACACAGGAATCGATAAAAGTGAGGACGCAGGCAGCGGCCAGCAGAAGCTGGCCGGATTCCTGGATATGCTGGAGCACCGCCCCGGCTTCTTTGTCCATCGCCTCTATCGCCGCTCTTTGACTCACCGCTGCACAAGCTGTGGTTCTGAATATCGTTACCCCCAAGAGAAGGGGGTTGACACCACGATGGTCGCCGACATCCTCCGCCTAGCGGCTGTAGATGCCTATGATATCGCCGTACTCCTCACAGGGGACTCAGAGCAGGCCCCCGCTGTAGAAGCGCTGCGGATCTTAGGAAAGCAGGCTTTTGTAGCTTCTTGGGGAGGAGCTGGGCTCTCTCCAAGGCTGCGTCGTGTGGCTTTTGATCATGTGGATCTTCTGAATGGAGTGGAGCACTTCGAGACGGAGCGTCTCCATGAGCCCAGCCCCGGCAATGAGAAGAGCTATAGCGATTCGGGCGCCGTCTTCTTAGAGGAGCTGAGCAAGGCAGAGGAGCACTTCAAGCCGGGCTTTGTAGGCCTTAACTACTTCATCACGCGCTGGTCCAGCCCCGGTATGGACAGCACCGCTGAGGCTCGACGCCACCTCCTGGATTCCCTTGTCGAGGAGTGCAAGGTAGAGGTCTATGAAGCCACCAACGGAGATCGCGCCATCCGCACCCTCTGATCCTCTGTGCTGAAATGGGCACCTCAACGCTCGAAGTCGTGCTATCAAGCCCTGTATGCAACAATCAAAAATCTAAGCGAATATCTGTTGTTCCTAGAAAATGGACGTAAAGAGTGATTGAAAAGTTGCGAGAGAGGCTTCAGGCACGTGCTCATGAGCTGTTGAAGCTCTCTGTCACAAGTAGAGAGAGCAGGAAATCTGTAGAGCTTGACCAAACACGGGTCGGCCGTCTTTCGCGTATGAATGCTATGCAGATGCAGGCTATGTTTCAGGAGAACGAACGGCTACGACAAGCAGAGATTGGACGGATCAAAGTAGCTATTCGTCGTATCGAAACGGATGATTATGGTTACTGTGTCCATTGCGATGAAGCGATCGCGCCCAAACGCCTAGAGTTGGATCCAAGCATTCTCAGCTGTATCGAATGTGCTCGGCGCAGAGAAGGATCGACAGGCAGATGAGCTGAGAAGCTGCTGCTTAGATTGCTCTGCTCTTCAATCAGCGCGTTTACCCCTTTACATGCCGAACCGTTTGGGCTCTAAGCTCAACATAAGGAAATCCTGAAGCACTCATCTCCAAAGGAGAGCTATGCGTTCGCTGCTCCTCTCTCTGATCTTCAGCCTCTCCGCTCAGGCTCAATGGGAGCGCGTCTCTCAAGGAGAGGCTGACCTCTTTTTGATGGCCGCCTCAGCGCCCAAAGCTGATCTCCTCTTTGTTTGCGGTTTTCGCTTGGATATGAGCAACATCTTCACGCCCATCATCCCCAAGCTGAGCCTCAGCCGCGATGGAGGCGTCACCTTTGAGGAGATCAGCGGTACCTTAGCTGAGCCAGGAACCGCCATCCCCAACACCCTCCATTTTCTAGATGAGCGTCGAGGCTGGCTTGCTCTGGGGGCAGAGATCGCGCATACAGAGGATGGAGGGGAGAGCTGGAAGCGTGTCAACCTGCCCGCCGAGATCCTCGCCCTTTGGATATTCCCCGATGGCCAAGGCTGGGCGGCAGGCGTAGGAGGCAGGCTTTTTAAGAGTGAGGATGGAGAACACTGGAGCCCAGTAGAGAGCCCAACCGAGAGTGACCTACGGCAACTCTTCTGGAGTGACCCAGAGCATGGTTGGGCGTTGGGGCACCAAGAGCGGACGGAGGAGGATCCTTGGAATGAGGAGCCCTCCCAGACCTTTATCGAGGGAGGGCAGCTCATCTATACCCAGGATGGAGGCGCTACTTGGAACTTAGGAGCTCAGTTTGAAGGGGGCAGTGGCAGCCTCTTCTTCCTTCCTGATCATCAAAGAGGCTGGCTCAGTACCTGGATCCCTGAGCGCCCCGATGCTCCCAACTCTCGAGCCCAGCTCTTCTCTACTCAGGATGGGGGTCAGAGTTTTCAAGAGATGCTGTCGGATACTCAGGTGGGCAGCTTGGATCTCGGATTTGGTGCAGCCCCGATTTATGCTTCACGCTTCCTGACACAGCGCTGGGCTGATGAGCGACGGGGACATCTGGCGGGCTACGCCTTCCTGATGGAGGCTCAGAGCAGCGGCAAGGGCAGTGAGCAGATCATGCGCTTGCTTGACTTTCGCACTGAGGATGGCGGAGAGAGCTGGGAGAAGACAGATCTGGGAATGATCCAGGTCGAGTTTGGCCTCTCTCCTGAGCTTCCACCCTCAGATGGTCAGTTTATCGGGGGCGCTTTCTACGATCTTCACAGGGGCTGGCTTCTGGCCGATAAGGGAACGGTCTGGGTTTGGGATGAGCCCTGTGTGGATTTAGAAGAGTGTGGATCTGGCTCCCGCTGCGATGCTGGACTTTGTGCTGAGGATCTTCAGGGAGGCACTGGCGGCTCTGGAGGTGATGTTGATCAAGGAGATAGCCCCCCTGGAGGTTCTGGAGGCCAGCCTCAACCGGATGGAGGTTTTTCAACAGATGATCCCGCGGATGATGGCGGGGGGGATGGGGGCTGCGCGCTCTCTCAACAGCCCACAACAGCTCCTCTGCTCCTGGGTCTCCTGTTCCTGATCCTTTGGCGAGCAAGGCGCTCTCTCAAAACCTAAATGCAGCGTCCATCCTCTTGACAGCTTCTCCTCTGACGACAGCGATAACCCTGACGACAATCGGGGAAACAGCCCCCCTGCGTTGAGTCACAGATATAGCCTTCTCGGCAGCCCCCTTCACAGAGCGCGAGGCAGAGCGGACCCTCCATGCTGAGTATACAGCTCTCTCCATTTGGGCAGCCGTTGATGGGATCACAAAACAGGGTGCAGTAGCCTCCTGACCAGCCTGTCTGTGAGCCCTGCGGCGTTTGCTCTGGAATACAGCGCCCTCCTCCACAATCTATCGGTGTTTGACAGGGGATACCGACAGGGAGATTGGGGGGAGTGAGGGTACAGAGGCCGTCAGGACCACACTCAGCCCCCTCTCCACAATCCCAACCCAAGCGGCAATCAGGCAGGCAAACACCCCAGATAGGCTCACAGAGGTAGCCCTCTCGACAGCCCTCAGCGCACTCTCTCAAACAAAGGCCCACCCCTTCCAAAATGCGGCAAACTCCCTTTGCTCCACACTCCTCATCGCTGATGCAGTGACCGGAGCAGTATCCCTCACCCCACTCAGAGAGGCAGAGGCCCTCAGCGCATTCCCCGAAGTCTGTACAGAGCTCTCCAACCTCCCGTGTGCCCGGTGCGGGGACACAGCGGCCATCCTCCTCAGCGCAGACCAAGTCAGCGCAGTTCCAGCCCAAGCGGCAGTCAGGTAGACAGACGTTCCAGTCAATGTCACAGATATAGCCCTCTCGGCAGCCCTCAGCCTCTGAGCAGTTCGGGAAGCAGAGAGGGTCGTCGCCCAACATACGGCAGCTCGCTCCCTCACCACAGTCAGCGTTCTGGAGACAGCCTCCAGAGCAGCTCCCCTCAGGCCAAGCCTCCTGCTCAGAGAGGCAGAGCCCTCCCAAACACTCTCCTGGGCTCTGGCAGGGTGCTCCATGTAGCGCATCCCCCTGCAGGAGACAGAAGCCTTCAGTGCTGCACTCCGCCTCCTCTCCACAATCCCAACCGAGGCGACAGTCGGGCAGACAGACCTGCCAAGCGGGCTCACAGAGATAGCCCTCTCGACAGCTCTCCTCACAGGTGCTCAGGCAGAGAGGCTCATCTCCAAGCACCCTGCAACGCCCCTCCTCTCCACACTCCTCATCGGCGCTGCAGGCACCAGAGCAGTATCCCCCATCCCACTCCAAGCACCAGTCTCCCATGCAGCCGCTTGCCTCTGTGCAGCTCGCCCCCACTGCGGCTTCTTCAGCAGGAGCTTCACAGCGCCCTGAGCTTTGGCAGCTGAGCCCTTCGGTGCAGAGGCGCCCTCCCAGACAGTTGGGGAGACAGGCAGCTTCTTCGCAGAGATAGCCCTCACGGCACTCTGAGTCTTCTTCACAGCCCTTGATACAGAGCTGAGCCCCCTCAACCTCTAGACAGCGACCCTTGCAGCTCGCCCCGCACTCCTCTACACAGGCGCCTCCTATCCAGCCTGTGTTGTGGTGATGTTGTTGTGCAGCGAGGCAGGTCTCTGAGGCGCAGTCGCTGTGCTGCTTACAGGCATCGCCTAAGGCTGCGCTCTCTCTCTGACAGGAGGGGAGCGCGAGAAAGTAGATCAGGAAGAGAAGAGAGAAGGGCTTCATACTGGGGACTCCAAGGGAGAGCAAGGTTCTATCGGGCGCGATCGCCAAAAGTGGTCGTGAAGAGCGGAGCGTTGTGCAGTTTGGAGGAGGATAGAAATTTCAAACGAGCCCTACAATAGCGAAGCGTCCTTTGCTGCTGTGTCCTCTGTTCTTTGCTGTAGATGCTCCAGCTTGCTCGCCTTGTTCTTAGAGAGGCCCAAACTGTTTCCTTGATTTCCGCCCAAATATTATCGACGCTCTGTAGATTATGAGTGGACTTGTCGCTACGAGAAGATGTCTTTCAATTCACTCGATCTAGATGGCCTTGATGGTATCTTCCGCGAGAGGACTCTTCAGACACCTCCAGCGCCAGAGACCTCCAAGCCCAAACCTTCAAACGTTCATGATGCCGCGCTACACCTCTCAATCCAGAGACAGCAAAAGGAGCACATCAGCGCGCCTCAGCCCAACGTTGAGTTGCCTGAAGAGATGGCCCTCGTTCCCTATAAGCCAGGCCCTGGTTGGGGGCGCTGGTCGCTGGGGATTGGCGCCTGCCTCTGCCTCCTTGGCCTGGGCCTCTGGGGCTTATCCTCCGAAATAGAAGATCCTCAAGCGCCCATCAGAAAGTCTATATCACTCTTCAACACTCTCTCCCAAGAACAATCAAAGCCTATACAACCTCTCTCTACACAAAAAATGGCCCTTAATCTAAGAACATCAGAGTCTGAACAAGCTGATATGAGAACAGCAGAACTTGAACAGACTAATATGAGAACAGCAGAACTTGAACAGGCTGATATCAGAACAGCAGAGCTTGAACAGACTGACATGAAAACAGCAGAGCTTAAGCAGGCTGACATGAGAATATTAGAGCCAGAGCTTGTTGATTTTAGATTAGGGAGGTCTAAGACTGTCGATGCAGAAGCAATAAAATCAGGGTCTATTAACAGAGATATATTAGAACCGGAATATGCTAAGATAGAGACGGAAATACGGGAGCAGGTCGAACCGGAATCAGCGCCTGCCGTTCCAAAAGGCGGTATTAATCTTTCGCCTGAAAAAGCAGGATCTATCAACAAGGAAGATTCTAAGCCGACTAAGACATTGGAAATTACTAAAAAAAAAGGCAGTTTTATTTTCTTTAATAAGAATGCAAGCAAACTCACCGAAAAACAGCTTCAAAAGCTCCAAGCGATGCTCCCGCAAATCAAAAACTGTACTTCAAAGCTTAATCTGAGAGGCCACACCTGCAATCTGGGCGGTAAGGCGCCTAATCAGCGCATCGCACGTCGCCGCGCGGCTTCTCTTGCAGAAGCTCTGGTTCTGTTGGGGATCAGATCTCACAAAATTCAGATTGAGGTTGTCGGGAGCCGGGAGCCTCTGGTTTCTAATAAGAGTCCAGAAGGGAGAGCGAAGAATCGGCGTGTTGAGATCCTATGCCTAGACTAAAGCGCGGCCGCCGAAGATCATGAGCCTCAAAGGAGAGATTCAGATGGGAAGTGACTATGAGGGAGCAGGGAAGCTCCTGATCGACTCTATCTTGAAAGGTGAAGAGAAGATTTCAAACCGGGAGGAGTTGGGGAGCATGGTCCCTCTCAAGCTCTTTCAGTCCATCCGCCTCATCGCCCTGGGATCAGCGATGGAAGAGATGCTGGGTGCAGGTTCACGGGCGTTGATCTATCAAGCAGGTCAGCGTCTGGGGCTGCACTTAGGAGAAGCGGTTTTAGAAGAAGCCAAGGGCGACCTCAACGCCTATGTTGCTTTGATTCAGGATCTCTGTTTGGAGTTGAAGATCGGCAAGTTGATCATCGATGAGGTTGATCTAGAGCAGGGGAAGTTGGCCCTCCATTTGGATGAGTGTGTCTCCTGCGCGGGCATTACCGGGATGAACGCGCCCATTTGCAACTTTGAGACAGGTATGGTGGGGGGTATCATCAAGATCTTCCTCAAGAAGAACGTGAGAGCGGTGGAGACTCACTGTCACGCGGTTGGTGACGAAAGCTGCGCGATCCAAGTGAAGGTACTTTAGGGAGGAGAGATTATGCCAAGCACCACGATCACCAAGCGTGGACACACGGTTGATCGCGTTCTGGCTGAGCTGATGTCTCTCAGAGGCGTGACCTCGGCCGCTATCGTAGATCGAGATGGCTTCGTCATCTATATCCGTAAAGATTTCGAGATCAACAGTGAGGCACTGGGCGCTGCGGTACAGATCATGTTTGGCGCGGCCAACCGCTCTGCTTCCCATGTTCACCAGGAGAACAGCGTCATCGTGATCAGCGAGAACCAAGAAGGGTTGATGATCATCGCCCCCCTGGGCCCAGAGTTTACTCTGGCCCTGGTGGCAGATAACAACGCCCTGTTGGGAGCGCTGCGCTTTGAGGTGAAGGAAACCCTCCCTGTGCTCAGCCGCATCCTCAACCGGAGAGCTTAAGGTTCGTAGATGCACTGGCTTGAAGAGCAACTCGCCTCTCTGAGATCACAGATCGATGATTTTGAGCGTCTACGTAAAACCCACTCTCTCTGGGCCTTGGAGGAGCATCAAGGAGACGGGCAACAGCTTGGAGCGCTTGAGTCCTCTGCTGCCCTGACCACGAGGGCAAGACGGGGCCTCTCCCTTCGCTTCGCTGAGCTGAGCGAGGCGATCTGTCGTCGCCCAGGTCTCAGCACCTGCGTTGTCTCTCATGAGGGCCTCCCCCTCAGCTTCGCGGGCTTCTCTGAACCCATAGAGGCTCTCTCTGCCCTGAGCCAAGACTGTCAAGTCCTCGGGCGTCAAGCAAAGCGCAGAAGCCAGATGGGTCAGAGCCAACAGATGGTCATTATCAGCGGAGAGAGCAAATTGGCGCTCTTCTTTATTGGCCCTTTTGTCCTCAGCATCTTGAGTCCCAAGGAGATTCAACTCGCTCAGGTCCTCAGCTGATCTCCTCAACTCTCAGGGCAGATCTCCAGCGCAACGCGGAGCCCAAAATATTCCTCTCCTAGGCTCCAGCGCAGCAGCTCCTCGCGGGCTTGAGGTTGCGTTAAGCTGACCAATCCTGAGTAGATCCCCTCAGAGAGCAAAATCCCGCTTCGATGGCCAAAAGATTCGCAGCGTCTTCTGAGATCTTGAAGATCCATGCTGGGGAGCTGTTTTGCGAGATCTCTTAGGAGGGGCTTAAGCCTCTGCTCCCTCTTAAGGAGGGGACGAAAGTGCGCCGCCTGCTCCTCTAAGGCATGGGGTGGGGAGAGGGGCTGTTCAAGAGGAAAACCAAAGATGAGCAACAGAGCCTCTAGGCGCCTCCTCAAGAGGCTTGAGGACCAACGCGATAGGGCGGAGAGCTGAGCATGCCCCAGGGCCATCCCACCCGCTAAGAAGAAGCGCTGCTTTAGCTCCCCCTCTTCTAGAATTTTCCAGGAGATGCTCCAAGCATCCCCAGAGGGGAGGCTTAGATCCAGGGGGCGTTTGTCCAGAAAGAGCTCTCCCGTGAGCCCAAAGCAGGCTTGAATCTTTCGGCCTAAAACTTGGAGTTCTGAGGGGACAGGGGAGAGAGAGAGCTGCTCAGGCCTAAAGATCTGAGGGAGACGCTTTTCTAAAGCGGCCAGCAACTGAAGAGGAGCGGTTTTAAGCCCCCGCCAGAGTTGCTCCCAGTCTAAAACTTTCAAGGAACGCTGAGGCCAACTGTTTAGGCGCAGCTTCCACTCCCTCAGAAGGGCGGTCTCTTTTCGATCTCCCAGAGCCAGGAGGAGCCGGGAGATCTCATAGCTCCGATCTCGATCTCCCATCCGCTCTCTCAACCGACACATCACCCTGAGCGGCTCTAATTCAAAGGGCTGATGTCGAGCGAGCCAGAGCTGTGCGGCACAGGCTTCTTTCAGAGCGGGGGTTTTAGAGAGGGCACGGGCTTGGAGCTTCCGTAGAGAGAGATCCTCTGGCTGTTCCATCAGCGCCTCCTCCAGCTCCCTTAATAGGGGCTGGGGTGGAGCCTCTGCAGCCAAGAGGGATTCCAACCTCAGAGATCTCAGCTCTTCACTCTCCTCGCCCAGCTCTTCAAAGAGCCTGCGCAGCGCTTCAGGTCTACGGAGCCTGACCAGGAGCACCAACAGGCGCTCCAGAAGCTGGCGTGTTCGGTTCCCTCTCTGCCAGATAAAGCTGAGGAGGTTGAGCGCCTCCTCAAGCCGCCCCGCCTCCAACTCAATCTCAGCCATCTGAATTCGATAATCATCTCGTTGCTTCGGCTCAGCGTTGAGCAGCAGACGCCTCAGGATCTTCAGCGCTTCTCGAGCAGCTCCAGCCTCTCTCGCGAGCTGAAGCTGCTTCTTTAAGATCTCTTGGTCATCGGAATATTCTCGCAGGACCTCCTCTAACAGCAGCTGAGCTCGCTCAGGATCATCCAGCTTCTTATAGATGGCAATGAGACGAAAGCAGAGCGCTCGTTGCAGCTCTCTGTCACTACTGAGGAAGCGGAGCCGATCATAGGCTGAGGCTGCCGCTTCCCAGCGCTCCAACTCCGTGTAAAGATCTGCCAGATGTTGAAGCAGTCTGGGTTCCTCTCTCGCTTCATCTTGGAGCATCCGCTCCAAGGTAAGCGCAGCCTCCTCTGGGGCTCCCATGCGCTGAGCCTGAAGCTCTACGACCTCCAAGAGAGCCTCTTGTCGCTCTTCAGGGCAGGCCTGAGCGCGGATCTGAAGGGCTTCAACCAACCCAGCCCAGTTCAATCGATTCCGGCTGAGGCGGCGGATGGCTGAAAAGGCTCTGGGGTTGCGGGGGCTGCGTCGCAAAGCGAGGAGGTAGTTGGCGAGGGCAGCCTCTTCTCCCTTCTGTGTCTGCTCTCTGAGCCCTCCTGCCTCCAAGAGATGTTGAGTGGCGTTTTGAGGATCCAGGGCTGCGCGTCCCTCCTCCTCGGCGCTCAAGAGAGCTTGTTCGTTTAGGCCCCGCGCCCGATAGAGGCGATGCAACATCGAGAGGGCGCTGTAGGAGCTAGGTTGCTGCTCTAAAACAGCTTCATAACTGTCGCAAGCTTCCTCTTCGCGGTTGAGCCTTGAGAAGAGAGCCCCCATTCCCAGGAGAATCGACTCTCGCTCGAGGTTCTGGGCGCGGGAGAGCCGCGCGGGGAGTATCTCAGCCAGCCGATCGGGATCTCGAAGCTGGTGAGCGATCTTCTCCATCGCCTCTAGAGCCTCGCGCTCCTGAGGCTCTAGGAGCAAAATCGCTCGATAGGCCCACCAAGCTTGCTGTTGATCTTGGCAAAGGAGGCGCGCGCGCTGGAGCATAAAGCCCAACTGAGCGCCTTGAGAGAGGGTGTTTTGCGCTAAGGCTGCGTAGATCTCACTGAGTTCCTTTAGATCTCCTTGAACTAGATACCGTCGTTCAAGGCCCAACAAAGCTCCAGGATCATCAGGGTAGAGGCTCAGGACCTCTTCCAGTGCCTTGTAAGCTTGCTCCTCTACAGGAGTAGGACCCAGGGCGAGGCGTCCCCGGTTTCGAGGAGTCGAGAACGCCAATAGAGGCTTCATCTGATGAGCGCCTTGAGCGCTCTCCCGCAGCTCTTTGGCCTCGGGGCTCTCCTCTCCCTCCAAGAGCTTGAGCGTCTCTTGGGGGGCTCCATCGACAAGGAGAGCGTAAGCTGCATCGAGGCGCAGGGCTTCGGAGATGCCCGAGTCAGTGTAGGCTTCAGCGGCTCTGATAGCAGCCTCGGCGAAGCCCCTCCAATCTCCCAGGAGGGCTGCGCTTTGGCTGAGACCTCGAAGCGCTGTAAGCTCATCAGAGAGCGCGTTCAGCGCTCCCTTAAAGCAGCTCATCGCCTCTTGGGGACGCTGAAAGATCTGTAGATAGATCTCCCCCTTGCGAGAGAGAATCCGAGCGCGCTCCTCCGCTTCGAGACGCAGAGGGTACTCAGCGTCCAAGAATCGCAGGACCATGCCCCAGTTCTCCCGCTTTTGGAAAAGCCAACGGGCAGAGGTCAAAGCGGGGAGCAGAGCGGGGTCCGACTGATGTGCCCGTTGATACCAACGCATGGCGCGCTGTTCATCTTCCATGCAGTATTCACAGCAGTGCCCGATCTCCAAGGCGATGCGGCTGCGTCGGCGAGGATCTACGCTGGCGCTGAGTTCCCTTTTGAGAGCTTTGAGACGCTCCTCCTGAAGCTCTCTATCTGAGGCTTTAGATCCCATCAAGGCCCCTCAGTGTAGAGTCGGAGAGCGCCCTTCATAGGGATCATAGACCCGAGAGGGGCTTTCTTGTGGTGCATCCTCCTTGGCCTCCTCCTGAGCCATCAAAGCCATCTTGAGGACCCGCTCTCGGCATCGCTTACGCCAAGCTAGGATCAATAAGAGGGTTCCCAGAGTCCATAGGCTTGTAGAGCCAAAGAGGACCGGGAGCCAACCCCACCAAATACGCAGGCTTTTCCTCCATTCCACTTCAATCTCAGCGAGAGAGATCCCAAAAGCGCTCTCTATCGCGAGGGGAAACTCCTCTTGGGCCAAAGCTTTAAGCAGAGCTTTAAAACGGGAGGAACCGAAGCGATCCTCGAGCCAGCCAACAAAATGAACCGCCTGAGCATAGGCGATCCCTGCTCGTGGCCCACCTTTTGGGAAGCCCCGTGAGAGATCTCTCAACGGCAGGAGCTGGTCCTGAGAGGCGGCTTCTGTGAGCAACCAGGCGCGTCGAAAAGAGTAGGTTTCAGATTGGCGGATGGCGATCCCCTCATGGAACCAGCGAGGGACAGAGGGGTTCAACGCCCCCAAAGCAACATGGCTGATCTCATGTTGGAGGGTCTGTTGAAGCTGTGCAGGTCCTCCATCAGGGCTGAGATAGATGTGATGAGCGGAGGGATAAGCCAATCCTCCAGCCCATTCAGGGGGTTCACCTCCATGACGCCGCGCCGCCTCTGCTCGCATCTGGGTTGAGTCTCTCAGGAGATAGATCTGGATCTTTTCCTTGGCCTCACTCCCCAGCTCACTATAGATACGCTTATGGCTGGCCTCGATCCCCTCCATAATCTCTTGAGCGAAACCCTCCAACCCTGAAGTCCAGGAGAGACGATAGTGCTCACTCTCTGCTGACTCAAACTCAAGAGCCAACAGAGGAGCAGGGCAGAGCAGCAGCGCGAGCAGAGAGAGCAGCCTCATGAGAACCCCAGGCGATCTTTAAGAGCCTCTTCCTTGAGGCTGCTAAAGCAGAGCAGCTTCTCTCGCCCGCTGTGTCCTCGTAGGATCTGGATGCTGCTGGGGGGCAACCGCAGCTGCTTTCCCAAAAACTTAAGCAGAGCTTTATTGGCAGCTCCATCTACAGGGGCAGCCTTAAGGCGGATTTTGAGGGTATCTCCATGAGGGCCGATGATCTCATCTCGCCCTGCCCTGGGTTGAACACGCACAGAGAGTAGAGCACCTTTGGAGCTACTGCGGACCAGAGCGCTCATCTCTCCATCTCCAAAGAGCGTGCCTCTGCGGCCAAGATCGCCTCGATAACACAGCCGCGAAAACCTCTGGTCTCCAGAACTTGGACACCTCGGATGCTCATCCCCGCAGGAGAACAAACAGCATCCTTGAGGAGGGCAGGGTGCATCCCCTCCTCCATCAGCAGGCTGGCCCCTCTCGCTGTCGCTGCAGCCATACGGAGGGCCTGAGTCCGAGAGAGCCCCAGGGCCACAGCACCATCAGCCATCGCCTCAACCATCAACGCAAAGTAAGCAGGGCCACAGCCCGTTAAGGCGGTGCCTGCCGAGAAGAGGGACTCTTCACTGAGCAACTCCACCTGCCCCACCGCGCTGAAGAGTTGTGTAGCGCGTCGCAGCTCCTCAGCCCCCCCCCTCTCCAAGATCAAGCTGACTCCAGCCCTCTTTAAGACGGAGATGTTGGGCATGATGCGGATCAGCCGCGCTTCAGGAAGAGCCTCCTTGAGTTGAGTCAGGGGAGTGCCCGCCAGGATAGAGAAGATTCGCCGCCCCACGAGCTGATCTTTAGAGAGGCTTAGCTTTGAGAGCTGCTGTGGTTTGATGCCCAATAGGATCTCTTCTGAGCCCCCGAGCACCTCTTCAACAGAGGCAGCTTGGACCCCCAAACGCTTAGAAAGCGCCTCCGCTGTGTGAGGATCGGCGACCGAGACCTCCGCAGCGCAGAGAATCCCCGCCTCTAACCAAGCCTCTAAGAGCGCGCTCCCCATCTTTCCACAGCCGATAAAGCCAAACATCTCTAAGAGACCCCTTCATGTTCAATCTCATTATTAATCTCGGAGGGGATCTCGGATCTAGGTTCTGTTGAATTTGGAGGCTGAGGCCTCTGTGGTGCAGAGATCTTCTCACCAGAGCTGAGGGCCGCTGTGAGCCTCTCTGACGGTTGAGCGGTGGTAAAGGCTGTGCTTCATCAGCGGTGCAAAGCAGCGTTGAAGTTGAAGAAACAGGAAAAGCATCTTGGAGTCAGTGAGCCTACAGGAGCAAATTCAATGGAACCAAAATTCGATCTCATAATCATAAGCTGCCGTGGGATGTGGGATCCGTTCTCCATCGTAGATCTCTATAGGCTCTCCTCCCCACCTTTACGCTCTTTAAACTCCTTGAAAATTCAGGGTCTAATGGACGACAGTCAGCGCTCAAATCGGCTCCATGCTCTAAAGCGCAGATTGGGCCTTCCTCCATTCTCAGCTCTTCTAACAAACAGGAACATCCAAAAAACAACAGAATGAGTAGCTATAAACGCAAGAACATGCACAGATTCACTCTTATTGCCCTCCTCCTCACCCCTGTCCTTAGCCACGCGGAGAGCGCTCCAGATCCTCGCCTGAAGATCCTCAAGGCGATGCAGACGGAGCTTCAACGGAGCATGGAGCAGCTCAAGCTCCCAGAGTATGAAGCCCCTTATTTCATTAGTTATCGCCTCAGCGAAGAGGATGAGCTTGAGGTCCGCGCCCGCTTTGGAGCGATCGTTCAGGATGGTAGAGAGCGACATCGGAAACTGGCTGTCGATGTGCGGGTGGGAGGGTACAGCTTTGACAGCAGCGCCGAGTTGGATGATGACTCCTACTATGAAGAGCGGGGCTTCCAGGCGCCCAAGAGAGCGCCCATCGATGATGATGAGCTGGTGCTGCGAGTGGGCTTCTGGCTCCTCAGCGATCAGGCGTATAAGGGAGCACTCCAAAGCTATCTAAGAAAGAAAGCTCGCCAAGTGATGAGCCTTAAGGAGAAACAGGTTGATAGCTTTAGTCGGGCGCCCAGTGTTCAACATCAAGATCCTCCTCTGAGCCTTGAGGCGGATCGAGAGCGCTGGAGAGAGCTTGCCCGGCGCCTCTCTCTGCGCTTTCGTCAACCTGGGATCCTGGAGGGCAGTGTTCGCATCGCTGGGAGTCACAGTCGCCTCTTCTTGGTCAACAGCGAGGGCAGCCAGATGATCCGCGATGAGTTGCTCTATGTGCTTGGCTTCGAGGTCCTAGGTCAGGCCCCCGATGGGATGTTACTGGAACAGGGAGAGACCCTCTACCGACGCAGCTTTAAGGAGTTCCCCAACGAGCAGGAGCTTGAGGCTCTGGTGGATGAGGCAGTTGAGAAGCTGGCTCTCCTCTATAAGGCTCCCTTGGCAGATCCCTACACCGGCCCTGCCATCTTGGAGCCTGAGGCCAGCGGGGTCTTTTTTCATGAGACCTTGGGGCACCGTTTGGAGGGAGAGCGTCAGGACGATGCTCGTGAGGGGCAGACCTTTAAGGGCAAGCTGGAGACTCAGATCCTGCCCAAGTTCATCACCTTGCGAGACGATCCCACCCTGAGCAGCCTGAACGGTGTCTCTCTCAATGGTCACTATCTCTATGATGATCAGGCGGTCATCGCCCAAGACACTCTCCTCGTCGATAGGGGAATCTTGAAGACCTTCCTGAGCAGCCGTAGGCCCTTAGAGGATCTCAACGGCAGCAACGGGCACGGCAGGGCTCGAGGGGTTCATCAACCTATGGCCCGTATGGGCAACCTCATCGTTGAGGGGCATCAACCGGTCAGCCAAGCGCGCCTTAAAGAGATGCTCTTAGAGGAGGCGCGGCGCCAAGGCAAACCCTACGGCCTGATCATCCGCGACATCATCGGGGGCTCCACCAACACCAGCACCTATGGCTATCAGGCTTTTAAGGGTACCCCTCGGATGGTCTATCGCGTGGATGTTCAGACCGGAGAGGAGCGCTTGGTTCGAGGGGTGGATATGGTGGGGACACCTTTGACTGTGATGAGCAAGATCCTGGCGACCAGTGATCAACAGGGGATCTTTAACGGCTTCTGTGGCGCTGAGAGCGGCTATGTCCCTGTAAGCGCTGTCGCGCCCGCCACTCTTTTTCAGGAGATCGAACTGCAACGCAGCAAGGAGGAAAAGGAGCGCGCGCCGGTTTTACCAGCCCCCTGGCCTTAGAGATAAGAATTAAAGTAAGCACCAAGCATCACAAGCTTCCGCGGCCAAAAAACATTATAAGCAAGATTGTTCCGCACTGGATTAAGTAAAAAATATATCTTTATTTCACTATAAGAGCAGCATTAACATGCTGAACTCCTAATCCTAATCAGGCAAACTCCAGTCAATAGGCGTCTCACCCTGAGCAGTCAGATGCTCATTGACTATCCTAAAGTGACCACAGCCAAACCAGCCATGCCGAGCGGAGAGGGGAGAGGGATGAACGCTAGAGAGGATCAGGTGGCGGTTGTTGTCGATCATCCGCGCCTTTTTCTTAGCGGGGCCGCCCCAGAGCAAAAAGATCAGGCCCTCTTTCTGTTCATTGAGGGTTCGAATGACCTGATCTGTAAAGGTCTCCCAGCCCTTCTTACGATGAGAATTGGCTTTTCGTGCACGGACAGTGAGCACGGTGTTGATCATCAAGACCCCTTGCTCCGCCCAGTGGATCAGCTCCCCGTGGGCTGGGCGCGGGATGCCTAGAGAAGCTTCGATCTCCTTATAGATGTTTACCAGAGAGGGAGGAGGGCGCACTCCCCTACGAACGGAGAAGCAGAGGCCATGAGCTTGACCAGGGCCATGGTAAGGGTCTTGTCCCAGGATCACCACCCGCACCTTATCGAAAGGAGTGTGCCAAAAAGCGCTGAAGATCTCCTTGTTGGGAGGATAGACCTCATAGGCTGCTTGCTCAGCCTGTAAGAAGGTCCTGAGTTGAGACATATACTCCTTCTCAAACTCATCCTTGAGGACCTCTAACCATGAGGGCTCTAGCTTTACGCGACCGCTGTCGTCCATCTTGACCTCCAGGGCCTGCAACATATCGGGGCCCTAATGGTTCTTGATAAAACACAAAGGCAACAAAGACTAGAGATTCTGGGGAAATTATGAGTACGGTTCAGAAGGTAGATGTCGCCATAATCGGCGCAGGCAGCGCAGGCCTCAACGCCCGTAGAGCAGTTGAACAGCAGGGGGGCAGCGTCCTGATGATCGATGATGGTCCCTATGGCACCACCTGTGCGCGGGTGGGCTGTATGCCCTCCAAGCTGCTTATCGCCGCCGCTGAAGCTGCACACCATATCGATCATGCGCATCGCTTTGGCGTCCAGGGAGAGTTCAAGGTGGATGGGGCCGCGGTGATGGATCGCGTCAAGCGGGAGCGTGATCGCTTTGTGGGCTTTGTGGTCAGGGGCACTGAGGCGATCCCAACGGAGAAGCGCTTACGTCTCCGTGCCCGCTTCGACGGCCTCAACCGCCTGAGCCTCAGCGATGGCAGTCGCGTAGAGGTGGGGGCTGTGGTCATCGCCTCTGGATCCTCCTCCTGGCTGCCCCCTCCCTTCCGAGGCCTTGGGGAGCGGGTGATGTTCAACGATCAACTCTTTGATATGGAGACGCTCCCTAAGAAGATCGCCGTCATCGGCTGTGGGGTGATCGGCATTGAGCTGGGACAGGCCCTCAACCGCCTGGGAGTAGAGGTTCGCTTCTTCGCCATCGATGACATCATCGGCGCGGGCAGCGATCCTGCGGTGAAGGCCAGCGTTCGGGTTCACTTTGAGTCCAGCCTTGAGATGAAGATGGAGTGTCAGAGCCTCAGCGCTGAGGCGGAGGGGGAGGGGGTTCGCCTCCGCTGGAGAGATAAGGATGGTGTTGAGGGAGATGACTACTTTGAGCGCATCCTGGCCTCAACCGGGCGACGCGCCAATGTGGCTGATCTCAACCTGGAGAGCACCGGAATCCAGCTTCAGAGAACAGGGATTCCAGAGTATGACCCTGAGACGATGCGCTGTGGAGAGAGCAATATCTTCCTAGCCGGAGATGTGACCGCTGATCTTCCTTTACTGCATGAAGCTTCTGACGAGGGGAAGATCGCTGGACGCAACGCCGCCCGCCTTGTCTTGGGTAAGTCTATCCAGCGCTATGCGCGCCGAACTCCCCTCGGCGTAGTCTTCACCGATCCCAACATCGCCACGGTGGGACGCAGCTACGCCTCTCTTCAAGGGGAGGAGTTTGGTGTCGGTGAGATCGACTTTAGCCGCCAGGGGCGCGCACGAGTGATGGGCCGCAATCAGGGCTTGGTGCGGATCTATGGTGCTCAGGATGGAACCCTGTTGGGCGCAGAGCTGTTTGGTCCTGACGCAGAGCACCACGCCCATCTGCTCTCCTGGGCCATCCAGCAGGGGTTGAGCGTTCAAGAGGCGCTGAGGATGCCCTTCTACCATCCCGTCACTGAGGAGGGACTCAGGACCGCGCTGCGTGATTTGGCGACCAAGCTCAAGCTGGACCGTGAGGAGCTGCGGTTGATCTCTGACTGAACTGTTTTCTCTGGAGCGCTGGGATGAGGTAATAGGGGACTCTTCCTCAAATCGAAGAATGGAGCCTCCAAAGTGAAAAATCTCGGCATCATCCTCATCGCCCTCTGCTGCGCCTCTCCCGCTCTCGCTGACTTTGGTCTACGGATCGGCACCGGAACCTCCTTTATCGATATGGAGGAAGGAGATTCTGATACAGAGGTGAGCCCCTTTGCCATCGGCGCCGCCTGGAAAATGGACATTCCCCTCCTAAGCTTTGAGATCGATGGCCTCTTTTGGCGCAACACTTTCGATGATGAAGGCGAGTCCACCATAGACTACCTGGCTGTCCCCGCTATGGCCAAAGTCAGCATCTTTGGAATCCCCACGCTGAGCCTGCGGGTAGGCGCGGGTCTTGAGCCTCGCTTCCTCATCAGCGCTGAGACCAAGGATGGTGTCGATCTCTCTGAGGCGTTGGAGGATACGGTTTGGTATGTACCGGTCACCTTTGGCGCTGACATCGATGTTCAACTGATCTCTCTTGGCCTAGAGATGCGTTATGAACGCCAAGTCACCGATGGTAACAAAGACAACTCAAACCGCATACATCATCTGATGCTCTTCGCGGGCGCCTTCTTCTAGGCCCTGGAGCGCTGAAGAAAGAGATGCTTGAAGGAGATCCCCGCTAAGGCAAGGGCGAGGAGTAGAAGAAGCAGGGCCACAGCGCCCAGCAAAGGCTGCTCACCCCCGAGATGGCGCCAAGTCAACATCGCGAGGGCGGTGAGGGTCACGGCGAACATAAAAAACATCGGAATGATCACAAAGGCTCGAGCGCGCGCCCGCTTGCTGAGCCAGAGAGAGACCGCCAACAGGGTCAAGGCAGCTAAGAGTTGGTTTGCGGCTCCAAAGAGAGGCCAAATCTGCATCGCTGTCCCTGAGAAGATCAGAGCAGCGGCCAAGCTCACCGAGATCCCGGTCGCCAGATAGCGGTTGCGCGCCAGGAGCGAACCAGCTCCTTCTCGGCGCTGAAAGAACTCCTGAAAGGCAAAGCGAGTCAGGCGGGTGGCGGTGTCTAGAGAGGTGAGGGCAAAGGCGCTCACGGTCAGAGCCACGAAGTTGCGTGCGGAGCCCTCAGAGAGCCCCAGCTCCGAGATTAAACGCCCCAGGCCCTCGCTGAAGGCCGCCACCGCGCCCCCTCCATCACCCATAAAGAGGCTGTACTCCTGTGGAGCGAGGTGGGCTACAGCGATGAGCGCCATGATCGCCAGTAGAGACTCTAGGAGCATGGCACCGTAGCCCACCAAGCGAGCATCTCCTTCAGAGTGAAGTTGCTTGGCGGTGGTGCCTGAGGCAACCAAGGCATGAAAGCCGCTGATCGCCCCACAGGCTACAGTGACAAAGAGGGCCGGAAAGATCAGGCCCAGATGCTCCACCTCAAAGCGACCTATGGCGGGGGCCTCAAGGCTCGGAGAACTAAAGAAGATCGCCGCGATCCCCAAGATCAACATGGCATAGAGCAGGAAGCTGTTGAGGTAGTCCCGAGGCTGAAGCAGGACCCAGACAGGGGCGGTGGCAGCGACAGAGATATAGATCAGCAGGAGATAGATCCAGGTCTCATAGTTCAGAGAGAGAGGATAGCGCTCACCCAGGAAGAGGCAGAGTCCCAGGAGCAGCAGCCCCAAGAGGGTCGCCAAGCTCAGGGGAAGCTTAAGGCGCCGGAGAGCCAAACCAAAGGCCACCGCTACCAGAAGGAAGAGGCTTGAGGCGGTCGCCGCTGAGGGGACTTTGGCAAAGGTTCTCGCCACCACGATGGCGAAGATGGCGACAACAAGGAGCAGGGCTGACCAAGAGAAGAGGAGGAAAAGGGTCTTGCCTCCAGTGCCCAAATGGGCCTCGATCAGCTCTCCAATAGAGCGACCCTCATGGCGAACAGAAGCGATCAAGGCGGAGAGGTCATGCACCGCGCCCAGGAAGATTACCCCGATGATCAACCAGAGATAGACTGGCAACCAACCGTAGGCGAGAGCAGTGGCGGGACCGATGATGGGAGCGGCCCCGGCGATAGAAGCAAAGTGGTGTCCCAAGAGGACCGGCGCTGGAGCAGGCACATAATCGACGCCATCCTCTAGACGGTGAGCTGGAGTCTCTCGCTTGGGATCAACCCCCAACCAGCGGGCCACGAGGGCACCATAGCTGAAGTAGGCTAGGCTGAGGAGCAGCAAAGCAAGGAGGAGGAGAAGGCTTCCACTCATCTTGGGCTCGTCCTCTCTTCATTGGTTTCGCGAGAGGGTAGCGTTTTCAGCGCCCTGCGAGCGAGCCCTACCGATCTGGAACGGTCGAACAGCTTTATCTCTTTCTTCCCAGCCTCCGATCTCGAGAACTGAGGCTGGAGAAATAAAATCAAGAACCCTCCACCCTTTGCTCTGTCCAAGCCGCGTTCCCTGATTCACAGAGGAGATCTCATGCCCAGAAGGAAGCAGAGCTTTAAAGAGGTGGTACAGGAGTTGAACTTAGTTCCTGTGATGAACATGGTGATGTGTCTGATCCCTGTGGTCCTTGTCGGCTCCTCTCAGATCAAGGTGGGTGTCCTTAACGTCAATGCTCGCCCCTACCACTTTGGAGATCAAAAGCCTCAACCACCAGAAACGGAGAAGCCCCTCAATCTTACGGTGGCGATAGGCGAGGATGGTTACCATCTCAGGGCAACGGGGGCAGATCTCAATCAGTTCATTCAAGGGGATTTAGCAGAACAGAAAGATTCACCAGAAGGTCCCTTCATCAAGAAGAAAGGGACAGGTTATAATCAGGTTGAACTTTATAACCAGTTGGTACAAATAAAACAGCATTTTCCCAACGAGAGCATGATCAACCTAAGCGCTGATCCAGGCATCTCTTTTAAGCATCTTGTTGCGGTAATGGATGTCGCCCGAGTACGTCTAGACTCGGATTCTTTCCAAGATCTTAAAAGTTTCCAAAACGCAGGGCTTCGTTACCACCCAGATGGAAAGCCCGATCTGCTCTGGCCAGATACCATCTTCGCGGTCGTTCGCTGAACAATCGGACTCTGTGCCTTAGAGAGCCTAAAAATAAGAACGCCGTAGGTATAGGCCTACGGCGCTCTCAGCACAGCAGCACTCGGATCTTCAAGCCCCCTTTCAGGCGATGCCCCTTGGCTCTTGGGTGATGAAAACAGTTCGTCTTTCTCTCCAAAGATCTTTGAGTCTGGGTCCTCATTGACCCAGAGGCTAGCGTCTCCAGCCTTCAAAGAGGGCACTCAGTGCCGCTTTGGCACGTACGGTTCCCTCTGAGTGCAGGGCCGCTAGGGTCGCTTTCAGGGTGTTGTAATGTCGAGCGGTGTAGGGGAACCAGCTCATCTCTCGACGACGACGACCATCATTCTCCATAACGGTCTGTTGCCGACAGAAAGCGCGCAGGCCTTCAGGACCTTGAAGGCGCCCAAAGCCACTGTGCTTGGCACCTCCAAAGGGAATATGAGGATTTCCCACGCTCTTAAAGATGTCATTAATGGCGCAGCTGCCGACGACGAGCTGCTGGGCTACTCGTCGAGCTTTCTTAAGGTCCCGAGACCAGACGCTGGCGTTTAGAGCGTAGGGGCTCCCGTTGGCAAGGACCACCGCTTGCTCCTCAGCGTCAAAGACCATGATGGGCAACACAGGCCCAAAGGTCTCCTCTCTCATGATTCGCATGCTGGGGGTCACCTCAGTGAGCACAACGGGGTGCATGTAGTGCCCTTCCCAGTGCCTCGGGGTGATGATGCGTGCACCCTGCTTGAGAGCATCATCTAGATGGGCGTCGATGAGCGCGCGGCGCTCGGGACGAAGGACCGGCCCCAGATCTGCGTGTCGCCCGGATCCCAGACGCAGCTTCTCCGTCGCCAAGCGCACAGCTTTTATAAAACGGCGGTGTAGAGGACGCTCAATAAAGAGACGCTCAACAGAAGCGCAGGCCTGTCCAGCATGAGAAAAGGCACCATGTACAGCCGCTCCTACGCTGCGCTCAAAGGGAGCATCGGCGAAGACGATCATCGGGTCTTTACCGCCCAGGGCTAGATCTACAGGGATGAGCAGCTCAGCGGCGGACTTGAGCACTTCTCGGCCAGCAGCTGCGCTGCCCGTAAAGTAGAGGCGATCGGGGCGGGCTTGGATCAGGAACTGAGCTGTCTTCGCTCCTCCCTGAACCACCTGCATCACCTCTTCAAGCCCTGCTCCCCGAGCGAGGTCAAGGAGGAGATCACCGATGCTGGGGGTCAACTCTGAGGGCTTGATGATCACCGCATTGCCCGCCGCGATAGCCAAGGCGGCGGGGATCAAGCTGAGGTGTAAAGGGGCGTTCCAAGGCGCTAAGATCACTACGACCCCATAGGGCACATACTCTAAAGTGAAGTGGCTGTTGGAGAAGAGTAGGCTGCTTTTACGAGCCTCAGACTTCAGCAACTCAGTGGCATTCCGCTCCAGCCAAGCCAAGCCCTCAACACAGGGCAGGATATCTCCAATGAGCGCCTCCAGATCAGGCTTCCCTGTACACTCAGTGACCATCTCCACGATGCTGTCTGGGTTTCGCGCCAAGCGAGCGCGGATTCCAGCCAACACAGCGATGCGCTCCTGAACAGAGTTCCTGGCCCAACCCACAGCGGCTGCTCGAGCGCGGGTCATTACCACAGAGATGGTGCTCTCCCCAGCAGCGAGATAGCGTCCCAAGATCTCCCCTGTAATTGGAGATTTCGCCAGGATATCCGACATTCATGCACCCCCAGGGAGGATAAGTTAAGCCGCCCTCAAGGAGCAGGCACTTTCTTTTTGCGAGGCAGAATATGCCGTCGAAAGCGCCTGATTTGAAAGATGAATGGGATCTGTTCTCCCATCTCCTCCTCCACGAGGCCGTAGAGATAACCCATATGGAGGAGCAAATCCTTGGCGTCAAGCTCTCCAGCTTGGCCCTGATCTGAACTCAGCACTCCGATGTGATCCCAAACACGCCCTGTATAGTCCTCTTGTGCATATTTGATCAGGACCAGATCTCCTCGTTGTAGATCTTTTCCCCAGAGGAGATGTTGAGGGGCTCCAGCCCCCTCTTGAGTCCAGAGGCGAACCATCTGGTCCTCTCCCAAATAGAGCAGCTTGCTCTGAACTTTGCTCTTGGGAATTAAGCCTGAGACGCTGGAATAGGGAAGCTTGGCTCCCATTTTGCGAGCCGCGCCTACGATGACATCAGCGCAGTCGGTGCCCTGATGTAGCTCCGTCTGATGAGCCCGCCCCTGTCCAGCGCTGCCGAAGAGGTTGGGGATATTGAAATAGGAACTCAGCCAACCCGCGAGATCATCTCCTGTTCGGAAGCTGATCCGAAAAACTCCAGGATGGATTCCACCCTTTCGTACCGTTTGAGCCTTTCGAGTGCTCAACAGCTTCCCTTTAAGCTCCAACTCCAAGCGAAAACGGATGGTCCCAAGTCCTCCGTTCTGAGCTTGAGGATGCTTGGGCCAAGCACCTTTGACCTCCAGAGAAGGTTCTTTTGAGACCAGAATCTCCGTTGACTCTAGAAGATCTCGACCCAACCAACGGCCATGTTGAGGACCAAAGAGGATGGAGTTGGAGTAGGCGGGATTCCCAGGGTTGGGAGGCGCTGTGTTGAGGTGGTGGGGCAACGCCTCAACCTTATACCAACGCAGCTTGATCGCTCCCAGAGCCTTCAAGGCCTTGTATGGATGTTTAGAGCCTGGCCGTGGAGCGTCGGAGTACCACCTCCCCTTATAGCGCAGGGCAGGATAAAGCTGAACTCGCTGCCCCAGACGTGCCTCTATCGGTCCTCCCCGCCCAGGCCCTCCATCTACAGAGGCCAGGATCTTTAACACTGTTTTGGCCTCAGCGGTCTGCAACCAGAGGCTCAGAAACAAGCCCAAAATCG
>CAYLJJ010000002.1:0-87982 GCA_964384025.1 uncultured Nannocystaceae bacterium
TCCTCATTCTCTTCACCCTCTTCCTCTAGCCCCTCTTCTTCGAGGTCTTCAGCACCCTCTTCTTCGACGCTTTCAGTGCCCTCGCTCTCGAAACCTCCAGCGTTCCCTTCCCCTTGAACATCTTCGTTCTGAGCGCTCTTAGTCGCACCCGGTTGATCATCGATCTTAAGTTCACAGCCTGAGGTAAACAGAGCAACTGCAGCAAAGGCGGCAATCAATAACATCTGGCTCGACATTTTCATCTCCTCGTCCAATATCTATTCGGCTTGCATTGAGGTAGGACACCGCACCCGCGTTAGATGGCAAAACTAAGTGCATTTTTTTTGAGATTTTTCTGAAAAGGGCCTTTTTGGAGGATCCAGATGCTGGCTTGGCTCAGGCCTTGGGAGAACTTCGAGCTGAGGCTCACTCTGTCTTGACCCCCAAAACTCAAGACATCGCAACTCTAATCTCCCATCAAACGAACACGAACACGCTGTCGCTGCCGCTCCTTATACAGCGTATGCTGCACTTCACCAGAGTCGTTGGCCTGACGGGTGGCGCGATCCATAAACTGAAACTCCACCAAAACAAAGACAACCGCACCATCCTTGGCGCTATAATTGGGAAGTTTCTTGAGAAACTCATCCACCCGGACGGGCATATCTACGATGAAGTTGATCACCCGGAAAGCCGCTGCGCTGAAGCGGTTCATACGGCTGCGCTCTTCCACTCCGGGTAGGCGTTGGAGGAGATCTTGGAAGCGCCGTAGGCGGGGATCATCTTTGAGGCTGCGCTCTAGATCGATCAGATCATTACGGCTCTCGCCTGGAACAGCGTAGTTAAAGGGCAGCAGCTCTCGAGTCAAAAAAATCAGGGCGTTGAAGAGATCTTCTAGAGACTCTGTGACCACTCGAAAACGCAAACGATCGTGGATATCAGCGGTCAAGCTGTCTGGACGACTCAACAACTTGGTGACGATCGACTCATGAGATTTACGGCTCCCAGAGAACTCTAAGATCTGGACGCCCGCGCTCTTCATCGCATCGATCGCCTCAAAGACCTTGGACTCTACGATGTAAAAGAGCTGGTTTGAGGAGACAGGTAGACGATAGAGCAGCTCTCTCCCCGACACATGATGGATGACATTCATGATCTTGAGGAGTATGCAGGAGCCTCTCTGAGCACTACCCGCGCGCCCTGCCATAAGAAACAGGTCGCGGAAATCTTCAGGCGCACGTGCAGCGGAGGAGATCTCCAGGTTGAGGCCCTCTGCATACTTCAGAGCACGGCGATGGAGATACTCAAGGCGCAACAGATCCATAGGTTCCCGGGTATCAAAGCCCACCAGCTTAAGAAACTTATCCACGTGCTGATGATCACGAAAGGCGAGGCGCTGCCAATCGATCACGGAGTCTCCCCTTAGGAGTAGGCGAAGCTGCTCCAGATCTTGAAGACCGTAGGGGAGCAGTGAAGCTCCTGAGAGACTGGCGACGATGGAATGCTCCATGGCACCTCTGTTTTGATTGGCTTGGATAGGGTTTTGGTGAAGCACAGGGTAACCGCTCTGGCTTCCAGGCTCAAGGATCTCAAAGAGCCAACTGGCGCCGCGCCTCATAGAGACCAATGGCGGCACACTGAGCTAAATTAAGGCTGCGAACATTGGGATTCTCCATCGGGATCTCTACGCAGCCCTCAGGCCAGGTATCGAGAATCTCCTGAGGCAGCCCTGTGGTCTCTGTTCCAAAGACCAATTTATCCTGAGCGCCAAAGCAAACATCCAGATAAGAGCGCTCTCCCTTGCTGCTGAAGAGCCAGTTTCGACCTGGGCTTAGGAGCGCCTCTTGCCAGTGGTCTACGACCTGGAGATCGATCCAGGGCCAGTAGTCTAAACCCGCGCGTTTGAGGTGTTTGTCATCAATACGAAAGCCCAGCGGGCGAACCAGGACCAAAGTGGTGTGTGTCGCTGCGCAGAGCCGACCGATGCTGCCTGTGTTGGGGGGAATGAGGGGATGAACCAAGACCACCTTCAAGAGTGCCTCCTTTACTCAGAGCCTGTTTAGAAAAATCAAGGCTCTGAGTCCAGCATCTCAGCTCCCAATAAAGCTTTGGAGAGCCAAAGAAGATAGGGTTGGGCCGTTGGGTTCAAGGCGATAAGAGTGACCAAAGACTCCAAACTCCTCGAGGATCCTGGGTGATGGCGCTTGTCGTTTCCTTCCTGAGAGGAACGCTTAAGTAGGCTCTACGGCGTCTGCTCTTTCGATAGAGAGCGCTACAGTTGCCTCGAGGGCTTTTTGTTGGGGAGTTAAACCGTCTGGGGATGAGTAAAGACAATCGCATCAGCACCTCCCAGGATTAGAAACGGTGTTCGAAGTGGAGGGCTTAAGGGCTGTGTAGGAGTTGTGTCAGGGGAGACTCAGAGGAATCACTCGAGTATGGGGGCGGGCGGGGAGATAGAGGTTCCAGCCCCCCCTTCTACGACCCAGTGCCATATTGAGGATTGGGCTGAGATCAGCCAACTTCTGAGCGTTCCAGCGCCCCTCCTTGCGCTGAAAGAGGGTGATGCTCTTGTTCCCCCGAGCGATAATCTCAGCTTGAGCATCTCCGTCAAGGTCTCGAAGCTCAAAGTCAAAGAAGCTGAAGTCTGTTGGGGAGCGTCCAACCTCCTGGATCTCAAAACTACCCTCTTTCCAGATCGCGACCTTCAGTTGGGCGCGGGCCTTACGTCCGTAATCTGAAAGCCAACCGTCAGAGAAGAAAAGCCCAAAGATCCCCCCTGCTTGACCAATCTGTAACGCACGCACTCCATCCTCACAGGAGAGGAGCTGTGATTTTCCTCCTCCCCAGATCACCCTTAAGTCTCCAACCTCTCCCCGAGCATCTCCATAGACCCGACCGATCGCCTCATCCACTCGCTGATCACCGTTGAGATCTCCATAATCTCTGGTGTTGGCCATCCGCAGCGGGGCGCCCTCGATAAGGCTCCCATCCGCCTTAAGATGCCGAGTCTTGACGTGGTATTTATCCACATAGTGAGCAAAGCTCAGCTCAGCCTTTCCATCTCCATCGAGATCATGGGCTCCCAGATGAGCAACCTCGTTTCGGGGGCCTTGAAAGCTCCAGAGGGTTCGCCCCTGACCTGAATATGGGACCAACTCCTGGAGAGTCAGAGGGGCATGACGAGCCCCACGTCCCATCCCCCAGACTACATAGAGCCGTTCCCCCTGACCTAGATCAGCGAGGATCACTTTCTGCACAACCCCTCCAGGGCCTCTGATCTTCCAGAGTGGCTTTCTCTGCCAAGGGAGCCCAAACCAGAGACTCTCTCTATCAGCGCCCAAGATATGGGAGGCGGGGTTTCCTCTTAGGGTGACCGTGAAAACCCGGTCGCTGGGGTGCAGGGGAACGCTCTTGGAGATCTGTGTTGGGTTGGGGAGGCTCTGATATTGGACAGGCGCTGCTTTTTGCTCAGGTTGCTGAGCGAGCGCCTGTTTGGGTGTCCAGGAAAGAAGGAGGGCAAGGCTGAAGAGTAAGCTGATTGTTCTAGTCATCGAGGCGACCATGTACTGGAGAGAAAAGACGATCCCAACGAATTTTTTCCCAAGGTTTTTTGAAAGATCCCGCACCATCCCAACTCATAAACATAAACATGGCCTTCCCCTTTATCAGACCCATGGGAACGAAGCCCCAATAGCGTGAATCCTGAGAATTCTCTCGGTTGTCTCCCATCACAAAAACATGACCCTCTGGAACGGTCCAGTGAACCCATTGGTGATTGAGAGTGGGAGGGCAACGACGGTAGCTCTTCCCAAAATTCCACTCATTTGGATTCTTATCAGGAGGAGGAAAATAGCCCATATCAGCGCTGGGAGATCCATCCGTAGCGCCGCAGCGCAGAGTGTTGAACTCCGATCCCTTCAACTGCACATCAAAGAGATGAAGTTTTTGGTTTTCAGGACACTCTCCGTGCTGGGTTTCACTACCTTGGTACTCTGGGTACTCTTTAAAAACACCTTGACCTCCCTCTTGAATTGCCTCTCCATTGATATAAAGGTAACCATCTGCAGTTGCATACACTTCATCTCCAGGAAGAGCAACTACCCGTTTGATGAAATCGAGCTTGTGGTCACAAGGATAGACAAAGACAATTACATCTCCCCGCTCTGGTTGGGACCATTGAGTCTCCAACTCAGGGTTATCGGAGAAGGGGAGGCGGATTCCATAGGCCAACTTGTTGATGAAGAGGAAATCGCCGACAGCCAAAGTTGGGATCATCGAGCCGCTGGGGATCGTAAAAGCTTCGATAAAGAAGGCCCTTAGAAAGAGCGCGATGAGCACCGCAGTGCCGATAGACTCGATCGACTCGATGAAGGGGTGCTTAAGCAGCTCTCCCAAATGTCGCTCAATGCAGACATCCAGGGCCGCGATCGCCTCATCGATGCGCTCAAGATCCTTAGCTTTTCGCGCCTCCTTGAGAAGAGAGATGGTTTGGCTGATCTCCTCGATCTGAGTGGAATTTATACGCTTGCGATATTTCCTAAGGCGTCTTTGAGCCAGCCTAATGGCTGCTTGAGCGCGTTTGCGGGCTTTCCGTAGTTTGAAGAACTGAGATGTCAACTTAATCCACCCTTAAGACAGCCAGGAAAGCATCCTGGGGGACCTCAACATTGCCGACCTGCTTCATACGGCGCTTTCCCGCCTTTTGCTTCTCTAAGAGCTTGCGTTTGCGAGAGATATCACCCCCGTAGCACTTGGAGGTGACATCTTTACGCAGCGCCTTAACCGTTTGCCTAGAGATCACCTGGTTCCCGATAGCCGCCTGGATGGCAACATCAAACTGCTGCCGTGAGATCACCTTTCTGAGTCGCTGACAGAGAACCTTCCCCCGCTCATAGGCGCTGTCCTTATGTACAATCACTGAGAGCGCGTCCACAGGCTCACCGTTGAGGCGAATATCCAGCTTGACCAAGCGCCCAGGGCGATAATCGGCTACCTCATACTCAAAGCTTCCGTAACCCCGAGTCACAGTCTTGAGACGATCAAAGAAGTCAAAGACCACTTCGCTGAGGGGAAGATCATAGTGGATCATCATCCGGTTAGGCCCTCCATAGCCCAGCTCTGTTTGGATCCCTCGGCGCTCCTCACAGAGCTTAAGGACCGGCCCTACATAGGTGCTGGGAACATGAATGGTCGCCTTGATATAGGGCTCGTGGATCCCCTTGATCTCCTGGCTCTCAGGGAGCAGAGAGGGGTTGTCGATCATCAACTCTCCCTGCTCTGTCAGGACCCGGTAGATCACCGTTGGAGCGGTGGTGATCAGATCCATATTGAACTCTCGTTCCAGGCGCTCCTGAACGATCTCCAGGTGTAGGAGCCCCAAAAAACCACAGCGAAAGCCAAAACCCAGGGCCGCTGAGGTCTCAGGCTCAAAGGAGAAAGCCGCGTCGTTGAGGCGGAGCTTAGCCAGAGCTTCTCGTAGATCCTCATAGTCTGAGGAGATGATCGGGAAGAGGCCGCTGAAGACCACAGGGGTGGCCTCCTTGAAACCCGCGAGAGGCTCCAGATCTTGATGACACCGAGCCTCCACCAGAGTGTCTCCCACCCGGGCGTTGCGAACCTCTTTGATGTTGGCGATAACGAAGCCCACATCTCCAGAGCTGAGACGCGCAACCTGAGTTGGAGAGGGGTCGAAGATCCCCACCTCCAAGACCTCATAGCTCCTCTCCGTGGCCTTCATATAGATCTTACTGCCGGTCTCAACAAAACCATCCACCACCCGCACCAAGATGATGACCCCTCGATAGGTGTCGTACCAGGAATCAAAGATCAGAGCGCGTAGGGGTTCATCATGGTGATCCTCGGGTGGCGGAACGAGATCGATGATCGCCTGCATCACCGCCTCAACCCCCTGCCCTGTCTTGGCGGAGATCTCTAGAGCCTCGCTGGCGTCCAGGCCGATCACCTCTTCGATCTCCTCTTTGACGCGCTCCACGTCGGCTGCGGGTAGGTCAATCTTGTTGAGGATCGGGATGATCTCTAGCTCGTTGTCCAGAGCGAGGTAGACATTGGCGAGGGTTTGAGCTTCAACCCCCTGAGAAGCATCTACGATAAGCAGAACTCCTTCACAGGCGGCTAGACTTCGAGACACCTCATAGGTGAAGTCTACGTGCCCAGGGGTGTCGATCAGGTTCAGCTCGTAGAGCTCTCCATCTTCAGCTCTCCAGGGCAGGCGTACCGCCTGGGCCTTGATGGTGATACCTCGCTCTCGCTCCAAATCCATGGAGTCGAGAAACTGGGCGCGCTCCTCTCGCTCAGAGACCAAGCCTGTGAGAGAGAGGATCCGATCAGCGAGGGTTGACTTGCCATGATCGATATGGGCGATGATTGCGAAATTACGAACTTTTTTCGACATAGAGAGTGGCTAGCCTCCTGGAATGGGCGCATTATAGGCTCGCAGAAGCAGTTTTCAATCCCGGCGACATCTCATATTGTTCCCAACCTCATCGAATCCCAAACTTCTACTCAAGCTTCGGTCCAGGGAGAGGGGCTTGAGTAATGCTGAGCCTCCCTGCTTGACTCCAAGGGGCATCTGACCGATGTATGCGAGCAAGCTTGGAGTTTTTGATGAAGCATTCATTAGTAATTTTGTTTCTGTTCGCCTGCAGCGGAGGCCCCAGCTCACAGCCTGAGGGAGGTACAACCCAAAGAGCCTCTCAAGGTTCTATCGAGTTTGATCTCAACGGCGATGGGAAGCCAGATGCTTGGCAGTTTGAAGAGAAAATAGAGGACAAACCCATTCTGCGTCGCAAAGAGCTGGACGCCAACTTTGATGGCAAAGTGGATATCCAACGTTTCTACGACAAGACAGGGGTGATCGAAAGAGACGCTCTGGATATGGATTTCGATGGCCGCGTTGATGTCCGGAGCTTTTATAAAGAGGGCAAGTTGGTTCGCAAAGAGATGGATCTCCAGTTTGATGGCAAGGCGGATGTCTTTAAGCATTATGAAGAGGGACAACTGGTCCGTCTAGAAGCAGATAATGATGGAGATGGGAAGATCGACTATTGGGAACATCACGCCAATGGTCAACTTGTTCGCAGCGGGAGCGATGATGATGGGGATGGAGAGCCGGATCCTGACAAATGGAAGAATTGAGGCTCAGCGAAACCAGACGGCGCCGCGCAAGAAGAACGACAATCTTGATGTTTCCCTTTCTCTCCTGCTGAGGTGCTTGGAGAGCGGCGACTTAAACTCTCCAGAGAGGCTCTCCCTCCCCGAAATCCAACAGCACCAGAAAAGCAGTTTTCCTCGCTCCAAACTTCTTGTATTCTTTCAGCGTTATCATAATTTCATCAAGGTCAGCCATGCGATGGATTACCCTACTCCTGCTTCTTCCCTCCATCACCCTGGCGGCCCCCGAGACGATTCATCAAGAAGGCTTCTTGACGGATGCTCAGGGGGTTCCTCATGAAGGTCCTGCTCAACTACGCTTCAGCCTCTACGGGCAAGCAGAGGGAGGCGCCGAGTTATGGTTTGAAGAGCACAACCTCAACCTCAATGGAGGCTATTACAGCGCTATTTTGGGAGAGCAAACCGCCTTTGGAATCACTCTAGATGTTGATCCTCGTTTTCTGGGAGTGGCGATAAACGGAGCAGATCTGCTCCCCCGCGTTCAGCTCTCCAGCGTGCCTTACGCTTTCACCGCTGAAAATGTGGTTGGAGAGATCACGCCTCGTAGCGTTTATGTGGGAGGTCAACAGATCATTGATGAGGGCGGCAACTGGGTTGGACCACCTGTCCCTGGAGCCAATGATGGTGTGGGCTATGATACCCCTGGAGAGGCCCTGGCAGCGATTAAAACTCTAGATGGTGAAGGGTCAGGCCTGGATGCTGACACCCTTGATGGTCTCAGCAGCGCTGCTTTCCTTCAGAACGAAGAGCAGGTGATGGCCCTTGTTCTTGGAGCAGATGGTGCTGGCAGCGGACTAGA
This sequence comes from uncultured Nannocystaceae bacterium, assembly GCA_964384025.1. Taxonomy (GTDB): domain Bacteria; phylum Myxococcota_A; class Bradymonadia; order UBA7976; family UBA1532; genus CAYLJJ01. Next base: position 7,970 of record CAYLJJ010000002.1, read on the forward strand.
CGCTGATCTCCTTGATGGTCACGACAGCGGCGCCTTTATTCGCACCGCTGCCCAACTCATCGGGCTGCTCCTCACCACCGATGGTACAGGCAGCACCCTGGATGCAGATCGCCTCGACGGCCGCAACAGCGATGAGTTTATCCGTAGCAACGATCCCGCTACAGCTGTCCAACTCTTGAATCTGCTGCTCAGCGTCGATGGAGAGGGTTCAACCCTGGACGCAGATCTCTTGGATGGCCATAACAGTGATCTCTTTCTCAAAGCCGCCGATCCTGGAACAGCCGCCGAGATCCTCAGTTTGCTGTTGACTGTAGATGGCAGTGGATCGAACTTGGATGCTGATCACCTAGATGGTCTCCATGGCGACATATTTATGCGAGTCGATCAAGACACTGGTACCAGCGGTGCTCTCTCTATAGGTGGAGTTTTATCTGGTGTTGATGCTCAGTTTACAGGAACGCTTGTAGCTAACCGAATCGAAGCTGATGAAGTCCATGCGGAAGTAATCCGCCTTATACCATTAAACTCGCCTCCAGAAAATGCTGTTGATGGTTCAATATATAACAGTCCAGATGGTTTGAAAGTTTTCAATGGAGTTGTTTGGGAGTTGGTTAAGGGGAGAGCACGGGCTAGTCATTCTGTGACGGTGAATGGTACAGTTGATCTGAATCAAGCTGCGGTAACTCCAGGTCGTAGTGAACCAGATTCAGTTGCATATCGTATTATCCCACCTGAAGATGGAGCCAATAGCGTTACGCGCCATCTGAATACCGTCGCGCTCAACGGAGGACTGACATCAGGCGATGAAGTAATTTTAATTAACTTACAAGGAGTATCAGGTGATTCCGCAGATGTTGGTAACTATGAAATACTCATGGTTTCAAATGTTACCGATACGACTGTCAGTTTTACTACATCAATTACAAAATCATATAATGGGAACAACAGTAATCTCCAGAAGGTGATTATACAGCGTGTGCCCTATTGGAACTCGGTGATGATCTCTGCAGGTGCAGTGCTAACCGCTTCCGCATGGGATGGTCTGGCTACTGTTCCATACCGCACTGGAATTGTCGCATTTCGCGCTACTGGGCTAGTTACGGTCGAAAATGGAGCTGCGATAGAAGTTAATGCCAAGGGGTTGCGTGGCGGTGCTGGATCCGCCAGCGGTAACTGTAAATATGCTTATAATGGTGAAGGAGTTGATCAACCTGACCGTGTTCTCGAAGGGGCTGAAAATACAGGTGGTGGAGAGGGTGGTGATCGCGATGGCAGTTGGTGTATCAATGACTCTAACCATGCTCCCCACTCAGGAGGTGGTGGTTCATATGGAACAGCAGGTTCAGATGGTAGAGGAAGCCTAGCTGGAAACATCTATGGAGATGCTGAACTGACCCAACTCTACTTGGGCAGTGGTGGAGGAGGCTCTAGCTCCTATCGCCATAACTCAGGCTCAGGTTCAGGTGGAGCTGGCGGCAATGGTGGGGGAATTATCTGGATCTTAGCTGCAAATATCGTGAACAACGGCAATATCGAGAGTCGTGGTGGCAATGGTGCAAACTATGTTACCCACGGCGGCGGTGGAGGCGGCGGCTCAGGCGGCTCCATTCATCTTGCTTCAAGCCAAAACAGTGGTTCAGGTAATACAAATATCACAGGTGGAAGCGGAGGTACTGGTTATGCAAGTTCTCCGGGTGGTAATGGAGGCAGTGGTCGTTTAAAGGTAGGTTTTTAATCCAAATTTGGTCAAAGGAAATCAGCTTGCATCTCTTGGTTTCTTTTGTTGTGTATATTTATATAAATATATTGTTTCTTTTGTGTTTATTGTAGTTTCTGGATGAGTAATTCTCATTACTCATTTCTTACCTCAGAATTCAACCACTTAGAAAATCTATTTTTCTCGCCGCCAAGCTCCTGTATCGTTCCATAGTCATCAAAATTATTTCTGAGGTCTACCATGCGGCAGATTGTCCTGTTCCTCTTCCTACTTTTCTCCTCAGGGGCACTGGCGGTGCCTGTAACGATTCATCAAAATGGTGTCCTGATGGATGCTCAGGGGATCCCATATGATGGCCCAGCCCAACTGCGATTCTCTCTCTACGATCAAGCTGAAGGAGGTGAAGCCCTCTGGTTTGAAGATCATAACCTGAATCTCAACATGGGCTATTACAGCGCTACGCTTGGGGCTCAGACAGCTTTTGGGGAGAATCTAGACGTTGGGCCCCGCTTTATAGGGGTCTTGGTAGATGGAGTGGAGATGTCGCCACGGGTACAGTTGTCCAGCGTCCCCTACGCACGACGAGCTGAGAACGTAGATGGAGATATCAACCCTCGCAGCATCAGCGTCGCTGGAGTGCCTATCATTGATGAGGGGGGCAACTGGGTGGGACCTCCCATCGACGGTACAAATGATGGGGTGGGCTATGACACCCCCGATGAAGCTCTGCTCGCGGTTCAAGCTGTAGATGGAGTAGCCTCCGGTTTGGACGCAGATCTCCTGGATGGTCTGAGCAGCGTGGCCTTTATTCAAGGGGATGAGCAGGTCATGGTTCTGGTCTTAGAGAGGGATGGAGGGGGCAGCGGCCTAGATGTCGATCTCTTAGATACTCATGACAGCGGTGCCTTTATCAGGACAGCAGCCCAACTTCTTGAGTTGCTGCTCACGACGGATGGAACCGGCTCAGGTCTGGACGCAGATCGTCTGGATGGCCTAGATAGCGCTGAGCTTATGAACACGGTAGATCCAGCTGCAACGGCAACTCAGCTCCTTGGCCTGCTCCTCGGTGTAGATGGTGGGGGCAGCGGGCTGGACGCAGATCGTCTGGATGGCTTGGACAGCAGCGCCTTGATGAAAGCAGGAGACCCAGCCACGGCAACACAGATCCTTGACCTGCTCTTGGCTGTCGAGGGAACAGGAAGCGGTCTAGATGCTGATCTCCTTGATGGTCTTCAAGCTGCCCAGTTCATGCGGACAGACCAGGATACAGAGACAAGCGGTGATCTCGCTGTAGGAGGAGTTTTTTCAAGCGATGGAGCTCAGATCGCTGGAACGCTCACAGCCAACCGTGTTGAAGCCAATTTGATCCAAACCAAAATGATCCAACTTAGGGCTCTAGATGTTCCTCCTGAAAACCCACTAAAGGGTACGCTATATTTTGATGGACCAGCTCATAAACTATTTACCTTTAATGGCAGCAAATGGAGAGCAACTGCTGGGGTTTCTTCTGTAGGAAACAGTCAAAACGAACCTGGATTTAGCTGTATGAATATACTAAATAGAGGGGGAGCATCTGGAGACGACCTCTACTGGATTGACCCTAACGGAGGGGATTCAAATGATGCATTCCAGGTGTACTGTGATATGACTACTGATGGTGGTGGGTGGACGTTGGTTGGAAAGGGGAGAGAAGGGTGGAATTGGAATAATAATGGCCAGGGAACCATTGAAGATCTTGCGCAGTTCCCAGACTCAAACTCAGTCTCGTATATGTCCTCTAGTCTTATAGATTCGATCATCGGTCAAGACGTAAAAGATCTTCCTGATGGTGTTAGAATATACAGACATGGACTCGACCAGGATTGGAGATTTGAATACCCTAGTATGACCAATTGGAACTGGGGAATGGATTCCAGTAAAACGGCCAACCTGCTCTCCAGAACTCCAAATTGCGATGGAGTGGTCACCGGGAACACTCATGATACTTATTGGTGTGGTGGTGGTAACGATTGCAACCGGATATTTACTTGGGCATGGAGCGGTCACAGCAGTGTAAGAGGTTGGTCTTCTGGGAGCAGCTGCGGCTGTGGTAATTATGGTGATGATGGATGGTGTTCTGCAAATGAGGGACATGTGATCCCAAGGACCCAAGTATGGGTAAGAGAGAGGAACAGGCAGAGTGGGTCTAATTGCAAAGAGATTCTAGCTAAAGATGGCTCTTCAGAAGATGGCGTATACTGGATCGACCCCAACGGTGGAGAGATGTCGGATGCTTTCCAGGTTTACTGTGATATGACGACTGATGGTGGTGGTTGGACATTATGTTTCAGCTACGACAATTCAACCTATGACTCTGAGAACTGGCCAACCATAGCTGATTCTAGGAATAAGATGCTCTCTAAGAGTTGGGGTGATACCCAGCTCTTCGGTAACGGCTCCAAACAAGGGAATTTTTGCAATCTTTATAATACTTTTTCAGACGTAGAGCTAAAAGCTGAGGTTGTCAAAGTATCAGATAGTGCACAGCTATTCGTTGGCGATTTTAAGATTCAAGAATCCGATTTCTTTTCAAAAATTCATAATTCAGCAACAGGAGAACAGGATTGTTTAACAGATAAGACAGGTACTAAGCGCTTGATCTATTCAAACTATAGTTCACCTTCAAATAACTATAATGGCTATGCTGAAGATGGTTGTTCGGCTGGAGCTGCATACAGTCATGTAAGAGGAACTATGGTAGGTTCTGGAGGAGATTATGGAACTGATGGAATGCTGATTTTCTTAAATTCTGCCAGTGGTAAAGATGCGAATAATGGTTTGGCATTGCATGTCAACTGGTATGCCAACAGAAATGCAGAGACTCTCCATACATCTACAGGCAATACAAATCAAACAAAATTTGGTTTTACCGGTACTTGGGCTGCAGACTCTTATGGAAGAAATGGTCAATCACCAGGATTGAGCCATTGTTATACACATTGTGGCTATACAAACAAAATTGATGCTGAATTTAAGCAGAGAATTTGGTTGAGATAGTTTGAGCTGATGAGTTGGTCAAGCGCTTCTTCATCCAACACATGAACGATCACAGAGCGAAGAGGGGAGGCTGGCGCGAAGACCCCGCGATAGCACACCAAGTGAGCTCTGGAAGCAGGGCTCAGCGCTGCGATACGCACGATAAAGTCAAGAGGATCAAAGGTGAACTGTGTCGTCTCATCTTGCAGAGACATGAATAGCATCAGGCCCAGGGCGTAGGCCATCACCAGAGACTCCAGCAGGGGCAGGCGTCGATACCCCGTGATCCAGCCCATCAGGCGAAGCCTCGCCGAGACTCTGTTTAGAGCATCTTGAATACGGCCCAGGTTTTGCCGCAGCCCGTACAGTGAAGGTGGTGATCTACCTCTGTATGGACGAGATGATAGTATTCCAGTGATCCTTCAATCAGATCAGTCCCGGTATAGTTAACCTGACCGCGCTTCTTACATTGAGGGCAGAGCATCTCCGGTGTTCTCTGGGCTGTTGAGCCCTCGCCCTCAACGTAATCAACGTCCAGTGGCGTCATCGCGAGGATAACCTGTTTATAGATCTCATCTTTGGGATCTCCCATCACTCCTCCTTCTCCTGTTTCAGCGGCCCTATTTTAACAGCTTACATGAATCCTGAGTTGGGAACTGAGTTTATGATGGAACAAAAAACTGAGAAGCTCAACAAGCAATGAACTCCATATCAAAGTAGTAAGCAGCCCTCTCTCTGAACGAACTCTATATGCCGTTTGAAACTGAGCCTTCTCTTATAACCAGGAGAAGAAAGTTTTAATTGAGATACTGATTTGCAATCATACAGTCTAGAGATGGTAGAGCGCCGTGAGCAGTAAATTGCTGTTCACGGCGTTCTAATGGGGTACTGGTCTAAAAGAGGGCCAAGGAGCCCGCCAAGGCGAACTGCCCCAGGTAGTAGAGGGGCAACCCCAGAAGGCGATTGAGGCTGGCCCTCTGGATAAAACGCTGTCGAGCGACGAAGAGATCCGAGAGGTAGAAGCTGAGGGCTCCACCAAAGCTGAGGGCGCGAGCCCAAGCGGGGAGTTGAGGATCGCTCAGGAGCAGCCAAGCCCCCCAGAGCATCAACGTGATCATCAAGAGATAGGCCAGAACTGGCCCCCGCATCCTCCCCAAGTGGGGCCAGAGCCAGAGGAGAGCTCCTCCACTGGCCACAGTCGTGGCCAGCAAACCCAACCAGAATAGCCCACCTCCCCAATCTCCTAAAGAGAGGAAGGCTACCAGGTAACAGAGATGCCCCAAAAGAAAGGCGATGAGCCCCAAGAGGAAAGCTCTTGGCCATCCGGTGAACGCCAAAAAGAGATCTCCCAAGAGGCAGAGGCTGAGACCCCAAAGGAGCCAAGCAGCATAGCTGGGCTCTGGCCAGGGCTGGAGCAGCGCATAGAGGAGGAAGAGCCCCGAGAGGCTCCCCTTAAAGAGAAACCCAAGGCGCGAACGGCCCTTCAACTCTGTCCAGAGGAGCAGCGACAGAAGGAGGAGTGCGAGGGAGAGCAGAAGAGCGTTCATATCTGAATCGATGTCGCGCTTGGAGGGCTGCTGCCCTGGTGAATCTTAAGGGAAGAGTGAGCTGAGATTTGATGAGGCTGATTCTGAATTTTAGCTGCCTTGGCGATGCTCGACCGCTTCGGTCTGGGAGAGGGGATGAACCTCTCCTTTGCGCCGATCCGGGATCAAATAGCCCTGCGCCTTATAGAGCGCGGCGATCTTCTCCAGATCTTTATCTAGATCATCGCTGGTCTGAACCTGGCCTATCCAGCAAACATGTTGACTTTTATGATCCAGATAGCAACAGGTGATGGGCAGCTCCAAACCCCGAGCGATGTGCCAAAAGCCGGTACGGATGCGGCGCGCTCCTTTGCGGGTGCCCTCAGGCATGATGCAGAGCGAGAACTCCTCCTCCTGAGAGAGCTGCTCCACCATCTGTTCGACGATGCCCTGAGCAGCATCACGCCTCACTGGAATCGCCCCCAAGAAGTTCAGCAGGCTGGAGAGAGGCCAGAAGAAAGCCTCCCGTTTGATCATGATCCGAGGAGTCCCTTCAACAAACCCGAAGTAGGCAAAAGCCAAGAAGGTGTCCAGGTTGGATGTGTGTGGAAAGCAGATGAGGAGCTGTCGCTGGGTCCAGTAGTCTGGCAAAGAGTCAAAGCTCCAACCCGCGAGCTTAAAGATGAGGCGCCCGAGGAAGTGAGAGATCATCGCTCCTCCGTAAAGGTCGAGAGAGTTCAGCCTAAGCGCCCAAGGTCATCTCTTTGTCACGGAGCTTGAAAAAGGCTGAAAAATGTCCCGTTCCCAGAGAAACTATGCGATGCCTCAGGGTCACCTCCTCTTCAGACTGATCGCCCTGCTCCTGCTGCTGCTTCAGGGAGCTTGCCTAACTCCGATCCACCCCCGCAGCGCAAATATAGTTGAGCCCAGCGAGTTTGCCTGGGATGTCCATCTCCCCATCAGCACCATCGCATGGGGAGAACTGGAGGGAGTGTTAGAGGAGCCCTCAGGAGAGCAACGCTCGCTTGAGATGGAGGGGTTTTCAGGGCATCTCTTTGATCCCAACACCGCCGGAATGCTGATCTTCCTTTGGTCCTACTACTCTCTGCGCCTGGGCGTTTGGCCTGGCTGTGAGTTGGGTGGCTCCTTGGGGATCTTTCGCGTTGGAGGAGAGATGCGCTGCCGTGTACTCCCGCGCTCCTCCAAGCTGCCCTTCGCCCTCGCCGCCTCTGTGGGAGCTGCTTGGCAGCCTCTCTTTGGTCGAGATGGAGCTTGGCTCCGAGGAGGTTTTGATCTCAGCCAGCAGCGTAGGGGGCAGATCTGGATGCTCAATCTCTATCTCACCCATGGCCCTGAAGGGCACCGTTTTCAGCCCTATGATGCGCCAGAGGGGCTGTTAGAAGAGATCGGTCCAGAGCCCCATGATGGTGAGTCTCTGCCCTATATCCAGTTGACACGACAAGAGAGCCGTCTGGCTCTCGCTCTGGGTTGGGGCTTTCAGGCTGATCCTGAAGCCCCCATCTACTTCAACTTTGGCGTGGTCCCCTATTTTGTGCTCCAGGGGGGAGAGGCAAAGCAGCAGGGCTGCGGAGGGTGTCGTCCCTTTGAGACCGAGCATTTTGAGGAAGATTTTGGCCTCAGCCTTACCTTTGGGCTCTCAGGCCAGCCCTGATCCTGAGATGGATGATGATGTCCTGAAAATATGGTTCCTGTTAAGTCATTAAATCGTTTAGAGAGAGCATCCTTTGCATTCATAACGCTGCGCTAGACTGTTTCAAAATGGATCGCTTTATAGCTCTCTATATAGGCTTGAAAGCTTTCATCGAAATAGTTGATCGCGATCTTTCGATCCTCCAGTTCAAGCGAGAGCTGATAGACCCCCTGGAGATTCTGGGTGGCAGAGAGCTGGGCGTTGGAGTTGTCCAGGATGACGAGGAAGAAGAAGGCGATTCGAGAAGCTAGGCTGCTGGCCATCCGCCGTCCAGAGAGGCTCATCGAGAGATGCAGCCTGCGACCAGCGCCTTGATCTTCTGCAGTAATCAAGAGCAAGAGCCCTGCGCTGGAGAGGAAACCCGCCTCATCGGATTTTAAAGTTTCCGCTGATTTAAGCTCTTTGAGCTGGCGATAGATCCCATCGTAGACCTCCCTAAAATGTTCGATCGAGAAGATCTGCCGATAGACCTTCGCGCGCAGAAAGAGCACCAGTGTTATGAGAAGCAGGATGAAAAGAGCGACCGTGATCCAATACATCCCCTCCTCCATAAAAATTTGAGCCTGCGTGTATAACCAAAACAGGAGAGAGAGACAACCGCCGACCTGTATCTCACCAGAGCCTCCATCTCAAAAAGAGCTTTTCAGGGATCTGGGCTGGTTAGAGCAAGCTCGGCGCTGCACTCAATCCTGCGAGTAGTGACGCCTGATTCACCCAGCCCAGTAGCTTAACCCCAGCACCAACTTTTAAAATGTGTGCATTCTAATGATACTCTGGATTAAAGATGAAATTATCTTTTATGGCGTTTAAAACACCATAATCACCAGAAAATATCGATAATTCATGATGAACTCTTGGCGTTATTCTTTCTCCACGATGATCCTTGAAAAGAGGGCGCACAGCTGACAGCTTCCTTAAAATTGAGGAGAGGGAGAAGAGATGCCGAGGCTTTGGTTGAATATCCTACTCTCCTGGATGCTGCTCGCCTTGGCTTTAGGCTGCACCAGCAGCGTACAGAGCATCCGCGCCTATCGACAGCACAGCCGAGAGCCCGCCAAGATGAAGGTGGTGTTGGCTCGCTTAGACACCATCCGAAAAAACCTTAAGCTGGTCGAGACCCTCCTTAACAACACCCCCTACACCCCTGGCGCTGACTGGTCGCGAAAAATCGCCCTGGATGAGCGCAAGGCGGAGCGCATCAGCGGAGCGCTTGAGCGCGGCAAGCTATACCGAGATGAGAACCTCAGGATCCCTGTCGCCCTACTCTATCAGCGCTCTGTAACACAAGCGTTACAGGGAGCATCACATTCAAAAGAGAGGCTGCGTTTTAAGAGCGTGATGGCGGCCTTGACGCACTATCTACCCTCAGGAAAGCAGCTACAACAGGGCTTAAAGGAGGAGCGTCGCCTGGCGAAGAAGCTCGCCAAAGCGCGCAAGAAGATCAACGAGTTGGAGATGAAGCGCTCTCGCCTCAACTCCAAAAAGCAGAAGGGAAAGTTTAAGCAGCTCAGCCACCATATCCAGCGAGAAGAGCGGAAGGAGGAGAAGCTGAAGGCTCAGCGCCACGGTATCTCTCGGAGCTTTCAGCAAGCCCTCAGCCAGACGAAGCGCTTTGGAGGTGGAGGTGCAGAGGCGGCTCAAGCGCTCAAGGATCTGATCAACATCTTAAGCGTCGCTGTGCGCCTGGAGGCTGAGGCCCTGGCCTTGGTCCCGATCAGCTTTCAACAGGGGTTCCGCTTGGTCAGCGTTCGTCAACCCAAGAACTATCTGAAGCTGATTGGAGGGCTCAAGGAGGTAGCTACTCACCTAGAGACCCAGACCCTTATGCTGTTGGGCTTGACTGAGAAGCTCTGCACCCTCAAGGGGATCGATCTAGGGAGCACCCAGGGCTGGGCCTATGCCGCCTCCGCCTCCGATCTGGTCAAGGGCTTCGCCCTGGACAGCTTCTATTTTGATCTTAAGGCAGGGGGAGAGATGCTGCTCTTTCACAACATCGCTGGGCAAACAGATGAAGAGAAGGAGGGGAGTGGGGATGAGTATGTTCGCTACAACTATGACGCTCGTCAGTTTCATTTAGAGTATGAGGTAGAGCCCATCATCTTCGCCGAGATGGCGCTTGATGTAGGCTTTGACGCGCTCAAGATCCCTCACTTCCTCAACCTGGACCTCAACTACAAGACAGATCGAGTCTATCGCAGCGGTGGTGAGATTGAGCGCAGCGGCGATGCCCTCTCAGAGTTAGGCGCCAAGGGGCACGCCTCAGATGTGATCTCAGCGGGCCTCTCTGCGGCGGGCGTCCGAGGTGGGGTGAAGCGGGCTCAGTTTAACTCAGGTAAAGTGCGGCTGATCAACGATGCCAGCGGTGAGGTGGTCGATGAGGGGCCGATGCCGCTCACCATGACGCAGGTCGACCTATCCTATGATCTGACCTGGGCTTTAAATGAGAGCAACCCCATCCGAGGTATCTTAGATGAGCTGATTTTGGGTTTCCGCGCCCTGCGTTACGAGCTGCCTCGCATCCTCTATGAGTTTGAGGATCGCAACGGAAATCCAAAGCAGGATGAGTACCATCTGATCGCTGAGAGCGAGGTTCAGCTGCTGGAGTCTGACTTCTATATGGGAGGCTTACAGCTGAGCCGACGGGCTCTATTGAGCGAGCGTTGGCAGCTCCTCTTGGGCTTGGGCCTCTATCTGGGGACGGGACCGATGGAATATTCTATCGATGAGGGCTCACAGCCAGAGGAGCACTGGATGTTCTCCTTTATGGGAGACGGGCAGTTGGGCCTCGCTTACGCCTTTGCCTCTCCACGGAGCCGTTGGCAGCTTGACCTACAGCTCGTCTATGATGCTCAGTTTGTATTGGTCAGCTCCATCGACGATCCAAAGGGCTCTGATAAAGATTCAGATTTGGGGGATAAGAAAGTGACCTTCGGCTCAGTCGATCTTTTTCATGGACCCACCGCAGGCCTCAAGATGGCCTACTGACGCAGCTTCAGCTCTTCAGGATAATGAACCCAACCCAGTGATCCTGAGCGCGGCTCCAGCTTCCCAATCACCAAGGCGCATCACTTCTCCTCCGCCTCCAAACACAGCAGCGCCAATACTCCAAACTTTGCTCCCGCCCTCTCTTCTCCTGAGGATCCGTAACAGCAGCTCTGTTTCCCAGCGAGGATCAGTATAGGAGCGAGCCGAGCGCTCCATAGTCACCCAAAGAGCTGCAAGCAAAAAACTGCTTGCAGTGTGCAAAATTTTCCTGCACTATCAGGATATGAGCAAGCCCTCTGAGCCGATCGAAGCTCCCGAACTCCAGCGCCGACTGATCTTCTCTCTCCTCCGCCCTGTTGTACGGCTCAGCCGCCGCTTTCACCTCCCGCTCAAGACTCTGGAAGAGCTCTGTCGCCTCGCCTACTTCGAGGAGATACGCAGACGAGGGGAGATCCCGCAAGCGGAGGTAGCGCGGCGCTTTGGTAAGTCTCTGCGCACCATCGGCAGCTTGGAGAGGCGCTACCGCTCCAACTTCTTCGCCCCTGAGGAGGAGCTTGAGTTTGCGCGGCGCGTCGAAGAGCGCTTTGAGGAGGAGCCCAGCTCGGTAGAGGAGATCGCTGAGGGCTTAAACAGCTCTCTGGATGAGATCAGAAGGGTGGTAGAGAGCCTCAGCGCGGCAGGTCGTCTTAAAGAATCAAGCCCTGCACGCTACAGCATTGAGCGGAGCTTCCGCTCTCTTATGCGTGAGGACCTCAAGGCCCGCATCGATGGCCTCAACCACCAACTCGATATCATCGCAGCGGCTGTCCGTGCGCGTTTCTTAGCACCCAGAGGGAATGCCATCGCGCGGAGCCTCTCTTTTGTCGCCCATACGGAGGATATGGAGGCTCTGGGAGACACTCTGATCAAGGCCCTTCGAGAACAATGCGGCGCCGCTGAAGAAGCCGCCCTAAAGCGAGGTTCATTTCAACAAGTTGGGGTCACGCTCGCCTTGGCCCCTATGGAGACAGATGATGATCGATAACCCCCGCCTGCTCCTCAGCTTCTCCCTCTTTGCTTTGGCTCTCTGCTCCTGCATCGAAAATGTGGAGGAGGAGCCAGAGATTAATATCCGCGAGACCGGATATCTCCAGTGCGAGATCAGCGAAGGAGAGTGCCCGCTCCGTTGTCAGCGCCCCGACAACTCTTGGGACTGTGTTGCCTCTCCCTCCTGTGAGCCCTCCAGTTGTGGCTGTCTAGGGCCTTATATCTGTGGGGATCGAGGCTGCCATCTCTCAAGCGAGCAGCTGATGATCTGCCTAGATCTGGAATCAGACGCCCAACCGGATACCCAACTAGATGCCCAATCAGATGGCCCACTGCCTGATGGCTCGCTTCCTCCCCGCCTCTGCGAAGAGCTGCCTGTCGAGGAGTGCACCGGAGATGATATTGGCTGCTGGCCTTTCGGAGGGACCCTCCTAGGGCATGTCTTTGATGGAGCCTACTGTATCGATCCTGAGGCGGAGATGATCCCTGGCTGCACCCCAGGTCCCTGTGGAGGCACCATCACCTTTGCCGCACCTCCGGGGAGCTCCGAAGCTTGTCATATTTTCCCCAGCACCTGCACCCCTCCAGGCTGGACAGCTTGCGATATTGAGGAGCCGAGGGTATGTGGGACCCCCATAGAGCCTGTTCTAGACGCTGGAATCTCTGATGGGGGGACTGACCTCGATCAGGGCTCAGTAGAGCCACCTCTGGACGCGGGGATCTCTGATGGAGGAGCGCTGGGGCTCTGTAGCTTTGAGGTGATCGCGACCTTACCGAGAGAACAAGAGGTTGTGGTGGACGGAGAGTGCGAGATCCAGGGAGGAGAAGCAACCTGCAACGACTTAGCCCTCTGTCTCTGCCAGCTCACCGTAGACCCTGAAAATCTCTATGACTGCCTCTATATGTCGCTGATGCCTCGGGCGCTGATCAACCTCTCCGATGTTTGCCACAGCGAAGAGAACCTCCAGGCGGTCTTAGAGTCGCCGGAGTGGCAGATGTCGATGGAGGGCTCCCACTTTCAGTTCCAAGGGATCACCCCAGGCTGCGCCGAAATGGAGGCGACCCGCTCAGCGCTCACCCTGCCTATAGAGATCTGCCAGGGAGATGAGCCCGCCGACCCCATCTTTATCGAGGATGCGGTGGTTGAAGAAGAGGGGCAGCTGATCTTAGACCTTCGCTACAGCGGTGGTTGTGGACCTCATCAGATCGGCCTCTGTTGGGAGGGCAGCTTTTTAGAATCTAACCCGGTTCAGGCACAGCTGAGGCTCTCTCATGACAGCCGAGGAGATGCCTGTGAGGCAGAGGTGCAAGAGCAGCGGCGCTTTGATCTGCGCTCCATGCGTGACAGCTGGCGGGCTCAATACCCTGGAGGGAATGGAATCATCTTGCTCAATTGGACCTCTCCAGAGGATGGCCCTGTGCTGCGTTATCAGTTTTAGTACTTGTTTGCTTCTGGACGTAAAGGCTCAATCCCTCAAATCACCACACACACCTCCACGACCATCCGCAACCACAGACTAAAACCTGAACAGGAGGGATGAGAAGATCAGCTTCGCTCTCTTATCTCTGTAGCTCTTAAGGATCTCTATACTCCTCTTGAACTTCGCCGTCTGGGCCGAAGATAGATCAGACAGAACAGCAGCGGGAGGGCGCTGGGCAGGGAGCGCCAAGAGGAGAACAGCAGAGAGCAGCCACGCTCCTCTACACACTGTCCATTCTCCTCCTCATAATCATCCAGGCAGCCTCCGCAGTAGGCTTGGCTCTCAGCGGGTTCATGACAACTTCGGTTTCGGGAGCGGCAATCGAGATCCCCGCAGCGGATGAGCCGACAGCTGCTGCTCTCGGTGGGGATATAACCATCTAGGCAGGGTCCCGCGCAGACTGAAAGCCCCTGTTGGATAATACAGCCCCGGAAGTGTGTTGTAGGACAGGAGAGGTCCTCACAGTTGGGCCTACGGCAGAGCCCCTCTCGTTCGATAAAGCCCTCTAAGCAGGGACCACAAGCAGCAGGAGCCTGAGCCGGCTCTGTGCAGCTTCGATTCTCTCCCAAACAGCTCAGATCTTCGCAACGCTGGAGCCGACAGCTGATCTCCTCACTGGAGACAAAACCCTCCAAACAGGCGCCCCCACAGAGGGCAGCGCCGCTCTCCTCAATGCAGTGGCGATGATGCAGTTCTGGACAGCTTAGATCTTCACAGTTGGGGCGTTGACAGCTGCCCTCCCGCTCTAGGAAGCCCTCGAGACAAGCACCACAGCTCATAGAGAGCAACTCTTCCAAACTACAGCGGCGGTTCTGCTCTTCACAGTGGAGATCTGTACAGGTCACGGGGCGACAGGAGCTTGAATCATCAGAGAGGATATAGCCCTCTAAACAGGCCCCCGCGCAGGCTGCGACGCCGTTGTCCACGATACAGAGACGAGCGCGCTCTTCAGGGCAGCGCAGGTCTTCGCAGCCTGGGCGTTCACAGACCTCTTCTCGCGCGATGAAGCCCTCTAAACAGTCACCGCAGTAGGCGGGCGACTCCTCCTGGCAGCTCCGCCCCTGCTCCTCACAAAGTAGATCTTCACAGTGGATCAGCTGACAGCTTCCATTCTCTCGCAGCAGGTAGCCCTCTAGACAAAGACCAGCACAGAGCGCGATCTCATTCTCCAAGATACAGGCGCGCTGTTGGCTCTCTTCGCAGTTCAAATCTTCACAGCGCAAACGGCGACACTCCTCCTGCTCCTCAATATACCCAGGGCTACAGCGGCCACACTGAGCGGGAGCTTCAGGCTGCCCCTCTAAGCAGACTCGGTTAAGACAGAAGAGATCATCACAGTGCTTAACGCGGCAGGACTCTTGGACAGGCTCCTCCTCTTGGTAGCCCTCTAAGCAAACCCCACACTGAGCAGGCTCCTCCGCCGAGATCCCCGCTGAGCACTCCCGCCATAGCTGCTGACAGTTTAGGTCCTCGCAGCGGCTGGGACGGCAATCTGAGCCCTCAAACTCAGAGAGGTGCCCCTGCTCACACTCTCCACAATGAGCAGGCTCCTCTCCCTCTGTCTCGTAGCAGATGCGATTAATCCCGCAGTTCAACTCCTCACAGCGCATAGGACGACAAGCAGCTTGACCTGCCCTCTCCAGAAAACCAGAGAGGCAGCCCGCGCAGTAATCTGGTCCCGACCTAAAGAGAACACACTCTCGATGGAGGCTGAGGCAGGGGAGGTTCTCACAGCTGTCTTCTACGCACTCAGAATTCAACTCGTGATATCCAGGCTGACAAGCCCCACAATGATCCGCCTCACAGAGGCGATGTTGAGGCTCACAGCTGTCTCGACAGATGGAGCTGGCAGGTACACAGCGCTCCCCTTCCAACTCATACTCCTCAAAGCACTCTCCACAGAGGGCATATTCCTGGTTTTGGATACAGCTGCGGTTCATCTGAGCGCAGCGGAGGGAGTCACAGCTGTCCGCCACACAGGAGAGGCCGTTCTCATGATAGCCCTCCAAACAGAGTTCACAGAGGATCACACCGCCTGGTTGCTCGACGGCGCTGCGGTGTCGGGTGAGACAGTCCCGCTCTGTCAGGGCTACACAGTCACCATCTCGCTCCTCATAGCCCAGGAGACAGGCTCGGCAGTAGTTGCTCTCCTCTTCACACTGGCGGTGCAGTTGCCAACATCCACTACAGGGGCCTTCAGGGGCATCTGGTTGGAGGAACAGATCCACCAAGAGGGGCTGATCCTGAAGTCCAAGCTCTCCAACTCCAAGATCCAGGAGAGAGGGTTGATCCAGAGAGAAGGAGCGATCGGGGAGTAGAGCCCGATCCTCTGGAGGCTCAAGATCTCGCCCTCCCAAATCAGCAGGATCCGAGACGATATCTGGGAGACCCTGATCTGGGTGATTGAGATCAGAGAGGGAGCCCTGGTCAAAGGCTGGACCTCTGGGGAACTCAGTCAGACAGCCGCTCAGGGAGAGGAGAAAGAGCAGGGAGAGAGGAGCTTTCATTCCTCTCTTTTATCAGAAAGGGCAGCAGGATGGCATTTCGAGATCAACGAGTATCAAAACGCTGCTATAGAAGATCTACTGAGAAGATCGGCTTTTTCTCCGAAACAGAACCAAAGGCGAGAGAGATGAACGCGGTTGATTGGCTTGTTGTTGCGGTCTATATCGCTGGGATGGTCTATATGTCTTATGCTTTGGGAAAGAAGCAGAAAGATATGCAGAGCTACTATTTAGGAGGAAACAACCTAAGCTG
This sequence comes from uncultured Nannocystaceae bacterium, assembly GCA_964384025.1. Classification (GTDB taxonomy): domain Bacteria; phylum Myxococcota_A; class Bradymonadia; order UBA7976; family UBA1532; genus CAYLJJ01. Next base: position 24,188 of record CAYLJJ010000002.1, read on the forward strand.
GTGGGCTATCGGAATCTCTACGATGGCGACACAGTGCTCAACCAACAGCCTCCTTGGAGCACCTGCCTTTGTCATCACCGCAGGGCTCCTCTGGTTGCAGTATGAGTTTGCCGTCCCTCTGGCGATGATCATCATCATGATCTTCCTCCTGCCCTTCTACCGAAAGCTCAACCTTGTCTCCATCTACGAATACCTAGAACATCGCTTTGGGGTGGGAACTCGCACCCTGCTCTCCATCACTTTCCAACTCCTGCGCGCTTTCGCCACCGGAGTAACTGTCTATGGGATCTCTATCGTTCTCCAAGAGATCATCGGCCTCCCCTTCCTCTACTCTGTCCTGATCCTGGGGGCGGTGACCATCCTCTATGACATGCTGGGGGGGATGGAAGCGGTGGTCTACTCCGATGTGATTCAGATGGTGGTCCTCTACTTGGGAATCCTGCTCTGCATCATCTACTCTGTTGAAGCGGTGGGGGGCTTAGAGCAGGCCTTTATCCTCTTCCCCCAGTTGGGTGAGACCTTAGCGACAGTGACCGGCAGGACCTCTGAGTTTTCAGGTTTTCGAGCGGTTGACTTCTCAGGACATGGCCTTGGAGATGGTCAAACCTTCGCCTTCCTCCCCATGCTTTTTGGTGGCCTCTTTCTCTATGTCTCCTACTATGGCTGCGATCAAACTCAGGTCCAGCGGGAGCTCTCCTCTAAGGATTTGGACGAGACCAATCTATCTCTGATGCTCAACGGCTTGATGCGTTTTCCCCTGACCCTTACTTATCTCTTTATGGGGGTCTGCATCGGCGCCTATATCGTCGCTGAGCCCAGCTTCTTAAAGGAGCTGATGACCGAGAGCGGGATCTATGAATACAACCTCGCGGTGCCCAAGTTTGTTCTGGCTCAACTTCCCCACGGAATCATCGGCTTGGTGATTGTAGCTCTCTTCTCAGCGGCGATGTCCTCTCTGGACTCAACGATCAACTCCCTCTCTGCTACTTCGATGAAGGATATCTACGAGCGCTTCTTCGTGCGAGGCGCGCTGAGCCCCAAAGAGCAGCTCAAGATGTCACGAATCTTTACGGTCTTTTGGGGGCTCCTCTGTGTGGCCTTCTCCTTTATGGTGGGGGGGATCTCTGAGTCGATCATCGAATCGGTCAATAAGATCGGATCCCTCGCCAACGGCCCTATTCTGGCCCTCTTCCTGATGGGTATCCTCACCCGCCGCGTCAATGGCATTGGCGCGATCACCGGTTTCTTAAGCGGCTTTTTGGGTAACCTCCTGTTCTGGATCTTTATCCCCTCTGTGAGCTGGCTATGGTGGAATGTCATTGGTTGCTTCTTGGCCTTCGCCGTAGGCTACCTGATCTCTCTCTTTACTCCAGCCCACGGAAAAGAGATCGAGGGCTTGATCTTTAAGAGGGGCTCTAAGTTTGAATATCGCCTCAACTGGCCCAGAAACTACGCCATCATGGGAGGCTACACCCTCCTGATGATCCTCTTCTCCGTCGCCATTGGCGGTTGGCTGGCCTAGCGGCTCTTGCGCTCCAGCCACTTGAGGGCTTTCCGCACCACGTTGAAACGCAAAAAGGGGGTCTGTCCCTGTCGAGGAGGAGCGTCATCAGCATAGATGCGCCAGAGCAGGGCCGCGCCGTTGCGGATGGAGTTCATATTATGTGTATGGATGCTGATCCAGACCCGCAAAAAGAAGATGCTCTGATCTGGGAAGAGCGGATAGGGGTGAAAGCGAAAAATGGAGACCTCGCCAGGACGCTGACTCAGGCTCACCTCGGGACCCTCCAGAATCCTTTGACGGGCGAAGGCGTCCAGGAGGGGCCTGGGCAGGATCAGCTCTGCCCCTACATGCCGAGCGCGGTTGCGTCCTAGGTTGTTAAGGAAAGTCTGAAAGCAGATCCCCACCTTAGGCCCTCGGGGATCATCCTCTCTATACTCTGGGCGGCCAAAGGGACCCACCCGGGACATCTCGATGCTGGGGTGCCGTACGCGCTGAAGAACATCTTGCAGATGTACGCTGCCCATAGGCCGCGATTTTCCGGCGATACGCAGATAGTAGCGATAGTCTAGGCTCTGATGTGGGGCGTCTGAGCTGGCGGGGATCTCGATGACATAGACAGCGTGACCCTCCTTGATCTGACTCTTGGTCCCTCGTCGAGCGCAGACCTCGTGGATATTAAATTTCTTGAGGGGAGGGTCCAGCAAAGCTGGGATGATATCCTCCAGCCAGGAGCGTGTTCCTCCCGCTTTGAGATCCACCAAGAGCCCCCCATCGATCTTGCCGTTGTCATCGATCCCCAAAAAGAGGTGGCCTCCTGCGCCGTTGGCGAAGGCGGAGAGCTGCTTTGAGAGCAGGGTTGTAAAGTCGGGCTTGATACGATCCACATCCGCGAGAAAGAGGCTGCGCTTGAACTCTTGGAAATCATACTCCACAGGCTCAAGCTGTAAGAGCATCGCCTCGGTCCAGATGGCAGCCGCTTCTCTCAACTATCGATCTCCGTGTTGCAATTGGGGCAGCGGCGCTTATAGCTGCCGGTGCTGCCCTTCCAACCACAGCCGGGGCAAGACCCCTGGAACAGCCCCTTCTGCTTCTCCGGTTTCTTAAAGATTTTGACAAGTTTAAAAAGCAGGATCAGCCCAAGAAGCGCCCCTCCAACCTCCATCACCGTGAAGTTCGCAAAGAGGACTTGATCTAAGATGCTTATATCCATAAATGATCCTTCGCTCTATTGGGCCGGAGAGAGTCTATGATGGAGCTGATCAGAAAGGAAAAGCAGTTTGAGTCCAGAGCACGCCAAGAGAGAGATCGCCGCCCTCATTCTTGCCCTGAGCTTCGGCTGCGGCGAGCTGGAACAGCAGGAAACAGACAGCCTCTTAGGTTCAACAGAAGATGTAGCCTCTTTCGACCGAGCCCTAGATGGAGGGCTCAGTGACCTCCCGGTGATGGTGGCTATATATGAAGCTCCTGGTTGTCAGATGAAATTCTCGAAATAGAGGCGTCTGACCGAGGAGAACGCTCAAGCTCAAAAAAACAGGACAACGACTTCAGCTGACCGAGAGAGAGGTGTTGCCGCTTCCTCTTGAGGTCACCATGAAATCTCTCTGGAGCTGGCTCGCCCTGAGCTTCTATCTGGGCAGCAGGCTCGGCCCGTTGGCCTTCTTGGCGTTGCCTTTGAGTTGGCTTCTAAGGCGGCAGGAGCAGATACACTTAATCCTCCTCTGTCTGGGTCTCGGAGCGCTCTTCCCCGATCCTCAGCCCCTTTTGAAACCTCTGGGAGCAGCCCCCTTTTCCGCTCAAATCGATGAGATCCGCCTCTTTGGCTCAAGAGCAGAGTTGATCTTGAGCCCCGATAAGGCCCCCGAGAGCCGCGTTCAAATTTTTCAAGATCAGCTCAGCCCCGGCCTCGCTCCTGGCGCCCGTGCCCTGGTCTTAGGGCCTCTAAAGCGGCCTCCACCAGGAGACCACCCAGGGCTCTATGATCCTCGCCAACGTCTGGCGCTCCGAGGAATCGCCTGGAGAGGTAAAGAGATCCTGCTCCTTGAACCCGCCGAGGATCTTATGTTGCGTCTACGCTTGCTCGCTCGCGCTCAGCTTCAGGCTCTGGATCGCAGCGAGGGAGCAGGGATCTTAGCGGGGCTGCTCCTGGGCGATCGAAGCGCCCTCAGCGAACACGCCATTGAGGTTCTACGAATCACCGGGACCGGACACCTCTTGGCCGTGAGCGGGCTGCATGTGGGGGGGTTGGTGGCCGCCCTTATGCTTTTCATCACCTTGGTCGCTCGTCGTCTAAGGCTCTGTCGCCCGGATCGTTGGGCGATGGCAGGGGGCCTGCTACTGATCCCTCCTTTTCTGGCGTTGACACAGTTTCCTCTCTCTGCTTGTCGTGCCGGTCTAATGCTAAGCCTCTATCTCCTGGGGCGCCTGTTGGGTCGTCCGGTGAACACCTTTAACCTCTTGGGCCTCACGGCCCTCCTGCTCCTCAGCCAGGCCCCCGCACGTGCACACACACCCGGCTTTCAGCTCTCCTTTGTAGTGGTCGCCGCTCTCCTGCTGATGCCTCGCAAAAGTCCCTGGCTGAGTTTGCTCTTTACCGCCCTCTTGGCAACAGCAGCCAGCGCCCCCATCCAGCTCTGGCACTTTGGCACCCTGGCTCCTCTTGCGCCTATCGGGAACTTGATCCTGACCCCTCTGACCGCGCTGATCCTCCTGCCTCTGAGCGCCTCAGCGCTCCTGCTCTCTCCGCTCTGGATAGGGCCGCTTCAGCTGGCCGCGGCGGGCGCGGAGATTCTATTGGCGTTGGGAGAGGCGCTCGCCTCTTGGGGGAGCCTCTGGATCCTGGGATCACATTGGGCTTTCGCCCTGAGCGCCCCCCTCCTCCTCTTCTTGGGTTTTCGTCTGGGTTGGCCCCGCTTGGCGCTGTTGGCTGGGCTCCTGGCTTGCGGAGGGACCGCCTTGAGCTGGCCTCGCGCCGCTGTCGTTGAAGCTCTAGCGGTGGGGCAGGGAGATGCGCTCCTGCTGCGAGATGGCCTACGCGCGATCCTGGTGGATACAGGCCCAGATCCTCGCGCTCGTATCCTCTTGGCCTATCTTCGACGGCGTGGGATCTCGCAGCTTGAGGCGCTGATCCTCAGTCACGGACACCCAGATCACACAGGAGGCACAGGCGCCCTGCTCAAAGCCCTAACGGTAAAGCAGATCTTCTTTAACGGGCGCCCGGGTCTCCCTCCCTGGCCGGTTCCCAGACGCGCTCCAGGGCGAGAACATCTATCTTTGGGACGCTTGGAGTTGGAGTTCTTTCCGCCCGCTGCTGATGCCCCCTCAGAGAATAACGCCTCTTTGGCTATTCGTGTTCAGGGACCCAGCCACAGCCTCCTCCTCACTGGAGATCTGGAAGCTGCTGGAGAGGCGGCCCTCTTGGCTCAGGACCCTCAACCTGTCTCGCTCCTTAAAGCTGCTCACCATGGCAGCCGCAGCAGCAGCGGCGCAGCACTGCTCAGAGTTCTAAACCCTAAGGAGATCATCTTTAACACAGGGCGAGATAATCGCTTTGGCTTCCCTCATCAGGAGGTACTCAAGCGCGCGAAAGCCTCAGGGGCGCGCTGCTGGAGGACTGATCGTCATGGCTTGATCCAGATCCATTTGGATGGTGAGGATGGGCCTCAGAGCTTTCACTCTTCCTCAGCAGAGTGCCTCTTGGCTGAGCCTTGAGATGATAATCCTGAACCTCGCTTCTTCCTGATTCTTGGAGCTGAAGACCCCAATTCAAGAAAGGCAAAGGGTGCTGAAGATCTTGAAGAGTCTGCGCCTTCCCCCGAGTTTGTGGGCAGATCTTTCTTGGGAACGGTCTGGGGCCTCGAGTGGAGAGACCGTCTACAGGCGGGGAGTTGGGCTCTAGGTTTAGGGGAATTGACCCTCCCTTGGGGCAGAGCGTATCCTCCGCGCCGCGTCTCACCCCAGAAGGAGGAGCCCATGGCTGAAGATCAGGGATTTCAAGCTCCACTGTTGAACCCAGTGGAGACCTTAAGGCACAGCATGGCCCATCTCATGGCCTCAGCTGTCGCCGAGCTACACCCCGGCACTCGCTTTGGCATCGGTCCCCATATTGAGCATGGCTTTTACTATGATATGGAGATTCCAGAGACCATAACCCAGGAGGATCTGCCTCTCATCGAAACCAAAATGCGCCAGATCGCCAAGGGGAATCATCGCTTCTTGCACGAGCTGATCTCCAAAGAGGAGGCGCTGGCCTGGGCTGAGGATGCGGGAGAGATCTATAAAAGTGAGTTGCTTGAAGATCTTGAAGGCCCCATAAGCTTCTATAGCCACGGCTCCTTTAAAGATATGTGTGCTGGGCCGCATGTGCGCTACAGCAAGAAGCTAAAGCACTTCAAACTAACTCATCTGGCTGGAGCTTACTGGCGTGGAGATGAGAAGCGTCCGGTCCTTACTCGCATCTATGGAGTCGCCTTTGAGAAGAGGGCGGAGCTTGACGCCCACCTCGAGATGTTGGAGGAGGCGCGTAAGCGGGATCACCGCCGCCTAGGTAAAGATCTGGAGCTGTTCCATATCACTCCAGAGTTTGGCGGAGGCCTGGTCATCTGGCTGCCCAACGGCGCCTTTATTCGTCGGCAAATCGAAGATGAGTGGCGACAGGTTCATCTGAACCGAGGCTATGATCTTCTCTTCACCCCCCATATTGCTCGACGAGCGCTCTGGGATAAGAGCGGGCATACTGAGCATTATATGGACTCCATGTACGCTCCCATGGAAGTAGATGAGGAGCAGTATCTGCTTAAGCCGATGAACTGCCCCTTCCATATCGAAGCTTACAGAATGCGTAAGCGCAGTTATCGGGAGTTACCCATTCGTTACTGTGAGCTGGGCAATGTCTATCGCTATGAGCGCTCAGGGGTGCTGCATGGCCTGATGCGTGTGCGTGGCTTTACTCAGGATGACGCCCATATCTTCTGTACGCGAGAGACCCTCAAGCAGGAGCTGGATGCCTGCTTGGATATCGCGGAGACGATGTATCAGACCTTTGGATTTCCTGATTACAAGGTCGAACTCTCCTGTCACGATCCCGAAGATAAGGGGAAATATCTGGGAGGAGACGAGATCTGGAAGCTGAGCGAGGAGAGCTTAGCGACGGTCTTAGAGGAGCGTGGGATCCCCTATACCCGCATCAAGGGCGAGGCGGCCTTCTATGGCCCCAAGATCGACATCAAAGTGGTGGACGCCATCGGTCGTACTTGGCAGCTGACCACCGTCCAACTGGACTTCAATCTACCCGAGCGCTTCAATCTGAGCTATGTGGGCTCAGACAACCAGCCTCATCGCCCCATCATGATCCACCGCGCCCTGCTGGGCAGCCTGGAGCGCTTCTTTGGCATCCTGGTAGAGCACTACGCTGGCAGCTTCCCCGCTTGGTTGGCGCCAGAGCAGGTTCGTGTTCTGCCCCTGAGTGAGAAGTTTAAGGAGTATGGAGAGGAGATCCTCAAAGAGCTCAAGGCCGCAGGCCTGCGCGCCAAGTTGGACAGCTCTGATGAGAAGCTGGGTTATAAGATCCGCCAAGCTGAACTACAGAAGATCCCTTACGCCCTGGTGGTGGGCAAACGTGAAGCAGCGCAGGGCACCGTGGGGGTTCGCAAACACAGAGAGGGCGATCTGGGCAGCATGAAGCGAGAGGAGTTTATCGCTCGCTTGGAGGAAGATCTCCGCGAACGTCGGTGAGGTTTGGAATGGCTGAGAGAGAGGGTGTCCTAAAATTTCAGGTAGATCATCGGGATCGGGTGCTCGCCCCTCTCCGCTTTGGAGAGCTGGCCGGGCAGCTCATCGCTTGGCGCGAGATCCTGCACCGTCTCAGTCTGGTTGGTCAAAGCCCCTTGCGTTATGGGGGAGCGGGTTTTGGCAATATTTCAGGGCGCACAGGGCCTTTCCCGGGCAGCTTGGGGCGCCGACCCTTTCTGATCACAGGAACCCAGACTGGGGACCGTCACTGTATGGGCTTGGACTCTCTGGCCTGGGTACGCTCTTATAACTCTGGCCAAAACCGGGTAGAGAGTGAGGGCATTCTGAAACCATCCAGTGAGTCTCTTAGTCATGGCGCCCTCTACGATCTGGGGCCTCACATCCGTTTTGTAATCCACGCCCACTCTCCTGAAATCTGGAGCCAGGGGCGGCAACTTCAGCTCCCCAGCACAGATCCCAAGATCCCCTATGGCAGCTCAGAGATCGATCCCGAGATCCGCCGTCTGGCGCGTCAGAGCGCCCTGATGCAGAGACAGCTTTTACTGATGGGTGGGCATCAAGATGGGGTGATCAGCTTTGGTCGCAGCGCAGAGGAGGCCGCTCAGATCCTCCTGGCTGCTTTGGCCCAGGCTTATCAACTTCAATATGGCCGCGATGCGCTCCTCTGTCGGGCTGGGTAAAAGATGAGCCATCCCAAGCCTCCAAGCCCAGCGCCTCTTGAGCCGGGTAAGCTACCCCCCCTCCTTTGGAGCTTTATCGCCGCGCCCAGTTGGGTTCTCTTGAGCCTCTTTCTCTGGCGCTTAGATGGGGGAGAAGCTCAGGATGTATTCCTGGCCTATCTCGGATCGATCTTCATCATCGTGATGGCGGATCTGCGCCTGGGGCCCTCTGGTACTTTGGCGCTTCTTCGTCCCCGTTGGAGCTTGCTGCCCTTTGCCCTCCTGGGAGGTTTGGGGGCGACAATCCTCTCCAGCGAGTTGGGGAATATCTGGCTCAGCATCTCTGATGAAGCTTTCCAGGCCCTATCAAAGGTCGATCCTGATCCTCTCTCTGCTGGCCTCACTGCTCTGCTTTCCAGTTTGATCCTCCCCCTCTGTTTGAGCCTCCTGATTTTTCATGTGATCTTTAAGGCGGTGGCGGCGCGACTCTCAGGACGTCATGCTCTGATCTTGAGCGTCCTCTTGGGGGCAATCGCGCTACCGGGCACCTGGATTCAATCTGTAGCTCTGCTGATTCTGCCTCTCTGGATCCGCCAACAGAGCGGTGCCCTGCTCCCCGCCTTTCTAGCCTTTCTGCCCTCCACCAGCTTGGCTTTTTTGAGCTGGCTGGGTTGGGCTCCAGGCATAGAGGGCTTTGATCTGATCAGTACAGAGGTTCTGCTGTGGCAGCCCATCTGGTTTGATCTCCTGGGTGGTGTGCTCCTCCTGGCGGGTCTCCTGCCTCTGATGCGATTTCTACTCCCCCCTCCACAAACTCATGAGGAGAGAATCGCTTGAGGCTCTAGAGTCGCGCAAGTTATTTTCTGACAACATAAACATCCCCCCTTTTGAACCACAAAAAAGAGGGGTCGATCAACAACTGAATACGATAAAACGTGGTCAATTGTCGAGTTTCGAGGGTCAGTAAAGCGCGACCAGAAAAAAGACATTTTGGCAGTCAGCTTTGGAGAGAAGGGCTCAGATGAAGAGCAAAATCGTCGAGTTCCTAAACCCCTCCTCTTCATAATTTCTAGCTGCTCTCCCCTCCTCTGATATACCGTCTTTTGGTGCTTGCTCAGATTCACAGCCCAGATCAGATCAGCCTCTCAGGTGATCTGCTGCGCTCAGAGGTTCCCGCTCTAGATCGCCTCCTCCAACAACAACGGCCCCAAACAGGCAGACAGCTGCGTCTGGATCTCTCAGGGGTCACCGCGATGGACTCCGCAGCGGTGGGGGCCTTGCTCCACGCTTGGCGCCTCGCCAAAAAACAGGGCGGGACCCTTCTGGTAATCGAACCCAGTGAAGCGGCCAGACGCTCTCTACGCCTCTTTCGACCCGGACCAGAGCCTGATCCCCCCTCTTCAACCCCCGGATTGATCGAGAGCCTGGGCCAAGGCACTCTCGAGAGCGGGCGCAGCTTAGCTGCCTTTCTTCAGCTCGCCGCAGACAGCTGCTTTGCCTTCCTGGAGCTGTTGATCAAACCTCAGCAGATGCGCTGGCGAGCCCTGATGGAGCAGTGCATCTATATGGGCTCTCAAGCTCTACCCATCATCGGGCTGATCTCCCTGCTCCTGGGCCTCACCCTGGCGTTTCAATCAGCTCATCAGCTCAAGCAGTTTGGCGCAGATGTTTTTGTCGCCAGCCTAACCGCCATCGCCATGGTTCGAGAGATGGGACCCTTGATGACCGCGATCCTCATCGCAGGGCGCTCCGGCTCCTCTATCGCCGCCGAGATCGCCACCATGCAGGTCAGCGAGGAGATAGACGCGCTCCGAGTGATGGGCCTTGATCCCATCCGCTTTTTGGCCCTACCCCGTCTATTGGCGCTGAGCTTAATGGTGCCTCTGTTAACCTTGATGTCTGACGCCATGGGCATCTTGGGGGGCTTTATCGTGGGGGTCTTTTATCTGGACCTCTCCGCGAGCGTCTATTTTCAGAAGACCGTACAAGCGCTGAGTCCAGGAGATCTCCTCAGTGGCCTCTTTAAGAGTCTGATTTTCGCCTTAGGTATCGGCTTGATCGCTGTCTTCTATGGTTTTCAGGCGCGTGGAGGCGCTGGAGAGGTAGGGCGCACCACGACCGCTTCAGTGGTAGCTTCTATCTTCTACCTGGTGGTCAGCGGCAGCCTCTTTAGTGTCCTCTTCTATATGGTGTTTTAATGCCCCCTGCACTTCAGGTCTCTAGGCTCATCGCCCGCTATGGGAGCCGTACTGTCCTGGATGGCGTCAACCTTCAGGTGCAGCCTGCTGAGATCCGGGTGATCTTAGGGGGCAGCGGCTGCGGTAAGAGCACCCTCCTTAAACACTGTGTTGGGCTGATCGAGCCCGCTGGAGGAACAGTAGAGCTGCTCCAACAGCGCCTGGATGGCCTAGAGGGGACCGCGCGCACCCGCCTGCTGACCCGTATCGGTGTTCTCTTCCAAAATGGGGCCTTGCTGGGCTCGCTGACTGTCGGGCAGAACGTCGCCCTCCCCCTCCGGGAACACAGTAACCTCCCAGAACATCTGATCCAGGAGATCTCGCGCCTCAAGCTGGCGATGGTGGAGATGTCTCACGCTGAGCACCTGCTTCCCTCAGAGATCAGCGGAGGGATGCGTAAGCGCGCTGCCCTCGCACGAGCAATGGCTCTGGATCCTGAGCTGCTGTTTTGTGACGAGCCCTCAGCGGGCTTGGACCCGCTCACCAGCCGGGAGCTTGATGAAACTCTGTTGAGGTTGCGGGATCGCTTTGGGATGGCGATCGTCGTCGTCACTCATGAACTGGCCAGCATCGAGACCATCGCAGATCGTGTGATCTTTCTCTCTGCAGGGCGGGTCTTGGCTGATGATACCCTCGCCGCCATTCAGGGCTCAGCCCACCCTGAGATCTCCTCTTTCTTTGCCCGCATCGCGGCAGGGGAGATGCGTGGTGGGATGGACGCTTTAGGGCTGCTGACAGGAGTAGATAGTTCATGACCGTGAGCCGCGCTCAGACCTTACGCCTGGGCCTCTTTGTTGGGACTGGCCTGCTGCTGCTGTTGGGCAGCTTGCTCCTCTTAGCGGGGATGAAGCTGGGAGAGGAGCGGGACGCTTATGTGATCCGTTTTACAGAGGAACATATCTCTCTGAGCGGCTTAGAGGTGGGCTCTCCCGTCAAATACAGCGGCATCGCCGTGGGCCGCGTCGATTCTATCCGGGTTGATCCCCAAGATGTCTCGGTGATCTTGGTGGGCCTCAGCCTGGATCACAAAACCCCAGTGGCGGAGGACAGCCGCGCCAACCTGGGCTCTCTGGGCATCACCGGGCTTAAATATCTGGAGCTGACGCGGGGGAGCCGAAAAGCCCGCATTCGTGCGCCAGGGGAAGAGATCCCGGCTGGGCACTCCCTGATGGATGATCTCAGCAAGCAGGCAGGGCAGATCGCAGGACAGGTCAGTGAGGCTCTGGGCAAGATCAATCACCTCATCGGTCCTGACACTAAGGTGCGTATGGACAGCATCCTGGATCGCACAGATCAGCTCCTGGCCACGGCCAACGCCACCCTAGAGGAGAACCGAGAGGGCCTGCGTCTGTTGATGGAACATCTCAACCAACTGGCTGCGCGTGGAGATGGTGCTCTAGCGCTGCTCATGGGCAGCCTCGAGCGCTTGGATGGCACCTTCGCCAAAGCGGAGCCGCTGCTCCTCAAGACTCTCCGACGTGTCGCCACCCTAAGCGCTGATCTCAGGCGTTCTCGAGGATATCTTGATGAGGCCCTCATCAACGCCCGGGATCTCCTTAAAGAGCTTCAGGGCTTGCTGGAGCCCTCAAAGGAGAGCCTTAAGAGCGCTCAGAGCACCCTAAAACAGGTAAAGCGTTTCATGAGCCGCAGCCGAGAAGATTTTGCCGAAGCTTTGAGCTTCCTCAAGGAGACCGCTGAGAATATGAGCCTCTTCTCCGAGCGCATCAAAGATGATCCCTCCCTGCTGCTCCTGGGGGAGGATGAGCGAGAGCCCCGATGAGTCTCCGCCTGAGTCTACTGTTCCTCTTTCTCCTGGCCTGCGGTGCTCCCTCCGGGCGGGAGTTTTATAGCCTCAGCTACCCACCGACCAACACCCGCTTTGCGCAAACTCACCCAGTCACCGTACGAGTGAAGGATTTAAGCGTTCGAGGCAGCTATCGGGGCTCCAGCTTTGTCTTTCGCCGAGATGTTCATGAGCTGCGCTACTATCGCAGCCGCCGCTGGAGTGAGAAGCCTGGCAAGATGATCAGTCAACTCCTCCGAGATCATCTACGAACCTCAGGGTTGGTGCGAGAAGTGGTCAAGGAGATCGGGCTCAAAGGGCCTGAGTACAGCCTCAGCGGAGAGCTGATCGCTCTAGAAGAGCTTCAGCTTGGAGAGGATCGCTATGCCCACTTGGCCCTCAACTTAAACCTGAAGCGCTTTGAGGATGAGCAGATCGTTTGGCGTTGGCAGATCGATGAGCGTCGAGCGGTAGGCAATGGTGCTCTTCGAAGCACAGTACGAGCCCTCAGTGAGATCCTCGCTCAGGGGATAGAGCGGGCGCTCAAAGATCTGGACCGGCAGCTCTCAGGGCGCCCTAAGAAGGCACCCTCCAAACCCGAGGCGCTCATCGAGATCCCCAACCTCATCAAGCCTGGAGAGAGACACCAGCAGATGGATCAAGATGACACCCCGATGCCTGTGGGCTTTGGTGCTCTCTTCCTCCCCAGCTTGGCAGAGCGAGATGAGGAGCCTCTGGTCACGGTCTACAGCGAAGGTGGAGAGATGAAGGTAGAGGGGCAGATGGGACAGCGCCTCGTTCTGCCTCCAGGGATCTATAAAATCCACTTTGGTTCAGGGACCTTAGAACAACAACTCAGCGAACATGCCCAGGTTGAGGCGGGGCGCGTTACCCTGATCCCAGCGAAATGGGCTGCTCTCACTGTGGCGGTCTTAGACGCCCAGTTTGTCCCCCATCGAGGCAGCTATGAGCTGGTGCGTATGGATCGACGTGAACAGTACGGTCTGGGCTTTGGGGCCGATGAGCAACAGGGAGAGCGCCTCAAGAGTTGGGTCCTGGCACCGGGGCTCTATAAGATCATCCAAGCGGGAGGCAATTATCGAGATCGCCGCAACTTCGCCACCGTGCGGTTGCTCTCAGGGCGGCTCTCCCGCTTTACCTTGGTTTTAGACCCTGAGACGGGTGACTTTGAGGGCGCAGGAGAGGCGGATCCGCATGAGGATCAGGGGCAACGAGGTCCTTGGAGCCTTAAGGGGATTTTGGGAGGAGATATCGCCTTTAACCGCAACCAGCAGCTCGGTGAGCAGGAGGGCTTCACCTTGGGGTTGAGCCTCTTCTTTGATGGCTCCCTGAGCTTCAAGAAGGGCCAACACCTCTGGTACAGCCGCTTGGAGTTGGAGGAGCAGCAGAGCCGCCCTCCTGAGATGGAGCATTTTAGGAACCTCAATGATCGATTCTATCTACACACCATCTACACCTACCAACTCCTGAGCTGGTTTGGTCCCTATATCCGCACCGGTTTGGAGAGCAAACTGCTGCCTCGCTATGAGGAGTTTGATGAACCCCAGCCCAGAGTGGGAGAGCTGGATGTGGAGGGAGAGGTGGTTCGCATTCATGAGGAGGTCACACGCCTTAAGCTCGGTGGCTTCTTCAGCCCCCTCTATCTTCAGGAGGGGGTGGGTGGAAACTTTCGCCTCTTGCGCAGCGCTCGCTTAGAGATCGATCTGCGCAGTGGTCTCGGCGCTCGTCAGAGCTACGCGCGAGGCTTGCTCATCTATGAGGGCAGACAGCTCAGCCCGGTCCAAGACGCTCGTATCGAGGGCCTAGAGTTGACCCTCTTGGGACGGGCTCAGTTCAGCCGTTGGATCACGGGCAGCAGTGAGTTTGAGGGTCTCTTTCCTTTTGATGAGGAGGATGAGGTGTACCTCAGTTGGAGGAATCAGATCAGCCTTCGCTTGATGCGCTTTATCTCGCTTGCCTACCGCTTTAACGCCCTGAGAGCTCCCAATCTGGGAATCAGTGATGAGATCGAGACCGAGCATGATATCCAGCTTCGCTTCTCCTATACTCTATTTTGAGCGCTGTTCCTCTGCCCAAATCTACCTTTCGTTGCTTTACAGAGATTTTTAAAGATGTAAAGTCTCACAGAAATTTCGTCTACTCTAGAACGGATCTTTAAGAGAGAGGAGCCTAAATGAGCCAAGTTCGCCTTCTTAGCTTCAGCCTCCTGATTGTGGCTTTCTGCCTGGGTACAGCCCAGGCGGTCAAACTGAATGGCAAGAAGGGCATAGGCTATGCTCAGGCCATCGGTGGACCTGATGGTCTTTCTTTCACTTTTGGAGCAGGAAGTCTGATTCTTGAGGGGATCTTAGGCATTCAGCATGAGACTTTCAAGGATGACAAACAGGATCCTATAACTGAATTTGATTTTGCCGGAGGTGCCCATTTTCAAGCGTTGAGAATACCTGGTTTCAATGGCGCTGCTTTTACTGTGGGTGGTCGGTTTAATATTATGACAGGGAAAGTAGGGAATGAAGCTGTCACTCAATTGGGGTTTGATCTCCCTATGCGGGTTTACTGGTTTCCAAATAAGTATATTTCTCTACATACAGAGTTTGGATTCTCGATTTTATCAGGCCCCAAGGATGGGATTCTTAGTTCAACAGGTAGTGTACAACCTGAAGGCACCAAATTCAACATTTTTAATGGTGATAATGCCTTTGGCTTTATGGGTATGAGTTTCTGGTGGGGAAAGATTTGACTGAAGATGAACTTTTGGCTCTACGAATTGCTTCAATGAAGCTCTGAATAGTAAAGACACTCTCCTTTCCAAGAAGGGAACTCTAAATGCGCTATATCGTCTGGCTTTATCTGCTCTGGGGAGGAGGAAGCCTCGCTGAAGTCCGCCCTGTTGACATCAATAAGCCTTCGCAAGGTGATGGTTTGGGGTGGGCCTATGGAGAGCGTGAGACCTATTATGAGTTTAAGCTCTCAGGGTATACAGGTGCAGGAGAAGATGGTTTTTTTAAGGATATTTCTCGAAGTATCATCCATTCTCAGCTATGGGTCAGTTCGCCAGCGGGTAGTAACGAAATGGAATTCCGTTGGAATGCCTTCTGGTTTCAACGAGATGGCAGCCTTACTCCTGAATCTGAAGGCTACGACCCCAGCCTCAGTACTTTCCGTTTAGGGAATCCTTTTATAGGTTATTATTGGACTTGGCGGTCTTTGAGCTACCAATTCCGCCTCGGTTTAGGGGGCTCTGCGCCTGTGGCGACGATACGGAAGAGCAAAGGGGAGGATGAAGAGCTGTTGGATCAGGAAGCTTTTCAAGCAGCGGCTGGGATCTTCGCCTATCGAGATCTCTGGCTCTATGCTGCCAATCGAGGCTCCCTGCTCAACCATATCGACTTCTTTCGTCGTCACAGCTCCGGTCTGACTTGGGGAGGGCGCGGGATCCTGGGCCACCTACTCAACATCGGAGATGGCGACCTTTATGAACTCTGGGGGCAATTTGATGTGGAGTTGGGGTGGGAGTTCTCTGCTGTTCAAGTTGTCCTTCGAGGAAGTCACACCCAATACTTCCTCCACAATTTTCCAAGCGAGTTGGACACCACCCAGGAGAGCGCAGGCCTCGATCTGCGCATCCGCACAGGCTCGTTTGATCTGATTTTATCGGGAACCTTTCCTTTGGATGAGCCTTATGGCCCTCCCGGTGGAGCAGGTAAATTCTGGGGTGCCAGCGTAGCTTTGGCCAGCCCCACCCTCCTCAAGTTGCCTCTCGTTGAAGATTGAGATCTCTCTCTTGACAAGAAAGAGAGAGGCGATAACCTGCCTTCACAGGACCCACAACTTCAGCTGGTCCTGAACGGAGTTCTAAAATGTTTAAGAGTATCAAAAGCCTCCTCTCTCTTCTGCTCCTGATTTCCAGCATTGGGTTGATCGGTTGCTCCAAGACTGAGGAGGGTGAGATCAAACGTCAAGCAAGCCTCACCGAGAAGATCACTGAGTTGAAAGGGGAGTTTCCTCAGCTGGCTGTGGTGATGGATGGCGAGGTGGCGCGCTCCAAGGCGGAGTTTGAGGCTGCTAAGAAAGAGGAAAATAAGGAAGAGCGCATTAAGAAGATGGCTGAAGCCAATGGAATCATGGCTGATGTCACCTCCAAGCTACATGACTTTAAGGGTAAGGTCACTTCGATGGAGGCGCTCCTGAAGAAAGCCAAGAAGTTCAAGAAGGATGAGGAAATCAAAAAAGCCTATAAGAAGGCCAAGGATGAGCTCAAGGATGCTAAGAAGGACATCTATAAGAAGCTGGTACCTCAGAACCTCAAAGAGATGATGGACGAGCTGGACGATGAGATTGGAGATCTTGAGAAGAAGAGGAGCAAGCTCGCGAAGCTGGTAGATAAGAAGGATAAGAAGAAGGACAAGAAGAAGGGCAAATGATCTCATCCCCGCCCCTCCTCTCACCTGCTCACCAAGGCTCCAACCTACATTAGAACCCTGAAATCAGCCTCTCCAAGTCGAGTTGATCTCTTGATGCTTTCCAGTCCAGGCTGTGACCAGACAAAGCTATGAAGCGAATATGTATAAAACACCGCTGATCACTATCCTGTTCCTGGCTTGTGCTGAAGAGGCCGCCGAGGAGGTGTTACCGGACACTGGTCGGAGTAGAGACAGTGGTTTTCGCTGTCGAAGCGATCAAGATTGCCCTGGAGGAAGCTGCCTCTCCAATGGTCGTTGTCAGGATCCTGAGGCGCCCTGTCTTGAGGAGAATGATTGCTTGGATGAGGAGAGCTGCGCTGAGGGGACTTGTCGTCGCAGGACAGACTGTCGCTACTTCCCTCAGGCTTGTGAAGCTGAGAGCTACTGCGCTACAGGAGGCAACTGTCTTCCCCTGGGAGCAGGGCTATGTAGCCCCTGTGAGACCGATCTAGAGTGTGGGACTGAGTTGGATCGCTGCCTCTCTTTTGAGGATGGGCAGTTCTGTGCTCTGGCTTGTGAAGAGGGGCGTTGCCCTGATGAGTTTCACTGTCAGGAGGAACTCTGCCAGCCTGAGGAGGGGCGCTGTGGGTTGAGAGGTGTTTGCGTCGCTATTGACTGCGGTGAGGGGCAGATCTGTGATCCTCTACGCAGCGCCTGCTTGCCACGCTGCGATCCCCAAAATGATCACTGCCCTCCACCCAGCCTCTGCCGAGAGAGCGGCCTCTGTCGAGAGTGCCTGAGCAATGAAGAGTGCGCCGAGGGCAGCTCCTGTGATCTACAGACAGCGCGCTGTCTTCAATGTCGTCGGGACGAGGATTGCCCCAGCGCTCAACATTGTGGCCCAACAGGGCGTTGTCGCGCTTGTGAAGAGGATGGAGATTGTGCTGAAGGGGTCTGTGATCCTGAACCTGGGCGCTGTGTGGAGTGCATAGAGCATGATGACTGCACAGAGGGGGCTTGTCTGCGAGATGAGCGACGCTGCGTTCCCTGTGTCAGTCGAGAGCAGTGCCCCCAAACCTCGGTCTGTGATCCTCATACTCACCTCTGTGTGGGCTGCGCAGCCGATGGGGACTGTATCGGTGCTCAGGTCTGTGATCGAGACGCGGGGATCTGCGTGGAGTGCCTCTTGGATGAGAGCTGCGCTGAGGGGGTCTGCCTGGCTGCTGAGCGGCGCTGTGTCTCCTGCCTGGATGATTCTCACTGTGAAGGCCGCTGTCGTCTGCCAGAGATGCGTTGTCAGGAGTGTTTGATGGATCCTGACTGTGGTGGGGGCCGCTGTAGCCCAGAGGGCAGCTGCGTGAGCTGCCTGGAGGATGAAGATTGCGGAGACAGCTTCTGCGTAGAGGCGAACTGTGTCTCCTGTCGCCAAGACTCAGATTGCGAAGGAGAATCTCACTGCGAGGCTGGGCGCTGTATCGGCTGCGCTCAAGATGAAGATTGTGGCGAAGGGCACTATTGCGTTGAGCAGATCTGTGTGGAGTGCCGCCTGGAAGCAGACTGTAGTGCTCCTCTGCACTGCAACCCGATCTTGATGAGCTGTTTGGAGTGTGGGGAAGATCTCCATTGCGAAGGGGGCCGCTGCCATCTGGACTCGGGGCGCTGTCGCTCCTGTCTTGAAGATGGAGACTGCCCTGAGGGGAGACGCTGCGATCTGGAGGCAGGCTGTGTAGAGTGTAGCATCGATGCTCACTGTGCAGAGGGTCGCTGCTTGGCTGGAGAGCTGCGCTGTGTCTCCTGTTTGGGGGATGAGGATTGTGAGGGAGGGCAGCGCTGTAGTCCAGAGCATCTCTGCCAGCGCTGCCAAGGACCGGGAGATTGTCCTGAAGGCCAACACTGTGATCGGGAAGTTGACGCCTGTGTGGAGTGTGTTGAGGATGCCCACTGCGCTCCGCGCCGCTGTGATCCTGTGACGCAAAGCTGCGTAGCCTGCCTCAGCGATGGAGACTGCGCTGAAGATCTGCGCTGTGATTTAGAGGCTGATCGCTGCGTCGCCTGCCGAGATGACAGTGACTGTGGAGGGGAGGAGCCGATTTGCGATCCCAGATCTCGGAGATGTGTCGGCTGTGTCGATGATTCTCATTGTCCTGGTGAGATCTGCAACACAGAGCACCGTTGTGTTGGTTGTGAGGAGGAGGCTGACTGTGGAGGAGCGCAGCCCTACTGTAACGCCTTTATCGAGAACTGCGTTGAGTGTCGCTTTGAACAGGATTGCCAGGGCGGAATGCTCTGTAACGCCGCTCTGGGTCGCTGTCTTCCTCCTGATGAGATCTGCAGCGCTGATGCAGATTGTGCTTTGGGGCAACTCTGCGACATCTTCTACCAACACTGTTACCCCGAGGATGCAAGTTGCCAAGTGGATGAGGATTGTCGCCCAAACTTCAGGTGTGGCTCTCTCAATCGCTTCTTGAACCCTCCCAGGCACTTATGTGAGGGCTGCGGAGTGGATCTTATACTTACGCCATTCATCTGTCCTGGCGCACAGCTCTGTACGTCGGATATTTGCTATCCTCTTCCTTGACGAGGCTCCTGCCATGAAGAAGCTTTTTCCTCTGTTGCTGCTCCTACTCGCCTGCGAGGACTCTGCGTTGGGAGGTTTCGGAGGAGTTCAGCTCCCAGAGCAGGGCTCTCCCTCCACAGATCAGGGGATCTCAGAGGTCGGTTTAAGCCCGGATTTCTCTTTGCCTGGCTTAGATGGAACAACCCTGGACAGCGCCCAGAGAGATGAAGGACCCGCTCTTGGAGATGGCGATCTTCTCGGTGAAATGGGGAGCGACCTAGGCTGTGAGCCTGTCCCTGAGCGCTGCAATGGTCGAGATGACGACTGTGATGGGGAGATCGATGAGGAGATCGCCCCTCAAGCCTGCGTAGCGGGACCCTGTGAGCTGGGAGAGACCCGCTGTATCGAGGGGGGGTTGCGCTGTGAAGGGAGCGGGAACCCTCCCCTTGAGATCTGCAATGGGGAGGATGACGATTGCGATGGGGAGATCGATGAGGATCCCTCAGATGTCGGCGGGATCTGTGGCTCGGATGAGGGGCGTTGTCAAGCGGGCACCCTCATCTGTCGAGAGGGTCGCCGTTGGTGTGAGGGCTCCATCGGCGCCCGCGATGAGAGCTGCAATGGCCTGGATGATGACTGTGACGGAGAGACAGATGAGGATCTGGAAGAGGCGGGGGTGGAGTGCAACGCAGGGAACTGTGGCCTGGGGAGTCGTCAATGCCTAGAGGGGGCTTGGGCCTGCGTCGGTGAGGCTGAACATCAAGAGCTTGAAATCTGTGATGGCTTGGATAACGACTGCGATGGCCTCATCGATGAGGAGGACCCTCAACTGGGGGAGCGCTGTGGTCTGGATGAGGGAACTTGTCAACAGGGAGAGATCAGCTGCGTGGCAGGTCTGCTCGCCTGCCTAGACAGCGTGGCCCCTGTAGATGAGATCTGCAACGGCTTGGATGATGACTGTGATGGTGTGGTGGACGAAGAAGATGCCATCAACGCGGGCGCTCCCTGCCCTGCCCTAGGCGAGCGCTGTCGGGTCGATCTAAACTGTGTAGATGGTCTCTGCCTAGATGACTACGGACAGCGATACTGCTCTCTACCCTGTGATCTGGATCTAGGGCTCTGTCCTCAGGGAATGCTCTGTGAGCTGCGAGGGCCTCGAACGGTCTGTGTACATGATTACCCCAGCTGTCGATCGAATGGAGACTGCACCGAAGGGGATCAGTGCAGCTTACACCCTCCCAGCGGCCCTGATGAGCTGGGCGCTGAGTGTCGTCCGCTCTTGGAGGGAGGAGAATTGGGCGCGCTCTGCGATGATGAACGACCTTGCGCTTCGGGGATGTGTATGGCGCGAACAGGGCGCTGCTCGGCCCTCTGTGATGCAGACTGTGGTGACTTTGCTTGTATCCTCACTCCCTTCAATCAAGGGGATGGGACCCTCGTTGATCTGGGTCTCTGCTTCTCTGCATGTACGGGGGACCGTCACTGCCCTGAGGGCCTCCTCTGCCAGTACAGCTGGCGCTCAGATCGAGAGGAGATCTTGGGCTACTGTGATGGCTCCTTTGGCGAGACCCCAGTGGGTGATCCCTGTACCGAGAGCTGCGATCACAACTCCTGCCATCTCGAAGGGGGATATTGCACTCAGGGCTGCGTTACCTTAGAGGATTGTCCTGCTGGCTGGCGCTGTGAACTGACCCCAGTGGGAGAGAGCCAGCGAGGGATCTGCTCCCGGCCCTGACTCGGCGCGATTATCAAAGCCCTACAGGAGCCAAGTTGTTGACCCTGGGGGGACTTGAAGCAAACAAGCTGCTGATATAGTTCAAGATGATTAAAATTGGAACGAGCAGATAGATCTGAGCCCTTACTCGCTTAAACCCACATAAGCTCCACTGAGTAGGGCAGCTACCAGTCCCCTAAACCGCCCACAACAGTCCCCCGCTAGGCTCAGAGAGAGCCCTGGAGCCTGTAGATTCCCATCGCTGATAGCATATCTTCCGATCCCCTCAACACAGGGTCCCATCACCTCTAAATCTGGAGCCTCCAAGAGCCTGGGGAGATGTTGAGCGAGGCGCAGTATGCCCTGATATAGAGCAGCGGCGACTACAGGCCCCAAGAGGGGATCGAGGAGCTCGGGATCCTGAAGCAGGGCTGAAAGCTTGAGTTGGAAAGGAGCAGCTCCTTGCAAGGGTTCTAAGCTGACTCCTGGCTCAGGGTCCAAGAAGCGTACGTTGAAGCCCAGATTGCTGAGCCCAGTGGGGGGACAGTCGGAGCGCCCTGAGAGACTCTGTAGACCCTCAAACTTCGAGGTCACCACCTCCCCCTGAGCGCAGTAACAGAAGCTGCGCCATTGGCGTCGTCCTGCTGAGATGATCAGTTTGGGGTCCAGAGAGCGACCCGCTGAATAGAGATCCTCAAAGAAGGGATGCTCAGCCGGACCCTGGAGCCTGATGCCCAACTCCCAACGCATAAAGCGCTGGGAACAGAGCCCCAGACGAGCTGAGAAGAAGCGCCCTCCAGCGGCGATCAATCGCCTCGCCTCAAAGCGCTGGAGCCCCGCTGGGCTCTGAACCTCCAATCGAAAATAATCCTGAACAGAGCTGATCTGCACAACACGGTGCCGTAGACGCAGATTCTCTTCAAGAGGCGCCGCCAAGCTTCGAATAAGGGCGACGCGGCTTTCAAAGTCAAGGGAGAGACAGGGGTAAGGTTTAAAAGGGTTTGGGAGAGGGGTCGATACTTCTGGAAAGGGAGGGATCTCCAGCCCTGAACGCAACAGGAGAGCCTCAAGCCAACGGTAGGCACTGCGTAGGCGTGCAGGATCCGCCAAACTCCAAAGAGCGCTGGCGGCGGGGTGAAAGCTGAATTTTCCATCAGAGTAGAGCCCAGCACCGCCCAGCCCTGAGAGAAGATCTCGAGGATCTCCTCTTCGACGAGCGCTGAGATCGCCCCCTGCCTCTAAGAGCAGAAAATCACCGCCCTGAGCGAGGGAGAACTGCGCCGCTGCTAGACCTGCTGGTCCTGCGCCGATGATGATCAGTGGATAGATCAGAGTTGGGCTCCTGCAGAGGGCTCAAGCCAACCTCCATCTAAAGCCTTAAAGCTGTCAAAGATGATCAGCTCCTCGATCACCTTCTCCACCATAAAGCCCCGTGCTTCGCTGGCGGTGGTGATCTTCTCAAGGAGCCTTCGAGAGGAGTTGAGGCCCATCCCATAACTGCGCAGGTTAAGGAAACGCTGTTCCTTCTTCGCCTGCGTCTGGCAACTGAAGGGTACGCGAGTGCCCAACTCAGCACGCAGCTCCTCTCCCAGCGCCTTAAGGGCTTGATCTCGCTCAGCAGAGAGCGGCTGGTCCTCTAGCTTGATGTGGAACTCAAAGTAATTTTCCATACCAGTCAGCCGATCCATACACCGCATCTCCTCATCAGAGTGAGGGACTCCAGCGCTGCCCGCTCGCACCTCCAGCTTAAGGCGTAGGACCTCGAAATGTTCATTGAGGGCCTCAGCGTGACCCAGCATCTCCCTGAGAGGCTCCTGAGGGCCTACGCTGTTGCAAAACTTCTTGCTGCTGAGAACATCCACGACCCCCTGCCCCTCAAAATCCAAGCCCAGGCTGATCCCCGTCATCCCCACCTGCCTACAGATCTCCTTAAAGCGCTGCTTGCTGGTTGAATCTGGATTGAGGGGCGCACAGAAGATATGGCACTCAAAGAGGTCCGAGACCTGGGGCTGTCGCTCAGGCCGCTTCTCCCAATCTCTGAGGGTCTCTTCTGCCATCTTGAAGTGATCACTGGGTTTCATAGACTTCTCTTTGGTTGTATTTGATTCTCTGGGCATAGGTACAATCACTCATCAGGGATCCCTACCAGGGAGCCGCGCGACGCTGCTCCAATAGCGACTCATCGAGCGAAGCAGCTCCACAAAGTCCGCAAAGCGCAAGGGCTTACAGAGGAAACCGTTGGCACCATAGGTGTAGGCGATGTTTACATCTTCTTGTCGCGCTGAAGCGGTCAAGATCAAACAGGGAATGGCGCGGAGCCCTGGATCGGTTTTGACCGCTCGCAACACTTCCAAACCGCTGACTTTGGGAAGATGAATATCCAAAAGGAGCAGATCAGGGAGAGGGTTTTGGGGAGCCTGGAGAAAATCCAGGGCCTCCTGCCCATCCCCCACCACGACAATCTCAACTGGGAAAGCGCTCCTCTTGATCGCACGGCGGGTGATCAAGGCATCACCGTCATCATCTTCTGCCAAGAGGATCTGGATGGGTTTGGGCATCTCTCTCCAGCCTACTGTGAGCGGCGAACCTTCATTGGATCCAGAAAAAGCGCGACCTCACAAGAGCCCTCTCCTCATTTCTTTGAAGAGCAGGCCCTGTTTTCAAGAAATCTAAACGAAAAAGCCCCAAGATCATGAAACTTCAAAGTCCAAACTCGTGTACCCTCCCCAAGGCCAAAGCCAGAAAGATCCTGAACATGAGTGAGAGTCGCAAGAGAGAAGCCCAAGATCTCGCCCAAGCTCGCCTTGGAGATGAGGCCGCCTTTAGCCGCCTAGTGGGTCCTCTAAGAGAACGCATCTATTGGAGGGCCGCTCGAGCGGTGGGTGATCTGGATGAGGCAGAAGATGTGACTCAGGAGACCATCCTGAGAGCCTTTACCCGCCTAGATACCTTTCGCGGGGAGTCCCGCTTCAGCTCCTGGCTCTATCAGGTGGGCAGCAACTGTATTCGTATGCATCTGCGCTCTCGCAGGCGTCGAGGGGCTCAGCGTATCGAGGAGCATCTCCGTGAGGTGGAGCAGAGCAGCGAGCAGCGCCCAAGCCCCGCTCAAGCTCGTGCACCCGATCTGGTGGTGATGGAGGGGCAGCTTGTAGAGGCACTTAAAGAGGCGATCGATCAACTCCCTCCTCAATATGGCAGCATCCTGCGCCTCTGGGTAGAGGAGGGCCTAGATCTTAAGCAGATCCAAGAGCGCTCAGGGCTCTCCATCGCCGCGATCAAATCCCGACTCCACCGCGCCCGTCGGCGTGTTCGTGCTCGTATCGAGTTGGAGTATGGCCCCGGTGCCCTCCTGGCAGCCTGATCTCCGCTGTTCAAAAGCCTCAAATGTTTCGCTTTAGAGCCGAAGATTCAAAGAGGGAGGCCCTATGCTCTGGCTGCGCTTCCCTCTCCTGGTTGATCCCAGCGTCCATCTTACTTGGCTCTGGCAGATGCTCTACAATACCCATGCCCCACATCCACTCGGATGGTCAACTCCATTCCATCCTCTCCCTGGGACTCCTCTACTGAGAGGATCTCTCCCATCTGAGCTGCGCGACGACGCAGAGCTTGGCGGTAGACCTCAGCTAAGACAAGATCGACCTCCTCTTGAAGCTCTGCCTCTAGACGAATGAGCTTCTCGGAGAGCCTTCGCTTGAGGGCCTTCTCGCTCTGCTCCTCCCTCTTTACCAAGAGACGCCGGGCCTCGGCTTGTACCCCGCTCTGGACTTGGATCGTCTGGCTATCCTCCAGCTTGATTTCTAAATTTCCCTCTCGCCAGCGAACACGGCCGCCCTCTCGCTCCACAAAGACCCCCTCCTTATCTTGCTTCCAGCCCATCTGCTTCAGGAGCGCCTCCATGAGGGCGTTCATCTCCTCTGGCTCTAAGATGGGGAGCATCTCCACAGGGAGCTGAACTTCATCATTGACGTTGATCTCAGCGTTCTCCCTGAAGAGGGGGGCGGCTACGCGGACTCGATACCCTCTGCTCATTTCAAGCTCCTATAGAGTCGTTGAGGAGAACAGATCATCCGGTCTGGGAGCAAGCCTAGGGCTGCGCTGGGCTGCGCTGAGCCTCAAAGCTGCCCGGAATAGGGCCGCTCCAGAGTCCCTCTTCAAGCAGCTCTACCTGTTGGCTTTGAATCCGCATTTGAGCTTCACCCATGAGGATCACAGAGCTGATGCCCTGGATCATAGAGAGGACCTGATCTTCAAGCAGGGCTGCTAGAGCACTTGGCAGCAGCTCTTCACAGTAATCAACGCTCAAGAGATCTCCACTCAACTCAGAGATCGACTCGCAGGGGAGGAGCTGAGCGCTGAGCTCCTCTAAGCTGACCGCCTGCCCTTCTCCCAAAGAACCGGGTAGGAGCCAGCTCTCCAACATCATGAGCAACACTGCTTCCAAGGGCAGCGGAAGCTCATGTTGGGAGATGCGCAGCAGCCTTCCCTCCATCTGAGTCTCAAAGGCCGCTGAGGGGAGGGCCTCTAAGCCCAACCCTGCTTCATCCAGCTCGATGCGGAAGCGACACTCCTCCTCTGGATGAGGGCAGCCCTCCCGCCAAGTAAACCAGAGAGCCAGCAATTCATGCTGTCCTCCCGATCCCCCAAAGAGGAAGCGTCCCTCCACCTCCATAGAACGCGCGATGTTGTAGAGATCCCCAAAGATGGTGAGAGACTCGACCACGGCTGGAGGTACCTGCGTCTCGATCACATCGTCGATGATTTCTCCACCCAGGAAGTTCAAGGTGGTGCAAGAGGCGACGCCCAGCTCGGCGTAGTCGCAGAGCAGATCGATGATCGCGCTCCCCCGGCTGCCTTCATTACCGCCCCCAATACGAGCAACCATCTCTAAGGTCTCGCTCTCTCCCCCAGGTAGGAGCGTCGCCATATCAAACAGCTCCTGACTGGCGAAGGTGCCGCTGAGGTCAAACTCTCTGGCTTCCAAGATCAGCTCAACCTCTAAAATCTGTCCAGCGATGATCTCTTGAGCATCAAGGCAGCCACTCGCTGAGATCGCTCCACCCTCTCTCTCCATATGAGCTGAGACGCTGAGCCGAGAGCCTCCCGCGAGGGGCTCTGAGAGGCTGCTGGGGTCAGGACCACGAATGTCAGCCACCGAAGGCAGCTCCATCACCACCGGAGGATCGACCAGCGCACAGCCTCCTTCAGCGTGGATAAATATCCGCGCTCCTCCATCCCCAACCCCAGGACCGGGGCGAAGCTGGACGCTGATTCGTCCCTCCAAAGCCTCCACCACGTTGATCTGGTAAAAGACCGGCGCGGAGCCTTCAGCGCTGATCTCTACTCGAAACTGGCGAGCAGTGTCTCCCCCTCGGATGGTCAGCTCAGCATAGCCCTGAGCGTCGCTGCGGCTGTTGGCGGCCACCAGGGCTGAGCCTCCAATCTCAGCCCGCTCTTCAGCTCCCTCGAGCAGCCGTCCTCGAATCGCGACGTTGGGCGCGGCGAGGCCATCAAGGGTTCTCACCTCCACAGGAAGCGGAAGCTGAGCACCAAAGTGCAGGAGCTGTGAGGCGGGAGCGCTTAGATAGAGTTCAAGGCCCTGAGGCGCAGGGGCGCGGTCTAAGAGAGGCTGCTGATCTTGAAGGGGGAGCGCTGCCTCCTGGGGAGGTCCCAGATCCTGAGGTTGTGGATTGGGGCCACCATCTGGGCCGAGTGCGAGATCTGAAGCTTCTGGGCTCTCCTCACTGGGGCTGTTTGCCTCAGCGCAGGCGAGGAGGAGGAGAGAGAGGAGGAGCATAAGAGTGCGTGATCTATACATGGACTGAGCCTATGCAAACTCACTCTATAGTTCCAAGCTTGCTTGAGGGCCCAGTTCACAACCCTCTTTTCACCTACAGCGCCTTAAGGTGTTAGCCTGATTGTTAAATCTGGAGGGAGCTTGAGATGAGCACTCAGCAAGAGAATAAAGGAGGACAGCTCAGTTTTATCCTCCTGATGAGCTTAATCCTCTGCTTTTTTCTCGCATTCGCTGTTGGCGTTCAGTTCCTCTTTGGTAAACATCGCAGCTTCTGGGGGCTGATCGGCCAGAAGAGCCAATCGGGTCTCGTTCGTTTAGAGAAGTTTGAATCCAGAAAAAACAGGATGCGCTATTGGACGGTGAGCCTCAGGGGTCTTAAGGACGCTCCCAGCCTCTCGATCCAAGATCAATGGTCAGATGATGATCTCAACCTGCATAAGCTGGCTGAGGTTCTAAAAGAGCACCAGCTCGGAAAGGAGCTCAAGGTGGAGTGGGTCCAGCCCTGGAGTGGAGCCCCCCTCTATCTCAAGATGGAGGGGCGTGATATCCGTGCCTCTGATAAACTCCCACGACAGCTGATCTGGATCTTCCTCAGCTTCTTTCCACTTTTTTTGATCGCGATCGTCTTACTGCTCTTGATCTCAAATTTGCGAAAGGGGGGCTCTTCCTAGCGCCTCGAACTCTTCTTCCCCTTTTTCTTGCGCCTCTCAGCCTCCGCCTGCTGTCGCTTCATCGCTCGCTCAATGCGAGCCCAGGAGTCTCGCAGCGTCACGCTGCGGTTAAAGATCAGTCGCTCTCCCTCAGAGTCAGGATCGACGGCAAAGTAGCCCAGGCGCTCAAACTGCCAGCGGCTCCCCGACGTAGCCTCCTCTCTCAGGGAGGGTTCACAGAAACCCTGGCAGATCTCGATGGAGTTGGGGTTGATGTTGTCTAGCCAGCTTTGGCCCTCTTCTACTTGGTAGGGATCTTCACGTTTAAAGAGCCGGTCATAGAGCCGCGCCTCTACCGGGATCCCCTGAGCAGCAGAGACCCAATGCAGGGTACCTCGTACCTTGCGACCATCGGGAGCATCTCCACCCAGAGAATCAGGGTCCCAGATGCAGCGCAGCTCAATCGCCTCTCCCGCCTCATCTCTGATCACCTCCTTAAGAGTGATTAGGCAGGCATAGCGCAGGCGTACCTCTTTGCCCGGAGCCAAACGGTGCCATTTGCGAGGGGCTTCATCTCGATAGTCATCTCGCTCTACATAAAGCTCTCGTGTGAGCGCCAGAGGGCGACTGCCCATCTTTGGGCGGCTGGGGTGGCGAGGAGCCTCAAACCACTCCACTCGATCCTCTGCGAAGTTCTCAATCACCACCTTTAAAGGCTTGAGCACCGCCATGGCGCGAGGCGCGCTCTCATTGAGATCATCTCGAAGAATCGACTCAAAGAGGGCGACATCTACCACCCCCTCACGCTTACCCACACTGGTCTCATCCATGATCTTACGGATGGCGCTGGGGCTCACCCCCCGCCTGCGCAGACCTGCCAGGGTGGGCATACGGGGATCATCCCAGCCGCTCACTTTGCCCTCCTCGACGAGCTGAAGCAGCTTGCGCTTGCTCATCACAGTGTAGCTCAAGTTAAAGCGAGCAAACTCAGTCTGGTGGGGCCGAGGAGCAAGCCCTAGAGCCTCGATAGACCAGTCGTAGAGGGGGCGGTGATCCTCGAACTCTAGGGTGCAGAGGGAGTGGCTGATGCCCTCAATGGCGTCAGAGAGTCCGTGGGCAAAGTCATACATGGGATAGATACACCAATCATCCCCTGTGCGATGATGGTGGACTCGACGGATGCGGTAGAGGATGGGATCGCGCATGTTCATGTTGGGGGAATTGATCTCGATCTTGCCCCGCAAGACCCGGCTCCCATCCTCGAACTCTCCCGCCCTCATCCGTCTAAAGAGGTCTAAGTTCTCCTCTACGCTGCGCTCTCTCCAGGGGCTGGGCTTGCCCTCCCGGTAGTAGTTGCCGCGATATTCGGAGATCTGATCATCTTTCAAATCACAGACAAAGGCGTCACCTGTCTTGATGAGCTGTTCAGCATAGGTGTAGAGCTGCTCAAAGTAGTCTGAGGCAAAGTAGAGACGGTCCTCCCAATCAAAGCCAAGCCAGCGAATATCCTCCTTGATCGACTCCACATACTCCACCTCCTCTTTGCTGGGGTTGGTGTCATCAAAGCGGAGGTTACAAAGGCCCTGATATTCCGCTGCCAAGCCAAAGTTTAGGCAGATCGACTTGGCGTGGCCGATATGCAGGTAGCCGTTGGGCTCTGGAGGAAAGCGGGTATGGATCCTCTCACGCGCTCCACTGGCCAGGTCCGCGTCGATGATCTCATGGATAAAGTGCTTGGGGCTGCTCATAGGGGGATGTTTCCATGCTTCTTGGGTGGATTGGTGTCTACCTTGTTGCGCAGCATACGCAGGCTACGGATGATCTTGGCGCGGGTCTCTCGGGGCCGGATGATCTCATCGATAAAGCCCAACTCGGCGGCTCGGTAGGGGTTGGCGAAGTTCTTTCGATACTCCGCTACCAGCTCCGCTTTGGTCCTAACGGGATCCTTAGCCTGAGCAAGCGCTCTTCGATGTATGATGTTGACGGCGCCATCTGCTCCCATCACAGCGATCTCAGCGCTGGGCCAAGCATAGTTGATATCAGCGCGGATATGTTTGCTGGCCATCACATCATAGGCGCCACCGTAAGCTTTGCGAGTGATCAGGGTGATCTTGGGCACCGTGGCTTCAGCGAAGGCATAGAGCAATTTGGCCCCATGCTTAATGATGCCACCCCACTCCTGAGCTGTCCCTGGTAGGAAGCCAGGGACATCTACCAGAGTGATCAAGGGGATGTTAAAGGCGTCGCAGAAGCGCACAAAACGAGCTGCTTTAACACTGGCGTTGATATCTAAGCAGCCCGCCAAGGACTCAGGCTGGTTCCCAACAATCCCCACTGAGCGACCCCCAAAGCGAGCGAAGCCGATGACGATGTTCTCAGCGTGCTGAGGTTGCAGCTCAAAGAAATAATGCTCATCCACCAGCGCGCGGATCACATCCTTGATGTCGTAGGGCTTGTTGGGGTTCTCTGGCACCAAGCTGTCCAGCTCTGGACTCTCTCGATCTACTGGATCTTGGTTGGATTGTAGAGGTGCTTCCTCAGTGCAATTGGAGGGCATAAAGGAGAGCATCTCTCGCACCATCTGGAGCGCCAACGTCTCGCTCTCCGCGCTTAGATGAGCCACCCCGCTCTGAGTGCTGTGGGTCTTGGCGCCTCCCAGCTCCTCCTGGCTGACCTCTTCATGTGTCACCGTGCGGATCACATCTGGTCCGGTGATAAACATGTAACTGCTCTTCTCCACCATAATGGTGAAGTCAGTGATCGCGGGGCTGTAGACCGCGCCTCCTGCACAGGGACCCATAATCGCGCTGATCTGAGGCACGACGCCGCTGGCCAAGGTGTTGCGCAGGAAGATGTCTGCATAGCCCGCCAGAGAGGCGACCCCCTCCTGGATACGCGCCCCGCCGCTGTCATTGAGGCCGACGATAGGAGCGCCCACCTTCATCGCCAGCTCCATGATCTTGCAGATCTTCTCAGCGTAGGCTGCTGAGAGAGAGCCGCCATGGATGGTGAAGTCCTGAGAGAAGATAAAGACGGGGCGTCCATCCACCAGACCATGGCCGGTGATCACTCCATCTCCTGGATAGACCCATTCATCGTCCAAGCGAGCACAGCGCATGGTCTTGAAACGATCAAGCTCCTCAAAGCTGCCCGGATCCAAGAAGGTGTCGATGCGCTCTTGAGCGGTCATCTTGCCTCGCGCACGTTGGCGCGCGATCCTCTGCTCTCCTCCGGCCCGCGCAGCCTTGGCATTCATCCGCTCCAGGAACTGCATCTTCTTCTGGCTCATCGCTTCTCCGATCTGTTCGCCAAGCTGCGTAGAAACTCAGCCGCCTCTTCAGGGGCAGTGGGGTTGATATAGAAGCCTGTGCCCATCTCAAAACCCGCCACCTGGGTTAACTTAGGCATGATCTGGATATGCCAACGGTACCAGGGGAGCTGCTCCTCTCCATAAGGGGCGCTTTGGATGATGAAGTTATAAGCTGGATCTCCCAGACCGCGATCCAGACGCTCCAGGGCCAAAGAGAGAACCTCAGCTAGATGTTTCAGCTGGGTTCGAGTGCTCTCCTCAAAACGAGGAGATTGGAAACGAGGCAGGATACAGAGTTCGAAGGGAACCCGACTGGCGTAGGGAGCGATCAATAGATAGCTTTCATTCTCGTAGACCAGCCGCCGCCCATCCTCTAACTCCTGGCGTTGGATATCCTCAAAGATGTTGCGTTCGCTGAAGTCAAAGTAACGCTTGGCACCTTTAAGCAACTCCTGCACCTCGCGAGGGACGACTGGAAGGGAGATAAGCTGAGCGTGACCGTGGTGAACGCTGGCTCCAGCAGCAGCACCATGGTTCCTAAAGAGCAGACTAAAGCGGAGGCGAGGATCATTGCTCAGATCCGCCATACGCGCCTGATAGACCACAAGGACCTCTAGGAGATGTTCAGACTCAAGCTCGTGGAGTTTAAATTGAGGGTTTGGAGACTCAATGATCACCTCATGAGCACCCACCCCGTTCATAAAGTCATAGATCCCCTGAGGCCGCCGCTCCAGTGCCCCCTCAACCCTCAGAGCTGGGTACTTGTTGGGGATCACGCGGATGCGCCAATTGGGACTGTTGGCCTCTCCATACTCTCGAACCGCCATGATCTCAGGTGGGGTGAGGTGCTCATTGCCTGCGCAGAAAGGATCGATATTTTGGTTGGGTGGGGGATCGGCGTGATGGAAATCTTTAGGGCGTAAGGCTCGCTCGGTGGCGATAATGGCCCAGCGATGTGTGATCGGATCTCGACGTAGCTCTGGCATAGCAGCCTCCTGGGGCGAAGCTATTACCCTAAAGAAGCTCCAAAGGCTACAAGAGCCTAAGGTCTTATAAGGCTGGAGGCTCTTGCTCCTGGGTGTCAGCCAAGAGAACCTCAAAGAAGCGCTTATCTTTGGCGTGGCGCCGCGCCTCCAGCTCCTCGATCTGCCCCTGCCGTACCCAGTCCGCGAGACTACACTCCATCGGGATCATCCCCTCCTTACGCCCTGTCTGGATCACCGTAGCGAACTGATGTGTGCGCTGTTCGCGGATAAGAGCTGAGAGGGCGTAGCTCACCGGGACAACCTCACAGGCGGGGAGCCTGCTTTCGTAGATCCCTGGGATAAGACGTTGGACGACGATCCCACGCAGGACATCTGAGAGCTGTATCCTGATCTGCTTTTGTTGATGTTCGGGGTAGATGTCCAAAATACGGTCGATCGCCTGAGCGCTGCTGCCGCTGTGGAGGGTGGCTAAAACGAGGTGTCCTGTCTCTGCCGCCGTCAACGCGGCGCTGATGGTGGCTCGATCTCGCATCTCTCCGACAAAGATGATATCGGGAGCCTCTCTGAGCGCTGCTCGCAGACCACTGGAGAAGGACTCTACATGAAACCCCACCTCTCGCTGATGGATTAGGCAGCGCTTCTCTTTGAAGAGATACTCGATCGGATCCTCCAAAGTGATGATGTGGCGCTGCTCCTCTTGGTTGAGGGTCTCGATAAGAGTCGCCAGGGTCGTTGACTTTCCTGAGCCTGTAGGGCCCACCACCAAGACCAAGCCATAGGGGAATTTGATAAAGTTCTTGAGGCTTTGAGGAAGGTTGAGCGTCTCCAGCTCAGGGATCTCATCCCAGATGGGGCGAAAGGCCGCTGCCAGTCCCCCCTGCTGTCGAAAAACGTTGAGGCGGAAGCGGTGCCCCCCCATCTCTTCAGGCAGCGTGAAGGCCAGATCGATGCTCCCCGCCTGATCGAGTTGGCGTCCCCGCTCTGGAGTCAATCTCTTGCTCAGCAGCTTTAAAATCTCTTCGTCTCCAAAGCTGGCTCCCTCTATAGGCCGAAAGCAGCCCTCGCTGCGCACTCGCGCTGAGGTTCCGTTGGAGAGGAGCAGATCTGAGGCGCGCCGTTCAAAGGTCGCCTGAAGTAGCGCCTCGATCGAGTCTGTGGGCCACTCCTCGTTTAAGGTTTTTATCTCTTCTGGTTCTAGAGGAGCCTCCCCCTCCTCAACGATTCGAAAAGCGATGGCGAACCCTGCCTGAGTGTTGAGCACACGGAACTGAAAATGGCCCAGACGAGAGCTGTGCTTTCCATCCACCCGCCCTGATTCTGAGAGGACATTGCGATGCTCAGGACTCAGGAGTTGGTCCAGGAAGCCATCAATGGCTGAGGGGTTCAGCGCCCCCATTCCCAGAGGACGCATCTCACGATTGATGAAGAGGAGAGGAGGTTGTCCTGAGCGAAACTGTAGAGAGTCCGCCCCGGTCTCCAGGAGCTCTTGGAGAAGATCTTGAAGCGTAGCCACATTAATGCCCTACCACGATCTTTGAAATTTTGAAACTCCCTCGATGCCTTCGCCACTTCAGCGCACCCTCTCCCATGGCGGATGGGCACCCGATCCCGACGATCATGTTTGCAACACTGGAAGCGGCGCGTCGCCTCCCGAGTGTACTTTACGGGCGGCGATTCAGAGCGCCAACGCTGCTCTTGGGCTTGATCTCGTCACGTTCAACATCCAAGACGCTGATGATTTTACCACAACGCCGGGCGCGGCATCGCCTCGGAGCGCTCAAGCTGTCCGAGCGAACGTGGATGCGATGGGATTGTCGTCCTGCACCTCGCCTGGGTCGAGAACAACGGCGCCTGGGGCATCGCCGCTCGGCAAGGTGTGAACCTCGGTGGCAGCCTCAGTCCGCGCACTTCAATCAGCCGGAACGAGCTCGGCAGAGAGTGTGTCGCCGCCACCCTCCCCAACGCGACCGCCACCTTCGCTACCTATCCCTGCCGTGGCGGCGGAGTTCTCAGCTCAGGTGAGGGCGTCCTCGCTTCCGCCGTGGACATCTATGAGAACGGCGGCCCTGGGATCTTGACCTTCAACGACATAGACCTCAACGCGCCCGATATCCGCCGTAATGCTGGTGATGGCGTACATGCTCAGGAAGGCGCTGTGTCCATACTCCAGGGTTCAGCGCCTGCCCTGTTGCTTAGCCTCGCCGCGCTGGTCGTGATATCGGGGCGCCAGCGACGTCGTTATTATACAAAAAGAGAATCGTACAAAAATTCATAGATGTTCCTGAGCCTTCCATACAATGACTCTCAGGCCCGTTTCTCAGCGGAGTCATAGGAGCATCAGCCTCTCCCCAATAAATTTTGCGATCAGCGCCGAAGAGCTGAGAAGAGGATGGCGAGTAAGCGCCCTTGCTGGCATCCTCTCTCCGACGCTGGTCATGGGAGAGCGGCGACTCTAGGGAGAAATGATGACAACCTATCGCTCAGTTGCGGATACTTTTCGGGGACGAGTAGCTCAAACCCCAGATGCAAAGGCCTACGGCTACCCTGGTCCAGAGGGTTGGGCCTGGATGACTTGGAAAGAGGTTCACCTTCGGGTAAAAGCTCAGGCTTTAGGGCTGCGCTCTCTGGGCCTAGAAGATGAGCAGCGGGTCTCGATCCTCAGCAGCACTCGTGTAGATTGGGTATTGGCAGATCTGGCGGTGATGTGTTCAGGAGGAGCAACCACGACCATCTATCCCTCCACCACCGCCGAAGGCAGCCAATATATCCTGAGCAACTCAGGCTCGAACTTCATCTTTGTCGAGAATGACAGCCAAGCTGAAAAGATCGTATCTCAACGGGAAAACCTGCCTGATCTCAAGAAAGTGATCGTTTTTGATGGTCAAGCTGGCCATGAGGGTTGGGTGATCACCCGGGATGAGCTTGAGGCTCTGGGGCGCTCCTATGAAGAGGCCAACCCTGAGGCCTTTGACACCACCATCGATCGCATCGATCCCGAGAAGCTGGCGACCTTGATCTATACCTCGGGGACCACAGGCCGCCCCAAAGGGGTCCAGCTGGTCAATGACTCCTGGCTCTATGTCGCTGAGTCTCTGGAGAGCACCGGCCTCCTCAGCGGTCAGGATCTTCAGCTCCTTTGGCTGCCTCTCTCCCATGTCTTTGGGAAGATGCTCCTCAGCTTCTCTACTCATATCGGGATCCCTGTTGCTCTGGACGGTCGTATCCCCAACCTTGTAGAAAACCTTGCCATCGTTAAGCCAACCTTTGTCGCGGCGGTGCCTCGTATCTTTGAGAAGATCTATAACAAGTCGATCAACACCGCTCGAGAGGGTGGGGCGCTTAAATATCGGATCTTTAGATGGGCGCTCTCCGTGGGTCGACAAGCTTCTCAGCTCCTTCAAAAGGGGCAGCGGCCGACAGGGCTCTTGGCCCTCAAATATAAGATCGCCGATAAACTGGTCTTCTCTAAACTGCGGGCCAAATTTGGGGGACGCCTGCGCTTCTTTATCTCAGGCAGTGCTCCCCTCAATCGAGAGATCGCTGAGTTCTTCCATGCTGCGGGGCTCCTGATCTTGGAGGGGTATGGCTTGACCGAGTCCAGCGCTGCTTCGGTCCTCAACCGACCTGATCAAAATCAGTTCGGTACGGTAGGAGTCCCTCTGCCTGGCACCGAGATTAAGCTGGCTGAGTCAGATAAGGAGATCCTGATCAAGAGCCGTGGGATCATGCGGGGCTACTACAAGCTTCCTGAGGCCAGCGCTGAGTGTCTAGAGGATGGTTGGCTCAAGACAGGAGATATCGGAGAGATGGAGGATGGGGTCCTGCGGATCACCGATCGCAAGAAAGATCTGATCAAGACCTCAGGGGGTAAGTATGTCGCTCCCCAAGCTCTGGAAGGAAGCTTTAAGGCGCTTTGCCCTTTCGTCAGCCAGATCGTTGTGCATGGAAACCGTCGAAATTATTGCTGTGCGCTGCTCACTATGGATGAAGAGAGCATCCTTAAATGGGCCTCAGAAAACGGGCTCGCGGGGAGGTCCTACGCTGAGTTGGCCAAGGAGAAGAAGGTGATCGAACTCTTCCAGGGCTATATAGATACCCTCAATACTCAGCTGGAGCGCTACGAGACCCTTAAGAAGTTCGCCCTCCTGCCTCAGGACTTCAGCATAGAGTCTGGAGAGCTGACCCCCAGCCAGAAGGTCAAGCGCAAGTTGGTGGAGAGCAATTACCAGGAGATCCTGGACAGCTTCTACTCTGAGAGCTTTGCTCAGCTCTGATCTTGTCGTAAGAGGGTCCGTTTATGAGCGCTCCCTGACTTGCGTCAAGGGCCTGAATGAGTGAGAGTCTCGGCTTTTAAAGCCAAATTTTCTCATGAGCCCTAAGGAGACTCAGATGCGCACCCTCCTGCTCCCCCTCTTGCTCCCCCTGCTCTTCTCCTGTCAGGAGTATGCTGAGCAGACTTTGACCCCCGGCCAGAAGAAGAAGGTGGAGGCCAGCTTTCTCAAGGAGCGCCCCAAGCCTCAACACGAGGTGGGGGCGATCATCGAAAACCAACTCCTGCTCATCGGCTATGATATCGACAAGACCCGTGCAAAGCCCGGTGAGACGGTCACGGTGACCTATTATCTAGAAGCCCTCGCTGAGAAGATGGCTGACAACATGATCTTTACCCATTTTCAGGGCAAAGCCAGTGGACGTACAGCTTGGATGAACCTGGACCATCACCCCGTTCAGGGCCTCCTGCCTCTACGGCAGATGAAGAAGGGGCAGATCATCAAAGATGTTCAAAGCTTTACCATAAAGAAGGATTTTCCAGGAGGAAAGGCCCGGCTCTATTGGGGGCTCTGGCGAGGAAACTATCGTCTCAAGATCAAAAATGCAGAGAAGATTCGACATGATAAAGAGGGTCGCGTGATTTTGGCTTCGGTGAATGTTTTGGGGAAGCCTGCCAAGAAAAAGCCGCTCTCTCAAGCCAAGGCTGCGCAGCTCTTAGAGGGAGAGCAGATCACCGTAGATGGTCAACTGAATGAGCCTGTTTGGTCAAGAGCGCCCTATACACAGCGCTGGACTCGTCCTGATGGCTCTGGTCGCCTCGGCCCTGAGACCCGCGCTCGCTTCGCCTGGAGCCCCCAACATCTCTATGTCGCCGTGGAGGCTGTGGATAAGGATATCTGGAGCACCTTTACGGAGCGGGACAGCAACACCTGGGAACAGGAGGTGATTGAGCTGTTTATCGACGCCGATGGAGACAAGAAGGATTACCTAGAGCTTCAGGTGACCCCCGCCAATGTGATCTTCGATGCCCTCTTTGCTCAACACCGCAGTGATCTGGCCAAGGCTCGCGCTTGGAACATGGAGGGCTTTCAGACAGCAGTACACCTGGATGGCACCCTCAACCAGCGCGAAGACAGCGATAAGGGTTATGTCGTAGAGATGGCCATCCCTGTAGTTCAAGTCCCAGGGGCCAAGACCCTGAGCCCTGGGCAGAGTTGGCGCCTCAACCTCTTCCGTTGGGATCTCCCCAAATCAGGGCGCCAGCAAGCCGCCGCCTTTTCACCCCCCATCGTAGGTGACTTTCACGCCCTCAATCGCTTTGGTTTTCTACATTTTCAGGGAGCAGCGGGTGGTCAAAAGTAGGGAAAGCTAGGGAAACCTTTCACGCCCTCAATCGCTTTGGTTTTCTACATTTTCAGGGAGCAGCGGGTGGTCAAAAGTAGGGAAAGCTAGGGAAACTTGACAGCCCTCTTCTACCCGTTAGGATCTCAGCATCCTAAAGAGGAGGGGTCATTATGGCGGGCTCAGATAAGCGCAAGCAGAGCTTGTATTTCCCTGAAGCGATGCTCAAAGAGATCCAACATGAAGCGGCTCGGCAAGACCGCTCCCTCTCTTGGATTGTCCAGAAAGCGTGGAAGATCGCCCGCCCAGAGATCCAAAAATATCCCTCGATCAACGATCTTCCTGATGATTAACTAAAACTGAACCTCATAGAAACGCAGCTCTCGATAGCTGATATCAGCGCCATCGGTATCATCATAGATAAACTCACAGCGTCTTCGACCATCTAAGCTTGGGATGGGTTGAGTTTGACGATCACAGTTGTACTCTTTTGAATCGGGGTTGATCAGCCAGATTGATCGGCTCATGTTATTGTTGGGCCGTGAGGCACTGAAAGCCAAATGCTCTTCTGTGGGTGAGAGCGCAAAGTCTCCAATATCGTGATTGCTCCAGTGGCTCACACGTACATTCTCGGTGACATTTTCAGGCTCTGCGCTCAAATCCTTGGGAAGACGGAAAATATCATAATCATCTCGGTTAGTAGGATTATCGTTTGAGGGCCTCCTCGCGCAGTCTCCATGAGCCTGGAAGTAGAACTGGCTCGAGTCTCTACTGAAGAGTGGGTCAAAGCGCACCTCGTTGAAATTGAAGGGCATCTCACGATCGCAATCGCCTGTCGGACTTGATCCCGTCTCAAAGAGTTCCATTCGTTGGGGCGGCGGAGCACCAGGGATGGCGTCTGCGACATGAACCTTCCAGAGAAAGCCCTCGCGTGTAAAGACCACCATATAGCGAGAGTCGGGAGAGAGCCCCATCGGGAGGCGCCCAGAGAACTCAGAGCCGGTGCCTTCCTCTTCACCAAAGTTGGCGAAGGAGACGCTCTGCCCGTTGTTGGCGTTAAAGAAAGAGAGACTCATATTGGAGAGCGTGGTCTTGATGAGGATGATCAAGCCCCCCTCTTCAGTGATTCGGAAGCTGCCCCCTGCGTTGATACTGCCCACCACCTGTCGGCACTGGAGCAGATCCTCAGGCTCAACACAGGCCTCAGCATCAAAGCCTTCAATCGGCTCGATCAAGACGCTGATCTCCTCTCCTTCGCCTGTCTGGCTATAGACCAGCTGCTCTCCGCTGAAATGAAACTCCATCACCCCAGAAGCGACCCGCCGTTTGTCGCCGATCTTCACACGCTTGTGGAGCAGATCGATGGGGGCCACCCAGAGATCATAGCTCCCCCCCTCTAGAGGCTGCTGCCAACCCAACCAATGCATATCTCTGTTGAGTTTGCAGCTGCGAGAGGCGCAGTCGATCTCTGCAACTCCAGCGGTGAGGCTGAACTCTTCATTGTCCTCAAAATCGTAGATGAAGAGGTCGATGCTGCGTGAGCCCCCACGAGGGGTAGTGGTCTTTAGATAGGAGAGCCGTAGGTGCTGCTCTCCACCGCCACCTCCCCCTGCGCTGCCTCCGCCTCCTCCCGTGCCGCCATCCTCTCCACCAGGACCGAAGATCTGAACATCTTTCCCTACATCTGGCGTGGGGTTGGCCTCATCATCATCATCATCGTTACAAGCGCTCAGCAAGCTGATCGCAATTCCAAGGATAAACCATCGATTTCTCATCATATTCTCAGGGTTATGATCAGGTCGAGGGATTCTAGGGGTCAGGGGCCTTGCGGATCAAGGAGAGGAAGGCGTAGCAGGGGATAGATTTGAGCTTGTGAGTTCCATGTTCGTGATTCTATCGTTGCTGCTCCTTCTCGCTTTAGGCTGCGCTGAGTGTGAGGGGGATTATGAGTGTGAGGGGACTCTCATCTGCCAAGCGGGGCGGTGTCAGCCTCTCAAATGTCGACGCCATGAGGACTGCGCCCCTGGTCGAATCTGCAAAGAGAACAGCTGCGAGGAGTTGAGCCCACAGGGAGCCCCTACCCCAGATGCCCTGATCTTAGGCCCAAGAGATTAACTCGCTAGGCTGATGCGCCCACGCCCCCCCCGCTTGGACTCATAGAGAGCATCATCCGCGCGCTGGAAGAGGTCATCCACAGAGTGCTTGTTTCGAGGCTCATAAGCGGCGATGCCCACGCTGAAGGAGATCCCCTCTACTGGTCCCACTTTAAGCTGAGCAGCTTGCTCTATGAGGCGCTCACCCACCTGCGCGGCGATCTCCATAGAGGTATCTGGGAGGAGGATCGCAAACTCATCTCCACCGATACGGGCGAAGCTATCTGAGGCTCGCAGCTGCTCCCTAAAAGAGTCACACACTGCGCAGAGGAGCGCGTCTCCGACAGGGTGCCCGTGAGTGTCGTTGACGCTCTTAAAATAGTCTAGATCGATGAGCAGCAGAGAGAGGGGGGTTCCATTTCGAGAGGCACGGCTGCTCTCTCGCTCCAACGCCGAAGAGAGCCCCCTGCGGTTAGCTGCCTTGGTGAGGGGATCATGATCAGCGTGATCGCGGAGGATCTGAACCGCGCCAGCTCTGTGGATCGCGCGAGCCAACACCGGGCTGCTCAACTCCAAGAGTCGCTTCGTCCGAGCTGAGTAGATCCAGTCCGTAAAGCTGAAGAGGATCAAGAGACCTTGAAGTTCATCTCCTACCTGAAGTACGCCAGACCAGAGAGGGTAGAGAGAGCCATCTCTCAGGGCGTGTATGGGACAGACCTCTAGGCTGCGTCTCAACTGGAGAGTTTCAGGGGGCAGCTGAGCCCCTATCTTCTCCTTGAGCAGTTGAGCGCTGTGAGCTTTCAGGCTCAGCTCTCCTTGAGGTAGGAGGGGTTGGCGAGCACAGAGGTGGATGACGGGGGAGATATCTAGTTTTTCAGGGGGGAGGATAAGGGCGACATAATCAGCTTGAGCCCACTGGAAGAGTTGAGCGCTACAGCGAGAAAGCAGGAGATCAAAATCGAGGACCTCTTCACAGGCCTCGCTGAATGCCAACCTCAAGTGCATCTCTTCAGCTAGATTTTTCAAGGGCTCTCCTCTTCAAGCTCATCGCAAGCCAGATCAAGAAGTGAGCCAGGAGCTAAACCCCCAGCTGATATGAGAGAGCGGGTTTGAGATGCCAATCTGATGACGTGGGTGTTGAACCACCGCCGCAGGGGATCCTTCGAATTATCCGGCCAGCTTGAACGGCGAGATTTTTGTGCATGGTTCTTTGCGTTCATGCTGGGTTGATTCAGAATTCAAGAAGCTCGCCTTCGAGACGATTGTTCTTTTGAAAAGAGAGAATGTGGGGAGAAAAAAGGATTTTCTCCGATTTGAACAGGATGTTCACCCCGACCACATCTCATAGATCTTTTTGGCAAGGATGCCGCTTCTATCTGAACATTTGATTGTTAGATAGATGTTTCTCATGGAGAGAAAACGATTATGGGTCTGTTCATTAACACGAATGTCGCCTCTATTAATGCTCAGCGTAGACTCAGCCAGTCCAATGTAAATCTGAGC
Organism: uncultured Nannocystaceae bacterium; assembly: GCA_964384025.1. Classification (GTDB taxonomy): domain Bacteria; phylum Myxococcota_A; class Bradymonadia; order UBA7976; family UBA1532; genus CAYLJJ01. The sequence continues at coordinate 64,763 of CAYLJJ010000002.1, forward strand.
CGATCTTTTGAACGTCTCTCCAGTGGTCTCCGAGTCAACAGCGCTAAAGACGATGCTGCTGGCTTAGCTATTTCAAACCGCTTCACCGCTCAAATCCGAGGTCTTAATCAAGCTGTTCGCAATAGCAATGATGGGATCAGCCTAGCTCAGACCGTGGAAGGTGCTCTACAAGAAAGCACCCATGTCCTCCAGAGGATCCGAGAGCTGTCGGTTCAGTCCGCCAACGACACCAACACAGACTCCGATCGAGAATCTCTGAACGCTGAGGTAGATCAGCTGATCGATGAGCTCAACCGCATCGGTAACACCACAACTTTCAACGGTCAAAACGTCATCAATGGCAGCTTTGTGGAAACTTACTTTCATGTAGGGGCCAATGCTCGCGAAACGGTCTCTCTGCGCCTCCAAGATGCTCGCGCCTCAGCTCTGGGACGCGCCGCCATCGAGGAGACTGCGGTGGTCAGCACCAACGCCCTAGCCAATGGCGATGTGGTGATCAACAACATCTCCATCCGCGCTACTCAAGCTGTTGACGATCAGCTCTCCACCTCCTTCGCTACCGGTTCAGCCATCGCCAAGGCGGCAGCGATCAATGACTCCAGCGAGTTTACCGGGATCCAAGCCCGAGCCCTGGCCACGGAGGTAGATGGAGGGGCGATCGCAGGTGGAACCCTGGATGGGACCAACTATGTCCAGATCAACGGAGAGGTGATCACGGGAGTGATCGCCACCGCTGATGATGCTGATGATCTCCTCGTCCAACAGATCAACGCAGTGGTTGAGCAGACGGGAGTGATCGCGACCCTGGACGCTGATGGAGAGCTGCTGCTCAACGCTCGAGACGGTCGTAACATCGAGATTGTCATCGGAGGGACCGGCAACACAATCACGGGTCTCAGCGCAGGGCTCAGCACGGGACAGTTGGAGTTATCGGGGACTGTCCAATTTGATCTACAGGGCAACCAACCCGACTTTGTGGGCTTGGCTGGGGGTCGCCTCGTTGGGGTCAACTCAAGCAACGCCGTAGATACCGTAGATATCACTACTCGGGCAGGCTCTAACCGCGGCATTGAGGTCGTCGATCGTGCGCTGGAAGAGATCTCCAGTCAGCGAGCCCGCTTGGGAGCAGTGCAAAATCGCCTGGAGAGCACGATCAGCAACCTGAGCAATGTCTCTGAGAATCTCTCCGCTGCGCGGAGCCGGATCTTAGATGCAGACTTTGCCAAAGAGTCCGCTGCGCTCTCCCGACACCAGATCTTACAGCAAGCGGGGACCTCGATCCTCGCTCAAGCCAACCAACAATCGCAGCAGGCCCTAAGCCTGCTTCAGTAAAAAGGAGAGCTTCGGCTGGAGGGGAAAGATTCAGCTCTAAAGAGCTGAGCACGGAGGACAGGGTCGTCCTCTAAGAAAGAGTCTATCGGGCTCGAACTTCATGGAGTGAAAAATGGGTCTCTTTATCAACACCAATGTCGCGTCGCTCAACGCTCGACGCCAACTCAACGGCGCTAACAACGCTATGGGGCGCTCATTTGAGCGCCTCTCTTCAGGACTGCGCATCAACAGCGCCAAAGATGACGCCGCCGGCTTAGCGATCAGCAATCGTATGACTGCTCAGATCAAAGGCTTAAATCAGGCGGTCCGCAACACCAACGACGGCATCTCTCTGGCTCAGACCGCTGAGGGCGCCATGCAGGAGACCACTAATATCCTGCAGCGTATGCGTGAACTCTCGGTTCAGTCAGCCAACGACACCAACACCTCCTCAGATCGGGAGTCTCTCCAAGCTGAAGTCGATCAGCTCGTATCGGAGATCGACCGCATCGCCAACACCACCACCTTCAACAACCTCAACATCTTAGATGGGAGCTTCACTGGATCCCGCTTTCATGTCGGGGCCAATGCCAGAGAGACCATCGATCTGCGCATCACCAACACCCGCTCCAACAGCCTGGGGCGTCAAGCCCGTTCAGATGGAATCGCTGTCACAGGGGCTGCTTTTGCGGTCAATGATGTGGCGATCAACAGCACCTCTATCCGCGCCACCCAGGCGGTAGATGACAGCGTCTCTACCTCTCTGGCTTCCTCTTCTGCGATCGCCAAAGCGGCGGCGATCAATGACTCTACTGCCTTTACTGGAGTGCGCGCGATCGCCAACTCCACAACAGTAGAGGGAGGCGCAATCACAGCGGTCACGATGGACTCGACCAACAACATCTCCATCAATGGCCATATCATCACAGGCTTTCAACTCACAGATGATGATGCTGATGATGTCTTAGTGAGCCAGATCAACGCTGAAGCGGACAATACAGGGGTGATCGCCGCGCTGGACGCTGATGGAGAACTGGTACTGACCGCCCAAGATGGGCGCAACATTGAAGTCGAGGTCAATGGAAACGGCACAAGAACGGGGCTCGCGTCAACGGTGAGTTTGGGCTCCCTCACTTTGCAATCAGATGAGCAGTACACCCTGACTCTTGCAGCCAACGCTGATGAGAAGTTGGGGCACGGTATGGGGATTGTGGGAGACTCAATCCAAGGGGTTAACAGCAACTTTGCAGTCTCTGCTATTGCTACCGGGGGAGGAGCGGATCTGACCACCAGAGCGAGCGCTAACGTTGCCATAGAGGTGATCGATGTGGCTCTGGAGCATGTCTCCTCCATCCGAGCGGATCTGGGAGCGATCCAAAACCGTCTGGAGTCTACGATCAACAACCTGAGCACCACCAGTGAAAATATGTCGGCCTCTCGGAGCCGTATCCTGGACGCAGACTTCGCCAAAGAGACTGCCCAGCTCTCCCGCAACCAGATCCTACAACAGGCAGGGACCTCTATCCTGGCCCAAGCCAACCAGCAGAACCAGATAGCTCTAAACCTCCTGGGTTAATAATACTTTTGCCGTTTCACCGCCATCTTCTCCCCAGCAAGTGACGCAGCCTGCGGCTGTTTCACTTGCTCCGAGGACTTTGCCCTCTCTACCGGCTCCTCGTTCAGATCTTTTTTCGAGGATTCAGCACCTTCCAGTGCTTTCAGCTCAAGGCTGTTCCAACATCTCCTCAGTGAAGCATAGCCCAAAAAGAGCCACACCCACTTATTTCTATCTGCTCTTGAGCTTCTCGGTCAGCTCAGGAACCACCTCGAAAAGATCAGCCACCATGCCATAATCAGCCACCTGGAAGATGGGAGCTTCTGGATCCTTGTTGATCGCCACGATGGTCTTGGAACTCTTCATCCCTGCGAGGTGCTGAAGCGCGCCGCTGATCCCCACCGCGACATAAAGCTTGGGAGCCACGACCTTACCAGTCTGTCCAATCTGCCAGTCGTTGGGCACCCAGCCCCCATCTACCACAGCGCGGGTCGCGCCGATGGCGGCGTTGAGGGAATCGGCGAGAGGGTTGATCACCTTCTCAAAGCGAGCCTTATCCTTAAGGCCCCGGCCTCCTGCGATCACCACATCGGCGTCAGCGAGGGGGGGGCGATCAGACTTCACGGAGTCCAGCTTGAGCCACTTCATTCGCAGACCGCTGATGCTTGGGCTGAAGCTCTCGATGCTGCTGCTGTCGCCTGTGGCCTCAGCGGCGTCAAAGTCTGTGGGGCGGATGGTCAACACATGGATGTCGGTGTTGATCTTGACCTTGCCCAAAATATTGCCCGCCCACATCGGTCGCAGATAGAGAGGACCGTCTAGGATACCCACGATATCGCTGGCTTGCCCCGCTTCGAGGCGCGCGGCGACGCGGGGTAGGCAATCTTTGCCGATCACCGTGGCAGCAGCGATAACGAACTCTGCTCCTGCAGCCTTGACCACTCCATCAAAGGCCTGGGCATAAGCTTGGGCGGTATAGTTCTTCAGTTCAGGGTGCTCAACAGCATAGATCGTCTGAGCGCCGTAGCCCTGAAGACTCTCAGCCAATCCTCCAACCTGATCTCCTGCGATGGCGATATCAAAGGCGCCACCCACCCTCCCCATCAGAGCTTTGGCCGCGCCGATGGCGTTATAGCTGGCGTTAGAAAGCTTGCCAAACTGCTGCTCAGCGAGAACGATAATCTTGCTCATTTTTGATCTCCTCTGATCAGCGCGCCCTTAGACGACTTTGGCCTCATTGCTCAGCTTGTCCATCAACTCATCTACAGTCTCGACGATGATCCCTGCTTCACGGCTGGGGGGCATCATAAAGCCCACAGTCTCCACCTTAAGATCCATCTCTACCTCGAGATCATCTGGCTCAAAGGTGGCCAGCTTGCCTCGCTTGGCGCGGCGAATCCCCGGGAGGCTGGCGTAGCGGGGCTCATTGAGCCGCAAGTCCACGGTGATCACAGCCGGGAGGCTGACCTCAACAGTCTCCACTCCTCCATCTACCTCACGCTCTACCGTGACGTTCTCCTCATCCTCATCCAACTCGATCTTGCAAGCGAAGGTCGCCTGAGGCCAGCCCAGATACTCAGCGAGAAGCTGCCCGACCTGGTTGCTGTCCCCATCCACCGCCTGCTTGCCCAGCAGGATCAGATCGGGATCCTCCTCCTCGGAGATTTTAAGGAGGAGCTGAGCGACGAGATCGGAGTCCAACTCCTCCTCCTCACACTCCACCAGGATCCCCCGCTTAGCGCCCATCGCCATCGCGGTACGGATCTCCTTGGTAGCTTCGTCGCTGCCGATGGCGACGGCGACGATCTCTACATCATCATCCGCCTCCTCCTTGATCTGTAAGGCCGCCTCTACAGCGATCTCACAGAAGGGGTTCATCTTGTACTCCATCTCATCCCAGTCCACTCCGCTCAGATCCTTCTTTAGGATGACCTTTGTGTCGGGATCAGTGACTCGCTTCGATGTGACCAGAATCTTCACACCTCTCCTCCTCTCTGTTTGTCGGGATTAGGATCCCGCTCTTGAAGATGCTCCAAAGCTCCCCAGCGGCGTGGGAAAGCTCATAGGGGGGGTTCCCCTGACTGCTGATCCAATGCAGGCTGATCTCATCCAGAGCTCCAAAGAGGGCTCGCCCAAGGAGGCGGCGGTTGAGATCGAGCCGAAAGAGTCCACGCGCCTGCCCTTGAGCGAGGATTTCATCCAGAAGCGCTAGATATTCGCTGAAAGCTCTCGCTTGATAATTACGCATAAAGCGCGCTGACTGTCGCAGTTCCACGGTGAGGACCGCAGCCAGTTGAGGCTGGTCGACCACCAAACGAAGCTGTAACTCCATAAAGCGCCTGAGCGCCTCCCGAGGATCATTCAGCGTCCCAAGCTCTTGGCGAAAGACCTTGATGATCTTCTCCATCCGATCCTCAAAGAGAGAGATCAGGAGATCATCCTTGCCCTTGAAGTAGCGGTAGATAGTGCCATCAGCGACTCCAGCACACCGGGCGATATCATTGACACGGGCGCTGAAGAAGCCCCGCTGCGCAAAAACCTCCACTGCAGCTGAGAGGATGCGGCCTCGTTTGTCCTCAGTTTGGGAGAGAGTGGAGAAGATCTTTAGGCTCCTGAATGAACGCTCATTCACCAAGAAATAAAGTGTTCTAGTCACCCTCCTCTGTCAAGATCAAATGATCGTTTTATTTAAGGAGCCCGTCAGGTGAGATTTCGAAGCGGAGCCGTTCTTGTTGAGAGGTGAGATAGATATTTACAAGGGTCTGCGCTCTCTCTATTATTTTGAGTTTCCAGATAGGTTAGAACTCAAAAGAACAAAGATGATGCCTTATAGACCACTCCTTGCGTTCATAACCGCCTTTTTTGAGATCGGTGTAGCCCTTTGGATACTCAGAAGTCCAGGAGAGAAGCTGCTGCGTCGACCAGTGGTTGCGATCCTCTTCCTTCTGGCTGGCTACCAACTCCTTGAAATCCTTCTCTGTAGTCGAGGAGGCGACTTTCTACCCCGCTTGGCTTTCGCTGATATCACTTGGCTGCCTGCCATTGGAGTCTATCTGGTTGCGCGTTTGGGAAACTGGCAGAGCCGTGGACCAGAGCGTCTCTTCTTTGGGCTGGCCGCAGCTTTTACGCTCTGGATCTTGACAGATCCCCTCTTTGTCTCTGGCAGCGTCTGCCATGCGGTGATCGCCACCTATAGAAACCCCAGCCCGATGTATGCCCTCTATGGAGCCTACTATCAGATCGGGATGTTGACGATGATCCTGGGTGCTTCTCAATCGATGGTGAATCAGGAATCGTCTCTACGACGGCAGCAGCTTGCAGATGTACAGACCGGTACGGTCCTCTTTGTCTTCCCTGCGCTGATCACTGAGATCGTGCTCCCCTCGGTAGAGCACTCTCAGCCCTCGGTGATGTGCCATTACGCCATCTTTCTAGCGATCTTCCTGATGCGCCTGTGGGGTCGGGAGCGAGAGTTTAGTCCTCAGTGGTGGCGGGGTGCTTGGGTCTGATCATCCACTCGCTCCTCCCTCCACGTTGTTCAGGGGCCTCGCCTGGAGATCGACAGATCTCGCTTGGTAATATCGGGGTGGGCGCAGCCTAGGAGAGAATCAAAGCCTCCCCGAACAGGACAACGCCCCAAGCGAAGGAGATAAAGGGATCGTGGACCGAGGCGCTTCCCTAAGGATTAAGCGCAGGGGGAGTAAAGAGAAGTTTCGAGCAGGTTTTTACTGAGCTGAGCAGCCAGTGCAATCACCAATGCGCTCCCATTCGGTTAAGCTGTGCTCCCAAACATCGATACCGTAACTATAGACCACCAGGGCTTCAGCAGACTCGACGCCATTCGCACCAGAGCTGCCTGAGAAGAGGATGGTGCTCATCCCTGGGAACTCAAGATAGATGGTGAAGGCATCTCCGGTGCCGGTCACAGGGGCGCTGGACTCTCCAGGGACGTTGTGCTCGCAGTAACTCACGGTGGTCCCAGTGCTGAGTGTATCCTGGCCCCAGAAGCAGAGTTTAGTGTTGATAACAGAGCCCACCGGACGGGCGTTACTGGCCTCATCGATGCTGCCCACAGCGGTGTAGAGGCCCTGGATGATGGGAGGCTCATTGCCTACGTTGACCGGCTGCTCACCATCATTGATAGCGACCGCTACAGCGGGATCCTCGGTCAACTCATCTGCTGCTTCACTGCCTGTATTGGTCTCGTTCTCAGGGGGCTCTTGATCCTCGGGAGGAGCGATGGGAGGGGGGGGTTCACGAGAGGCCAAACAGTATTGAGCGAAGCCCTCACTGCGGCTATTCCAGCACTCATTGATCGCTCCACAGGAGCTGCCTTGGAGACATTCGAGCTGACAATCAGAGTAGCCATAGCGGGCGCGATCTGGAGCGATACAGTTGGCCGCGCAGTCAATTCCAGCGGAGCCTGAGCTGCCCTGGTTCCCGAAAGATTGGGGGACTGGTGGCTTGGCTCCTGAGCAGCTCTGCACCTTCTGGCAGACGTTGTTACAGGTGGTGGCGATGCCTACAATTCCGCCATCCCCACCCAAGAGGCCCCCATCTCCGGTGAGGCTGTCGAGATCACATGCGGTCAAGAGCCCCATCGCGAGCAAGGCGGTGAGGGCCTGTGGAATACTGCGTGTCACCATATCTATCCCCTGAAGAGGTGTTGGTCTATTATAGGCGGGTATGCCTGGAGCGGACAGCAGATCGTCAAAGAGTTCTCGCTTATTCACTCTTTTTTTGAATCTTCTCTTCAGGAGCTTCAATTTCCGCTTCAATTTCTCTGTTTTGTTCTAAAACAGGGAGCGAGCGCACCTGGAAGCTTAGCTCTCCTCCCTCTGCATGAACTCGGAGGACCTCTCCTCGCCGCAGCGCTCCCGCTAAGATACGCTCAGCGAGGGGACTCTCGATACGTTGGCTGATGAGCTGTCGCATAGGGCGAGCTCCCAACTCAGGCAAAAATCCCCCCTCCTCGATCAGCAGCTCTATGGCTGCCTCTGTCGCCGAGAAGCGGATCCCTCGTTCCCGATAGAGGAGCCGAGAGCGCTCCTGGATGATCAGCTCAGCGACACCTCGTATTTGGGCTCGGCTGAGAGCGTGAAAGACCAGTTTGCGCTCCAATCGGCCCCAGAGTTCGGGAGGGAAGCTGGCTTGAGCCCTTGATAGAGCCCGCTGAGAGCGCTCTTGCCCATCCTCCTCAGAAGAGAAGCCGATGCGACCTCGGCTCTGGACTACTTCAGCGCCCAGGTTGCTGGTGAGCACGACCACCGCATTAGAGAAGTCAACCTTGCGGCCTCGGTTATTGGTCAGCTGCCCCTCCTCCAAGATCTGAAGGAGGAGGTTCCAGATCTCTCGATGTGCTTTCTCGATCTCATCAAAGAGGAGCACTTGATAGGGGCGGCGCCTGAGACTATCGGTGAGCTGCCCTCCCTCCTGGTGGCCAATATAACCAGGAGGAGAGCCGATGAGCCGTGCGAGAGAGTGCGCTTCGGCGTACTCGCTCATATCAAAGCGGGTCAGAGCATCTTGGCTCCCAAAGAGAAAAGTCGCCAAAACGCGCACCACCTCTGTTTTGCCCACCCCCGTTGGTCCCAAAAAGAGAAAGGAGCCGATGGGTCGGCGACCCGCGAAGCCTGCGAGATTGCGGCGGATGGTCTCAGCGATCGCCTTGAGCACATGACCTTGACCTTTGATCCCCCTGCTCAGCTCCTCCTCCATCTTCAGAAAACGTTGAGTTGAGTCCAACAGCAGATGTTCGATAGGAACACGGACTCGGCGAGAGATCACTTGGGCGACAGCGTGATGATCTACAGCTCTCCCGTTCCTCCGCGCCACCGCCCCCGCCAGATCCAGGACATTGAGGCAGCGGTCTGGATCTCGACGATCATGGATATAGCGTCGGCTCAGGCGTAGGGCAGCTTCCAGCGCTTCTGGGAGATAACGAACAGCATGGTGTTCCTCATAGCGCGGAACGATCCCCTTGAGGATGCGCCGTGTAGTGGAGAGATCAGGCTCCTCGATATGCACAGGTGTAAAGCGGCGCTCCAAGGCAGCGTCACTTTCGATATGTTTGCGATACTCCTCCTGCGTAGTAGCGCCGATGCAGGGAAACTCTCCTCGAGCGAGGCTGGCCTTCAGCTCATTGGCGGCGTCATGTCCTCCATCTCCGCCTCCAGCGCCAACCAGGGTGTGCAGCTCATCGATAAAGATGATCACCCGCCCAGAGGCGCGTCGCACCTCCTCCTGAATGCCTCTCAGGCGCTCCGCCAACGCGCCCCGAAGCTGAGTCCCCGCTAAGATGCTGCCCACGTCCAGCTGGATTATGACCCGTTTTGGGGGTCGCTCTTCTCTATCCATCTGAATCAGCCGCTGTGCCAATCCCTCAGCGATGGCGCTCTTACCTACCCCAGGATCCCCCAACAAACAGGGGTTGTTGCTGCGGCGCTTATTGAGGATGTCGAGGCTCTCCTCGATCTCTTGCTCTCGCCCAAAGATGGGATCTAGGTGCCCCAGAAAGGCCAGATGGCTCAAGTTGCGCCCCAGGGCATGGAGCCAGTAAAAGCGTTCTTTATTGAGGACATAGGGACTGGGGCTGTCTTCACTCGGTAGGGGGCGCTCTTTAGGAGAGGGCTCCCCCTGCTCTTGGGGAGGATGATCGCTGGCTCGCCTCCCCCGTGTCACCGCGCGACGATCGGTGCCCCGCCGTTGCTCCAGGCCCAGCTGCTCTCGCTGCCCCCCCACCGCGCTGAGGCTCTCTACAACCCGGGTGAGACTGGGAGACTCCAGAGTATCCAGATGGGCGACCTCCAAAACGGCGGGCCTACGAGCGTAGCGCGCTCTTAGACGGGCCCGCTCTTGAGGGTCTTCAGCGCAGGAGAGGGCCAAGCGCGCAAGCTGCCTGAGATCCAAACCGATCTGTTCCAACAGTTGTGAGCCCAGACTCTTAGGCTGTAGAGAGAAGGAGGCCAGAAGATGAAGGGGCTTCAGCTCTGTGGCGGCGCTGCCTCGGGCGATCTGGAGGCTGCTGCGCTCAATCTGTTTCAGACCTACATCCTGATCATCTTTAAGTTGATCTAGGGAGGCCAAGAGGGTCTCCTCATTGACCTGATGATCCATGAGGAGCAAGCGCGCGGTGTTGGGGGTGGTGAAGAGGGCCAAAAGCAGCTGTAGCGTGGAGAAGGGGCTCCCGCTGGCGGAGGCGATCTCCTGAGCTTGGCTGAAGACCGCGCGATAGGCTTCAGAAGGAGGTATGAGGACCAAGATGCTCTCTCACTGATTGTCTTGAAACAAGCTCTACCGCCTGCTTCTGTCGGGGTTCAGGGCATCTTGCATCAAGAACCCTCAGGGTCAAAGAGGAGAGATTGCCTGGACTTGTGAAGGACGCTGTGCTATCGGGTTCGATCAATGTCCGTCGATGCGCCGAGGAGCGTGGATGTCGGTTGTTGTTCTCGGGATCGCAGGTGGAACGGGTTCGGGTAAGACCACCGTCGCCAAAGCCATCATTGATCAGGTAGGCACCGATCATATCGCCTATCTGGAACATGACAGTTACTATAAAGATTTGGCTCAGTTTCCCCTAGAGGAGCGACGCAAGGTCAACTTTGATCACCCCGAAGCCTTTGACACTCAGTTGCTTATAGAGCATGTAGAGCAGCTCAGACAGGGGCGGGCGGTGGAGGTCCCGATCTACAGCTATATCAAGTCCCTTCGCTCTTCGGAGACTCGTCGCGTTGAGCCTCGTCCCTTGGTCGTTGTAGAGGGGATTCTCTGCTTGGATAACCCTGGGCTGCGGGCCTCTATGGATGTCAAGATCTTCGTAGATACAGATGATGATATCCGCCTCATGCGCCGCCTGCGTCGCGACACTCAGGAGCGAGGGCGAAGCATGGAGCATGTCTTGGGACAGTATGAGGCCACAGTGCGGCCTATGCACTTAGCCTTTGTCCTGCCCTCTCGTCGCCACGCTGATGTGATCATCCCTCGGGGAGGGCGCAACTTGGTCGCCATCAAGATGGTCGCTGATGCTCTCAGACGCCGTCTGATGGCGGCGATGTAAGTTGAGTGATCTTACGACTCAGAACAAGCCTGCCTCAACGCACTCCTCGGAGGCTTAGCCGTGATCGCCGCGCAGCGGTCCTTGTTCTCCTCACAGGCGATCCTCTCAGCCTACTGCTGACCCGTCGAAGCGAAGCTCTCCACAGCCACAGCGGACAGGTCGCCTTTCCTGGAGGGATGGCAGATCCAGAAGATCCCAGCCTGGAATTTACAGCTCTAAGGGAGGCTCGAGAGGAGGTGGGTCTAAAGCAGAAGGTTGAGATTCTTGGGCGCTTGGATGATCTACCCACCCTAAAAGGAGACGCCGCTGTTACTCCTATAGTGGCCTTCTCTCCAAAGGTCCCTCAACTCAGAGCCAACCCCAGGGAGGTGGCAAGGATCTTCGACATCCCTCTGGGGGCTCTTGGAGAGGCGGTTCGCTGGGAGACGCGCTATAGCCTCTGGGAGGGCCACGAGGTTCCCATCTATTCCTTCTCTTGGGATGGAGAGCTGCTTTGGGGCCTCAGCGCCTATATCACCCTTCAGCTCCTCAGCTTGGGTAACGCTGGCTGCCCTTTAAGCCTGCCTGATTGGTTGAGACTTTAAAGCCTCCCTGATTCCATCGGATTTGGTTGTTGGTTCATTCTAAGGGGTTACATCCATCCATGAATGGATGAGATCCAAACAACTGTATTTGTCGAGTTGAGGCAGAGGACAGCGCCTCAGAGACCTAATCTACTCAACCCCAGCGCTTTCTCTCAAGATCCGCCGATCTACTCCAAGCTCAACCAAGCAGGCCGCCTGGGCGCTGAGCGTTGATCTGTTCGGCCGCCCAAGGGGGTCTCTTGGCTCCGCTCAAGGCTCAGCGAACAAGCTCATCTGCTCGGTGTGCTTCAGGGCGTCGAGGAGCGGGAGCAGGATCTCTGCGTCGAGGGCCGCATACTCGAGTTGGAGCTGCGAGAGGGGCCTGCGACGCCAGTCGCTCGTCTGCTGCCCTTTATCGATGACGAGCCCCAGCTCCCGAAGGCACGCCGCGGCGAGGGAGTGCCCCCCTTCGACCTTGCCACGCGCGAGCCGAGACCGCTTCAAGGTGTCGATCACGGGCTCGATCACCATCTCGTGTTGCGCGAGGACCCCCCGCTCAAAGGCAGCGTTGTGGATAACCTTGATGATCTTCGGAGCGGACATCAACGCGGCCAAGGGCGAGAGATCCTCGATGGAGCTGGGATCGATCAGCCAAGTCTCAGCCTCGCTGCCGATCTGGATCAGGCAGAGGACACGCTTATAGAGGGTCGTCTCCACGTCCAAGCCGATCCGATCATAGGCCCTGATGGCCTGACACGCTGATCTCAGCGCCGCGTCGCCCTCAACCCAATGGATGGGGTTCTTCGGCCGCGCGCGATCACCTCGCGCCTCTGGCCCGCTCTTCACTGGAGGCCGCGCCCGCTCGGGCGCGCTTTGTAGATAACCCTGGGCCGCATCAAGGGGGCGCGCGCCGCCGAGGAAGCGCCACGCGCCCTCGATGTCGAGGAGGAAGCTGGCGACCATCTCGCGGGCGACCCACTCAGGCATGAAGGGCTGGAACTTGCTCAAGCGATAGTTGGGCAGATCCTCGGCGATCTCCGCCCAGAGGCGCGGGTTCTCCCAGAAGTCCAGATCCATCAAGCGCTCGATGAGCCCCACGACCGCCCTGGGATCCGCCCCCTCGCCCTTGAGGCGCAGGCTGTAGTTATCGGGGACGATCTTCCACTCAGGCTGGCAGGCGCGCAGGGCGTAGCGCAGCGTGTTGTTGATCTGCCCTCCTGCATAGGTCCACCAAGCGACGCCGCCCTCGATTGTCTCCAAGCAGGGGTGCTCGAAGGGGACGAGCCCGCGCGCCTCCAGGTCCGCGCGGCGCGCGTCTACCTGAGCCTGAGCGCTCTCGTGGATCCAAGAGGGCATCCGAGCGGAGTACAGGAAGCCCTTGACCTGCTGACAGACCTCAAACCCGAGATGCTGCGGGAGGAACCCCGACCAGGTGGGCTCGACGCCCACAGCGGCGGGGCGCACCTTGACGCGCCGCGCGCCATGTTGGATGGAGACGACGGCCCAAGCGCGCCCACCGAGGAGGAAGCTGGCGCCCTCCCCCAAGCGATCCACGAAGCCCTGCTCGATGCGGCCGATGGGTTGCCCCGCGCCCCTCTCCACGCCATAGGTCTGGGGGCTGCTGAAGACGGCGTACATCTCCATAAAGTTGCGCCGCCCGAACCGCCGCTCTGCGGCAGGGCCAATGACCAACCGCCCACCCAGGAGATCCAACGCCCGCTGCCCCATCAACCAACGCAGGACCCGGTAGAACTCGGGCTGTGTCACGCCGGAGATGTCCGGCAACCGCGAGAGACGCTCCCACGCCCTGCGCGGCGTGAGGCCCTCATCAGCCAAGGCCATCGTGAAGAGCTGATGGATAAAAACTGGCCAACAGCGAGGGTTGATCGTGACCGCCTCGACGAAGCCCTCGCGCGCCTTCTCGACGAGGGCTACCGCCACCAAGACCGCCTCGGTCGTCGTGCACAAGAAGCTGGTGTTGGGCACCTGCCCCGCGCGCCGCCCTGTCCGCCCCATCCGCTGTAGGAAGGCGCTGACTGTGCCTGGCGTCTCTGCCTGGAGCACTCGATCCAGATCGCCGACGTCGATCCCCAACTCCAGGGTTGAGGTGCAGACGATGCAGGCGTTGCTCCCGCGATGAAACTCTGCCTCAGCCTCCGCGCGGGCCTCCTTGCTCACCGAGCTGTGATGGACGAAGACCTTGATGCCCCGCTGTCCCATCCGCTGCGCCACCGCCTCGGTGAGCGAGCGGCTCTGGCAGAAGAACAGGCTCTTGCGCCTGCTCGCCATGCGGCTGGCGTCCGCCGCGACCCCAGGCAAGCCCTCACGGTGCACCACGAGGAGTTGGCGCCGCTGCGGAGTCGCGGGGGGGTTGATCACCACCCCAGCGCGCTCGGAGGCTCCCCCCAGCCAGCGCAGGATCACCTCGGGGTTGCCGACCGTCGCGCTCAACCCCACGCGCTGCAGGTCGTGGCGCGAGAGATCCGCGATGCGCTCGAGCACGCTCAACAGGTGGGCGCCGCGATCTTGCCCCGCCAGGGCGTGGATCTCATCGACGACCACCACCCGCAGATCCGCGAACAGGGCCGCGGTGTTCACCGAGCGCGAGACGAGCATCACCTCCAAGGACTCAGGCGTCGTCATCAAGAGGCTCGCTGGCGCCTTGAGGAAGCGCTTACGCGCGCTTGAGGGTGTGTCGCCGTGCCACACGAAGCGCTCCAGCCCCACCATCTTGGTGTAGAGATCCAGCCGCTCCGCTTGGTTATTGAGCAGCGCCTTGATGGGCGCGATATAGAGCGCCGCCAATCCCCCTGGAGGATCATCCGTGAGCAGAGAGAGCGTCGGGAAGAGCGCCGCCTCGGTCTTCCCTCCTGCTGTGGGGGCCAAGATGATCGCGTTCTTTCCATCAAGGAGAGCCGCTCCAGCCTCCTCTTGCACGGGGCGCAAGCTCGACCAACCCAGGCGCGCGACGATGGCCTCGCGGAGCCGGGGGGAGAGGCGCTCGAAGACCCGGCTCACCAGACATCCTCGGCGGGGATCGGCCCAGTCTCCTCCTCAGCCTCCGGCCCCGAGAGATCCGCGAAGACCACCGCCTCCTCTGGGTCCAGATCCTCCCCCAGCTCGAAGTTGTACTCCTTCATCGGGGAGTAGCTGGCCTCCTCATCCACGAGATCCATCTGGGTGACAAACTCACGCAAGAACTTACGAGGGATGACCCCCACCTTGCCTTTGAAGCCAGCCGTGACCTCAGCCACCAGACGATCGATGAAGGTGGTGGAGATCTCTGCCTCCAGCCGTGCGCGATCTGCGGCGGGGAAAAGCTCCCGCAAGCGCAAGGCGACAGCCTTCAGGCGCGCTTCATGGAAGGGGGTCAGCTCGAGCTGCGCTTGCCGCACGCTCGCGAAGCGCCCTTGGCGGATGAAGTGCACGCGCTCATGCAGCGGCGCCAGCCCCGCCACGCCCTTGGGGAGATCGAAGAACTCAGGGGTCCCAGTGAACAACCACAACAAGCCTGGGTAGGAGCCCGCCGCGTCGGCGATCTGACGGATCCCGTTGAGCGACTTATGGCGGGTGTCGCTGCGCATGCGGAGGATGGTCTCCGCCTCGTCGATGACGATGAGCAGCCCGCGATAGCCCGCCGCCTTGACGATCTCCAAGGTGCCTCGGAGATAGTCGAGGGCCTCGCCGCTGGAGATCTCCCCTTTGACGCCCGCCCGCTTCTTGGCCGAGGCCGCCACGTTCTTGCTCCCACACAGCCAGGAGATCAGCGCGCCCGCCTCCGTCAGCTCCTCCTTCTGCTTGAGATCAAAGATGGTCTGAACGACGCGCACGAAGTCCTGAGGCGCCCGCCCGCCCGTCAGGGCGGCCAAGTCCTCATCCAGCCGTTGGCGCACCTTGTCGTCGAAGTTGGGGGCCTCATCATCCTCCCCCGCCTCGCAGAGCTTCTCCTCGACGCCCCCGACCCAGCGATCGAGGATGTCGCTGATGGCGCCACGCGGACAGGAGGCCGTCCCCAGCTCGGTCATCACCTTTCGATACACATCATCAAAGCGGTGGAAGCGCAGATCGTTATCAGAGACGACGACGAAGCTCGTGGCGAACCCCCTCGCTTGGGCGTCGAGCACGGCGAGCCGCGCCATGAAGGTCTTGCCGCAGCCATAGCCGCCGCGGAGGAACTTGATCGTCCCCTCGCCCTCCTCGGCCAGCTCCAGTTGGCGGTGGATCTCCCCACGGTGCTTCTCGATCCCTTCGGCGAAGGTGTCGATCCCCCGCTCGGGGACGAGCCCCTTACGCAGCGACTCGAAGACGTGCCGAACATCTCGGCGGGTCAACGTGCTCATGACTCAGCCCCCTCTCGGACATAATACTTCCCCCCTCCAGCCGTATCGACGCGGATCGAGAAGGGCGCTTTGGCTGCGTAGCCCTCGAATTTACGCGCGAAGCTGCGCGCCTTGCGAGGGCTCCCCAAGATGCGGATCGCCTCCGCCTCATTGATGGTCCCGTGGAGCGCGAGGTGCTCGAAGAGCGCGCGCACGCCCCCCTCAGGGAGGGTTTTCAACCACGCCTTGGCGTCTGGCTCAACGCGAGGCGCCTTGAGCACCCTCGGGGCAGGCGGGGCGGCCTCATGGTGCGTGGAGACCGCGAAGCGCGCCTCCAGGATCAGCGGTCGCACCTCCGCCGCGCTCCCCATGTGGCGCAGGCGGACACGCACGCGGGTGTCTTGGGCGCCGAAGAGCTTGAAGAACACCTCGAAGGGCTGCTCCACCTTCACATGGAGCCCTCCGCCTCGGAGCTGAGCCGCGCCGCGCACATGACAAAGCTCTACACGGACCTCGGGCGCGTCGACGACCTCCAAGCCCAGTTCAACCTCGCCGCGCCCGCCAAAGCTCAAGCCCCCCTGCGCCTCCACCAAGACCTGGGCGGAGAGGGCGTGCATATCCGCGATCTCTCCCTCCGCTCGCGCCTCCACGCGATACGAGAGGCGCCCCCCACCCTTCGGGCCGCGGTGCTCCAAAATCAGGACTGGGATCAGCCGCTCCTGGAGGCTGTTGCCCCCATGGACGAAGGCGCCGCCGCGGCGACCCGTATCAAAGACCGCGGTGTCCTTGGGGAGCAGCAGGTGCAGCGCCTCCTTGACCTCGTAGTTGAGGGCGCTCAGAGGGACCCGCGCCGCGCCCTGGAGATCAGCCCCTGTCGTGGACAAGACATAGCGACGGCTTGGATCGATCTTGCGCCCGTAAGGGATCGGGGCCTTCTCGCCATCCAGCAACAAGAAGCCATGATCGGAGGTGATGACGAAGCGCCGCACATCCACGCCGCGCAGAATCTCCCAGGCCGCGCGGATGCGCTGCAAGGTCCGCTCGAAGGCTGTCGGCCCGACGCCGCTCTCCCCCGCGTCGTCGATCTCGGTGGAGTGTATGACCAGGAGGCGGGCGCGGCTCAACGAGCGCTTGAGGGAGGCCTCGGGCTGGAGAACCGCGTCGAGGCTCAGCCAAGGGCAGGTCCTGCCCCCAACGCGCGCATGCATCGCCTTTTGACGCGACTTGGGATCCCGCACGCGGAACTCAGCTGCCGAGAGGCCCTGAA
The DNA here is from genome assembly GCA_964384025.1 of uncultured Nannocystaceae bacterium. Lineage (GTDB taxonomy): Bacteria > Myxococcota_A > Bradymonadia > UBA7976 > UBA1532 > CAYLJJ01. Next base: position 81,834 of record CAYLJJ010000002.1, read on the forward strand.
TCTTCCCCTTTGAGGTGTGCAGCTTGAGGCGTCCCTTCCGCGCGAGGGGCGCCAGCGCGTTCATCCCGACCTCGGTCACGGAGGGCAGCTCACACAGCCGCGCCTCCAGGCGCGGTGAGGCGGCCCCTTGCCGCCCCAGCTCCTCAGCCAGCGCCTGACCCATCTCGAAGCGCAGCGCGTCGATGACAAAGTACGCCGTCACGCCGGGCTTGTCTGTCATGGGGCGGATCACATCATCGAAGAGCGTCCGTTGTTGGAGGCTCGGATCAGGCAGGAAGCCGCGGGCTGCGCAGATCGCGTTGAAGCCCTCCGCCCAAGCGTCCGCCCACGCTCGCCAATGCCCACGCAGCGCGTCGAGGCTGGCGCGGAGCTGCTCGAAGTGAGGGATCTGGGGGTGGAGAAGCTTGAGGCGCTCTTGAACGAGCTGGCGATGCGCGCGATCCACCGGCGCCCCCACCTCCACATAGCGCGCGATCACCTCAGGCAGATCCAGCCCTCCGAGATCCTTGGGGGGGGCTTGTTCGATGCGCTGACCCAGGGAGGCCGCGGCTTCGATGAGGCGCCACGCGGAGCGGCGGTGTGGATCGCCCTCGATCCAGAAGGAGCCCTCGCGCCCAGCCGCCCACCCCAGGACCTCCCCCCACGCCCCACGCTCCAGCGCCGCGAGGGCGTCGCCGAGGATGCGGTCCTCCTCAAAGCGAAAGGTGTCTATCGCGCCCAGCTCATCTGCGCGCGCCGCCCCGATCTCATCCACGATCAGCGCCTCGGCCTCATCCGCCGAGCGCGTATAAAACGCCTCCCGATACGCCCGCAGGTGTGTCGCCAGGGCGCCACAGGCCTCCACCACCGCCTTGGGCAAACCTCGGGCAGGTTGAAGCAGCTCGCTCTTGGGGGGGCGCTTCAGATCCGCCGCATACTCCACGCACAGCGCCCAACTCGACGCCGCGAAGGCGATGTCATCCGCGCGGGGCTCGGCGCGGCTCGGTAAGACGATATCCCGCCAATCGGAGGAGAGGCCCGTCCAGGCCTCAAGCTGACGCCATAAGGCCGCGCGATCCTCTTCGTGATTGACCCGCTGCGCCAAAAGCCCACCGCCGAGGAGATCCTCTATGGCCGCCTCCAAGGTCATCGCGCGCAGCCGCGCGTCGAGATCCCCGCGGTGCTCATGGAGGAGGCTCGCCAGCCAGGCGTCGGCTTGACGGAGGGTCGAGGCCCCCTCATTGATGAACGCCGCGATGCGCTCGGGGGGCACACGGCGCGCCGCGGACTCGCTGATGAGGGTGTTCAGCTTCTTTCGGTAACGCACACCCGCTTTATAGAGCCCCAAGATCGGCGTGCGCTTGACCTCCTCCTCATTATGGCGAGGGAGGTGGATGAGGAGCTGGGGGGGCTCCAGGCCGTCGGCGAGCCCCTCCAGATCCAGCATCAGCCGGAGGTGGCTGCCGCGCCACGCGCGGACCGCGTATGGGAGGTGGCGCTCCTGCGCTCTGAGGCGATCTACGAAGCCTGTGTAGTCGCCTTGACCATCGAGCCAGACGACGATCCCTTTCCGCCGCACCCGCTCACGCAGCTCCGCCTCGAGGGTCATCGAGACAGGGCCACCCAGCCCTCTGAGCCCGCTCATACACTCCTCCCGCAGTACTTCTTGTATGTGTTCTGAGAGGTCAACTGGGTCGTGGGCGGTGGCTCGATTATGAGGCCCGCGCAGCTCACAGCAGCCTCTCGCTCTGCTCAACCAGCGCCTTCAGCCGCAGCGCGCGGGCCTCGACGGCGCGGGGGTGGGCCGCTTCATAGGCCGCGCGGCCCTCAGCCTCATCGGGGGCGTGGAGGCTGAAGGGGGCCTTCTGCTTGTCGATGATTTGGGACTCCAGGGCCCAGCACTCGGCGGCGTGGTGGGACCAGAGGCCCCGCTCCAAGAGGATCACCTCGGCGATGGGCTTGGCCCCCTTGCCCCGGCCTCGGCGGCGGAGGGCCTCCTTTAAGACCGCCGCCAGGGCCTCCTTGGCGTGGTCACGGAGGTAGGCGGCGCGGTGGGCCTTATCGCCCTCATCCCCTCGGTAGGGGGCCTCCTCGATGCGGAACCCAGGGCCGATCTCATCTTGCAGGCGCAGCTCCCAGGCCCAGGCGCGGGCGGGATGATAGGCCCAGAAGCAGCCATGGGCCACCCCCAAGCTCGGGTCCGCCTTGCACTTAGCGTCTACGCGGGTGGGCCAGTAAGCCATGGCGAGGTGGGACCAGTCATAGTCCTTGCGGCCCTTGGCGGTCGCCAGCTCCCTCCACCACTTCTTAGGCTCCTTCCAGAGCGGCGTGAGCAGGGGGTAGAGCGCGGCGCTGTTGATCATCACGCCGTCGTCGAGGTCGGGATCGTAGCGGGCGTCCAGTTCCCGCGCGGGCTGGGAGGGCGGCCCCGCATCGGCGCACTGGGCCACGTCGGCGATGAAGGCCAGCAGCTCAGCCTTGGCCTTCTGCGAGGCGCCGAATCGCCTCTCCGCCGCCTTAGCGGCCCTCTTGTCCGCTCCATCTCGGGCGGCGCGCAGGTCGTTGAGCAGGGCCTCCACGCGAGTGAGCGCGGGGTTGAGGTGGTCGGCCTGGAGGATGTGGAGTGTGCGATGGTCCATGCGGTGGATGTTGATCCAGGCCACGAAGGTCTTCTTGGCGGAGCAGAGTGGCCAGTGGATGGGCCGGTTCTCATACATCTTCTTATGCACATCCCCAAAGAACTTGAGACGGAGCCAAGCGCGGAGGTCCTTCTTATAGCCGATCGGGTTGCGGTGGGCAGCCCAGGCGTCATGGAGCGGCTGGGCGGCGGGGTGGCCGAGGCTGTCTTGTGTCTCCTCGGGGGCGAGCGTGCCGTCCAGGAAGCAGATGCCCGCGGGGAGCGCTTGGCTTAAGTCATCGCTCGTTGGATCAACGATGCCCTCAGCGTTAAAGCGGCCCAGGGCGAGGCCGAGGGCGTAGCTGAGGTGGTCGGTGGGGGGCTCCTCGTCGAGCTGCTCGATGTATTCGGGGAGCGGATCGCCTTCGGGGCGATCTACGGCGAGCTGGGCCCAGTCCTGGGCGTGGCGCCAGGGGGAGGGGCCAGGGTGTTTGTATTCTACAGAGGGCTCGCGGTGGGCTTCATGGATATCAAATGCGGCTTCGATTTGAGCGAAGATGTCATCGGCGTTGGCGATGGGGAAGAGGGGGAGACGGTTTACATCGCCGACTTCAAAGCCTATGCCGGGGTTGAGTGATTGGAGGATCTCACGAGCGCGCGTGGAGTTCATGGCGCAGACCGCGCCCGCGAGATCGTTGGGGAAGACTGAGGAGCCTTTGTTGCCAAAGATGCTGGGGTAGCGATGTACGCGGGCGCTGAAGTTTGCGCCTATCATGGAAAAGGCTACGCCGCGTTTGAAGTAATAGCTGGGGTTTCGAAGGACTGCTCGGCGAAACACACGCATTTCGAGACCAAAATCACCCCAGTTTATGTTCTCTTTCATTGGTTCAATCCAGGAGCGTCCTTCAGCACCCTTCAGGAAAGGAAACCATTTCAGTGAACTGGGGAAACACTCCCATCGTCGGCGCAAAAAGCGATAATTGTCTGCTGTTGCGAGACCTTGCCTTGCAGGTGATGCTTCCCCAATCAATTGGAAATCTTGATAGGCTCGCAAAGCCTCCTCATCCCACCAATAAACCAAAGGCCACTCTGGAATAACCTTGAGCGCCACGGGCTCAAACTCATAGCGGTCGATATGGCAGAGGGTGGCTGCGCGCTTGCGATGGGTTCTTTGGGCATCACGAGTTTGGTCATCTCGAGGTGTCGGACACAGCGCCATGCTGGTAGTTCGGTCTAATGTCCGCCGGAATATGCTGACCACCACACTGACAATTTCATCAGGGATCGCCTCAAACGCGCCTCGGTCAAAGTCCCCCAGAGTGCGCAGATTAAATTTCTCAAACAGGTTCTTTCTTAACCCAGAATATTGCTTAATAAACATCCAATTACGCATCGTAAGCATCGCCGATACGCCGCCCTCATGCGTTAACTCAAGCCCTCGTAATAAAAACGCCGCATAGAGGTCCGCCTTACCCAACTTATAATGCTTCTGCACATACCGAGCATCCACCATCTTAGAGGTACCCTGATACGGCGGGTTCGCCACCACCAGATCATAGCCCCCCTCCTTTACCATCCGCGCAAAGCGCACACCCGCGGCGAGCTGGGCTCCGCGCAGGCGCAGGCCCAGATCATCCCCGGAGGTGTGCTGAGAAAGGAAGCGCTCCAAGCCCTCCACCAAGGAGCGGCGGGCCTTGGGGGCGTCAAAGTCGATCTCCTCCTGCTGCGCGGGGGCGCCTCCAAAGAGATCCACCTGCGTGGGCACCAAGCGGCGCAGCCCTGACGCCTCATGGGCCTTGATGGCCTGATCCACCGCCGCGTCGATCTTCAGCAGGCTCCCCAGGTGATCCGCGCCGCGCAGCGCGCCGATGATCTTATCCGTAAGGGCTGCTGGGACGCCCGTCTCCCGCTCCACCTCCCGGCGCAGCTCAACCAGGGCGGGATCATCATCAGGCAGGCCCGCCAAGCGGAGCTGGGAGGCCACGAGGTTGAGCCGCTGGGGCTGGGCCTCAGGGCTGACCGCCTTGGCCTTGAGCCAGAGGGCCGCAGCGGCGATCTGGACGGCGCGGGGATCGAGATCTATGCCGTGGAGGTTGTGCTCCAGGATGCGCTCGACGATGGCCTTATCGGCCCACTTGGGCTGCCCGGCCTCGCCTCGGTGCCGCGCCTCCTCGCGGTAGAGGGCGATCAGCAGCTCAAAGGCGATGATCAGGAAGTGCCCGGAGCCCACGGCGGGGTCGATTATCTTGAGATCCCGGACGCTCTCGGGGGCCCTCGTGTCCTGGGGGATGGGCTGGGGGACGTAGTAGGCCCAGCGGCGCTCCATGTCGTTATGCAGCGGCATCAGCTCGGTCAGCAACACCTCGCCGGACTCTCGCTTGGCCCGCCACCTCACGCGGCGGGCTTCGAGGGCCGCCAGCGCGCCGCTGGACTCAGCCTCGGGGGTCCAGCCCTGGGCCTGGCACATGGCCAACCACATCGGGTTGAGGCTGTTCTGCAGCAGCCAGTCCACCATATAGCGCTCGGTGAACATCTGGGTCTTGCTGGCGATCTCGTGACGCTCGATCTTGCCGCCGCTGTTGATCTTGGCGTCGAGGGCCTCCCGCTCGGGGTCGTTCCAGTACTGGTAGACCCAGCCCAGGGTCATGTCATCGCCCCAGCAGCTCCCTAAGTCCTCATGGTCGAGCGACTCGATGAGGTGGCGCAGCGCGCTGGAGGGCATGGGGATCAGCGCGGCGATGCCCATATCACCGAAGAGGCCGGGCAGCTCCCCCGCGAGGTCCTCAAAGATGAGCTGGAGCAGGAAGGCGTAGCCCTCCGTATCGTCGCCCAGGGCGAGGGCGGGGGCCAGCTCCCGAAAGTCCTTGTAGCCGGGGCTGCTCCAGCCCCCCGTGATCACCTTGGGGGCGCGCAGCCCCGCCGCCTCCATTAAGCGCAGGATGATGATCCGGTTGAGCCAGGTGTAGGCGGCCTGCTTCTCCGCCTCTCGTCGCAGCGCCTCGGCGTCGCGGGGGCGCTCCTTGCCCCGCTCTGTGCGCAACTGCTCGGCGATCCACGCCTCTAAGCGCGCGCGGCGGGCGGCCGCCTGGGCGCTCAAGCCCGCCTTGTCCGCGGGGACGCCGAGGCGATACACCCCCTCCGTCGCGTTGTGGAGATCATCCAGGAGCCGCTGACGCAGCCCCCCGTCCGCGCCGCCTCGGATCCTCCTCGCCAGCGCGCTCTTGGCCTTGGGTGTCATCGACATGGGTCTATCCTCGAGGGCAGGTTCAGATCAGGCGCACGCGCTTTTCATCTTGCAGGTAGGGGCTCACACGATCGCGGATCTCAGCGAGCAGCCGCTCCAGCTCCTCGGGGCGCTTCAGCTCGCGGTTGCGCAGCAGGGTCGAGAGGCGCAGGACGATGATGGGCGGAGGTGGAGGGGTGGGATCATCCTCACCGCCGCCTCCTCCCCCGCTCAAGATCTCATCGAGCTTCTCGTGGGCCTCCTCCTCGGCGCGCCGCCAGCCCGCCCACCAGGGGGGGTGGGGGGGCGCCAGGGGGGGGGGGGGGGGCG
>CAYLJJ010000002.1:87992-222710 GCA_964384025.1 uncultured Nannocystaceae bacterium
CCCCCCCGCACAACACCGCACCGCGCTGCGCGGGGGCCGCCCCCGCGGCGCCCCCCACGCGCCCCCAGAAGGGGTCTTGGAGGGCCTCAAGGGGGGGGCGCGTGGCCTCGGGCGTGGTGTCCGTCAACGCCAAGGCCAAGGGGCGCAGCGCCGCGTGGCTCTGCTCACCCGTCAGCGTGCTGAACCCCTCGCGCGCCTTGACCTGCTCGCGGATCCCTTGGAGCGCCTCGCCTTGCCGATCCATGAGCTTCTGGCGCTCGGCGCGGTAGGCAGCGCGGGCGCGCTTCAGGGAGGGGGCCAGCTGGTTGATCTCGCGCCAGGGCTCCACGCGCTCAAGCTGCTGGCGGACCTCCCCCGCGAGCAGCTTGAGGTCATCGACGTTGGCGTCGAGGCTCGCCAGCTGCGCCAATTCCCCCTTGAGCACCCTCGCCGCGTCGTGGATCGCGCGCAGCGCCTCGGGCTTCAGCTCGGGATCGTAGGCCCGGACCTTCTCCAGCCCATCGCGCAGCGCGTCGAGGTGCTTCTTGACCAGCAAGACCGTGGGCCGCGTCTTCCGCGCGCTGGCGACACAGGCCTCGAGGACCTCACCGAGCTTACTCAGCTCCGAGGGGATCTTCGGCCCCATCGGGAGCTGGTTCAGGCGAGAGCGTACGCTGCGCAGCCGGGTGAGCTGCTGGGGGAAGTGTTCGGCCACCGCGTCCGCGATGGCGTTGTCGTCGCGATCCAAGGCGACCCCAAGGGTCCGCCTAAAGAACTTGCAGATCTTAGCCCGCGCCTTGAACCCCACCGGGTCCTCCCCGACGGGGGCGAAGGTGGCGCCCTTGAAGGCGCGATCCTTCTCGAAGAGGTCTACCGCGCCCATATCGCGTACGGCGGTGATCTCCTCCCGCGCCCCCTCAGGGTGGGCGGTGATCTTGCTGCCCCGCAGGAGGCCCAGCGCGCAGGCCTTGATGACCTCATTGGTGTAGCCATAGGGCGGGCCGCTGAAGTGGGCGATCAGCTCCGCCCCCGTCGCGCTCCCCATCTCCTCGATCTGGCCCAAGACCCGCGATGGGATGACCCCCGCGCAGGTAGATACGGTGCTCCCGGCGTCCACCTCCAGGATGCCTAAGCCCTCCTTGAAGAACTTGGCAGAAGGGCCCGAGAGCCGCTCCTGCATCAGCTGCTTCAGCTCCTTGGGGCTGATCCGGATGGGGGTGAACTGATCGAACAGCTCTCGGAGCGCCTCCTCGGCGACCTTCTCCAGCGCGGTGGCGAAGCTGTTGCCCCGCTCGCTGGGCAGGATCACGCGGCCACTGAAGTACATCTTGCCGCTCATCCAGGCCGCGTCGATGGCGGCGCTGACGAGGTTGACGAGATCCTCGGCGCGGTTCTCCTCCTGGGTGAGCAGGAGCTTATGGGCGTGATCGAGGGCCTCGCGCCTCGGCTTGTAGCGCTCGACCATCCGCTGGCTGCGGCGCAGCTCCCGGCAGCGCCCCCTGAGCGCCTCGCGCTCGCCAATGACCCAGCTGAGCCCTCGGTTGGCGTGGCTCTCCTCACCGCTCCGCTGCACCCACCCCGCCTTGTCGCGGCGCTCATCGGCGCTGACGTTGTACAGCGCCACAGGGACCACCGCGGCGTCAGAGGAGCGGCGCAGCCGCCGCGCCTCACCTCGGCCGTCAGAGAAGAAGCCGACGATGGGGAAGGCGCGGCCGTGGAGCTTGGGCTTGCTCGGGCGATCAAGAAGCAGCTCAAGCCCCCCTCGGATGAGGTCGCTGATCTGCTCGCGGGAGACGGCGATGTCGCGGCGCTCGCGCTCCCACTCCTCCGCCGCCGAGGACTGCAGCTTGTAGCCTGTCTTGTTGGCGTAGCCGAGCAGGTTTTCTCGCTTCAGCGCCTTCAGGGCCGCTTCAATCTTCTCCTGCTGGTTGCCCTCGGCGACGTGGCCGAAGAGACACCGGGCGACGAGCTGGGCGGTGGTGGGCATGGTCTCTTGAATCAGCTCCAGGAGCGCGACGGCCTTGGCGACCTTGACCTTGAGGCCGGTCTCATCGCCCTGGCACTTGTGGAGCAGGCGCTCCATGCTGCGCTGCGCTTCGACGTCGAGCGCCGTGCGCTGCACCTCGTAGATCTGCTCCAGGGTGATGAGGCCGCCAACCTCCTGCTCGGCGAGCCCCTGGCCCCGGAACAGCTCACCGAGGAGCTGGAGTAGGCCGCGGATGGCGTGGGCGTCGCCCTGGGCGCGGCTCTGGCGCGCGCGCATCGCATTGGTGAGCTGCATCAAGAGATCGATGTGCCCCGGCAACAGGGGGTAGACCTCCACGAACTCATCGGGCGTGATGCCCTCGCAGTCGTAGGCGAACAGCTTGAGGTCGGCGCGGTGGCGCTCGAACAGCGCCCGCAGCTGGGCCTCGCCCGCGGGGGTCTTCTGCAGCAGGCGGCGGTGTACTACGTCGCGGATGTTGGTGGTGTCGAGGTGCACGCGGAGCCGCGGCGGGAAGCGATCCTTGGCCCAGACGAGGAAGTCGCTGCTGGCGCCCTCGTCGAGCTTCTGTTGGCCCAACGCCAAGAGCCAGACCTTGCCCCGCAACCCCACCCCCAGCGCCGTGGCGAAGGCGCGGAGGCGGTCGACGCGGTCCTTGCTGGAGATGACGAACTGCGAGACCTCATCGACGACGAGGAACAGCGTGGCGCCGGGGCGACGGCGCCCGAGCATCTCTTGGATGAGCTTGACGGCCTCCTCGGGGGAGTAGGTGTTGGCCTTGCCCTTGCCGTACTGCTTCAGCCAGCTCCGCTCGCTCTCGAAGGTCTCAGGGTAGAGGCGCCGCATGAGCTTGCCGAACCGCGCGGTGGCCATCGCCCCATCCTTGAGCGCCGCCCAGGGCTCGCCGAAGGTCTCTTGGGCCAAGCTCAAAAACCGCTCCCAGCGCCCATCCCGCTCGATCTCCAGCTCCCCGAAGGCGATATAGGCGCTCTTGCTGGAGTAGCCGAGCTTGGCTTGGATCTGCCGCAGGGTGATGGAGTGGAGGTGTTCGTCGTGGCGCGCTGATCCGCCCAGGTCAAAGATCACCGCGAAGGGATCGATCTTCTGCCTCAAACGAGCCCAGGCGGCGCGCAGCTCCTCAGCGCGTGGAGAGGTGTCTCGGGCGAGGAGCGCCTCGGCCATGGAGCGCCCGTCGGGCAGCGCCACGCCGTCGAGGGCGAGGCCCAGAAGCTTGGCGAAGCTGGACTTACCCGAGCCATAAAAGCCTGAGATCCATACAGTGGGGAGGTCGGCGCCGCCGGGCTTGTCCAGCTCCCGCGCGATGGCGCTCAAGAGGCGGACATACTGCTCGTGGATCCCGTCAGGGACCCGCCGATGGTTGGGGTGATCGCGCTCCCAACCGCCCGTGATGATGTACTCGTTGACCTCGCTGAGGATCTTGTCGGGGCTCTGCTCTTGGAAGTAGACGACCGGCGGGATGTCACGCGTGACGTCTTGCGTAAAGAGATCGGTGATGCGCCCTGCTTCGCTCATGGATAGATCCTGGGTCGATAGTCGTTGTCTTCTTTGAGTTCGCCCATGAAAGAGAGCCCGGTGGTCCCTCGTCGCTCGCCCGGATAGAGCAAAATCACAGGGACGTTGTGGGTGGCCCCATCCAGGCGCTTAAGGAGGGCCGAGGCGCGGAAGAAGGGATAGACGCCATCTACACGCCCGATGAGGATGAGGGTCCGATCATGTTTGTCGGGGTGAGCCTCGACATGGGCGGTGATCTTGTCGATGCAGGCTTGTGAGAGGGCCTCGGCGAGCTGCCCCAGCTCCTCATCGAGGAAGTCCAAGCTCTCCTCAAGATCATCCTCGGCGAAGTCCGCCTCAGCCTCGGTGGCCCACTCGATCCACCCCTCCTCCTGCGCACGCGTCCGGCCCAAAAAGAGATCAAAGAGGCTGATGCTTAAGATCTCCCACCCGCTCTCTTCCAGCTCCCTCGCGAGCGCCTGGGTCTGTCTGCGGAGCTTGAACTCTAACTCCGGATCGTACTGCACGATAGCGAACCGGTAGTTGCGCATCGTGCTGATGGCGGGGCCATCTTCATGGATGAGATCACGGCGCAGCGCCTTGAAAGCCTCATCCAGCGGGGTTCTTTCAAAGAGTGTGAGGCTGCTCATCATCGTCCTCTATCTCTCTGGAGTTTGGGTCGCCTCAACCCACTCCAGCAGCCCTGTCGTGGCCCAATGGAAGTTCAACAGATCCCCCTGTCGGCTCAGACGCAGCCCAGGTGTACGCGAGAGGCGCCGCTCCAGCTCGCCGCCGCGAAGCCCAACGGAGCTGAGGTAGGGGTTCTCTAATAGCACCCCCTCATAATCTATCGCTCGGAGGAGGTACATCAGGTAGGCGAGGGCCTCATCGGGTACGCGTGGGCTGAGGATCGGCCGGGGATCACGGCTGCTGCCGAGGAGCCCTGCGGCGTAGGCGCTCGACATCAGCTTGCTGGCGAGCTGCACCTGCGTCGGCGTCGTCCATCGCCCAGGGCCTTGATCCTTGACCCAATCGATGACCCTCGCGCGCTTGATGTGGGGGCGGCTCTCTTGAAGGCGCGAGGGGAGCAGATCTCCCGTGAAGGCGCGATACATCGGATCGGAGAGCTGGAGATGCCAGTGACAGATGAGGCGGCGCACCTCTGGGCGCATATGAGGCCAGGCGTGGAGCGCGGCGATGGCCTCGGGGATCGCGTCGAAGCGTGCGCGACAGTTCGTCAACAGCACCTTGACCCACGCGAGGCTCTTAGCGCCAAACCAGTAGTCGTCGAAGGCCTCTTGGGAAGTGATCGGCGGCTCAGCGCGCCACCGTTGCCAGTAGGCGCGCGACTCGTCGATCTGCAGGGCGCACTTGAGGAGGCGTGTGTGTACTTGGCGCGTCTCCGTCGGGCGCTCGCTCATGCACCTCTCCGATAGTGAGGCAGCGGGTACTTCTCGCTGAGCGGCAGGAGCGCGGCGATGAGCGCATCGACGCGGGCCTCTGGGCTCTCGGGTGGTCTCTTCGTGATCCGCCGCCCAGAGGGCTCTGTGATGTGCTTGATCTCACCGTGGCCCTCGATCCACGCGATGAACGCCTCACGCTCCCACTCCGCGGGATCCTCAGGTTCAACCTGGAGGATCTCCGTGAGCGCGGGGAACTCTTTGAGCCCTGGGAGCGCGTCCACCGGGCTTTGCCCTGAGCGCTTAAGATCCTGGAGGCGCTCGTCGAGGCGCTCGTCAAGCTCGAAGCCGAGGCTGAAGAGAGAGAGGAGCTGGTCGGGATCCTGCGCATTGGTGCGACGCCGAGCGTCTTCGCGTCGGGCGGCCTCGCGTACGCCCTGCAGGAGCGCCCAGCGCCAGGTCTCGGGGAGAAGCTCTTGGAAGAGCGTGGCTCCACCATCCTCCAAGACAAGATCGCTCTGCCACCACTCCAAGCGAGGCTCCTCGCCCTCCTCACCCGCCCAACCCACGATGATCTGAGCGGTGAGGATGCGGTCGAGCGTGGAGAGGGGATAGAAGGTTCGTCGCTCTCGCCTGCCGGGCGCGTGGGGTTCCATAAGGTCTCCGTCCTGGGGCCCTGAGATCAGCAATATCTACCGAGCATGGGTTGCGATCAACCCTCTTGGAGTAAGAGAGGTTTGTCTCTGTAGAGCCACATTCGAGCGTGGCACGGCGGCGCGCGATGTGTCATTGGGATCATCATTCATCGTCGTCCGAGCTGTGTTGTGATCTTATGAAAGGATCTGTTCGCGGGGTTGGCATCAGAGGCTTGGGCTTCAGGTCTTCGGCCCAGGCATCCAGAGGCTCTGCCCTCACTCCTCGATCACGAACTCCACCTTCTCGCGCTTCCGGCTTGAAACGGGCCGCCCGTCGACGGTAGCGGGCTTGTAGAAACCTGAATTTAGAGAAATAATCGGAGAAGAAATATGGAATATATATAAGTCAGAAAGAAATACGTTCTTTTGTCCAAAAATTGCGCCGATTTGCGGAGTGGTCAAACCGGAATCTGCCAGATGATTATATCGGAAAGAGAATATTCGACAGGATAAGCAGGGTAAGAGCTAAGAGTCGGCTATTTGACCCCCTCCAAGAGTCTCGCCCTTTCAATAGACCAATGGCTCCTCATACCACGAGAATTGGCTACAGAATGTGCTCATTGCCGTATCCATGAGTGGACATAACCCCTTAGAATGAATCAGCCACCCAATCCGGTGGACTCAGCCAATAAGGCAAAAAACCTTGAAAGGAAGCTCAGATCGGAACCGTACCATCCGACTTAATGGGGGGCGAGGACCACATAGTAGGTCCCCCGCTTCTGACCGTAACGCTCTAGGACCTGGGCCTGAACCTGACGCTGAAGCCAAGCTCTGGCTTGCTCTGAACTCCAGCCTGTATATTCGCGGACTTGAGCGTTGTTAAGCTGAGCGCCCACTTTGAGTTGCTCGATGAGAGTCGAGGGGGTGTGCCCCGCTGGGGTGATCCTGAGGGGGGAGGGTGGTGTTGTCTCTGGAGGTGGCTGCGTCGGAGGGAGCAGAGCCTGCCCCCCTGAGGCGAGCAGAGCCTCCAGCTCCTGTTGGTCAAGTTGAGGATCTAACTCCAACCCATCAGACTCTACGGTGGTCTCAAAGAGCCGTTTTTTGCGGAGCTGAAGCTCTAAGACTTTCTCCTCCAGGCTGTCCTTTACCAATAGTTTATAGACCACGACCGGACGGGTCTGCCCGATACGGTGAGCTCGATCTGTGGCTTGGTTCTCCGCCGCAGGGTTCCACCAAGGATCCAGATGAATCACCTGATCTGCGCCGGTGAGGTTTAGACCAACTCCCCCCGCTTTTAAGCTGATCAGAAAAACAGGAGGACCTTTGGGATCGTTCCAGCGCCGCACCAGCTCAGGGCGCTGCGGGGTGCTGCCATCCAGAAAGAGCCAAGCAAACCCTCGCTCCTCTAAACGCTGACTCACCCGCCTTAATAGAGAGGGCCACTGAGAGAAAACCAAGCTGCGATGTCCCGCAGGGATGGTCTCATCCAGGATCTCCATCAAGAGATCCAGCTTGGCTGATTTTGAGATTCCTTGAGCCTCCGGCAGAGGAACCAAGGCGGGATCGGCGCAGGCTTGGCGCAGACGTGTGAGGGCTTGCAAAATGCTCAGGTGTGCCCCACCCATCCCCTTCTCTTTCACTCGCAGAAGGAGGCTCTCTCGATAGCGGCTTTTGATCTGTTCATAGAGCTGGCGCTGCTCTGGACCCAGCTCGCAGAAGAGCAGCTGCTCCTGTCGTGGGGGGAGATCCTGAGCGACCTCCTGTTTGCGGCGCCTCAGGATAAAGGCCTGGATCCTCGCTCTAAGATCCCGAGCAGCTTGAGAATCACGATCTTTTTGGATGGGAGTAGCGTAGCGCTTGATAAAGAGACCCCGAGGACCAAAGAAGCCTGGCATGAGGAACTCAAAGAGGCTCCATAGCTCCAAGACCTGATTCTCAATCGGGGTGCCGGTTAAAGCCAAGCGCAGCTCCGCCTTGAGCGTGCGCACCATCCGAGCGATGCGACTGGTGGGGTTCTTGATCTGCTGCGCTTCGTCCAAGAGCAGGGTGCGCCAGCGTCGGCCCCGGAAGTGCTCTTCATCCAGACGCAGGAGGGTGTAGGAGGTGATGATGATATCCTGACCATCAAAGCAGTGGTCACGTTGGGATCCATGGTAGAGGCGGCAGCGCAAGGAGGGGGCGAAGCGCTCCAACTCAGAGAGCCAGTTGAAGATCACCGAGGTGGGAGCGACCACCAAAGAGGGTTCCTCAGCGGGGTGCGCTTCCAGCAGCGCGGCGATCGCCTGAACCGTCTTGCCCAACCCCATATCATCCGCCAAACAGCCTCCCAACTTCAGCTCCCTCAGCGTACAGAGCCAGTTGAAGCCCTGGAGTTGATAAGGTCGCAGTTGGGCCTTGAGACCAGGGGGCACTGGGCGCTCTTTAAGTTGCTCTGGCTTAAGCTGTTCCAGCAGATTCATCCAGGGCGTAGAAAGTTCATCTAGGGGGAGCCCATCCAGGAGAGGGGCGATATAACCCCCCAGCCTCCCTGAGGTTTGACGCAGCTCCTCCAGCTCTAAGGCGCGGGCTCCATACTGCTGTAACCAAGCGAGGGGGAGTCGAGCTAAGCTGCCATCCTTAAGGCGCTGATAGCGACGGCCATCTCGCCAACTCTTGAGCACTGCTAGGGCGGGGAGCTGCTCGCTGCCCACCGAGAACTCCAGCTTGAGATCCAACCAGTCGATGCCTGAGGGGACTGAGAATTTAGCAGACAGCTCTCCGACGACGCGATGAGCGAGGAGGCTCTGGGCCCCCAAAATAATCCACCCCTCTCCCAAACTCCTGGGGGCGTCGATGAGAAAGTCCAGGGCCACGTTGCCCCTGAGATAGCAGGGGATCGGAGCGCTCAGGTGGCGATTGAGTTGGTCCCAGAGCTGCTCTTCAAGGAGAAAATCTCGGCGCAGGAGCCCCTCGTCTAAGATGAGATGAGAGTGAGGTTCATCGGGCTTGATCTCACGTCGCTCTGTACCCAGGTGGTAGAGGAAGCTCAGATCAACACGTAGAACCTGCTCCTCTTCGCTCAACATCACCTGAGCTTGGATGAGATCAGCCTCCATCAGCGGGGGTAGGCGCTCTGAGAGCAGCTCTACGCTGACTCGGCTGCGGCGTAGGAAGCGCTCAAGGAAGCTGTCAAGCTCTCCATAGGGGACCTCAGGGAGCGCACGCAGGAGAATCTCGGGGCGGTCAGAGAGCTGCGCCAAGGGACGAAACTCATCCTTTTCAGTGACCACATATCCTGTAGCCACCGGAAAGAACTCGATCACCTGAGTTTGCCAATGGAGCTTTAGGGCTTTAGGGCCATCTTCGATCACCAAGATGGGCTGATGAGCTTCGTGGAGAGGGCGAAGAGGGCGGCCTTGATAGAGCAGCTCCGCCACATCTAAGAGGCTCTCAAAAGCCTCCTCTTGGAAGTGACGCTGTAGGCCTTTCAGATTGTTGGATCTTGAAAAGGAGAAGCTACGCAGCTGTCTGAGGTTCTCAGCAGCCTCGTGAAAGCGGCGATCAGCGGGGCGAAGCCCATCGATGCGCTGAAGGAGCAGCTGAAAGTCGCCAGGGATGCTCTGCGCCTCCAGGCGTTGACCTCGACGGCGAGAGAGCCTCATCAGGCGACGACGTATGGGCAGGAGCGCTGAGCTGGGGGGCTCCAAGAGGTAGCGGATGAAGCCCTGATCCAGGGTCCTCTGTGTTGAGACCTCAGGCCCCAAGAGAGGCCCCAACTCTAGAGCCCAGGCTGGCTGCTCAAAGAGCCTACGCAGCTTGGGGCTATTCCAAGCGTGAATCAGGGTGGCGATGACAACATGGAGGCAGCGTGCGGGGCTGCGGAGGTTACAGGTGCAGCTCCAGCAGCCCTGGGGAAAGCGCTCCAGCTCATCGATCCAGGTGACGACAGCGTCCTCCCCCACAGACCATTCCCAGGCATCTCTTTTGAAGGGGATCACAGGGTAGAGGGGATCGGGGAGGTCGAACTTTAGAGCCCACTCCATTCCCAGACGACGCAGAACCGCCGCGATCCGCGCTGGGGTGAGAAACTCCGCTTTGGGTTTGAACAAAATACCCATCAAAGAATAGGCAGTAATGTAAGCTTTATCCCGAAGTCAAGGGCTCAATTTATTTAGGTTTAGAGTTTGTGAGTCTATGAGGAGCTGGCTACTTGACGCCCTTCTTAGGAACAGGCAGCTTTGTCTTGGCCTTGATCCCCTTCTTGGGCTCCTTGGCGGGGGGGGCGAGGACAGCGACCCGACTCTCAAACTTCTTGAGGGTAGCGGGGCCGATCCCCTTAACCTTGAGGAGATCTTCAACCTTGAGGAAGGGCTTGGCGCTGCGTGCCTCGATGATCGCCTTAGCCTTGACCTTGCCGATTCCAGGCAGCCCCACGAGCTGCTCTAGGCTGGCCTTATTAAGATCTAGGGCCTTCGCTTGAGTGGGCGCCTTGGCCTTCAAGAGGATGGGGGCCTTCTTGAACTCCTTGCCCTTGGGAGGTGCTTTAGCGAAGGCGCCGGTGCAGAGGAGTAGGAGCGCGGAGAGTGTCAGAAACCACTTCATATTGAACCTCTTTGGGTATCACCAGCCAGACTGGCCGGGCCGAGAACGACCCTCTATTTAGTGCTATTCAATGAAAATTAAAAGAGGCTGATCGCCAGACCTGAGCGCAGCTTGGGCTCAAACCAGGTCGATTTGGGGGGCATCACCTGTCCGGCGTCGGCGATGGCCATCAGCTCCTCGATGGCGGTGGGGTAGAGGGCGAAGGCCAGCGCCCAACCCCCTCGGACTCGCCGTTCCAGCTCCTCTAAGCCTCGGATCCCCCCTACAAAGTCGATGCGCTCTGAGCGTCGAGGATCTTCAATACCCAGGAGAGGAGCCAGGACCTGCTCTTGGAGGATGCTCACATCCAGACGCGCCACAGGATCGGACTCATCTGGACAAGCTTCGGGGCGCAGACGCAGCCGATACCAACGCTCTCCCAAAAAGAGGCTGAAGCTGTGCCGCGCTTGGGGTGCTTGTGCCTGCGTCAGAATCTCGATCTCAAAGAGGGGGTTCAGGGCCTCTAGAAAAGCCTCGGGGCTCAGACCGTTGAGATCGCGTAGGGCTCGGTTATAGGGCAGGATCTGGAGCTGATCATGAGGAAAACTCACCGCCAAAAACTGCGCCTTAGGCTCCCCCTCCGGCGCCCCTCTGCCGATCCGGGAGGCCGCCGCAGCGCGATGATGCCCATCGGCGATATAGAGGCAGGGGAGAGCGCTAAAGGCAAGCTCTAGGGCCTCAATCTCTGCCTCTCCTTGGATAAACCAGAGCTGATGTCGTACCGCGTCAGGGGCCAGGAAGTCGACATCTGCAGCACCCCGAATGGCCTCCTCCATCAGCGCATCGATCTCAGGGGAGGATCGATAGCTGAGAAAGACGGGCCCCAAGTGAGCCTTCAGCGCCTCAATATGGCGCATACGGTCGTCCTCTTTATTGGGACGGGTGAACTCATGCTTCTTAATTCGATCAGCCCAGTAGTCTGCGGCGCTGGCGACCCCCATAAGCCCCAGCTGTCGCCGCCCCTTCATCGTCTGAGCATAGGCGTAAAAGGCGCGGCTCGACTCCACCAAGATCCCCTCAGCACGTAGCTCTTGAAAGCGGCGCTGGGCGGCCTCATAAGCGGCCTCGCTATAAAGAGAACAACCCACTGGAAGATCAACATCTGGGCGAGTGACCCCTAAGAGGCTGTATGGCTCCTCAGCGACCAGGGCCTGAGCTTCTTGCGTGTTCAGGACATCGTAGGGAACCGCGGCGACCTTTGAGGCGAAGCCCTGAGCGGGTCGCAGTCCAGAGAAGGCGCGAAAATCGACCATATTTTTCTTCCTTAGGGATCTGCCAGGATTTGAATCTCTGCGAGACCGGAGTCATGTACCCGATCACCGTTGAGGTCTTGGCCAGGGTGGATCTTCTGGATGCTGATCTTGAGCCAGCTGGCTTTGATGGGGCTCTCTAAGGAGATCGTGTGCCAGCCTCTGCGATCGGGCAGATTTTGGAGAAGATGGGCGCCAGAAGAGAAGCTGATGTGAAGCTTAGCCAAGCGATTATTCAGGGGCCAACGATCCCCAAAGCGATCATCTCTCACCTTCATATAACCGGGGACTAGGCGAATCTCTCGAATCTCCCGCTCTCTAGCCCACTCCAGGCGAATCCAATCTCCTAAACCATCCCCTGAAGAGGCCTCAGCCCACCAACTCTCCAGTTGGCCGTCTATGGCGTTCTCTGCAGGGGAGTAGAGGCTGCCTTCACGCAGCTCAGAAGAGGCAGAGGCGCGGATATTTTGAATACGCTGAGGGCCTCTCTTCTGCTCTCCCTCCTGTCCCAGGCTGAGGCGCACCACTTCACCTCCGTCCAGGAAGGGCGCTGGCACCTGGGCTTCAGGCTCCTGAGCTGAACTCCCCAAGAGGCTGCTCTCCAGATCCAAGAGAAACCAAGCCGCCAGGGTCAAAGCAGAGACGATGCTCAGGGCCAATAACATCCTGAGGAAGGTCCTACGCTGTCGCGCTTTGCGGGTGGGTGGAAGTTGCCCGATGAGGGTCGCCTTGGGATCAAAGCCTCCGCTCTGATCAAGGGCAGCGAAATTTGAGAGTTGACGCGAGACAGGGCTCTTCAGCTCTGGGAAGGAGAGGCTGTCGGTCTTGTTCCCAACAGGGAGCTCCTCTACAACAAAAAGCGACTTTAGCCCTGCCGCTTCTCCCATCTCCCGAGCGGAGCGTCCATCGGGTCCGGGGATTAGAGGGTCCGCGCCAGCGTCTAAGAGAAGCTTGACCACCTCTTTTTGACCCTGAGAGGCTGCCAACTGAAGAGGGCTAAAGCCATCAGCTCCAAGCATCTCCAGGGGAGCGCCTCCGGAAATCAGAACTCGGATGATCTCCAGTTGCCTGCTCAGAATCGCCATGCTGAGGGGGGGAGTGCCATCCTTAGCGCGAACCTCTAGGCTGGTTCGCTGAGAGATCAGGAGGCGCAGGATCTCTGGATTGCCGGTGTTGATCGCCAAAAAGAGCGGAGTAAAACCCTGATGGTCACTGGCGTGAAGATCTGCGCCATGAGAGAGCAGCAGCTCCATCAGCTCTAGATGTCCGTTGGCGGTAGCGAACATAAAAGCTGTCCAACCATTCTCGGGGTGATCAACATAGACCCCGGCTCCTCGCTCTAGAAGCGAGCGAGCCAAAGGCAGGCTGCCTGTGCGGGCTGCATGCATCAGGGGGGTGTAGCCATCCGTCCAGGCAAGATCAACTTGGGCACCCTTCTCTACTAAGAGGCAGCCCGCCGCCCCATGAGCATTGGCTGAAGCGAGGAGGAGCGGGGTCAGAGCCTCTTGAGTTGTTTGATTGATCTCAGCTCCTCGATGAAGGAGGGCTTTGACGATACGCTCGCTGCCTCGGTGGGCTGCATAGTGCAAAGGCGCCCAATCATTTTCCCCCAGGACATTGGGGTCCAGGTTGAGGCGCAGGAGCAAAATCACGATATCATCATGGCCCAATCTCGCCGCCGCTAAGAGGGGGCTGGGCTCCTCAAAGGGATCGATCCCTCCTTGGATCAGCCAGTGGACCAGGGCGACATCACCACTGCGGACAGCGCAGTTGATCAGCTGTTTGCCCAGGTACTCGTCCGCCTCACGGGGATCGACGCCTTGAGTCATGAGGGTTTGGATGTCTGATCGATCAGCGCGCTCAACGGCCTCAGAGAAAGAGGTAAAGGCGGCTCCGTCGCTCATAGCTTTACTGGGTGCTTGGTCATTTTTTGGGGAGATAAAACCTTTTGCGTCCGCTGGGCCAGACTTTAGCTTCGTTCAAGCGCCCTTTGCTATAGACTCTTTCAAACTTTAGTACCTCCACCCTGAAAACTTAGGAGGGAGGCTATACAGCTCACCGGTCCAAGATGAGCGTTTGGGACCGGAGACTGGGGAGAGAGTGTGCCCTCATCTATCCATCAGCCCATCGCCCTGGATAAATTCCCAGCCAAGCTACAGCGCTTCCTCAGCCCTGAGAGTCCAGAGTCGATGCAGATGATGCTGGCTCGGGGTTTGGTCCCGCTTCAGCCGGTGCTCCAGCTCTGCGCCCTCTATCAGCTCTCAGTCATCGGCTCTCCGACTGTAGTTCAAGAAGCGAAGAGGAGCGTTCTAAAGATGCCCGCTCGCAGCGTCGCTCAACTGGCACAAGAGCCCCTCTTGGCTTCGATCCTAGACTGGATGGAGGAACTCTACGGCGCTCAGATTCACCGAGAGCTGCTCCAGAATCGTCGCTGCCCTTTAGAAACCCTAGAGCGCATCGCTCGCAGTGCAGATGAGGGGGCTTGTGAGGTTCTCCTCCGCAATGAGCAGCTCCTCTTGAAGCGTCCGGGGCTGATTGAACTCCTCTATCTAAACCCCAGACTGCGACCCTCAAGCGCAGATCGTATGTTGGAGTTGGCTGCTCGCCATGGTTTGAAGCTAGAGGGGATTCCCTTTTACGAGGAGATCCTCCAAAGCCTCAAGGAGGAGAAGGGGAGTACTCCAGAGGCTCAGCGAGCGGCTGATGAGGTTTTTAAAGAGCTGGTTGCAGAGCGAGAGAGTGAAGAGAACGCTGAGATATCGAAGCGAGAGTCTCCCCCTCCTCTTCACACACAGCGGGAAAAAGAGCTCCCCAAGGCCCAATCTGCCACCGCGATGATCCTCCAGATGAACGTGGCTCAGCGGGTTCGCCTCGCCAGTATGGGCAGCAAGTCAGAGCGTGCGGTTCTGATTCGTGATGGCAACAAGGTGGTCTCTCGGGCGGTGATTCGAAGCCCTGCGGTGACCGACTCCGAAGCGGTCAGCTATGCCCGCATTAAGTCTCTCAACGAAGAGATCGTCACTTTTATCGCTCACAACCGAAAGTGGACGCGGAATTATCAAATGAGGCTGGCTCTGATCAGCCATCCAAAGACCCCGGTGGCCATCGCTCTCAGGTTCTTAACCCAGTTGAGGATCAGCGATCTCAAGATGGTGGCTCGCAGCCACGGAATCCCAGGCCCTGTGGTGTCTCGGGCGCGGCAAATGCTTAAAAAACGAATGGGTGGTTGATGAAAAAATCTGTTTTAAAAGGAGCTTGGCTCCTGCTGCTCTCTCTCTGGAGTTGTGAGCCTGCCAAACCACACTCCCTCTATCTCCCCGATCTCTCTCATGAAGATCAGAGGCTCTTGCTGGACAGCAAAGTTCAAGATCTGGATGAGGGACTGGCCCCAGATCGAGGAGATTTCCTCCTCTTGGAAAGAGCCTTGGATGGAGATCTGAGCAATTTGGATGGAGATCTAGGCGCTTCGGATGGGGACCTGGCTGCCTCAGACGGGGATCTCGCTGCCTTAGATGGGGACCTGCTCTCTCTGGATGCAGAGCCTCCAGATGCTCCTCCTTCAGCTTTTAAGATTCTCAGCAGCCGCAGTGACGCTTGGCTGCTCTGGCGCAAGGGAGCTGAGATCTTCGCCGCTGAGGCTACCGGAGAGGAGTTGGGTCCAATTTTGGCGCTGGGAGCAGCCGATGAGTTGGTGGCAGAGCGCACCTCAGGAGGACGGCCCTATGTGATCCTCCCCACCGAAGAGGGTTTAAAGCTACGAGAGCTGGGCAGCGATCTAGAGCAGCCTCTTCAACTCTACCCCCCCATTCTCAGCGCCAACCGCAGTGAGCAGATCATCTTCCTGGGTCGCAGCGGAGTTGAGCCTGAAGCTCCACTGGCTTGGCAGATCTTGGAGAGCGGCCAATTGGGTACGCTTCAGATCGATCCTCAAGGCCTCTCTATGCCTGTTCAAATTCTCCCCGCTTTAGAGCAGTGGGTTCTCCTCTATGAGGATGGGCTCTGTGCCAGCTTGGGCGCAGGGCGACTTACGGTAGAGCCCTGGCGCTGCCACGCCCGTCCAGGCTCTCGCGCGGTTGGAGATCTCCAACAGATACTCAACGTCGGGCTCCAAGAGGGGAAATTGCTGGTCTGGAGCGCTCTTCCAGGCTCTGCAGAGGGGCCTGAGCAAGAGAACCCCTTTATTCCCCCTGTGATCTTGGCCGAGGGGGTTGAGCAGCTCAACTGGCTGCCCCCTCTCAGAGAGGGGTTGGCGCTGGAGATAGGAGAGGAGCTTTGGATTATCCAAGAGGATGGCAGCCTGCATCTACCCCTAACGGAGCCTCCGCTGGGCCTCATCTATGAACGCCGAAGAGCGCAGCTGGTCTTCTGGGATGCTGAAGCTGCCCAGCCCTCGATCCGTGAGGTGGAGGCTGAGGCGGGGCCAGATCTTCCTCTTGCTCTTCCCAGGGATCCAGACTGTAGCCATAACCTCGCCCCTGAAGATTGCAGCGCCCAAGATATGGATTGTAACACCGTGGAGAAGGGAGGGCTCTGCTGTGGAAAATCCAGCCCCAGCCTACAAGCCAACCTCCCTCAGGGGCAGCTCCCCCAAGGCCCAGGCTTTGCCGCTGTCAGCGATTTGGGGATTCTCATTTTTCAGGGCTCCACAGGCCCTACAGGCGAGAGCGTCCGCCTCCAGCGTCACGGCTTTGGCCAAGACTCAGGGGCAGAGCTGCTCCTCACCGCTGAGTGGCCAGGAGTTTTGAAGGTCAAGGAGTTTGACAACGACACCTCTATCCTCGTCGCCCTGGGAGAGCGGCGCCCTGATCTGAATCCTGAAGCTGATCCAGAGGAGGTCCTACTCTTCTTTGCCCCTACAGAGGAGCGCCCGGAGGCGACCATATCTCCCAGTCCCTGCGAACAGGTCTTGGCCCTTCGTCTGCTCAACTTGGAGGGCCGCGCGCGGATCTTCTGCTCAGATCGCGCCGTCGATCTAGAGCCTGGAGGAGCTGAGCTTGAGTTGCCCTATCCTGAAGGAGCGGCGCTGGATTGGGCGCGTCGCTACGCAGGGGGAGATCCCCTACAGCTCCTGGTCTCTCGGGGAGCGCGACTGGAGCTTTGGCGAGATGGAGACTCCTTTGAACAGCTTCCGCTCCCTGAGGCTCTCGCGGCCCTCAGCCCTGAGGAGTTTCAGCTTCCTTTTCAGATGCCTGTCGCTGAGGGAGGCTTGATGGCGCGCTTGAACGAGGGGCTTTTGGAGGTCTATGAGAGCGGCGCATGGCGCTCTAGCCCTGCCAGTAGCTGGCCTCTGGAGGCGCAGATCTCCGAAACTCAGCCCTGGGCTCTCTCTCTGGGCTACTTTGAATCTCCAGAGGAGCGCGATGAGCGAGAGAGCTTGGGGATCTTTGTTCACGACTTGCGCCCTGATGCGCTCCACTGGGGGCGAGAGTTGCCTGGACAGAGCAACCTTCAAGCGCGCTCTTATCAGGGGCTCTTGAAGATCCACGGCAGCAGCGAACAGCTCCCTGACTGGATACGCTTTCTGGGTTTGACCGACGTGGGTACCGCCGAAATCAGCCTCTTAGGCTACGACCTGGAGTGCTTTGAGATCGCTCTGGAGTCTGAGGAGCCTGAGGAGGGCGGCTGATCAGGAGAAGAGCCGCATCAGATCGTCTTGGCGGGAGCGAGCATCCTCGATACCCAGGTTGATCAGCTTCTCACAGAAGCCTCCATCAAAGAGCAGCAAGCTGGTCAGCTCGGCGGCGTCTTCAGGCTCTAGAGTCACCAACATGCGGGTCAACTTGCTGCTCATCCCTCGTCCAGAGAGGTGTCCCCCCCGTACATGCTCCGCGGCCATCCGAGCGATCTCTTGACTGGGCCTGAGGACCACATGGGGCACCTTACGATAAGCAGCTCCTCGGATCGGCTTTACCGTGGAGTTAAGACGATCGATGAAAGAGGGTCCGAAGGCTTGCTCCCCCTCCTCAATGAGTTGGTTCATATGCGCGAGGCGGATAAGATCATAGTCGACCTGCTCCAACATCAGAGAGTTGAGGACCTTCCCCATAAGGAAGATGGGGTTGTTGAGGCGTTTTTGCCAGTCGGGCATATGCCCCTCACGCCCCAGGCGTTTTTCATAACCCAAGCCCACCGCCAACAGGCGCTCGGAGCCGAGGCGCAGGGCGGGAGAGAGGGGGGTATTTTGTCGCAGCCCCCCATCTACATAGGGGATGCCATCGATGAGGGTCGCAGGGAAGACAAAGGGGATGGAGGCAGAGGCGCGGATATGGTCGGCGTTGATCCGTACATAGACAGGGCGCACATGGGGATCACGGGAGAGCTGCCGAGGGCGACCATCGGCGGTCTCATAGAAGATCACCGTTTTCCCTGTGGGGACTTGAGTACAAGAGATGCTGATGGCATCAGCGAGAAAATCGTTTAGGTTGGCGTGGATCATCTCCCAATCGAGGGCTGTCTTGATCAGCTTGATGATGGGATCTGGCATAAAAAAGGATTGATGTTTATTACGGCCCAGGAGCCAAGCGGGGAGATTCATCACTTGGTTGAGAGAGATGGGCAGCAGCTCTTCCATATCCAGATTTTTCCAGATATTCACGAGGCGTCGAACGCCGACAGCAGGTTCATGGAGGTGAGCTGCCATGATGGCGATATTCAGCGCACCGATGGAGGTTCCACAGAGCACCTGGAAGCGGGCCCGCTCCCTCAGCCGGAACGGAGCTTCCACAAAGAGATAGTAGAGTACCCCCGCCTCATAAGCACCGCGAGCGCCTCCTCCCGACAGGACCAGACCACATTTAGCCAAGGGGCCTCCTCTCTTTAGGGCCAAACAATCGATGAAACATCTTTGCAGGAGGATGCGCCCTGAGTCCTCTGAAATCCAAAAAGTTCTTTAATTTAGAGTGCAGCTGTGGTTCGGCATCAAACTTTTTCAATACCTCCACCAAACTCAGAGTGCTCCAAACACCCTGCTGGCAATCTTGATCATGTGGTCCTGATTACTCTATTTTCTCAGCCTAGTGGTCGAGTTTAAGAGCTCCCATAAACGCCTGAATTTTTCGGTAGGCCACGCCTAAGTCATGGCGGTTTAGAAAGTGAACTGTGAGCCATTTTGAGGAGCTGAGCGCTGTGGGGCGAGTTGTCATCATCTTGGCTGAAATCAGGGATGTTGGGTTGCCTTTTGATACGCAAGGCCTGAGGCTTAACCTTTTCCTATCTGCACATTTTGGCATTCGATAGGCGATCAGCTGGTGTTGCGGGATGGAGAGTATCCTGGCGGCTCTCTGTGCAACTGATAAATTTCAGCTAATAAACCTACTATTCCAATAGGAGACCTATCTTTTTTCGAATTTGAAAGTATTCTGCAGATATAGAAAATGAAACGAGAGCCTCAATACGCTTTTCCCTAGAAAGGGTGTCCTCTTTAGATCTACGAATAGAGTTTGCGCACGCTCCTAGATCATTTGACAACAGGAATCCAACTCTATCAGCAGACAATGTAAGTGTTTCTAACCAAACTTTGATGTTAAGGCTGTCTTTAGAGACTAAATTTGACAGCATCTCTTTTTTTTCGTCGGATAGCCTTAAGAAGCCTTTAACCAATGTATCTTTATGAATCCCAGGTATCCTTTTTTGAGGAAATAGGGCTTTCTTTAAGCTGGCTAGTGTTAAACTGAGCCGAGAAAAACGGTGTTCGTAAAGTTCATTTAAGGAGGCTATAAAATGGTGTTGGCTGGTCATATATACAGAGCGGGCGCAGATAAAGATGAGTTCAGCAGGTTTTTTTCCACTCAAGAGATCTGTTCCGATCAGAAATGCAGGCCGAGGAAAATTGACTATTTTTATCCCACTAAAGCCATCAGGGCCTCGGTAGCAGTCAAGAATATCAAGTCCGATAACACGAGATATGTATTTAAGAGTCTGACCAAGCAGACTCTCCTGCTTAAGATCAAGTATACTCTTACGTTTATGGATGCGATGATCTCTATATGTATCCATCATAAGAGGTTGGATAACATGATATAAATTCATAAAGATCCTGTCTAGATTCTTGTTTTTTCCGGGATGGTTAACATTGATCCAATCATCTAATTCTAAGCTTCTGATCGAATCGTAGGCAGTCCTTCCTCTGTATTGTTCATAAAACACCCGCTCTTCTTCGTTTGATTGTCCTAGGAAATTCAATGTTCTCGATATACACCAAGATGAATCAAGCGAATCTATATTCAGGAATAAATATTTTAGTTTATGCAGATTTTCTATTCCTGGTGGAACAAAATTTATAATTTGTCGATGGTGTACGATCGCTTCCTCGAAATTCTCAACATATTCATTAAGCTCAGCCAAAGCGAGGTGGAGTTGAATATCTTTTGGTCTTATCTTTAATGCGACATTGTATGCTCTGATTGCTTCCTCATAATCTAAAAGATAAGATCTATTTATTTCTCCAAGATTTCTCGAAAGAGCAAGAATGACCTTATCCCCTAATTTATTTTCTATAGCGCGCTGCATCATACGGAAATATGCTTTACCTTGAAGTATATGATCTCTATTCCTTGATAGAATTTCGTCAAGGGAGCGAAATGCTTTAAGCATAGTTGGATCTTGGTCTAAAGCAAGGTCAAATAACTTGACCGCATCAGATTCATCAAATTTAGACTGGATAAGTCCAGCCTCATAATAGAGTTGAGCACGCTTTCTATTGTCATTTTCCAGGATGATTGCTCGTCGGATAAGCGCAATTTTTGAAATTTTATCATTCTGAGAATCTATCAAACTCATCATCTTATTTATGATGATTAAATCATCCCCATCTTCAAACATTGCCTCTTCATAGAGCTTCAATGCTTCTCCAACATCTCCAACATCTACCAAGAGACCAGCGAGAGAGATAAGTTCTCTCTTTTTCTCCGGTCCATTTTCCATTGAGTTGACGATAATTCTTTGATGTTTTGTTAC
Organism: uncultured Nannocystaceae bacterium; assembly: GCA_964384025.1. Classification (GTDB taxonomy): domain Bacteria; phylum Myxococcota_A; class Bradymonadia; order UBA7976; family UBA1532; genus CAYLJJ01. The sequence continues at coordinate 108,328 of CAYLJJ010000002.1, forward strand.
ATCATGCCATCTTTCAGATTCTCTTAGCGCTGCAACCAATCGCTTTCTTACTTCAACATTTTCTGCATCATATTCTAAAGAATATTCGAATGAGAGAGAGGCAGCGATATAATCAGACTCACAGGATTGAATATAGCCATAATCACTATAGATCTCAGCGATTTTGGTCACTGGAAGTTTGAGGTCTTCTAGAGAGAGGAGCTGTTCATAGAATCCCTTCGCTTCTTCTAAATAATCTGCTTTGAACAACCCTGATGCCAGCTGAAGCAGGATCTCTCGGCTTCCACCATCAAGATCATATCCGCGCCTGAGATGTTCGATAGAGAGGGAGAGATCATCTGAGATCTTCGCAAGTTTTAAATGTATCTCTGCTAATTCTTTCGGATCATCGACCAGAGAGAGCAGTCTTCGAAGGAGAGTACAAGCCTCCTCATTATTCTCCTCTCTGATCGCTTGAGAAGAGAGCTGGCGTAGAGAGAATATCTCATGAGGATCGATTTCAAGGGCACGTCGAAGGAATGGGAGACCCTTCTCAGCTGCTCCCAGATGTTCGATATAGAGCGAAGCGATCTCAACGAGGAGGGCTGCCGAGGGGGGATCGCTGGGTAGAGAATTGAGAAAATCCAAGAAAAGAAGCCACTCTTCTCGCTTCGCAAACGCGCTCTTTAAAACAGAGAGCGCTTGCTCATCGCTGGGGTCTGATTCCAACACTCTACGCCACAGAGGTTCAGACTCCTCTGGAGTTTGGCAAAGTTGGATGGCTCGCTTAAGAGTTCCAGCACGTTCAGAGGGCTCCCTCGCCTCAGCCTCCCTTAGGAAAAGCTTGATCGCCTCCTCTCTCTCCCCCAATTCCGCTCTAAGTTCGCCCAGGATTCTTAAAGTTTCGATCTCTTCGGGGAAGAGTTCAAGGATCGGCTCCAGAGTACGGATGGCTCTATGTAGATCGTTCAGGGGTCCTCTCAGAAGCTCAGCCAAGCTTTGCCTGACCGTGACCTGCTCGCCGGGGTAGAGAGACTCTAGATGTTCGGTATAGATATCCGCGAGATCATCCCAATGCTCCTCAGCGCGGTGCAACCTTTCTAAGGCCTCCAATGCGCCCTGGTCTTGAGGAGCTAAGGCCAGCATCTCTCGGTAAGCATCGATGGCTGCTTGTGAGTCCTTGAACTCCTCCTCTTGGATTTGAGCGATCTGGCTGTAGATCTCAAGTTGTTGCTCTGGAGCAACCAGCTCCATACGGATCAAATAGACCTCAATCAGAGCAGCCCAGCGTTCTCTCGCTTGGTAGAGCCTCTCAAGAGCGCTCAGAGCAGGCTCCGATGTTCTATCCAGTGAGACGACCCTTTGGTATGCGTCTATCGCTCGCTCGAGATCACCTGACTCTTCCCAAAGGGGACCCAACTCTAAGAGCAGCTCGAGATACTCTTCCTGCTCTGCCAGATTTTCTCTCTGTTGAAGAAGCTCTACGAGCTGATCAAGCTTTCCCGCCGCTCGATACAGATCTCTCAACGCAAGATTGTTCTCCAGATTGTCTTCATCGATCTCAGCGATCTTTAGGCGAGTTTCTAGGGCGCCCTCTGTGTGCCCCTCCCGAGTCAAGATCTCTGCCTTACGCAGGAGCAAAGATCTCTGATCCTGGATCGACAAAGCGATATCTGCCCTGTGTCCTAAGAGCAATACTTGGTTCTGCCAATCTCCTTTCAACTCCGTCAATTTCAGGAGGCGCTCTAGGAGCGTATCATTGGCTGGATCTAACTCTAAGAGCAACTCCAGCTGTCGAGCCGCCTCTTCTAAATCTCCCGACTCCTCACACCAAGTCGCGAGTTGCCTTCTGAGCTGATCAGCCTCTTGGGGGTGGGCGCAGGCCACATGTTCGTAGAGCTCGTAAAGCTCCGACCACATATGGGTCATCTCCGCTAGACGGCTGAGATGCTCCTCCCAATAGACCCTGTTGGGGATCTCCTCAAAGGCGCGAGTAAGAAGACTGAAAGCGCGAACAGGAGCTTGGAGTCGCTCTTCAGAGATCTGAGCAATCTCACTGAGGAGCGCTACACGCTCCGACTCCTTTGAGGTGTAGGAAAGCTGACCCTCCAAGAGCGCGAGGAGAGCCTCCCAATCCTCAGCCTCGTCGAAGAGAGTCCTCAAGTTTTGGATAACTCTTGGGTGATCGGGTCTGATCGTCTGGATCTGCTCTAGGGCCTCCGCAGCCTCTTCTCTCTCTCCCTGTTGGAGGTGAAGCTCACCCAGAGAGAAGAGCGCTTCAAGCTGCTCCTCCTCACCTTGACTCTCTTGAACAGCCAAAGAGAGCGCTCGCTTGAGGAGCTTGAGACCCAGGGCTTGAGCACCACCAGAGAGAAGCTCCTGTGCGAACTTCTCCAAGGGCTTTGCCCGCTCGATCTCTTGATCACAGATCTGCAGCACCTCCCTCTCCAGCTCCTCTGTCGCCAACGCTGGATCTTGGAGAAGATCGCCATAGAGTGAGAGCAGCTCCAAGACAGCTTCCCCCTGACGCGCAAAGTGTAAAGCGGCCTTCATACTTTGGGGATCGAGAGCACCTCTAGAGAGCGCTCTTTTCATCCAGGAGAAGCTTTCTTCGCCCAAGCCTCCAAGGCTGCGAAGCTGAGCCATCCGCTTGTCATCCTCGACTCGATCTGCTTTGGAGTGTTCCAAGCGATCCGCCGCCGCGTTCCAATCCTCACGCCGGAGGAGCGGAAGAAAGAGCGCTTTATCCACCTCCTGGCGGCTCCCTGGAGGAGAGGTCTGTTCTAGGCTGCTCAGGGTCAGAGCGTGTTGGGGCTCAAAGCTTAGGATCTCCAACTGAGTTTCAATCAACCCAGAGTCTGCGCTCTGCTCCTGAAGCTGACTTAACTCCAAGAGGAGAGGCAGCCGGCTCGATCCCTGGAGGCGCTGGAGGTCTGCACGAATCTTGGCTTCAGCTCTCATTGCTTCTCCTTGAGCCCTCCAAGGCTCCAGATAGGATCTCATATATCACCAAGGAGAGAGATCCTGCGTGATCAAATTTGAGAGGATGGGCATATCGGTTGGGAGTTGTTAGACTGTTAAGCAATGGAACACCCCGAACAGTATGGCGTGAGGGTTCGCTCACCAGAAAGCTCAGAGGAGTCTATCTCTCTACTGGCCTCCATGATCGCTCCTGTCCTTGGGGTTGATCCTGGAGATTTGAAACAGGAACTGTTGAAGGATACGCTGATTAAAGCTGAGCTCTCGCTCCGTGAAGCTCAGCAGTTCGTAGCGGTTCTTCGAAGCTTGGGTGCAAGGGCGGAGCTGTTGGCTCTTCGCGAAGGATCTTGGCACTTCTATCAGGAGAAGGGCTCAAGCATTACCACCCTGACCTCCAAAGAGGGCGGTCTGGGTTTTATCTCAGAGGAGCTTAAGCGGAATTTCCGCCCACTCACCAGTACCCAGCCTTTTGACGCCAGTATCCTTCGGAGAGCTTTGGAGACATCGAACACTGAACCCCCTTCAAAGAGCCCTGCGGTGCTTGAGCTGAGTGAAGATCGGACAGCGATCAGCCCTGGAGGGACCTTACCCTTCAGCAGAGAGCAGCTGGATGAAGCCCTTAGGAGTGCTGGATTGTCAAGTGGAGGTCTTGATACGCTCCCTTTCAGCAGACAGCAGTTAGATGAGGCCCTGGTACAAGCGGAGTCCTTGACCGTCTCCTTTGATGGCCGCATCGTCCAGGAAAACCTAAAAAGGAAGCAAGAGCAACGCTCCGACTCTTCAGAAGAGGTTATAGTTCAAGAGGAGCAAGGGAAGGAGGTTCCAGCGGGTTTAGATGCGACCGTTGAGATGAGCAGCCTGGAGCGAGGTCCCCAGATCTTTGAGTTAGGGATCCCCAAACCCAGATCCCTCCGAGGGGGTGCAAGCCCCTCAGAAAGGCCCGGGATCTATCACCTGAGCCGAGCCAAGCTCCCTCAGCCACAGGTCACGCTCACAGAGTCCGCTCTAGAGCCAGAGCTGGAGGCCTCAAGTTCTCCTCCCACGCCCAGAGAGCAGGAGACTTCTGAGATGCTTTCAGACTCAAGGAGGTCCCTGAGTCCTAAGGAAACTCCAGAACCAGAGCAACCTCCGAGCCCCAAGAAAGCTTCAGAACCAGAGAAACCTCTTCGCTCTCAGCGTCGTCGATATCAACCAAAACAGGCCCTTCGTCCTGGAGCCTCTCACAAACCCTGGCTGGCCGCGTTTGCTTCACTCCTCCTCCCTGGGATGGGGCAGGCTTATAATGGTCAGAGAGATCGAGCCCTCTCTATCGCTCTCAGCGCTCCCCTGATCCTGCCCTGGATCTTTGGAATTTTTGATGCTTGGGTGAGTGCTCGCGCTATCCTTGCTGGAAAAGAACGATCTCCTGGTCCTGAGACACGCACTCTCCTCTTCGCTCAGCTGGCGCTCAATCTCTCTCTCCTCTTTGGGATCGCCATGGGAGCTTTTATCTGGAGCCGCCTCCAGATACCCTCGCTTGAGGAGAAGACTCAGGTTCCCATTCTGTTTGAAAAGGATGTTGATCTTCCCAAAAGCGTTGAGGAGTTCGAGGAGATGGCACCTGATGCACAGAAGGAGATCTCCTCGGATATATGGACGGAGGCTCAGCCAAAGCTACAACCTGAAATCCAAGATAAGGAAGAGCCAGATACCGGCTTTGATTTTAAGAATGTTTCCCGGTAGCTTCTGCAACTTAGAGCTTGTTAAGAAAATCTACTGCGTGACTCTCAGCAGAGCCTTTCGATCCTTAGCCCTTGGAGAGCGATGAAATTTCAGAGCAGCTTAGGCAGCCCCTTCTCTCAGGAGCCCTTCTTCGCTCAGACCATCTTGCCAACAGAACACGGTGACTTTGAGGTCCGCATCTTCAAAGAGGGCGAGAAGGAGCACCTAGCGATCTCCGTAGGTGAGTTAAAGGGGGCAGAGCGTCTGCCCACTCGGGTCCACTCCGAGTGCTTTACGGGAGAGGTGTTGGGCTCCCTCAAATGTGATTGCAAGGCTCAACTAAACGCAGCCCTGGCCTTTATCCAGGAGCAGGGCCAGGGTTTGGTGATCTATCTACGACAGGAGGGACGAGGCATCGGCTTGGGTAATAAGATCAGGGCTTATCAACTCCAAGAACAGGGTGCTGATACCGTGGACGCCAACCGTCTCTTGGGTTTCGCCGATGATCTGCGCGAGTACGATGTCGCAGGGGAGATCCTCCAGGCTCTGAACGTCCAGAGCGTTCTTCTCCTGACTAACAACCCCGATAAACTCAGCGGGCTCGCTCAGCTGAGCGTCCAGATCGCAGGGCGTATCCCTCTAATCACAGGCATCAACGCGATCAACTGTTCCTATCTGGAAACCAAGCGCCAACGCATGGGGCACCTCATTGAGGATTTAAACTCGGAGCACAGCGAAGCCATCAATAAAAGAGCGCTACAGCGCCCAAAGCGAGACAGTACCAACCAAAGTGCGCAAACCAGCCTTTGCGGATCAACAGAAAGAGGCTCTTGAGGGCCAAAACCCCTCCCAAAGTGGCCGTCAAGACCCCGATGGACAGGGCGAAGAGGAGCTGAGCATCTGGGGGCGTTTGGATGAGATCCCATAACTTGAGGAGGCTGGCTCCCAAGATGACCGGGAGCGAGAGGAGGAAGCTAAAGCGCGCCGCCTCCTCCATCTCCACTCCCAAAAAGCGAGCGCATACGATAGTAGCTCCAGAGCGTGAGACTCCAGGCAGGATCGCAAAGGCCTGCGCCAAGCCGATGAGCAGGCTGTACCAAAGCTTGATCTGTCCTCGTCCCTCCGAGAGCCAAGCAGTGCTGAGGAGGAGGAGGCCGGTCCCCATCAGTGCCCCCCCGACCAATCGTATAGAGGAGAAGGCAGCCTCGAGCTGAGCTTGAAAGGCGAGACCAACGATCCCCGCTGGGACACAGCCCAAGATGATGGCTCCCAGGAACCTGAGTTGGGGATCTTCCCGCCAAGCGCTTTTTAGAGTATGGGGCGCAGCGAGGGCGGAGAGCCCAGCGCGGCTCAGGAGGAGCAACTCCCTTTGAAAGACCCAGACAATGCTGAGCAGGGTACCGAAGTGCAGGCTGACCTCAAGAGCCACCCCCCCCTCGTTCTCCAGGCCCAAGAGGGCCTCTGCGAGGACCAAGTGACCGCTGGAGGAGATGGGAAGGAACTCAGTGAGTGCTTGGAGTAGGCCCAGAACCAAGGCCATCAATGGACTCAACTCAATGCTCCTTTTTAAGATTGAGGAGGAGACTGCGCTGTAGATCTCGGCTGAGGATGGAGCGAGCTTCGACATTCATCGGATAGTGGCTGAGTGTTCGGGCTTGGATGTAGAGCAGTCGCAACATCCAGCTCAGCTGCTCTTCTCCTTCCAAGCGGATCAGCTCACGAATCAAAGAGTTCTCATAATTGAGCAAGAGCCTAGCCTTTCGTCGGGGGCGTTTAAGCTGCTCTCCCCCAGAGATCTGCTCCCAGAGATCTGTAGAGGTCTCAGGCGCTGGGATTTTAGAGGGGACAGCTTCGCGCTCCTCGTAGATCGCAGAAAGCTCTCTCGGGCTGAATTTGCTCAGCTGTGGTGTGCAGCCCTGAGCGCTGAGGAGCGTCTGGACTCGGCGCAGGAATTCCTGGGTATAGCTCTTCTCTCCCGAATCCAACTCTTGAAAGCTGGCGCTGAGGCGTCGAGCGTCCAGACGATGGAGGCTCAGCCCGGCGCGTTTTGCGGCCCGCTCCATCAGCTGTCGATCATAGATGGAGCTGGCATTGATCAAGCTGCTGCCCTGTACGCTCACCACAGGCGCCAGCCTGCGAAACTCCTCCAGGCTGATGGCGTAGTAGATGCGGCCAAAGCGCCTGCTGTACTCCCGTAGGGTCATCGCTCCCGCTGCGCTCTCAAAAGGCAGCCAGTGGATGATCATCTCAAAGAAGCGTTCATCCTCAAGGGCCAAAGACTTAAAGGCCAAGTGATGGACTGCTAGGATTCGCCCCATGCGTTCAGGCTCCTGCTCAGCGATCCTCTGGAGCCAAGCCCGTATCGTCAGCGCCAGCTCCTCCCTGAGCCGATCAAGGCTGGGACCCTCAGGGAGGCTCTCCTCAGCGGAAGGGAGCGCTTGAATATCCACAACACAGCGAAGGAAGAAGGCCCAACTGGGCAAGAGCTTCTCTAGATGTTCAGAGAGGAGCAAACCTCTCAGATAGACACTGTGGGCACGTTGTTGAAGATCGGGCGCGGCAGGCAGAATAAAGGCCAAGCCGTTCACCGCCCCGTCCTGAGTCTGTAGAGGGATCCAGTCCAGGACAGGCAGCCCAAAACGCTCACGACCAAACTCAAAGATAGCATCAGAGAGAGAGCGCAGATCTGAGAAACGTCGCCTCCAAGGAGGCGCAGAGTTGATCTGGACAACAGGATCGTCTGCACCCCCATAGAGATAGACCGGGGTGGGAAGAAAAGAGCCCAACTGCTTGAGTTGCCTGAGGATCTCTTCTCTTTGAAAACACTCTCCCATGCGCCCCCGGATGCTGAGTCGGTTCCCCTCAGGACCCGCCTCGAGCTGATGAAAGCTGTAGTTGCCGTCGAGATGGGCCCTCCAGGATTGAGTCTCCTGCGCTCTAGAGCAGATCAGCTCCAGCTCCTCTCCCAGGATCCAGGCCGCGAGGAGGGTTTTGCTGAGACGAGCAACCCGATCTGTCTGTTTGGGTCCCCAGCCCCGCCGCGCGCTCTCGTTAAGGCTGGCGAGGAGTTGGTGCAACTCTGCAGCGCTGAAGCCTTGACCATCATCTTGGATGATCAAGCTGGGGCAGCCCTCCTGATCTGGAGGGTTGATATAGATATGGATCCCCCCTCCCTCTTGAAAGCTCAGGTTCTCCAAAGCGAGAGCGAGGAGTTTGCGCAAGAGGAGAAGCTCGTTTAGATCCTGAGCCTCATGTTGAACCAAGGCTCGCAGATCACCTTGGAGGCGATAGCTCATCATAGGCCTTAAAATGTTGGGTAGGGACTTTTGAGAGGGCAAGCCTCTCCGAAGATTCGCTCACCTCTAACTCAGTAAGATCCCCGACAGTCATACTCTGGAGCGGGGTTTCTCTCGAAGAGGTTGGGATCGCCTCCAGCGCGGATACTGCCCTGGATGAGTAGCTGTCCTCCGTTGAGAGAACCATCGCCATTTTCATCTTTATCTCCTCCCGAGAACCTCATCAAGTGGCTGTCAGAGAACTCCAGAGTGGGAGCACGCAGGGCGATCAGCCCTCCACTGCCTCCTCCAGCTGAGGCTCCCGCTTCAGCCCCTCCAAAGCCCGCTCCTGGACCCTCTGGAGCGTTTTGGATCACCCCCTCCGCCCTACGCGCAGTAGCGCTGCCTCCATCTCCACCTCGCTCTAAACCACCATTTTGGCTCTCCCCTGAGCGGATCCCAGGAGAAAGGCCCTGAACAGAGAGGATCCCACGGATATAGAGATATTCTGTAGCCTCCAGGAGAATGGCTCCTCCTCCCGCACCTCCAGCGGCGCCGCCGCCCCCCCCTCCACTGGAGTTACCTTGGCCTCCGCCTCCACCACCCCCACCGCAGCCCAGACGAGGGCTGAACTCTTCACAGAGGAGGGGGATAAAGTTCCCTCGTCCGCCAACAGTCGGCGGGGTTTCCCCCAGACCTCCAATACCCAAAGCACCACCACAGAAGGTCTCTTCAATCAACTCTCCGCCCCCTCGACCCCCATCTCCTCCCAAGCTGCCTCCACCCATCTCTCCAGGCGTCGCGGGCCATTCGCTGTCTCCTGGACCCGCCTCACCTGGAGTTCCTCCTATAGGAGGTCCTCCTCCACCTCCACCACCCGCTAGATGGCCCGATCCATCTGCGATAATTTCACCATCGACCTCAATGATCTGAGCCTTGATATGAAGGAAACCAGGTGCTTTGGGCGCCAAGACAAGCTGTGTTCCCGCAGCGATTATCAGCCGCTTACCTGACTCATCAACGATGCCATTTGCAGGAATATCATCTTGGTTGAGGTGAACGACCTCCAATTCCGGCGCGACCCCCTGTTCGTTTTGGAGGAGCGGAACATCTGGAAACCTCATAAAATCGGCTCGAGGTTGCCCCTGATCGGTAGAGAGGTTGTCCTTAAAGATGCAGGTGTTGGCCTTACAGTAGCGGGCTGGGCCGCACTGGATATCCTCTTCACAGTCTGAAAAATCATCCCCTGAGAAGCAGCCCATCAGAGAGAAACTCAGAGAGAGCAAGGGCCCTAGACGATCGATACAGCGCTTCACTCTTGGCCCTCCTCCAGACTGGAGCTGGGTTGCTCAAAGAGGAACCAGAGGAGCACTGAACTGGCCGCTATAACGCTCCCGGTGATCCAGACTCCATCAGCCAGCTTGGCTTGATTCTCCGCCTCGTCAAGATCGGAGCCACAGTAACCTCGGCCACACCCTCCTGATCTTTGATCGCTGCGGATCTTCTCAAGATGGTCCTGATTGCTGCTTCCCAGATAATAGCCTGTACCCAGGAGCGCAACTCCCAGGCTCAAAGCGGTATAAGCGGGCCAACGGAGGCTCTCTTTGGGAGCGACTCCCCCTGCGGGATCTGGACCTAAGAAAGGATCTAAACCCTCATTTTTGCTGCCCTCTCCCTCCAGGAAACCCTCAGAGATCAACGGTCCATCTCTACGAGAGAGCCCCAGGGCAACTCTCCAGGTCATCGGTCCCTTTAACTCCAGTTTTGACTCTTTGGGATAGCGACCGGGCGACTCCACCATCAAGCGCAGCTCTCCTAGGGGAAGGCGCATACCTGAGCGCAAGAGCCCGGCAAAGCGCTCAGGCTTGATGATCACGACGCGGGTCTGTGCAGGTACGGAGTCCAACTCAAAGAGGGCGGTGGTGCGCAAAAACCCTTTCTCACAGATGATCTTCCGGTCTAGAGCATCGACGCGCTCATCTTCTTGACAAGCTTTGAAATGCTCTGCGGCTTCAGGAAACTGTTTAAGTCGCTTATGAATCTGTCCCAAGCGGAGATGAATACGACCATAGCCTTCATGGGTAAGCAGCGCCTCTTCATAGATGGGGATGGCCGCCTCAGGCCCGCTCCGGGCCTGAACTGTGTCCGCTTTTTGTGCAATTTGATCAAAAGAACGGGCCAGCTCAGGGGGGATCTGATCCGCTGCCTGAGCCCAAGAGAGCAGAGAGAGTCCGATGAGGATCCTAAGTATCTTTTTCACGAGGAGACTCTGGCTCCTTGGGTTGAGTTGATCTGAATCTAGCTTTATAAAGATCGGAGCTTCAAGGTGACAGCTCCATTTCAAGATTCCTGATACGATACCGAACTTCTCGCTCTCCTGGATGCTGAAAGCTCTTATCCTGCTCTTTCAGCGGTTTCAGCACGGCCAAGAAAGCTTGGTAAGCGCTCATAGCTTCCTGATTCTTTTCAGTCTTGTAAGCCAAATTTCCTTGTTGAAGCAAGCCATCCAGCTTTTCAAGTACAGCCGTCTTACCGCTTCTACTCCCGATTTGAGATCGCTTGGGCTTAACCCCCTCTTTAGGAAGCTTTCTGCTCCCTACTCTCTTGATCTTTCGCTTGGAGATGATCTTCTTGAGAGGAGGTGGCTTGGAGGGAGGCGGCTCAAGGAGAGCGGCATCTTTAAGCAAAACCTCTTTCAGGAGAGGGCCTTGGTCTTGAGGCTCATCGACTTCAGGCCGGATCGCATCACGGAGGCCCTGATCGAGGCTCTGAGTTGAGAAGATGATGCGGTTGGGCTCTGGAGCCGTTGATGATCGTCTCAAGAGAATATAGGCCAAGGCCAACAGGAGCACCAAGCCAAGAGCCAACAGGAAGAGAAGCCCCTTAGGCCGCTCTCTACGCTGTTGAAGCAGTGGCTGTGGCGGAGTGAGCTGCTCAGAGAGTGGACTGAAATGAGGTTTTTGTGGAATGAGCTGCTCAGAGGGTGGTGGGCTCGGTGGATTAAAGTGGAACTCTTGTGAAGCGGGCTGCTCTGCATTTTGGCTAAAATGAGGTTCTCGTGCGGTGATCGCTTCTTCCAACTCTTGAGGATCAAGAGGCACCGCCATCTCTGTTGGATCATCATCGTCATCTAGAAGCTCTCCAATGGAGTCCACATCTGCTTCTAGAGTGCTCAGGAGATCGAGATCGACAGAGGGTACAGGGAATAACTCAGCGGCGCTCTGCTCTCGACGGTGCTCGGCGTTGGGGCGCTCTGGAGGAGTCACTTGGGAGTTAAGGTGAGGGATGTGAATCTCTGTCTGCTCTCCAGGCTCTCGCTCAAAGCTTAGCTCAGGCTCTTGCTGTTCCCACTGCTCTACCACCCGGTTCAGCTGCTCGAGGAAGGCTGCAGCGCTCTGAGGGCGCAGTCCTGGATCTCGGGACATGGTGTTGTAGATCAGCGTCTCTAGACCGGGAGGCAAGCTCTGGCTGAGCTGAGGGTGAACCTCACTGAGGGGCACAGGTGGGTGGGTACAGGTATAGATGATGATCTGGGTGTTGCTGCCATCGGGGTAGGGAGAGACTCCGGCGAGGGTCTCATAGAAGATCACCCCCAGGGCATAGATATCGACCCGAGCATCCACCAAGCGCTTCTCACCTGAGGGCAGGACTCCAGCCCCAGAAAGAACCCAGGAGGGAACCTGTTCGGGGGCCAGATAGCCTGGAGTCCCGCGCAGCGCCATGGGATGGGTTGAGGCCCGCCCTCCAGGACCGGAGAGATCTTTGACCAAGCCCAAATCTACAAGGGTGAGGCGTCCGCCCCCTCGAGGATCAAGGATCACATTGGCGGGCTTGAGATCTCGATGGACCAAGCGCCTCTCATGGAAAGCATCCAGAGACTCAGCAATACGACGGACGATCTGCACTGCCTCCCTGGGGGCGAAGCGCCCTTGATTGGCGAGGACGTGGAGCAGAGAGGGACCGGGCACATATTCCATCACCAGGAAGGGGAAGCCCTCATACTCTCCAAAGTCGCTCACCTTGACTACAGCATCATGGCGGATGAGGGAGGCCACCCGAGCCTCTTTGAGGAAGTCGCGGCGGTACTCCCCTTTTTGATCCTTGCCCACCTCATCCCCCATCGTGGAGAGGTCCAGGAATTTCACCGCGAAGAGCTGCCCCAGATGGAGGTGTTCAGCCAGATAGACGGTACCCAAGCCCCCCTGACCCAGGCCCCCGATGAGGTGATATCGATCCCCCACGACGCGGCCAAGGAAGGGGTAGCGGCCCTTGGTCTGATGAGCCAGGACCTCAGAGAGGGGGGCGCCGTCTCGCTCACACTGCTGAGCAGCGTCACGATAGAGGCTTCGACATTCAGGACAGATCCACACTCCGGCAGGATACTCAGCCTGAACCGCGCTTGCACCGTTGTTCTCTAGAAAATTTGAGCAGCCACTCATATGGCCTGCTGATATAGCTCCCCAAAAAGGCGTGCAGTTCTTTTTCCTGCGTTGGAAAGTTTTTCAATCCTTACCTTCACAAGGCTCTTTTACTATTGAGAGCTGAACTGGAAGTTGAGGTGGTTGCCTAGATCCAGAGAGCTGGATTGAGGGCTGAAGCTGAGGGCTGTTATAAGCGAGATCTCCAAATCTCTAAAGAGGAGTATCGATGAAGCTCTCTGTCCTCAACACCGTAAAGTTTCCCCGAGAGATCGTCTTCGCCACCATGCGAGACCAGATGCCCAAGCTCTCCCCCTATATGCCCAATGTAGAGTCCATCACGGTGGACAGTCGCAAGGAACTGGGAGAGGGAGAGCTGCAATTGGTCAATCTCTGGGAGGCCGCCAGCACAGAGATCCCTGCCATCGTTCGGCCCTTTATCAGCTCTAAGCAGATGGGCTGGGCAGATCATGCTCATTGGAAGCCCACCGAGTGGCGCTGCGACTGGCGCTTGGTGATGAACTTTATGTCTGAGCGCATCCACTGCCATGGAAAGACCCTCTTTAAAGAGACCCCCAGAGGTTGTGAGATGAGCATCGAGGGAGAGCTTGAGTTGAACCTTAAAGGGATGGTGCCTCGCCTGATGCTCAGGAAGGTCAGCTCGACAGTAGAGGGCTTTGTGATCAAGCTTCTCAAACCCAACTTTCAGAAGACCGCCGATGCCTTGAGCCGCTACTTAGAGGTCCAAGGAGGGTGAGAGCCTGGAGCTTAGCGCTGCTCTTCTGCGCCTGTGTTCCTGTCGAGCCCCCTGCTGTGGATGGGGGACCTCCTCCCGTGCCTGAGCCGATTGAAGCTGAGCTTGAGGCGCGCTGTCGTGGGGGTGATGGTTATATGGGGATCTCTGGGCTCTGGGTCTTTGCTTTTGAGACCGTCTCTGAAGTCTCTGGGCTCTCTTCAAGACCCCAAGCTGAACGGGTGCTTCGTCAAGGGATCGCTGAGATCTGCGCCAATGACCTCAGCTTGGAAGTTCGTATGCGCAGTTGCCAACTCACTCAGAGCCCTCTCCTGGATGAGAGCGAAACCTGCTCAAGTCAAACTCCCGATCAAGCCCTGTTGGCTCAGCTCCCTGAGCTGCGCGTTCAGGCAGATTTTAGGCTGGACCTACCCACCGCTGCCTTTGAGCTGAGAGGGCTTCAAGAGCGTTGGGGTTTAGAGGCTGATCGCCCCATCCCCTCTGAGCCTGAAGGTCTAGAGCTGTTGGAAGCGGCGGGGATCTTTGATCAGGATGAAGATCAACGCCCTGGTGTTACTTTGAGAGGAGATGGTTCTGTGCCCAGTGAAGCTTGGGCGGTGCGCCTGACTCAGTGGTCTATGTTTTTACAGATGGAGGAGCAGCTCTTGGTGGGAAGCACAGAGGCGGTGACCAACCAGAGCATCCTTGGAGGCCCCGCCACTCGACTTCTGAGGGGACGACAGCGAGATGGAGGCAGCGGAGGCGCGCTGTTTCTACGGGTTGATGGGCTTGAGGGCAGTGATCAAGCAGACATCAATGAAAATGCAGCCTTAAGTTGTGCTGAAGCAGAGCCCTATTTCACTCAGCTCGATCCCAGCCCTGATTTTCGAACATGCCGCTGAAGAGCAGTCCCTGAACCGTTCCAAGCAAATTTGGGCAGGGGTTACACAGATTCGACGAGTGCTCCTTGAGATGAAATGAGAGGGCTCCAAGCAAATTGCCGCTTTTTTAAAAACTAACGACCTTAAGAATTTACTGGTTTAACTATATGGTTATTATACTAGGCACGCAACTGTGCAATCTTTCTAATTTGCTCAGAACCGAACGAAATTGCATAGGCTTGTTTCGAATGTAATTATTCGATATAGCTTGATTCGACTCCTGGAGGCTGTGATGTTCAAATTCCCAATTTCGTCATTCCTGACACCTCTGTTGCTCCCCTTCCTTGCTCTGGCCCTTCCCAATCAAATCAGTCAGCAGGGTCTCGCCCTGGATGGAGATGGGGACCCGGTTCTGGGGAGCCATGCGGTTCGTGTGCGTCTCTGGGAGCAAGCCGCAGGGGGCATCGCGCTCTTTGATGAAACTCATCCTGAGATCGAGTTTCGGGAGGGCTATTATGCGATTGAGATCGGCAGCGTAGAGCTGTTGGAGCCTCGACTGATGTTGGGAGAGGTCTACCTCTCCATCTCCATCGATCAGGGGGCTGAGCTTCAACCCAGGACCCGCCTCCTCAAGGTCCCTGGAGCGATGGTGGCTGAGATCGCTTTAGGGGTTGAGGGAAACCTGGATCTAGACAGCCTCTCCATCGGGGGTGTTCAGGTGATCAATGGGGATGGGCTCTGGGTGGGCGACCGGGCCAGCCTTCAAGGTCTTCCAGGACCTGCTGGACCCGCTGGACCCGCAGGTCCTGGGGGAGATGATGACACCCCTGAAGAGGTTCGCGTCAAGCTGTTAGAGGTGGATGGCAGCGGCTCCAGCATTGACGCGGATCGTCTTGATGGCATCGACAGCTCTGAGTTCTTCCGCACACCAGCACAGCTCCTCGCCGCTCTAGTGCAGGTTGATGGTCAGGGTTCTGGTGTGGATGCAGATCGCCTGGATGGCATCGACAGCTCTGAGTTCATCCACACCGCGCTCCAGATCAGAGACAAGCTGAAAGAGGTGGATGGCAGCGGCTCTGGGGTAGACACCGACCGCCTGGATGGTCTGGACAGCGGTGACTTTCTTCGTGCTGACGGAGATATTATTGTTGATGGAGAGATGAGCCTGGAAGGCCTCCTCAATCTGCACCATAACGCGGGCGCTCCTGCTCCCTGTGATGCCAGCACGATGGGAGCCCTCTACTATGACAGTGGCCTTGGCGCTTTTGTCGGCTGTGACGGTACAGAGTGGCACGCCTTTGGGAGCGGTGGTGGCGGCGGTGGCGGCGGTGGCGGCGGTGGCGGGGAGCTGATCTGTGGAGATGGCGGTGATGCTCCTAGAGACGCTGATGGCCAGCCCGCGATCCCTCAAATCCCGACCGTAGGGGTCAGCTCCTATTTCGCAGATGAGCGCCTCTCTCCTGATAACTGGACTGATCTCCCTGGCCGCGAGTTCAGCTTTACGAAAACCGCTGGCAGCACCACCCTGCGGATCACCTATCAAGATGTCTTGGGTTACGACATGATCGCTGAGAATCGAGCCTGCGATTGGCGTTTGACCATTGATGGAGTAGCTACACGAGCTTTCAGCGGACACTCCAGCAAAGCTCAGGGACTGCGACTTTGGCCCACCAGCCTGGAGTGGTACTTAGAAGGGCAACGGGCTGGGGATCATACTCTGCGGATCCAGGTAAGGAAGGGACCGGGTACCAATCAGTGTCTGGCGGGCTGGAGCGATGGCGAAGCAGAGAACTACATCTCTGTTGAAGAGATCGACTCTCATCGCTTAGCAGTTGTCCAACATATGGGAGAATCTCAAACAGCCTCGACGAGTTGGGTCAATGTACCTGACCGAACTCTGATCTATGCTAAGCAAGATGATGAGACCCTTATGAAAATCTCATATATGGATAATCTAGGCTATAACATGGGAGCAGCGGGCTGGGCTTGCAACTGGCGTTTATTAATGGATGGAGCTGTTATCGATGTTGAAGCCAAATCATATTCCAACGCACGTAAAGGTTGGCGAATACATCCAAGACACCTGTCTTGGATCATTCCAAGTGTTGCTGTTGGACAACACACATTCCAGCTTCAAGTGATCAAAGCATCGACAGGAGTGTCTCAATGTCTCTCTGGATGGCCAAACGCTGAGGTTGCTAACTCATTTGTTGCTCAAGAATTGGACGGAAGCCGTCTAGCCTCCATTAAATCTTTGGCTTATACAAACAGTACACCTAACAGTTGGGGCTATCTGCCTGGTCGAGATATTGAACATGCAAAAAGTCTGGCAGAAACCCAGGTCAGGGTAACTTATCTGGATACTCTGGGGACGAACATGCTTACCCGAGGCTGGGGTTGTCGTTGGCAACTTGTCGTCGATGATGCTGTTTATGGTCGTCCCTATAACAGCTACAACAGTGACGCTGTCGGTTGGAGAATGGATCCTACCCGTTTACAGTGGATCGTCGATGGTTTGGGGATCGGTCAGCACCGCTATCGAATTCAAGCCGTTCGCCCCAACTCCGATACAACCCAGTATTGCCGCGCGGGTTGGAGCAGCCCTCATAACTATATGTTGGTTGAGGAGATGCAGTAAGATGCGCTCCCTCTCCGGCTCTCTCTCTTCACTGCTCCTCTTTCTCCTCTTGAGCGCCTGTGATGATGGGGGCGCTGATTCAGACTCTCTTCAGGATCTTCAGCTGGATGCCAGCCCTCTTGATCAAGCTGTATTGGCGGATCAGAGTTCAGATCCTGCGTTGGATGCTCAGGATGTTGCTCCCGAGGCTGAGATCCTCGATGCGGGTTGTAGCTGTCCAGGGCGTCAACGATGCGCTGAAGATGGGACCTGTTTAGAGCCGGAGAGTTGTGAGGCTGATGAGGACTGCTTGGAGGGGCGTCGCTGTACAGAGGGTCTTTGTCGTGCAGCTTGTGGCAGCGACACGGATTGTCCAGAGGAGGAGCGTTGCTTGATGGCTGAGCTGATCTGCGTCACCGCACCTCGCTGTGAAGAGGATGAGGGCTGTCCTCCCGAGCAACGCTGTGTAGAGGCGCGCTGTGTAGCGCGCTGTCTGCCTGAGGCCTGCCCTGCTCTTCAGCGCTGTGATCCAGAGAGCGGACGCTGCTTAGAGCCAGAGGTTTGCGAGGCAGAGAACGACTGTTTGGCTCAGAGAATCTGTATAGAGGGCCACTGTCAGAACCCCTGCGAGCAGCCCGCTGACTGCGCGGGTGCGCAGCGTTGCGAACTGGGGCGCTGTGTAGAGCCTGAGCCCTGCACTGGAGATCTAGACTGCTTGAGTGATCGACGCTGCCAGGGTGGACGCTGCGCTGCACCCTGTGAGCGAGAGGGCTGTCCGGGGAGCCTGAGCTGTGAAGAAGGGCGCTGTTTAGAGCAGCACCCCTGCCTAGATGATGAGGGCTGTTTCCCTGAGCGTTTCTGTGAGGCGGGTCGCTGTCAGGAGCCCTGCTTGGAAGATGCTCAGTGCAGAGGAGCCCAGCGCTGTGAGGCGGGTCGCTGTCAGGAGCCAGAGAGCTGTCACAGCGCTGAGGACTGTCACCCAGGTCGTATCTGTGTTCAAGAGCGCTGTCAGGCCCCCTGCCCTGAGCGCCCTTGTGAAGGAGAGCTGAGCTGTGATGAGGAGGGCTTTTGTCGAGAGGCGGATCTTTGTCAGAGCGACGCTGGCTGCCTGAGCGGTCGATTTTGTCAGGGGAGACGCTGCATCTCGGGCTGTAGCGAGCACGCTGATTGTCCAGGATCGATGCGCTGTGAAGAGGAGCGCTGTGTTGAGCCCGCCCGCTGTGACAGCCCAGCAGATTGCCTGGGGGATCGAGTCTGTGTGGATCGTGAGTGTATCAGCCCCTGCTCTGAAGAGCGCCCCTGCGAAGGCAACCAGGATTGCATCGAGGGGATCTGTCGACCGGGAACAGGCTGTCGTGAGGATCTGCACTGTGAAGCCCCCCTCCGCTGCCACCCTGAGTTGGAGATCTGCGCCCAGCCCTGTACCGAGGAGGAACCCTGTGAAGGAGGGATGCTCTGTGTCGTGGGCTTTTGCCAAGCTCCCTGTGATGGAGATGAGAGCTGTGATGAGGGCCTCAGTTGTCGCTTGGGGCGCTGTCGTTTGCTGGAGTGTGAAGCCCATGACGACTGCGCTCATGGTCGCTCCTGTTTGGATTGGCGCTGCGTCCCTGATCCTGAACTCTGCGATTGTCCTGAGGGTTGGAGTTGCACAGAGGGGCGCTGTGAACAGCCCGGCCCGTGTGGAGATTGCCCTGAAGCTTGGTTCTGTCAGGAAGATGGACGCTGTGGCCGCTGCCTGGAGGATCTGGACTGCCCTGGCACTCAACGTTGCTCAGAGGGCCGCTGTCTCGATCCCCCAAATTGCGCACAGGATGAGGAGTGTTTAAGAGGGCACCGCTGTGAAACGGGGCGCTGTCGCCTGGAGTTCAGCGCCTGCCAAGATGATGGTTTGGGAAACCAGAGCCCTGACGCAGCCTTCCCCCTCCCTGGGCTCTGGCTCAGTGAGATGCAGGCCTGTGAGAGCTATGGAGATTGGTATCGCTTGGATGAAGAGGCTCCCTTTCAGCTTAGAATTTGGCGCCCTGATGGGCTCCCTGCCCTAGAGCTTCAACTCTTTAACTCCAACGACCCCAACCTCCCGATTCAAAGAGCGCTGAGTGGCCCTGGTGGCGCTTGGGTCGCAGCCGAAGCGGGGGAGTATCTCCTCAGCGTCCAGGCGGTAGAGGGGGGCAGCGGCCCCTACAGCATCTCCTCGGAGCGAGGGATCATCTGCGCTGAGGACAGCTATGAGCGCCCCTGGCGCAATGATCATCCAGAAGCTGCTCAGAGGATCGGGTTGGGCAGCTTGGAGGCGCGCCTCTGCCCTGGAGATCAGGATTGGTTCCTCTATGAGGGAGAGGCTCCTGCGCGAATCTCCCTTGAGGGCGACGTGGAGTTGGAGTTGGAGGGGCAACCTTTCAGCGAGCTGATTGAAGGAGCGACTCGTTTGGGGATCTCGGGGGAAGGGGTTTATCGTTTGAGCTTGAACCCAGAGCGCGCCGCCGACGCTCGCTGCCAAGAGGCCCCTCCACTTCTACTGGGAGAGCCGGTGGAGATCAGCGCCTTGGAGGGAGCCGACGACTTTGCTCCTGCTTGTCGCTTCAGCGATGGCCCCGAGCAGCTCTTTCTCTTAGAGCTTGAAGAGCCTGGAACCCTTAACTTGCGCTTGATGGGCGAGGATCGACGCGGAGGGTTGCTGCTCTATGAAGATTGCAACGCGGAGCCTCTGAGTTGTGGTGTGATGTCTGAGCTGAGCGCTGAGTTGGAGTCAGGGCGCTGGTATGTGGTGGTCGACGGCCCTTACGAGGGGCAGCTCTTGGCTGAGCTACAGCCCGCCAGCCTCATCTGTGAGACCCCTCTACCTCTTAATCCAGGCGAGACTCAACTTATCGAGCTGCCGGAGGGGTCCTCCAACCACCAGGGGATCTGTGTGCTCTCTGAGGAGCCCGCTGCCGTCTATCGCTTTGAGGTTTCAGAGCCCTCCAATGCTCTTATCCGGTTAGAGGGCGCAGGAGAAGATGCCCTGCTCTCTCTACGAGAGGAGTGTGAAGCTGCTGAGATCTTAAGCTGCCGCGCTGGAGAGGGTGCTCAGATTGAAACATCCCTTGAGACAGGCCCTTACTGGATTTTCGCCCAGGGCAATGGGAGCCTGAGCCTCAACCTTGAACTGGAGCCTCTGGAGAGCGCGCTGCAGTTTCAGGAGCGCTGTACCGAAGAGGGCATGCTCTTGGATTCGGGAGCACGGTATGAACTGGAGGGAAACAACGGTGTAGCTCGAGATGACTTTGACGCGAGCCGCTGTGGAGCGAGGAATGGGGGTGGAGACCTGCTCCTGCCCTTCCGCTTAAACGAAGCTACTCGGCTGAGCCTAAACCTCAGCGCGCCCAACTTCCATGCAGTCCTGGCTCTCCTTGAGGGGGGCTGTGAAGCGGAGCCCCTCTGCGCCGAGATTGGAGAGTCTCAGCTCGTCGCGGAATTGCCCGCTGGCTTCCACGCCCTCCTCATTGATGGCGCGGACTTTGGAGAGGGGGGGCGCTTCTCCCTCACTCTCCAGCTTGAGTAGAGATTTTTTGGAACAGCGCCAGCGCTTAGGGCTTACGGGTTACAGGCGCTGTGGAGAGATGAGAGATGCTCAGATTCCTCCTTTTGATCGCCCTCGCTTGCATCTGGATCCCTCAGACAGCCTCAGCGCTCCCGGATCAGATAGCTCATGAAGGTCTCCTCTTTGATCCCGGTGGGCGTCGCCTCAGCGGTGAACATGATCTACGCCTGCGCCTCTGGGATCAACTCGAAGGGGGGGGGCTGCTCTTTGAGGAGACGCATCCAAATGTCTCCTTCCACAACGGCTACTACAGCCTCCAGATCGGCAGCCGAGAGCCTCTCAGGCCTGAGTTGATGTGGGCGGATCTCTTCCTCTCCATCGGCCTTGATGGAGCTGAAGATCTCAGCCCTCGCATCCCTATCCTCAAGTTGCCTGGGGCGTTGGTGACTGAAGAGGCGCGGAGCTTTGAGGGTCCTGTTCACCCCGATAGCCTCTCGGTGGGGGGTGTGCAGGTGATCAACGCTCAGGGGATCTGGGTGGGTGATGACCAGGATCTAAGTGGACCACAAGGAGCTGTGGGCCCTGAAGGGGAGCAGGGTCCAGCGGGCAACAGCCCCGCTCATATCCGCGCAGCCCTTATACAGGTGGATGGCAGCGGCTCTCACCTCGATTTTGATCGTCTTGACGGCCATGACAGCGCAGAGTTTGCGCGAACACCTGCTCAGCTCCTCAACGGTGTCCTCCAGGGAGATGGGGCGGGCTCAGGCTTAGATGTTGATCGCTTGGATGGCTTGGACAGCTCAGAGTTTATCCACAGCCCCGAGGCGGTGCGAGATGAGATCAGGAGCGTAGATGGTGAGGGTTCAGGAGTAGACGCGGATCGCCTGGATGGCTTGGACAGCGGCGCCTTCTTACGCAGCAACGAAGATATCACCGTGGGTGGAAACGCTCGCGTCAACCAGCTCTTCTACGCCCTCAGCCACGCGGGGCCACCGGTCCCCTGTATGGCTCATAACCAGGGCTCGATCTACTTCGACACCGTGCTCAATATCTTTATGGCCTGTAGTGGCGCAGATTGGGGTTCCCTTGAAGAGGGAGGGGGAGGCGATGGCGGTGGCAGCGGTGGTGATGGCATCGGTGGCCCTCGGGATCCCACCCTGGATGTCAGCGGCTACTTCCCAGACACTCGATTGACCCCGGATGGTTGGCAGAGCCTCCCTGGGCGGCTCTTCAACTTTCATAAGGATCGAGACAACAGCACCTTACGCATCAACTACAGCGATGTCTTGGGCTACGACATGCAGGCTGAGAGTCCCGCTTGTTACTGGCGTCTCTTGGTGGGGCAAGATACGACGCGCAACTTTACAGGGCACTCCAGCCAAGCCCTGGGCTTGAGGCTCTGGCCCACCAATATGGAGTGGTATCTCCAAAATCTCCCTGCAGGAGATCATCAGCTGCGGATCCAGGTGCTCCGCGGCCCTGGCGCAGTTCAATGTTTGGCGGGCTGGTCTGATGGAGAGGCGGAGAACTTCATCTCTGTAGAGGAGTTGGACTCAGCTCGCTTGGGCCTCAGCCAACATATGGAGGAGAGCAGCACAGCCTCTACGAGCTGGGTTGATGTTCCTGGGCGACATCTGGTCTACGCCAAGCAGGACAACAACACCCTGCTGCGGGTCGCTTATATGGACAACCTGGGCTATAACATGTCTGCAGCGGGTTGGGCTTGTCATTGGCGTTTGACAATGGATGGGGCGGTGATCCAGCGCGAGGTTAAGGCTTACGCGAACTCAGATCGAGATGGTTGGCGAATACATCCCAGACATCTTACCTGGATCATCCCTCATGTAGCTGTGGGACAACATCACTTCAAAATCCAAGTGCAGAAGATGTCCACAGGGGTGAGTCAATGCCTCTCTGGCTGGCCCAACGGAGCGACAGCCAATAGCCTCTCGGTGCAAGAGATAGAGCCTGCCTCTTTAGGAATCATCCGTGAGATGGCTTACACCAACAGCACCCCTAATGTTTGGACCGCTCTCCCTGGTCGAGATCTGACTCATATCAAGGAGGAGGCTGCTACCCAGATCCGCATCAGCTATCTGGATACTTTGGGCACCAACATGCTTACGCGGGGTTGGGGTTGTCGTTGGCGCCTCACTGTCGATGGAGAGGCCCACGGTCGTCCCTTCAACACCTATAACAGCGACGCTACTGGCTGGAGGATGGATCCCAGTCACCTTCAGTGGATCATCAGCGATCTCCCAGCCGGTTCCCACCGTTATCGCATCGAAAATTTGCGCCCTGATAACGGCAGCACCGAATATTGCCGCGCAGGCTGGTCCAGCCCTCAGAATCATCTCTTGGCGGAGGAGATTCACCCTGTTCCGGCAGCTGGAGATGGCGGTGACCCCATCCCCGCGCGCACCCCCAGCCCCGATGTCAGTGGCTATTTTGCAGACAACCGTCACTCTCCTCTTGATTGGGAGGATCTGCCTGGACGCAGCTTTAGTTTTGAGAAGCAGGCAGAGGATACAACCCTCCGAGTGAACTACGAAGATGTCTTGGGCTATGACATGATCAGCGAAAACCCAGCCTGCGCTTGGCGTCTTCAGGTTGATAACATCAATTATGAACCCTTCGCGGGCTTCTCCAGCTCGGCGCTGGGTTTGCGGCTCTGGCCCAGCAGTCTGGAGTGGTATCTGGAGGGCCTGCGAGCTGGAGTGCATAACTTCCAGATTCAGGTACGTCAACTTCCAGGCGCAGGACAGTGCCTCGCGGGCTGGATCGAGGGAGAGACGGAGAACTTTATTGAGGTAGAGGAGCTGGACTCTGCTCGCCTCGCGATCACTCAAGGGATGAGCGAGGAGGTCACCGCATCGACCTCTTGGGTTGATGTCCCTGGCCGCAGCGTGACCTACCAGAAGCAGGATGAGGAGACACACCTTAAGGTCTCCTATATGGACAACTTGGGCTACAACATGAAGTCCTCAGGCGTTGGCTGTCACTGGCGCTTGACCATGGATGGGGCGGTGATGCAGCAAGAGGTTAAGACCTATAGCAACACCAGCCATGATGGTTGGCGGATCCACCCCAGGCACCTGGTCTGGGTCCTTCCCCATATTGCGATGGGACAACACACCTTCAAACTCCAGATCATCAAGGCATCGACAGGGGTCAGTCAGTGCCTCACAGGTTGGCCCAGCGGGGGGGTAGGGAACAGCTTTGTGGTCCAAGAGCTTGATGTCGATGAGGCCAGCATCATTCGGAATCTCAGTTATCAGCAATCCGCGCCTGATGTATGGACCAACATCACCAGTCGAGATCTAGTTCATGAGAAGCGGGGCGCTCACACTCAGGTGAGGATCACCTATACGGACACCTTGGGGATTACGATGACGACTCGAGGCTGGGGTTGTCGTTGGCGTCTCACCGTAGATGGAGCGGTGAGGGGGCGCCCCTTCAACACCTATAACAGCGACGCGACCGGTTGGCGTACAGATCCCAGCTATCTTCAGTGGGTGGTCAATGATCTGGAACCAGGAGAGCACCGCTATAGGATACAGCTGCTGCGCCCAGATGCGCAGACAAGCAGCGCCTGTAGAGCAGGGCACGGCTCACCTCACAACTTCCTTTTTGTTGAGGAGGTCAACCCAGAGGTGATCGACGACAGCCTCCCCACCGCAGGGCGAGAAGCCAGCACCGAGGTCAGCGACTACGCTCCAGACAGTCGCCTCAGTCCAGGGGCCTGGACTGATCTACCTGGGCGCCTCTTCCTGTTTAATAAGGCGACAGCTGAGAGCACGCTGCGGGTGAACTATGCAGATGTCCTGGGCTATGACATGCAAGCTGAGGGTCCCGCTTGTTCCTGGCGTTTGAGCGTCAATGGAGCTGCGACGCGCAGCTTTGGAGGGAACAGTAGTCAAGCCCATGGCCTGCGACTCTGGCCTACAAACCTGGAATGGTTCCTCAAAGATCTGCCCGCTGGTCCCCTGGAATTCAAGATCCAAGTTCTTAAAGGGGCTGGAGCTACTCAGTGCTTAGCGGGTTGGCAACAAGGTGATGCTGAGAACTTTATCGAGGTGGAGGAGTTGGACTCCTACTATGTTGGGGTCACCGAAGAGATGGGGGAGAGCGCAACGGCATCTACAAGCTGGGTAGATGTACCTGGTAGAGTGCTGGTGTATGAAAAAAAGGAAGATGATAGCGCCATGAAGGTTCATTATATGGATAACCTTGGCTATAATATGTCATCAAGCGGCTGGGCCTGCAACTGGCGTTTACTTATGGATGATAAAGTCATCCAACAAGAGGCAAAGGCTTATAGTAACACAAGTAAGGATGGATGGCGTACACATCCTAATAACCTCTCTTGGTTGATCTTAGACGCGGCCTTGGGAGAGCACACCTTCAAGATCCAAGTCATCAAGGCTTCTACAGGAGTCAGTCAGTGTGTCTCCGGCTGGCCCAACGCAGAGGTCGCCAACAGCCTCAGCGTTCAGGAGTTCAATGGGGGAGAGATGGCCCTCAAGCGAGAGATGGCTTACACCAACAGTACTCCTAACAGCTGGAGCAATCTGCCCTCACGTGACATTGTTCATGATAAACAGGAGGTGGAGAGTCAGATCCGAGTGACCTATACAGATACCCTAGGGACCAGCATGCTCACTCGGGGTTGGGGCTGCCGTTGGCAGCTCACCGTAGACAATGAGGTCAAGGGTCGTCCCTACAGCAGCTATAACAGCAACGCTACGGGTTGGAGGATGGATCCCAGCCGCCTTCAGTGGATCGTCAACGGTCTGAGCACCGGGGCTCATCAGTATCGTATTCAGCTCGTTCGTCCAGATACACTCACCACCGAATACTGTCGTGCAGGCTGGTCCAGCCCTCAAAACTCTCTATTGATCGAGGAGATTGGTCGCGAGGTCCCAGAGCCACCTCCAGGGCTGCCTCCTCGGGTGGCCAGCGCCGAGGTGAGCGATTACCTCGCCTATACAGAGTTGAGCCCTCAGGACTGGACAGATCTGCCTGGACGAGAGTTTGGCTTTAACAAGAGCTCAGCGGAGAGCGTCCTGCGCCTTAACTACAGCGACATGTTGGGCTACAACATGAACAGCGAAGGCCCCGCCTGCTCCTGGCGTCTCTTGGTGGACAACACGCCCACTCGAACCTTTGGAGGCTTCAGCAGTGAGGCTCGAGGGGTACGGCTCTGGCCCAGCAGCTTAGAATGGCACCTAGAGGGCCTCAGCCAGGGGGCTCATCAGTTCAAGATCCAGGTCAAGCGAGGTGCAGGGGTCTCTCAGTGCTATGCAGGCTGGTCTGATGGAGAGGCAGAGAACTTCATTGAGGTAGAGGAGCTGGAGGCCAGCCGTACAGGGATCACGCTGCATATGGGCGAGAACGCAACTAACTCCACAAGCTGGGTGGATCTCCCTGGTCGTACATTAATTCACCATAAACAAGAGGATCCAACCATTATCAAGGTCTCTTATATGGACAATTTGGGCTATAACATGTCTGCGGCAGGCTGGGCTTGTCACTGGCGTTTGCTCATGGATAATGCCGTGGTTCAGAAGGAGGCCATGGCCTATGCCAACTCCAGCCATGATGGCTGGAGAACACACCCGCATAATCTATCCTGGGTCATTCCCCATGTTTCTATGGGACAACATACATTCAAGATTCAAGTTAAGAAGCTCTCTACTGGAGTCAGCCAATGTATATCAGGTTGGCCCGATGGACAGGTGGCCAACGCTCTGGTAGTTCAAGAGTTTGATGGCAGTGATATCGCCATTCGACAAGATCTTTCCTATGTATCCAGTGCTCCTAACAGTTGGACAAATATCACTAATCGAGACCTAAACCATGAGAAGAAGGCTGAAGCAAGCCAGATCCGCGTCACTTATGTAGACAGTCTAGGCGTAGAGATGCTCCTGCGAGGTCAGGGCTGTCGTTGGCAGCTCACGGTCGATGATCAGCCCCAGGGTCGCCCCTACAACACCTACAACAGCGAGGCTACAGGTTGGCGCCTGGGCTACGGTAAGATGCAGTGGATCATCAACGGCTTGAGCGCAGCATCTCACAACTACAAAGTCCGGATGGTTCGCCCCGATGCGAGCCGAACGAACGCGTGTAGGCAGGGCTGGAACACACCCCAGAACTACCTTATGGTCGAGGAGATTGGTCATCAACCTCAGGCCCCTGTCCCTCTGCCCGATCGAGGCGCCAGCGCCCAGAACAGCGGAAACTTTCCTGAGAATCAGCAAAGCTCAAACGCCTGGGAAGATCTCCCAGGGCGTAGCTTTGACTTCAATAAAGCTGGAGCGGCGAGCAATCTGCGGGTGAGCTACTCCGATGTCTTGGGCTATGACATGATCGGGGAGGCTTCCGCCTGTGCTTGGCGCCTGCTCTTGGATGGTGTTGCTCAAAAGAGCTTTGGGGGCTACTCCAGCAAAGCGAACGGCCCTCGGCTCTGGCCTACGAAGATGGAGTGGTACTTTGAGGGCTTGGCGGCGGGCGCTCACAACCTGAAGATCCAGCAGCGACGTGATGCTGGAGCGGGGCGCTGCTTGGCGGGCTGGCCTGATGGAGAAGCGGAGAACTTCATTCAGGTGGAAGAGCTGGCTCCCGACCGCTCGGAGATTGTCCAGGATATGGGAGAGAGCGCTACAGCCTCCACAAGCTGGGTGGATGTCCCAGGGCGCAGCCTCAGCTATAATAAAGCGGAGGAGCTGAGCCTATTGAAGGTCTCCTACATGGACGACCTGGGTTACAATATGAACGCCGCCGGTTGGGCTTGTCACTGGCGTCTGCTTATGGATGGTACTGCCGTGCAGCAGGAGGCCAAAGCCTATGCCAATGCACGCAAGGGCTGGCGTACGCATCCCCGAGATCTCAATTGGGTGATCTCCGATGTTCCCTCAGGCCCGCATGACTTTAAGATCCAGGTAAAAAAGATGTCCACAGGGGTGAGTCAATGCATCTCGGGATGGCCCAATGGTGGCGTAGCCAACAGCTTCGTGGTTGAGGAGGTCCCAGAGGATTCGCTTACGATCATCCGGGGGATGGCCTACACCAACAGCACCCCTAACTCCTGGACCGCTCTCCCCAGCCGCGATCTGAGCCACACCAAGGCGGAAGCCGGCACTCGAATCCGGGTCAGCTATATGGACACCATCGGCACCAGCATGCTCAAGCGAGGCTGGGGTTGTCGTTGGCGTCTCAACGTGGATACCCTGCCTCAGGGTCGCATCTACAGCAGCTATAACAGTGATGCTACAGGCTGGCGAATGGACCCGACAGAGATGGAGTGGATCATCCCAGGATTGCCTGCCGGAGAGCATCGCTATCGCATCGAATTGCTGCGTCCAGACAACACCACCACCGAATACTGCCGCGCCGGTTGGTCCAGTCCTCAGAACTTCCTTCTCATCGAAGAGCTGCCCTGAGATAAAGCAGGGCGCTCCGAGATAGATCGGTCGCCCTCAAATCAGGAGAATATGCAGGACCCCATCATCCTTGGCCCGAGAGCCATCCAAGCGATCAGCGGCGCAGTTGATGAGCTGCTGCCCTGGTTGGCGCGCTCCAAATATCGAATCAGGGAGGATGGCGCCCTGGAGTTTCAGGAGCCTGAGCCCGCTGAAGCCCTGCTCAACCTCCAACGGTATGTAGAGGGCGCGCTGCCGGGAGAGATCTTAGAGCAGATTGGGAGCCGCAGCGGCTTGGGCTGGCCTAAGTTCTTTGGACAGGTGGTCAGCTTCTGGTTGCCCCAACGCCGCTACCTGGGTTTTCTACGTGCCCTCACAGATCGAGCTGCGCTCCATCAGATCCAGCTCAAGCTGCACTGGAATCTAGGTCGCCAAGTTCCGGTGCAGTATCGTAAACCAGGGCAGGATGCTCTGCTCTGGGGAGGCGGCGCGGGCCTCGTGGGCGCTTTCCTGGTCACCCGAATTTGGCGGGGAGAGCCGATAGCCGCGCTCCTGGCTCTGGCCGCTGGCTTGGTGGCCGGGCGCATCTATCAGCGGGCAGCACGCCTGCGAATCTGTGGAGACTCTCTCTGTCGAGCGCCCGCAGGTCGCGCCAATAGCTGCCCATCTTGTGGGGCTGATCTTCGGAAACCTGGATGAGCTCCCTACGCGCCGCGCTCCTAACCTGGTATGAGCGTCACCGCCGCGCGTTGCCCTGGCGAGAGCGACCCAGCCCTTGGCGAGTCTGGGTCTCTGAGATCATGCTTCAACAGACCCGCAGCGCCTCAGTGATCCCCTATTTTGAGCGTTTTCTGGCGCGCTTCCCCGATCCTGAGAGCCTCGCCCTGGCCCCGCAAGATGAGCTGTTGGGGCTCTGGGCTGGCCTGGGCTACTACGCCCGCGCTCGCAACCTCCAGAAGGCGGCGAGACAGGTGATAGCGCGACATGGAGGGGTGGTTCCTAACGATCCTGAAGCTTTTAGAGCCTTAGCTGGAGTAGGGGAGTACAGCTGTGGAGCGGTGATGTCCATCGCCTTTGGCCTAGAGACCCCCATCCTGGACGGGAACGTCGTCCGGCTCCTCTGCCGCCTCCATCGTATCGCTGAAGATCCCCGTAAGGCGGCGACGCGCAAGCGGCTCTGGGGGCTCTCAGCGGCTCTGGTGAAGGGTGAGCGGCCAGGAGATCTCAACCAAGCTTTGATGGAGATGGGCGCTCAGATCTGTACTCCTCGGGCACCGCGCTGCTTACTCTGCCCTATTCGTGAGCATTGCCAAGCCCTCGCTGCGGGAGAGACAGATGTTCTCCCCCTTAAAGCAACCCCTAAGCCTCGCCTGCTGATCAAGCGGGTGGCCGCGCTCCTTCAGACGAGGGTGGGTCTCTGCTTGGGCCGTCGCCCTGAAGAGGGGATGTTGGGGGGGCTTTGGGAACTGCCCGCTCTAGAGGCTGAGAGCGCCGAGGCCTTGAAGCGCCTAGGATTAGAACCTGGAGCCCTGCTCGCTCAGGTGGAGCATCGCTTCACACATCGAATCTGGAAGACTCAGATCTTTCGTGCTCAGGGAGAGATCCAAGCTCAGGCGCTGAGCTACACTCGCCTTGAGTTTCTCCCTGAGGAGCGGCTGCCCAGCTTGGGGCTCAGCGGTCCCAGCCTTAAGGCCCTAAGAGCCTGTGGCTTTAAAATCCCCCATCGAAGAGGGGCAGGGCCTCGATGAACTCCTCTGCACAGCGCCACCCCATCAGCGTCAGCGAGCTGAGCCGCCGTATCCGCCTGCTCCTAGAGCAGCAAGGCCCTGTCTGGGTCGAGGGGGAGTTGGGGCAGATCAGCCCTCAACAGAGCGGGCATGTTTATCTGAGCCTTAAAGATCAAGAAGCGCGCATCAGCGCTGTGGTCTGGCGCAATGTCCGTTCCAAATTGCGCTATGAGCCGGGAGAGGGCAGCCGGGTCCTCATCTATGGCCGCCTGAGCGTTTATGCTCCTAAGGGGGGCTATCAGCTGGTGGTGGAGCATATCGAGCCTGCCGGTCAGGGGGCGATGCAGCAAGCTTTTGAAGCGCTCAAAGCGCGCCTAGCGGCTGAAGGTTTCTTTGCTCAGGAGCGTAAGCGCCGCCTCCCGCTCCTGCCTCGCCGGGTAGGAGTGATCACCAGCCCTACCAGCGCTGCACGGCGAGATATTGAGGCGGTCCTCCACCGCCGCTCTCCTCAGATCCCAATTTTGCTCTACCCCGCCTTGGTGCAGGGGGAACAGGCTGCCGCTGATCTCGTCGCAGGGCTCTGGGCTTTGAGTCAGGCTCCTGGGATCGACTTGATCATCCTGGCGCGTGGCGGAGGCAGCGCAGAGTCGCTCTGGGCTTTCAATGATGAGCGCTTGGCTCGCAGTATCGCTGCCTGCCCGCTCCCAGTAATCACGGGGGTGGGTCATGAGACCGACATCACCATCGCAGATCTCGTCGCAGATCTGCGGGCTGCGACCCCCTCTGAGGCGGCGGAGAAGGCGGTCCCAGTGCGCCAGAAGCTGTTTCAGGATCTCGACCTGCTCTGGCAGCGTATGGAGCAGGCTCTCTTTACGCGGATGCAGCGAGCCCGACAGCTCTTGCTGCTCCTACAGCGCCGCGCCAGCCTGGATCTGGGCCTGGATCATCGCCGCCTGCATCTCAGCCGCCTCTCTCGGCGCTTGGAGGGAGAGAGCTTCGCTCAAATCCGCCGTCGACGGCTGCAGCTTGAGGCCCTGGCTCAGCGCTTGAGGGAGCGAGATCCTGCCCGCGCCCTGGGTCAGGCGAGGCTGCGCCTGGAGAGCGCACGGGCACGCCTGCTTCTCCTGGGCCCAGGGCTCTGTCTCTTGGGGCGTCGTCGCCTTGAGCACTACAGCGAGCGCTTGGAGCGAGCGACTCAGACACTCTTGAACCGACGACGAAGCGCCTTGGCTCAGCTCCTGGGACCTCTCCGAGCGCTCTCCCCTCTGGCCAGCTTAGAGCGCGGCTACAGCATCACCTTGGGTCCAAAGGGTGCTGTGACTGAGGCTGAGAGCTTGAGCGCGGGTGACACCGTCCAGATTCGCCTCTATCATGGGCAACTTGAGGCGGTGGTGACCGCCATCCGTCCCCCTGAGCATCAGGAGAAAGCTTGAGCGAGACGCAGAGAGCCCGAGAGCCTCAATTTGAGGAGGTCGTAGAGGAGCTACAAGCCCTTGTAGAGCAGCTTGAGGCGGGTCAACTGCCGCTGGACCGTGCTTTGGAGCTTTATGAGCGTGGAGTCCGCTTGGCCCGCACAGGCAACAGCCTTTTGGAGGGAGCTGAGCGCCGCGTAGAAGAGCTGCGGCGGAGCGGGGGGCGTTGAGACCCAAGCTGCGAGCTGATGCCCTACTCTTAGAGCGGGGTCTGGCCTCAGATCTACATAACGCCCGCGCCCTGATCATGGCTGGCCAAGTCCTGAGTGGAGATCGCCGCATAGAGAAGGCGGGCGAGCCCCTGTTACGCTCCACTCCTCTGCGCCTCAAGCGCCGTAAGCGGCGGGGCTATGTCAGCCGAGGGGGAGAGAAGCTGGAGGGAGGCTTAGAGCACTTTAAGATCGACCCTCAAGGACGCTGCTGCCTTGATCTGGGAGCCAGCACGGGAGGCTTTAGCGACTGCCTCCTTCAACGAGGGGCTCAGCGCGTCTACGCTGTTGATGTGGGCTATGGCCTCTTAGATTGGAAGCTGCGCGGAGATGAGCGCCTCATCGCTCTGGAGCGAACCCACGCCCGCGATCTCAGCCCAGAGCTGATCTCTGAACCCATCGATCTCCTGGTGGCCGACATCTCTTTTAACGCTTTAGCCCGCATCCTGGAGCCTGCCCTTGAGCTCTTGAGCCGAGGCGCAGATCTGCTGCTCCTGGTCAAACCTCAGTTTGAGCTGCCCAGAGAACAGGTGCCCAGGGGAGGGGTGATCTATGAAGAGGCTCTTCAACAGCGCGCCTGTGAACGGGTCGCCGCCTCCTTGCAGGGATTGGGCTTGGCGGTTCAAGGTTGGACCCCTTCTCAACTTAGAGGGACTCGAGGAAATCAGGAGTATCTGCTCTATGCTCAGAGTTGAGCCTCTCTCTGTTTGAGCTTTCGATTCCAAACAGCTATCGAACCAATATCTCCTCGAGTATTTTCAACACTTGGGACCAAAATAACGACTGTCCTCAAAGGACTGCTGCATCTCGGGGAGGTGGCCTCAGGTGAGATTCGACATGCGCTGGCTGTCAGCATCGATCAGATTCGCAACCCGATCGAAGAAACATCCCTGTGAACCGCCTCCGAGTCATTGAGCAGGGTGAGGAGAGGCAGCGCTGGTATCCTTGAACCACATAAAGGTAGAGTTCCGCGGTATCGTTTTTACCCAAGGCTGGCTCTTTGAACGGGAAGCCAGAGTAAGCGAGGCGGGTGATTCTATCGTCGGCTCCACCAGGGATAAACCATGAGGCTCAAAACCATATCTCCTCTTCTGCCTCTGCTCCTCCTGGGCTCTCTAAGCTGCCAGGGAGAGGATGAGCCCAATCCTTTCGAAGACAGCGGCCCTCTGGATATCATCTGTCAGCCCAACTGTGAGGAGCTGGAATGTGGCCCAGACCTCAGCTGCGGAGCCAACTGCGGTCTCTGCTCTACCGGCCTCCTCTGTCGAGAGGGGCGCTGTATTGAGGAGAGCTGCGAATCTGATTGTGAGGAGCTGGAGTGCGGTTTTGATCCGATCTGTGGGCTCTCTTGTGGTGAATGCAGTGAAGAGGAGGGCTGCAACAACGGTCGTTGTGTTTCCATGGCTTGTGAGCCAGAATGTGGTATGCGCGAGTGTGGTTCAGAACCACACTGTGGACAATCCTGCGGAAGCTGTAGTGACACCGAACGTTGTAACAACGGGCAGTGTGTTTCTGCTGTCTGCCAGCCTGATTGCGAGCATCGAGAGTGTGGTGTCGATGCTATTTGCGGACAGAGCTGCGGGAGCTGTGATGGTACCGAACGTTGTGATACAGGGCACTGCGTCTCAGCTGTGTGCGTGCCCGAGTGTGAGGGTTTGGAGTGTGGCGTTGATCCCCTCTGCGGGCAGAGCTGCGGGAGCTGTGATGATACTGAGCGCTGTGATACAGGGCGCTGCGTTCCCGCAGGATGTCAGCCCAACTGCGAGGAGCGGATCTGCGGTCCGGATCCCATCTGTGGTCAATCCTGCGGGAGCTGCGCTCTTACAGATCGCTGTGAGGAGGGCCGCTGTCTCCCTGCAGGCTGTCAGCCCAATTGTACCGGCTTAGAGTGTGGGGTGGATCCGGTCTGTAGCTATTCCTGTGGGACCTGTGAGGGTGTGGAGCGCTGTATAGATGGGCGCTGTG
Organism: uncultured Nannocystaceae bacterium; assembly: GCA_964384025.1. Taxonomy (GTDB): domain Bacteria; phylum Myxococcota_A; class Bradymonadia; order UBA7976; family UBA1532; genus CAYLJJ01. The sequence continues at coordinate 141,225 of CAYLJJ010000002.1, forward strand.
TCCGTTGAGAGCTTTTTTAAGGCAGGGCTGCTTCAGAGTTCGCCAAGCCCTGAAGCTTAATAAGATGAGAGCTTGTTGAGCCTTTGGCGCTCCCATTGCTAACCTAGCTTCGACAAGAAAGGCGGCACATGCGCTCTATCCCTCTTATCTGCATCGCCAACGCGCTGCTTCTATCGCTACTCCCTCTTAGGGCTCAGGCAGCCTCTTTTGAAGAGAGCCGTGATCAAGGCACCCTCTATTTCAAGAAGGGGCACTTCAAGCTGGCTAAGCTCAAGTTAGACGGTGCGTATCGAACCCCTCAGGGAAAGCAGGACTTTCGCACGCTCTATTATCGAGGGCGCAGCGCTCAAAAACTGCTCCTCTTGGAGACCGCCTTTGAGATGGCCAAAGCGGCGGGTAAGCTCCCTGAGCTGAGCAAAAAAATGAAGTCTAAACTCTTAGAATTTCAAGGTGAACTCGACGATTTCTATGGCCCTGTCTATATCAAGCCAGCCAAGGGAGAGACCAACAGTAAAGGGCGCATCTTTCTAGAGTCTAAGACGGGGATCATCAACCGCCAGAAGAAACGGGTCTTTCTCTCTATTCGAGAGCGCTTTCGCGCTCTGGAGGTCAGCCTGCCTCTGCGTATCTATCTGCCCTATGGGGACTATCTGGCCAACAACATTCCCTTCACCATCGCTCGTGGTGAAAAGGAGCCTGTGGTCAATGCCTTCCTACAGATCATTGTTGTCCCCAAGGAGAGCAAGCTCTGGTGGTATGTGGGGATCGGCGGCGCCACCGCTGTTGCCGCTGGCTTGGGCGCTTTTCTACTCCTCAATCAAGATGATGCAAAAGTTGAAGATCGACTTATACCCAGGCTCCCGCAGGAGGAAAGATGATGATAAAGAGATCTCCAAAGTTCCTCTTGCTGCTCTCAGGTCTGCTCCCCTTAAGCGCCTGTGATGAGAGCGTTAAGTATGAAGATCGAACACTGAACATCAGTCTGAACGCTTGTTTGGGAGATAGAGAAGCCTCTGAAGAGGGCCTCGCCAGCACCTGCCGAACACGCTTGGATCAGCGCGTGGCCGCCTCTGAGAGCAACGCCTGTTTGCTGATCAGAAGGACAGAGGAGGGCAGCGAAGTGCACCCTCTACCGCTGCGCTGGCAAGAGGGTCGGATGTCCTTCTTGGAGCAGGGTGAGCTGCCCCTGGCTGTAGGCCAGGAGATCGAGGCGGAGCTTTACCTCTTCAGCGCTGAGGAGGAGGCGGGGAGTTGCACCAGGGGCTTGGCCTTTGGAAGCGCTTGTGAGACCACGACAGGCTGCCTACTCAAGCTGATCCAAACGCCCAGTTCCATCGGAGAGAAGGGCCTTGAGTTTGACTTTGGAGGCGATAGTGGAGCTTGCCGTACCGAAGGCCCTCTGGACTCTGAGGAGGAGGCGGAGATCTGCGATGGCGCTGACAATGACTGTGATGGAGAGATCGATGAGGGTGAGCCAGGTGCCGGTGAAGCTTGTGACAGCGGCGCCTTGGGCATCTGTCAACCTGGGATTCAGACCTGCGTAGAGGGCACGATCCGCTGTGACAGCCTGAGCGGACCTGAGCAGGAGATCTGTGGAGATGGCTTGGATAATGATTGTGATGGAGAGCTGGATGAGGAGATCGGCTGGCGACCCAACCCTGAGGCGGAGACCATCTTCATCGGCCAGCCCTGTGAGCAGGGGCAGGGGCTTTGCCGAGCCTCTGGAACGGTGGTCTGCAACCCAGAAAATCCAAGAGAGGGGCTCTGTGATGCTCAGCCAGGAGAGGCTGATGTGGAGATCTGTGACGCCCTAGACAATGACTGTGATGGAGAGACTGATGAGGGCTTTGAGTTGGGGATGCCCTGTACCGTGGGGCAGGGAGAGTGTCGTCGAGAGGGGCTGAGCATCTGTGAAAACGGGGGGATGGGTTGTAATGCTCAGAGCGGAGAGATGAGCCCAGAGATCTGCGATGGGAAGGACAATGATTGTGATGGTCTAGAAGATGAAGATTTCCCAGAGCTTTCTCAAAGCTGTTCGCTGGGTGTAGGTGCCTGTCTTCGTGAGGGGACCTTTGCCTGCAGAGCCGACAATCTGGGGAGTGAATGTAACGCCCGGACTGGATCTCCTGCCCAGGAGATCTGCGGAGATGAGCTGGACAATGACTGTGATGGGGAGACTGACGAGGACTTCCGGGAGTTGGGGCAAGCTTGTGAAGTGGGTATCGGTGAGTGTAAGCGCCATGGGGTACGGATCTGTGACCCCAACCTCCTCACCCGGATGCGTTGTAGCGTTGACGCTGCAGAACCGGGCGTGGATGACAACTGTGATGGCTTAGATGATGACTGTGATGAGGAGCTTGATGAGCACTATGAGTCCAGCACAGTTGAGTGTGGCGAGGGAGCTTGTGGCGCTGTCGGTCAGCTGATCTGTCGAGGGGGAGAGGAGCAGAGCACCTGTCGAAGTGGAGAACCCGCAGAAGATGACGCCAACTGTGATGATATCGATGATGATTGTGATGGAGAGCTGAACGAAGATTGGATCATCCTACCTACCGCCTGTGGTGTGGGCGCCTGTGCTGCTGCTGGGCGCTTGGTCTGTGTTCGAGGAGAGACTCGGGACACCTGCCAGGAGGGAGAGCCTGCTGTTGACGATTCAAACTGTGATGGCCGAGATGATGACTGTAATGGTGAAGTGGACGAGGAGTTCCAGGGCCAGGCGACAGAGTGTGGGGTGGGGGCCTGCTGGGCCACAGGGCATACACGCTGTGAAGAAGCTCAGATTTTAGACAGCTGCCAACCTGAGGAGCCCGCCGTTGATGACGCCACTTGCGACCTCATCGATGACGACTGCGATGGAGATATGAATGAGGATTGGGAGATTTTACCAACGCAGTGCGGCATCCAGGCCTGCGCTTCTACGGGAAGCTTGATCTGCGTTCAGGGCGAAGTTCAAGACACATGTCATCCTCGAGAGCCTGCCGCTGATGACGCCAACTGCGATGGTGTTGATGATGATTGCGACGAGATATTTGATGAAGATTTCCTGAGCCAGGCGACGAGCTGTGGTGTGGGCGCCTGCGCCGCCACCGGCCGTACAGAGTGCTGCCATACAGAAGAGTGTGGTGGTGCGCAGATCATAGACACCTGCACAGCTGAAGAGCCCATCAGCGCTGATGATGCTACCTGTGACGCCATCGACGATAACTGTAATGGCAACTTTGATGAGGACTTCTCCAGTCAGGAGACAGAGTGTGGGCGGGGAGAGTGTCATGCTCAGGGCCTCACCTTCTGTGTACAGGGGGTGGTACAGGACAGCTGTGTACCTGAGCACCCCGCTGCTGATGACGCCAGCTGTGATGGTCGCGATGATGACTGCGATGGGGAGTTTGACGAAGACTTCTTAAGCCAAGAGACCCGCTGTGGTGTGGGCGCCTGTGCTGCGACAGGCCAAACCGAGTGTATCGACGCGCAGATCATAGACAGCTGCGTTCCGGGAGAGCCTGCTCTTGACGATGTGACCTGTGATGCCATCGACGATAACTGCAATGGCAGCTTTGATGAGGGCTTCTCGAGCCAGGAGACGGAGTGTGGGCGGGGAGAGTGTCATGCTCTGGGCCGCACCTTCTGTGTCCAGGGTGAGGTGCAAGACAGCTGCGCACCCAGGCTCCCTGCCGAGGGGGACGCCAGCTGCGACGGTCGAGATGATGATTGTGATGGCAGCTTTGATGAAGACTTTCTTGGCAACGCCACCGAGTGTGGCGTGGGCGCTTGTGCAGCGGGGGGGCAGATCCTCTGTGTTGAAGGGAGACTCCAAGACAGCTGCACACCGAGGCCGCCTGCCGCCGATGATGTCAGCTGTGATGGCGTCGATGATGATTGTGATGCATTGATCGACGAGGATTTTCAGCGGGTGGTTGTCCAATGTGGTGAGGGATCCTGTGGAGACTCAGGAGAGACCATCTGTATCAACGGCCAGGAGGAGGACACTTGCGCGCCAGGGACTCCTGCGCTCAATGACGCCAGCTGCGACGGTGTTGACGATGACTGTGATGGAGTGACGGATGAGGATTACCTCCCACAGGAGACTCAATGCGGCGTTGGTGCTTGCGCCTCTACAGGCTTGCTGAGCTGCGTCAATGGCGCTGAGCAGGACAGCTGTATCGCTGGAGATCCTGCTCCAGACGACGCCAGTTGTGATGGTGTAGATGATGATTGTGATGGCCGCTTCGATGAGAACTACCGCTCTTTGGAGACCCAGTGCGGCCAGGGAGAATGTCTGTCTCAAGGTCGTACCTTCTGTATCCAGGGGGTGGTGGAGGACAGCTGTGAAGAGGGGCAGGTGGCCCCCAACGATCCTACTTGCGATGGTCGGGATGATGACTGTGATGGCCGCTTCGATGAGGACTATATCAGACAGGAGCCTCAGTGTGGGATTGGCGCCTGCGTCAGCACAGGGCGTACACGTTGCCAAGGTGGCCGTATCCTAGACTCCTGCCGACCTCTTCATCCTGCGGACGATGACGCCACCTGCGACAACATCGATGATGACTGTGACGGGATCCGCGACGAGAACTTCCTCTTTCAGGAGACAGAATGTGGTCGAGGAGAGTGTCTCGCCCAGGGCCGCACCTTCTGCGTCCAGGGGGTCTTGACCGACAGCTGTGTGCCTGGAGAGCCCGCCGGTGATGATCCCAGCTGTGATGGTCGAGATGATGACTGCGATGGAGAGGATGATGAAGATTATCTGAGCCAGGGCACCGAGTGTGGTGTGGGTGACTGCTTCGCTGAGGGGGTCACTCTCTGTGTCGCTGGAGAGATCCAAGACAGCTGTACGCCTGGGGATCCCGCCAATGATGATGCCACCTGTGATGGTATCGATGATGACTGCGATGCGCTCACAGATGAGGATTTTGTTCGTGAGCCGGTGGTCTGCGGTGAGGGCTCCTGTGGAGACTCGGGAGAGACCATCTGCATTAACGGTGGGGAAGAGAACACCTGCGCACCGGGAGAAGCCGCTGGGGATGATGCCACCTGCGATGGTGTCGATGATGATTGTGATGGGGTGACCGATGAGGACTATACCCCACAACGAACTCAGTGTGGTGTAGGGATCTGCGTCTCTACCGGATGGCTGAGCTGTGTTGGTGGCGTAGAGCAGGACAGCTGCGTTACTGGAGATCCCGCGATTAATGATGCCAATTGCAACACTGTAGATGATGATTGTAATGGTGAAGTTGATGAAGACTATCCAGTTGAAGCAACCAGCTGTGGTGTTGGCCCTTGTGCGGCTGTTGGATTATTGACCTGTGATAATGGTGCAATCACCGATTCCTGCACTCCAGGAGTTCCTGCTAATAGTGATGCCAGCTGTAATGGAAACGATGACAATTGCAATGGGGCTGTAGATGAGGAGTACCTTGGCGAAGAGACCGTTTGTGGTATTGGTGAGTGTATAAGAACGGGCCGGATTTTTTGTGTTAATGGGAGCGAACAAGATTCTTGTGTAGAAGGAATTCCAGGGAACGATAATAATTGCGATGGACGCGATAATGATTGTGATGGAGAGATTGATGAACATTATCTCGTCCAGCAAACAGAGTGCGGTATAGGCCCCTGTATTTCTCAAGGACATACGCGCTGTGTAAATGGAACAGTTGAAGATGATTGTATCCCTGGAGTGCCGCCAGGAGAAGACACGAACTGTGATAATATAGACAATGACTGCGATGGTACTGTTGATGATGATTATGTTCGAGTCGTCATCGAATGTGGTGAAGGATCTTGTGGAGAGGCTGGAGAAATAATATGTGTCAATGGACAGGAATACAACACATGTCAGCCAGGAGAGCCTGCTGCCGATGACAGCACATGTGATGGGATTGACGATGACTGTGACGGGGAGACAGACGAAGACTATGTAAGACAGAACACATCATGTGGAATTGGTCTATGTGTCTCTCAAGGGACTCTGAAATGCGTAAATGGCGCAGAGCATGACAGCTGTGTTCCTGGTAATGGGGCTGTAGATGATTCAACCTGCGATGATATTGATGATGACTGTGATGGGCAAAGCGATGAAGAGTACTCCCCTCCAGTGACAAACTGTGGTGTAGGAGCCTGCGCCGCACAGGGCCTCCTCAATTGTCAGAATGGAGTTGAAGTAGATACTTGCAGTCCGGGCGTGGCGGGAGACGAACTCTGTGGAAACCTATCGGATGATGATTGTGATGGAGAGGTAGATGAGGGTTTCCCCAATCTGGAGCAGGACTGCATTGTGGGTCAGGGAGAGTGTGAAGAGGCAGGGATCTTGGTCTGTACCGCAGATGGTCTCAACACCACCTGTAGCGTGAGCCCTACCGAGCCCCAAAATGAGATCTGCGATGGTTTGGACAATGACTGTGATGGGGATGTGGATGAAGAAAACCCAGGCGGTGGCGCACCCTGTAGCATGGGGGAGCAAGGGGTCTGCGACACTGGGCTGATTGAGTGTATTGGCGGAGCTCCCGCCTGTGTTCAAATCCAGGGAGCTGAAGCGGAGATCTGCGATGGTTTGGACAATGATTGCGATGGGGATACGGATGAAGAGCTGGGGCAGAGCACCTGTGGTCTGGGGATCTGTGAGAACACTGTAGATAATTGTCTATTGGGAGAGGAGCAGCTCTGTGAGCCCTTAGATCTCGCTGTCGCTGAGATCTGTGATGATGGATTGGATAATAACTGTGACGGTGATGTAGACGCAGCGGACGCTGGCTGCCCCTAAGGTCCCGTTGGCCTATCCTACTAACGACGATCAGCCAGCAACCCCGAGTCAGAGATCACTCAACCAGGGCAGGCGAGCGAGAGCCTCACCAGAGGGATGCAGGAGGAAGGGGTGCTGAACCAACTCCCCCAGGAGCCGACCCAGAGCAGGCAGCTCAGGGATAACTCGCAAGCTGATCTTCTCAGGAGGCAGCAGTAGACGATAGTCCCCCTCTCCCAAACCGGCTGCCAAGACCGCCAGATCGATCGCTGTTAGAAAGCCTGCCTCCCGATCAACGAGACCACAGGCCAGGGCATGATCCCCCATCCAGACTCGCCCAGAAGCCAGGGCCTCCACCTCAGGGAGACCAAGACCCTCTCGGCTCTCAGCCACCCGTTGATGAAAGAGATCATCCAGCGCCTCGATCAGCGAGCGATAGGCGATCCGCTCCTCAGGGCTCCAGGGCTTTGAGTGGCTTAGGATGGCGGCGTTGCGCCCTCGAGAGAAGAGCAGATGCTTGACGCCCAGCTTCTTATAGAGCCCCGAGAGGTTGAACTTGCCACCGAAAACCCCGATGCTCCCTGTGATGGTCTGTGGAGAGACCAGGATCTCTTGAGCTGGGACGGCGGCGTAGTAGCCCCCAGAGGCGGCTACATCTCCCATACTGACGATCAGGGGCTTCTCCTGAGCTAGGCGGCTCAGCTCCCGCCACATCGTATCTGAGGCGGAGGCGGAGCCCCCAGGGCTGTCGATCCTCAGGACCACAGCTTTGACTCGGGGATCCTCCCGTAGGCTGCGCAAGGCTTGGAGGAAGCTGTGGGCCCCTGTGGTGCGATGCCCCAGGGTGGGCTGAGTGAGTGACTCTCCTCCGGTGATCTCGCCCACGATAAAGAGCAAGCCGATCGCGGGCTGGCTGCCCCAGCGTTGATCTCGGGGGCGCTCCAGCTTGCTCAGCTCCAGGAAGCGCACCGAAGCACCAAAGCGCTCCCGAAAGATCCGGTCAAACTCATCATAGTGGATCAGCTCATCCAGGAGCTGAGCCTTCTCAGCAGCTTGAACACTATAAGGCCCCCCATCGATGATCGCCTTAACCGTCTCCTCCTTAAGCCCACGCTCGCTCATGATCTCCTGGATGACCATCTCATAGAGGTTGTCCAGGATCTGTTCCTCCATACGCGCCGCGTTTTGAGAGGGACCGCTGCGCGTAAACATCTCTGGCGCCGTCTTAAAGCCCCCACTGGCGACAAACTCCGCCTGGATCCCCAATGAATCTAGAAGGTCTCGGAGGTACCAAAACTGCCCCTTAACTCCAGTGAGCAGGAGGGCTCCAGCGGGAGGAGCGTAGATGCGCTCAGCGCGTACCGCGATGCTGTAGTTGCGGGTGTCTCCAAAGGGCAGCCAAGCATAGACCACCTTTCCAGCGTCTCGCAGCGCCTGGATCGAGCGCCGCAGCTCATGGGCCTGAGCCCAACCCAGATCACCCTCCCCAAAAGTCAGGAGAACCCCATCCACATCCTCTCGTCGGCTCAGATGTCGAAGATCTTGGAGCAGGGTCAAGAAGGGGGTTGAGGGGGCGCCTCCCAGAAGGGGGGCTGGACCCAACTCCTGACTGGCTCCGATAGAGACCTCCACCACCAAGGGCGCGCTGCGATAGGGGTCTAAGCTTCCTTCAGAACGATACTCAGCATGGACAGCGAAGCCGTCGCGACCCTCAGGTTTGCTCAGATCAGCGCTGTAACCAAAGAAGCCCAGACCCAAGGCGCTGTCCAAAAGTCCCAAGAAGAGACGCTGGACGCCATCATGGTGCTCATAGCGAGCGCTGAGACTCAAGGCGCCCCAGAGCTGTAGCTTAAAGCCCCCTCCATACCAGGGGGTCTCCATTCCTCCCTCCTCGCTCCGCAAAGAGGCAGAGAGGCTTAGGGCCTCGGTCCCTGGGCGCAGCGCCAGGGCGAAGTCATAGCCCCGCTGAATCAACCGCCCTTGGTGAAGCGGGCTGCTCAAATCTCGGATGTTGAGCCCCACCGCCAACCAACGGCTGGGGCGCAGTTGAAAGCCCAAATCCCAGCTCTCCAGGCCATCTAGGAGTGGGTCTTCATCAGCAAAGAAATAGCTCCAATTGAACCCCAGAGAGAGGCTTGAGCCCAGACGGAGCGCGTGGCCCCAGCCGAACTTAAGGGGGGCGTGCTCCTGAGCACCAGGAGGGTTGAGGAGTTGGAATCCCAGACCCATATGGTAAGGATCCAAGAGCCCAAAAGCGCCAAAGAAAGCTTGCCCCTGCCCCAAGCGCTGCCGTTTGGCTTCGACGAGGGTAAAGCTCAGCTCCAGCGGATCGGAGAAGGCCAGCCCAGCGGGGTTGCTCTCCAAGGCCGCCGCGCGCTCCTCTGTGGCGACGTCCCCCTGGGGTTGTAGAACCCCCTGGGTAGGGCGCCAAGCCAGGAGGAGGGGGAGGAGCATCAGGAGTGAGCGCATAGAGACCTCAGAGAGCATGAAGTCGCTCATCTTGGCGATTTTTTCTGAGCTTGGAAAGCGAGCTGGTTTGAGCATCTCAGGCAGCGCGGTGGAGACACAGGAGCAAAGATCACAGCGTATAGCAGCGATTGACTTCAAAGCCCTTGAGTCCTCGTGTGATCGTCGCCGCTTGGGGCTCGATCTTCAGCCAGGGCTTTGAGTCGATCTGCTCCAGAACAAACCCGTTACCTCAACCGCAGAGAGGCATATCGGCGCCTTGAGGTTTTGGCTCTCATCGATAAAGCAGAGCGCTGATCTCAGATCCTCGATCTTGCTCAGGATCGCGTAGTGGTGGAGATCTCTAGGCTCGGCGCTGAGAGGAGAGAACACGCAACGTTTGGCGCAGCTTAAGCAGGCGTAGAGTGCTGATAAAGACAGCGAATTTAGCCAGGATCAGCGTCGATAAACTGATCGAGGCGCTTGAGCAGCTCAGCGCCAGCCTCAGGGTTTTTCTCTAAGAGGTTCCTCTTCTCAGCGGGATCCTCTTTGACGTTAAACACCTCGGTGACATTGGCGCTGAGCTGTCGGATCACCTTGTAATCTCCTGAGAGGAGCCCAACGGTGTGCTTCTCCCAGTGAGGATAGGGCAGGTTCTCCATAAAGATCAGACGATCTTCAGCAGGAGGAGTTCCCATGCCATGGAGGAGCGCATCAAAGCTCTGCCCCATCGCCTGAGGAGCCTTGAGTCCGGTCAACGCGGTGAGGGTGGGCAAGAGGTCGATGAGGGCGATGGGCTGCTTGATGCGCTTGGGCTCAGCTCCCGGCATACGGATCAGCAGAGGGACACGGATCTCTTCATCGTAGAGGTTGCGACCGTGAAAATGGACCCGATGCTCTTTAAAAGCCTCGCCATGATCGGAGAAGAGCATAACGATGGTGTTTTCATAGAGCTTTTGCTCCTCTAGAGCATCAAAGACCTTCTGAAGGTGGTGATCTACATAAGCAATCTCACTGTCATATTTGTCCATCAGCTTCTTGCCAAAGAGCTTCACCCGTCTGTGGTTCATATAGCGGCTATGTGGGTCAAAGAAATGGACAAAGAGCAGGAAGGGGGCCTCCTCTTTCCCAAGAGCCTCAAGGCGCTTGACTGCTCGAGGGGCCAGGAGTTGAGCTGTTGTCTGGGTGTTGCTCTCCTTGATGGAGAGGAAGCCCCGGTTGTCCCAATGATCGACCCCCTGCTTGATGCCTCGAGCCTTCTCCCAATACCAATGAGCGCTCACCACCTCGGTGCGCCACCCCCCCGCTTGGAAGATCTCAAAGAGCGTCTCATTCTCCGGTCGGATACCGCCAAAGCGAGCAAAGCGCTTCCTCCACTTGACACGCGAGGGGTAGCGTCCTGTGAATATCGAGGGGAAGGAGCGAGGGGTGTTGGGGGCCTGGGCATAGACTCGCTCAAAAACCAGGGCATCTTGAGCCCAGCGGGCGATGTTGGGGCTGGTCTCACGCTCATAGCCATAGAGCCCCATATGATCTGGGCGCACCGTGTCGATCACGAGCATCAAGATGTTGAAACGCTTGGGCTCCCAGCGCGGTGGGGCAATCGCAGCGGCCTCTGGCGCTGGTGCCTTCAGCGCTGGCGTTGGGGGGGGTGGCTCCTTGGGAGCATCACCTCCTCGGCAGTTGTCATCTATACCGTTGCCAGGGATCTCCCGTGCCTGGGGGTGGATCTCAGGGTTCTCATCGTCACAATCTCCCCCTGAGAGCCGCGTGGAGAAGCCATCACCATCGCCATCCAGAAGCTTGCGCCCCATCTCCAGGGCCAAACGCCCCAAGTGAGCTTTGAGAGGCATGATCTGCATCGCCACCGGTGAGCTTTCAAAGCGCAGCACTGCCCAAGTAGCGCTCCCAAGGGTGATGATGAGCAGCAGCAGGGTTACAGGCCAGCGCCCAAAGAAGCCCCGCGCTACGAGCAGGAGCAACAGGCTCAACGAGAGCCCCATCAAGGCAGCAAAGTAGGGCTCTAGACGGTAGGCGCCCAGATCCAGGGCGAAGATCTTAAGAGCTACGAACACGCCCAAGGAGAGCAGCGCCAGGAGGGGGTAAGCGGGGAGAGGCAGGAGCAGGCGCCCTGAGGGAGCCAAGCGCTTGAGCAGCCCTCGGCTCCCCAGATAGAGCGCGGGGTAGAAGATCAGCCCTAAGCTCAGACCCGCCAGAGTTCCCAGGGCTACAAAGGGGCCGGTGAAGCTGGAGTTGGCGAAGCCATGCGCGATCTTGCCCGCCACAAAGGCTCCAGCCAGCACTGGGAGCAAACTCAAAGGTCCCGCGATCCAGATCGCCGCGCGCCGCTGCAAGGTAGCGGCGGAGATCTGAGCCTTGGGCCAGAGGGCGCTCTTGAGGCTCTGTCCTGGGCGAAAAAGCTTCACAAAGGGGGGCAGAAGCAGCGCGATGAGTAGAGCCAAGGGCAGGCTCAAGAGCCCGACCAACCCCAGCTGATGGATCAGGGCATGGAGGCCAGCGCTCAGGCTGGCTCCCTCCATTGCGCCCTGCGTCATCAACAGGAGCAGTTCAAGAGCTGCGATCAACAGAAAGGCGGCCAGGGTGGCGGCCAGAGCGGCGAGGGGCGTTGGGGATGTCTCTTTCACGGGGCCGGGTTACATCGCCCAAGGGGAGCTGTCAATCCTTGATCCTGGCAGATTCTGAGGAGAGTATCACTCGATGAATCTCCTGCTCCTCTCGCCGCTCCTGCTTCTCTCTCTCTGTTCCTGCAACACCAGAGCACCTGGAACGATCATCGGTGGGGCAACGGACGCAGCCCCAAAATCTCAACTTAAGCTCTCTCCTGTGTCTGAGGTCTTCTTTGATCTGGTACAGAACAGCCAACGGGCCCATGTGAGCCGCGAAGGGCCGATCTTGGCACCCCAAGCCCCTGGCTGGGAGCTGATCAGCCAGCTCTCAGAGCGTAGCCCCTGGGGGGATGCTCAAGAGATCAGCGGGCGTAGGGCGGTTTGGTTAAACAGCATCGGAGGCAGCCTTCACTTTCCGATCAGGCCTCAAGATGAAGGGCCCAGTTGGCTGGAGATGTGGCTGCGTCCCATCGCTAAGGGTCAGAGGGTCAGCCTCTTCCTAGATGAGGAGCCGCTGCGCACCATCAATGTTAAGCCCGGTTGGAACCGTTACCGCTTCCCGCTCAGCGCTCTGAGCATTGGAGAGCACAGCCTGCGCTTCTGGTTTCGATTCACCCGGTTTCGAGGAAAGCGGCGCAGCCCTGCAGCTCTCTCGGGGCTGCGTCTCCTCTCTGAAGAGAAGGTCCTTTCACTGCCTGAGACCTGGAGCGGTGAGCTGGAGTTGGGAGGAGAGCAGGCTTCGGCGCTCTTTGCAGGACCCCCTATGAGCTGGAGCTACTTCTTTATGCTCCCTGAACAGGCCCGGTTCCTCACTCGGGCTGGAGTCCTAGAGGGCAACGCTGTGCAATTTCGCCTGCGTATCGAGCGCGATGGAGAGCCCTCGGTGATTCAGGAGTTGAGCCTTGGAGGAGGGAGCAGCTCAGAGATCGAGGTGGATCTCTCTCTCTACGGAGGGCAGCCTCTACGTCTCTCTTTGGAGACTGAGGGGGCGCCCGGATCGATCAAGCGCGCCGCCTGGTTTGAGCCCCGGATCTTGATGCCAGGAGCGCCTCACTCGCTCCTGCCTCCGGCGCGCAACCTGCTCATCTGGGTTGTTGAGGGTCTGCGCGCAGATCGAGTGGGTTTGGGGCGGGGAGGAGATCGAGCAGCGACTCCCAACCTGGATCTTATCGTCGCTGAAGGAGCTGCTGCGGTGGATGTCTGGAGCGGTGGAGCGGGGGCCGCTGATGGGCATCAACGTCTGCTGCGTTCGGGGAGCCTCTCTCTGGCCAAGCTGCTGAGCACAGCTGGGCGAACTACAGGTCTGCTCAACGCCGGTAAGGTCCCCACGGAGCTGGCTGAGGAGTTCACCAGCCATGTTGAGCTGGGTCGCGAGCCTCCCGACACCGCAGTGCTCCTTAAGGAGCTGGATGGATGGTTGGATGTCAGAAAGCGTCAACCCTTCTTCCTCTATATCGCCAGCGCCGATGTCAGCCCCTCCCGAGAGGCGCCCAAGGGCTATCAACGCCTCTATGAGCGGAGCCGACCAGAGCGGCTCCAGATGAGCCCCGAGGAGAAGCGACGACGAGAATCCTTGGTGGCTTACGATGCCAAGGTGAGCGCTGCAGATTATTGGATCGCTCAGATGTTGGCGCTCTTACAGAAACATGAAGTGTTGGACAAAACCGCCATCCTGATCACCAGCGCTGTGGGTCAGAAGCTGCTGGAGCCTGGGGGAGGTAGAGAGGGACACTCTCTCCTGGCCCCCTTGCTCTTGGTGCCTCTTGTGATCTGGCACCCTCAACTTAAGCAGGGACCTCGAGCTTTAGGCCGGGGAGGAGACTTAGCCGATGTGGCCGCCACCGCGCTCTCGCTCTTGGGGGTGGAGCGCCCTGAAGCTTGGGATGGGCGAGAGATGGCGACCGCTCTCTTTAACAGCCTGCCCCTCAAACCTCGGCCCAGCCACGCTCGCTTGGGCAACCATGTGGTCGCGCGCTTTGGGCACTGGCTCCTCCAGGGCCGGGGGAGCCGTGGGCCAAAGCTCTGGAACCTTGATGAAGATCCCAACGGAAAGCGGGAGCTGAGCGCCGATCATCCCATCGGTCTAAGGACCTTAAAAGACAGCATGAAAAATTATAGAGATCAGCCCTCAAGAGCTGCTTTTTAAAAATACCAGCTTTTGGATGGAGTTTTGCTAAATTGCCTTTATGAAACATCAGCCTCTTAAGCTTCTTCCACTGCTGCTTCTTTTTGCATGTCAAGAGTCAGAGAAAGCACCTCTTATGGAACGCAGCCAACTTCCTCTAGAAGCCTACTGCCAGGTTAGGGTTGAGGGTCAGGGAGAGCTGGAGATGGAAGAGGATTACATCCCTCATGTAATCACCTGTGAAAATGGGAACGCAGACTTTGAGGCCCTCAAGGCTCAGGCTGTCGCTGCTCGAAGCTATGCCTACTACAAACTCCGACATGGAGATGTCATCGCAGATGGACAGTCTGATCAGGTCTATTCCTGTAGGCGAGATCCTGGAGAGGAGCATTTTCGCGCGGTTCGAGAGACTGCTGGGCAGGTGCTCATGTATCAGGATGTGGTCATCGCTGCCTTCTACGTGGCAGGGGCGATCCCTTCGACAGCGGACTGCGTTGCTCTTGATGGTGATCGAGATCCAACCGGAACAGAGCATTATGTTACTTATAACAGTGGGCTCAGAGGAGATGACTTAGTTCAAACTACGCTCGGTTGGGTCAATTCAGGAAACCTCGAAAACAGAGGCTGTCAGTCTCAAAATGGGGCCCATTGTCTTGCACAGCATGGTTCAAGTTATGAAGAGATCCTGCGCTTCTATTATGGAGAAGATATCATTCTGGAACAGAGCGTGGGTGATTGCCTGGAGCCTATTGAGCCTCCGCCCAATTGCCAAGCGCTCCTCCAAGGTGAGCTGCTGATCGATGATGATGATCCCTGCTTCTCGCGCCATTGCAGCAGCGGGGACTGGTGGGATCCGGCGGAGGGCCTTGGCGGTCAGGCTTGGACCACAGGAGCGATCATCCGCGCAGAGCCGGTCTGTTATGGAGAATGGCGCTTTGAGGTAGAGCAAGCGGGACACTATCAGCTTGAGGTTTACCTTGAGGATCAACCCCGCCCCTTGAGTCATCAAGCTCCCTACACCATCCGACATGCAGGGCAGGAGGAGCTTCAACGCATCGATCAAGAGAGGGCCAGCGGCTGGACCTCGCTGGGCAGTTACCACTTTCAAGCGGGGGGAGGGCAGTGGGTTCGCCTGGGAGACAACAGCGGTGAGGAGGATCTGCGCATCCTCTTTGACGCTCTACGGCTCCGCCCTGATGAGCCTGAGCGCCCTGACGCGGCGCGCCCCCCCCTCGATGCACAGCTCCGCGATATGGGGCCACGCGATCTCCCTCCCCTCCCTCGCGATCAAAGGCCGCCTCGCTTTGATCAGGCTCCTCCACCCAGAGATCTTGGGTTAAGACCCCCTCAAGATCAAGGCCCTCAAAGAGATCTTAGACTCCAAGAGAGAGGCTTTAGAGATCTCCTCAGCTCCCATCCAGATCCCTGGCAACCCCCTGCCTCCTTAGATACAGGTTTATCTGCACGTCCAGATTTAAAAAATTCCGACCCCCAGGACTTTTCAGCGTTTGGAGAGCGTGGACTTCCTGGGCAGCGACCTCAGGAGCAGGTGCGACAGCGAGGAGAGGGCTGTCAGCAGGGAGGAAGCTTAAAGCTGCCTTTGGGGCCTTTCCTTATGCTTGGTGGGCTTCTACTGAGCATGAGGAGAAGGCTCTCCTCTCAAAACCTTTGAACTGTTCCTGTATGTGTGCTTTTATATTTGAACGTCGAGAGCCTAAAAAGTCTACTAATCTATCAAAATAAGGACACTCTTCATGTCCATTGAACTTGAGATCTCACTTGATCGTCTGCGTGATCCTCAGACAGCAGAGGCGATGGCTCAGTTGGTACTCGCCCTGGGCGCCCAAGCACGAGCGGGGGTGACAAAGCCCAGCCCCAAGCCTCCTGTTTCAGCTCCTCAACGACTCCAAGATCAAGAACCCAACCCCACAGTATCAGCCGCAGCCCCCGCTCCAGTTCCCCGAAGATATCGAGTCAGTAAGCCTCGGAGAGAACGCACCGGTCCTTCACCCAAAGAGATCATGGCTTTGCCAAATGAGGAACGTTGGGCCGCCTATTTCACCACTCTCCCTGAACCCTCCCGGCGCTTCTTAGAGTTGTTGAAGGAGCAGGGCCGCCTCACGGTGGGAGAGGCGGTCGAAGCTCTTGAACTGAGCAGTCGTAAGGCGATGGGAGGGCTCACCGGGGCGATGGTACGTTGGGCACCTCGCTGTGGCGTGGTTCTACCCTTCCAACCCAGTGAAACAGAGTATGGGGAGCGTTGTTGGGTCTGGACTGGCAAACCTAAAGAAGCTTAATCTCTCCTGGCCCTAAGGTTTGTAGATGCGTGTAGAGTTCATCTCGTTTATCTGCCAGAAAAGAGAAGCGCTCACGAACCCTCTCCACCTCTCTACGCTCCAAGACCCCGCTGACGATCCCCTCCTGGGCTGAGACTGAGCTGCGCAGTTCTCCCAGAGGATCGATGAGCGCCGAGTCTCCGCTGTATTCGAGCCTGTCATCGCGGCCCACCCGGTTGACACCCAAGAGAAAAGCCTGATTTTCAATCGCTCGAGCTTGGAGCAGGGTAGACCAATGCCGCCTTCGAACCTTGGGCCAACTGGCGATAAGGATAAAGAGATCGGTTTGGGGAGCCATAAGCCGAAAAGGCTCAGGAAAGCGCAGGTCGTAACAGATGAGAGGGCAGATCCGCAGGCCCTTAAGCTCAAAGCGATTAAGCTGTGATCCCGACTGAAAGTGAAGCTGCTCCTTAGCCAGGGAAAAGGGGTGCATCTTGTTATAACGCAGCTGTACCTCTCCCCGAGGATCTAAGAGGATGAGTTGGTTTTCAGGGCGGCCCTCACCGGGCCAAGCCAAGCCCGCCAGGATCCAACGCTCTAGGCATTGAGCTTGAGTTGAGAGCCAAGCCTGTACATGGGGACCATAAGCCGCCATCGCCTCTGCGCGCATAGAGAAACCGGTAGCAAACATCTCAGGGAGGACCAACAGCTCTGCGCCCTGAGCCGCTGCCTGTTTGAGCAGCTCTCCACAGCGCAGCAAATTCTCCTCAGGCTTCTCCCACTCGATGTTCAGCTGAATCCCTGCGATCTTTAACATCAACTCTCAACTTTAGACTCTCTTGGTGTTGCAATCTCTCAGCACGCTACAGGAAGATCAAGCAGGAAGAGTTTAGGAGAGCAGATGAACAGAGAGCCTCAAACCCTGGCCGAGGAGCTACAGCGCTTCTTGGACAACAGTCCCAGCCCCTACCACCTCGTGGATGGCGCGATTCAGCGCCTGAAGGCCCTGGGATTTCAAGCCCTGAGTGAGGGAGATGCTTGGTCTACAGAGCCGGGAGGTGCCTACTACATCAATCGAGGAGGCAGCGCCCTGTTGGCTTTTCGCGCAGGAGAACAACCGGCAGCTGAGACAGGCTTTCGCCTCATCGGAGCGCATACAGACTCTCCCAGTCTGCGCCTCAAGCCCAAGTTGGCCAAGAGTGCGCATGGTTGTTTGCTCTTTGATGTGGAGCCTTATGGGGGTCTGCTCCTGGCCACCTGGGCAGATCGGGATCTTGGGCTCGCGGGGCGAGTCTTTCTCAGGGGAGAGGAGAGGCCAAGGCTCCTTCAGCTCGCCCGCCCTCTCTGTCGCATCCCCAATCTAGCGATTCACCTGAACCGTGGGGTCAATGATAAGGGCCTGATCCTCAACAAACACTCTCAGATGGCCCCTGTGTTGGGGATCGATCCGGGTGGAGAGCCCACCGAGCTGGTCCTGGAGCTGCTCGCTGAGCAGTTAAAGGTTGCCTCGGAGGAGATCATCGGCCATGAACTCAACCTGATCGATGTTCAAGGCGCTTCTTTGGGCGGGCTCAAGGGGGAGTTTCTTCAGGCAGCCAACCTGGATGATCAGGCGATGTGTTTCGCGGCGCTTGAGGCTCTGCGCTCCTCTAACCCCTGCCCCTGGTGGCGTGGAATCGCCCTCTTTGATCATGAGGAGTGTGGCAGTCGCAGCGTTCAGGGGGCTGAGGGGACTCTCCTAAAGAGCGCCCTTAAGCGCCTCAGCGGGGGAGAGGAGCTTTACTACCGAGCCGCAGCCAAGAGCTTTCAAATCAGCGCTGATATGGCTCATGGGCTCCACCCCAACTACGGGGATATGCATGATGGCCGTCACCTGCCCCGGATGAACGAAGGTCCGGTGATCAAGAGCAACTGCAACCAGCGCTATGCTACCAGCGGCGCTACCGCTGCGCGCTTTCGAAGGATCTGTGAAGCTGCTGAGATCCCCTATCAGGAGTTTGTCAACCGCGCCGATCTCCCTTGTGGCTCCACCATCGGCGCCATCGCCTCTGCTGGCCTGGGTATCGACACTGTAGATGTGGGCAACGCGATGTGGGCGATGCACTCCCTCAGGGAGACTGTAGGGGTTCAAGATCTCAGCTTGATGCAGGCCGCGATGGATCACTTTTTCTTGGAGCGATGATGAAGATCTTTAAATCCAGCCTCTGCTTGTTTTTGCTCTTGGCCTGCGCTGAAGAGGAGAGCAGTTTCAATGAGAGCCGTGATGCTCAGGGAGATCTCGCTGTCCAGGAGAGGACAGAGATCGGGAGCGTACAGCCAGGGACAGATGGGGGGCAGCTCAAGGATCTGGGTCGCTTAGACTCAAGCCCCCGTCTAGATCTTGGCTTGCTTCAGGACAGCGAGTCTCCCCAGAGAGATCGCTCGCGGCCTCCTGTTGAAGATCAGGGCCTGCGACAAGATCGTGGAGATCCACCACCCCAGGACGCCACCCCCCTGGACAGAGCGCCTCCACCAGCAGATGCAGTACCACCAGCAGATGCAGTACCACCAGCAGATGCAGCTCCTCCTGTAGATGAGGGGCTCCCTCCCGATCCAGGCATCAACGCGGGTTGGATCGGGGGACCCTGTGAGGAGCATGAGGATTGTGACTATCCTGAAGCTTTCTGCTTTATGGATGATTACCCCAGAGGGATGTGCAGCTTAGGCTGTGATCGCTTCTGTGATGATCGGGAGGGGATGCCGATGACCTTCTGCGTGGGTGATCTCTTGGCTGGAGAGGGTGCCTGTGTTCAGCGCTGTGACTATGGAGCCTTCGCCTCGGGCTGTCGTCCAGGCTATGGCTGTCAGCGGCAGGCGCGCTATAATGAGCCGGATCGTCAGGAGTCTGTCTGTCTGCCTGGGGAGGGAGAGGAACCTCCCCCCGTAGAGGGCTGCCCTGCTGAGGCGCGGGAGCTGGGCCTACACTTTGATCCCCTCGGAGAGTGGAGCGAGAGCCCTGAAGGACACCCAGAGCTGACTTGCCGGATCCCCTCCCCTATTCGCCTCAGCAGCCCCATCAATGGGGTGAGTTACCGCTATATCACCATGGATCACTCTACACCGATGACGATTGGCTGCCCCCTGGCGCTGGCACTTCAGCACGCCTCAGAGATCCTCAGCCAGTATGACATCGTGGAGGTGGGACATATGGGGACCTATAACTGTCGAGTCATCGCAGGGACCGCTAGCCTCAGTCAGCATGGGAGCGGCCTCGCCATCGACTATGCTTGGTTCCGTACAGCGGGTGGTCAGATCTACGATGTGGAAGATCACTGGGAGCACGACACCCAGGAGTTTCAGACTGAGGCGGGGCGAATACTCTATGAGATCGCCCAGGCTTTTTATCACGAAGATGTTTTTAACATCGTCCTCACCCCGAACTACAACGCCGCCCATGACGATCACCTCCATGTGGATCTCAGCGATGGAGGAGATCTCATCGGCAAGAGCAGACCAGGGCGCTATATCGGACCCAATCCAAACGGGGATTGATATCGAGGGGTGGGAGAGATCAGCGGCGACGGCGACGCATCGTAAAGATACTGAAGCCAAAGAGCAGGGCCATATGCCAGGGGACAGAAGATGGGATGCCTGGTACGTTCATGCAGAAACTTGAGCCTCCACCTCCAAAATTCGTACTCAGATCGGGTTCGAGCGGATCGGTCCCTGCTTCAATCTCTGCACCATCATCGATACCATCCCCGTCCGTATCCGATTGGATTGGGTCGGTCCCCTGTTCCAACTCAAAATCGTCGGAGAGACCATCGCCATCAGAGTCAGTATTCATCGGATCCATACCCCGATCTTTTTCCTCCTCGTTACTGATGCCATCGCCATCAGAGTCATCATCACAGAGGTCGCCCAGGTTGTCGTTGTCCAGATCCCCCTGATCGCTGTTGTTGTCGAGGTGACAGTTATCTTGATCATCACTGACACCGTCATTGTCTGAGTCATCATCGAAGGCATCGCTGTTGCCGTCACCGTCAGAGTCCAGCGTCCCCTCTGTACCATCAGGGATGCCGTCACCATCACTATCTGTATCAGTATAGTTAGGGTTACCATCGTTGTCGGTGTCCTCGTTACCTTCATCAATATCGAGAATACCGTCACCGTCGGAGTCTTCATCTAATGCATCAGAGATGCCGTCACCGTCGGTATCCTCACCACCTTCATCAAGATCAAGGATGCCGTCATCATCGGAGTCTTCATCGAGGTAGTTGGGGATATCATCATCATCGGGGTCTTCTCTACCTTCATCAGAATCGAGGATACCATCACCATCAGCATCAGTATCGATATAGTTTGAGGCGCCATCATCGTCAGTATCCTCATCGCCTTCGACCACATCTCTGATGCCATCACCATCAGCATCAGTATCAAGGTAGTTGGGGATACCATCATCATCGACGTCGCTATCGCCCTCATCTATATCCAAGATATCATCGTTGTCTGAATCTGGATCGAGGTAGTTGGGGGTGCCATCGTTGTCAACATCATCGCGGCCCTCATCTGTGTCTAAGATCCCATCCCCATCCACATCATCATCGAGATAATTAGGGATGTTGTCACCGTCGAGATCCTGATTGCCATCTACAGCATCGCTGACACCGTCATTATCTGAATCATCATCAAGATAATCAGGTAAATCATCGCCGTCGCTGTCGCCATCACCCTCATAATTGTCTGTCAGACCATCATTATCCGAGTCTTCGTCAAGATAATCAGGGATTCTATCACCATCGGCGTCACCGTTGCCCTCAACTTCATCGCTGATATTATCGTTGTCGGAGTCAGTATCGAGGAAATTGGGAATGCCATCTTCATCTGCATCCTCATTACCTTCATCCTCATCCATGACACCATCACCGTCAGCATCTTCATCGAGATAGTTGGCAAGACCATCGCCATCTGGATCGTCAAAGCCTTCATCTATATCGGAAACGCCATCGCCGTCCGTATCGGTGTCGAGATAATCGGGGATTCCGTCTTCATCATAGTCACCAAAGCCCTCATCAGCATCAGGAATGCCATCATTATCTGAGTCTGTATCGAGATAAGCAGGTATTCCATCCTCATCATCGTCATTCATGCCCTCAATGGCATCACTAACGCCATCATTGTCTGAGTCAGTATCGAGGCGATTGGGTATACCATCTTCATCGTTATCACCAAGGCCCTCATCACCATCATTTACGCCATCGTTATCAGAGTCTGTATCCCTGCGATCTGGGATACCATCCCCATCGCTGTCGTCGAGACCCTCATCCCCATCGTTGATACCATCATTATCTGAGTCTGTATCCTGACGATCCGGGGTTCCATCCTCATCTGCATCGCCGAGGCCCTCTTCACTGTCTGGGATGCTGTCATCATCAGAGTCATCATCGAGACGATCAGGGATGCCATCCTCATCGGCATCGCCGAGGCCCTCATCGCCGTCATTGAGGCCATCATTGTCAGAGTCTTCATCGAGGCGATCAGGGGTACCATCCTCATCGGTATCGCCGAGACCTTCGTCCCCATCGTCGATGCCATCATTATCAGAGTCACGATCAAGGTAGTCAGCTCGACCATCGTCATCAGAGTCTGGTGGCTCTGTTCCAATTTCCCCCTCACCGCGCTCATCGCTGTCAGAGAGACCATCATTATCGGAGTCCTCATCGAGGTAATCTGGAATTCCGTCCCTGTCTGCATCCGCGTCACCCTCATCGCTGTCGAGGATGCCATCATCGTCGGAATCATCGTCGAGGTAATCTGGAGTACCATCCTCGTCGGTGTCGCCATAACCCTCGTCGGCGTCGGGGATATCATCGTTATCAGAGTCATCGTCGAGGAAGTTACGCACGCCATCCTCATCCGTGTCCTCTCCCCCCTCGTTGAGGTCTGGAATGCCATCACCATCTGAATCATCATCGAGATAGTTGGGCACACCGTCGCCGTCATCATCGCCGTTACCTTCAACTGTATCGCCGATGCCGTCGTCATCTGTATCGTTGTCGAGGTAGTCAGGCACACCATCGCCGTCGCTGTCGCCGAGGCCCTCATCCTCATCGTTCACGCCATCACCGTCTGCATCCTCGTCAAGGTAGTTGGGGGTGCCATCGCCGTCGTAATCGCCGCCACCCTCATCAGCATCAGGGATGCCATCACCATCCGAGTCTTCGTCGAGGTAGTTGGGGACATCATCGCCATCGGGGTCTTCGTTGCCCTCCTCTCCGTCGGCTACGCCATCGCCATCTGAGTCCTCATCAAGGTAATCAGGTATGCCATCTTCGTCAGAGTCGCCTGCGCCCTCCTCCTCATCAGAGATACCATCATCATCTGAATCCTCATCGCGATAATCGGAGGTACCATCTCCATCTGTATCTTCATCCCCCTCATCAGCGTCTGGGATGCCATCACCATCTGAGTCTTCATCTTGAGCGTTAAACACGCCATCACCATCATCATCATCGTCACCCTCAACGCTATCTGGGATGCCATCACCATCGGAGTCCTCATCAAGGTAATCAGGCACAGCGTCACCATCCGTATCTCCATCACCCTCATCAGCGTCGAGGATCTCATCACCATCCGAATCATCGTCGAGGTAATCGGACACGCCGTCACTGTCTGTATCTCCGTCGCCTTCGTCGGCGTCGAGGATGCCATCACCGTCAGAATCGTCGTCGAGGAAATCACGCACACCATCTTCATCGCTGTCTTCAGCACCCTCGGTGATGTCTAGGATGCCGTCGCCATCGCTGTCATCATCAAGGGCGTTGGGGATCTCATCGCCATCAAAGTCATCCAAGCCCTCAATGGTGTCGTTGATGCCATCGCCGTCGGTGTCATTGTCGAGGTAGTCAGGGATGCCGTCGTCATCGCTGTCACCACGGCCCTCGTTCTGATCCTCAATACCGTCGCCGTCTGAATCATCATCAAGATAATTGGGGGTGCCATCGCCATCGTGATCATCGCCCCCTTCTTCGATATCGGGGATGCCATCGTTATCAGCATCAGGATCAAGATAGTCGGGGATCTCATCGTTGTCGGAGTCGCCACCACCCTCGATAACATCGGGGATTCCATCATTGTCGGAGTCTGAATCGGTGTAATCAGGATCGCCATCCTGATCGTTGTCACCAAGACCCTCTTCAGCGTCATTGATGCCATCATTATCGCTGTCCTCTTCGAGGTAGTTGGGGATGCCATCCCCATCTGAATCGGCGTCTCCCTCGTCTGCGTCGTTGAGGCCGTCATTGTCGCTGTCGCTGTCGAGATAATCAGGGATCTCGTCTAGATCACTGTCCCCTCCACCCTCATCTAGGTCGCTGAGACCATCACCATCGCTGTCATCGTCGAGGTAGTTGGGGATCTCATCACCATCGCGATCGCCCTCGCCTTCATCCTCATCAAGGATCCCATCACCATCGCTGTCATCGTCGAGGTAGTTGGGGATCTCATCCTCGTCGTCATCTTCACCACCCTCGCGGGCATCAGGGACTCCATCACCATCAGAATCCTCATCGAGATAGTCAGGTGTCTCATCTTCGTCAGAGTCGCCATCGCCCTCATCCGCGTCGGAGAGGCCATCATCGTCAGAATCCTCGTCGAGGTAGTCGAGGATGCCATCCCCATCGCTGTCAACGTCACCCTCTATGATGTCTGGGATATTATCGCCATCAGCATCCTCGTCGAGGAAGTCTGGCGTACCATCACCGTCGCTATCACCACCGCCCTCCAGCTCATCATCAAGGCCATCACCGTCGCTGTCAGTGTCGAAACGGTTAGGCACACCATCCCCATCATGGTCGCCGTCTCCCTCTTGCTCATCACTCACGCCGTCGTTGTCATCATCCAGGTCACCCAGGTCACAGAGACCATCCGCGTCGAAGTCGTCACCGTCATTGGCAGGATCGGTCCTCCCACTCACGCAGTCATCGCAGGTATCACCATCGCTGTCCGCGCAGGCATTGGGGTTGAGCGGCATCTCATCAGCATGATCGAGGATGCCGTCATTGTCGTCATCGCGATCACCAGCATCACAGAGGCCATCACCATCAAAGTCATCACCGTCATTGGCAGGATCTGTGACTCCGCTTAAACAGTCATCGCAGGTATCCATATCTGCATCAGCACAGCCGCCTGCGTTGTGGGGATCTGCATCATTTTCATCAATGATGCCATCGTTGTCATCATCAGGATCACCCGCATTGCAGAGACCATCGTGCTCGTAATCGTCGCCGTCGTTGTTTATATCATCAATACCACTGCTGCAATCGTCACAGCTGTCGTTATCTACATCACGACAAACATCAGGATTTTGGGGGGCGCTGTCTTCTTCATCGGGTACGTTGTCATTATCATCATCGGGATCACCTGTGTCGCAGATACCATCCGCGTCGAAATCATCACCGTCTTCAGCGGGATTGGTTACACCAGAGAGGCAATCATCACAGTTGTCATTGTCGCTATCGCCACAGACGTTGGGGTTCTGCGGGGCGCTGTCTTCATCATCAGGGATATTGTCGTTGTCGTCGTCGGGATCGCCCGCATCGCAGAGGCCATCTCCTTCAAAATCTACACCGTCGGCAGCGGGGTTGGCTACACCAGAGAGGCAATCATCGCAGGTGTCGCGATCACTGTCACCACAGATGTTGGGGTTCTGCGACGCTGAGTCCTCAAGATCAGGGATGTTATCGTTGTCATCATCAGGATCACCCAGGTCGCAGAGGCCATCGTTCTCAAAGTCAACGCCGTCATTGGCAGGGTCAAACGAGCCGCTGGTGCAGTCATCACAAGTATCATTGTCGCTGTCTGTACAGACGTTGATGTTGTGAGGTGCGCTGTCGCCGTTGTCGTTTACACCATCGTTGTCATCGTCGGGATCACCAGCATCGCAGAGACCATCATCATCAAAATCGGCGCCATCATTCGCGGGATTGGTAACACCAGAGAGACAATCATCACAGCTGTCATTGTCAGTATCGCCGCAGAGATTGGGGTTTTGAGGTGTCTCATCTTGAGCGTCAGGGACGTTGTCGTTGTCATCATCAGGATCGCCCGCGTCACAGAGACCATCGTCGTCAAAATCAGCGCCATCGTTGGCAGGGGCGAATAGACCGCTCACACAATCATCACAGGTATCAGCGTCGTTATCTGTGCAAATGTTGGGATTTCGTGGCGCGCTGTCGTCGCCATCAAGCACATTGTCATTATCATCATCTGCGTCGCCTGCATCACAGACACCATCACCGTCGGAGTCTAAACCGTCATCTCCGGGAGCAAAGCTGCCATTGACACAATCATCGCAGGTGTCGTTGTCGCTGTCGGCGCAGAGGTTGGGGTTCTTCGGAGCAACATCAGCGTTATCGTTGATACCATCATTGTCGTCATCATCATCACCGACATCACAAGCGCCATCAGCGTCGAAGTCCGCGCCATCGTTGTTCGGATCTACTGTGCCGCTTACACAGTCATCACAGAAATCGCCGTCAGAGTCCGCGCAAACATGTGGGTTAAAGGGCGCGTTGTCATCGTCATCATTTATACCGTCGTTGTCATCATCTCGATCACCCGCATTGCAAGCTCCATCGCCGTCTGTATCCACACCATCATTGGCAGGATCTAGGCTACCGCCGCTGCAGTCATCACAAGTATCACCGTCACTGTCAGCGCAGATGTTGGGATTGAGAGGAGCAGAGTCTTGGTCGTCATCGGCGCCATCGTTATCATCATCAGCGTCGCCCAGATCACATGCACCATCGGCGTCACTATCTAGACCGTCGTCGTTGGGATTGGAGGCGCCGTTGACGCAGTCATCACAGGAATCACCGTCGCTGTCAGCGCACACGTTGGGGTTGAGTGGATTGCCGTCGTCAGCGTCGTTGATCCCATCATTATCGTCATCCACATCACCTGCGTTACAGAGCCCATCAGCGTCCGTGTCGAGGCCATCATTGGTGAAGTCAAACGTGCCGCTCACACAATCGTCACAGGTATCGTTATCGAGATCGATGCAGACGTTGGGGTTGAGAGGTGCGCTGTCCTCAGCATCATCTACATCATCATTGTCGTCATCAGTGTCACAGGCATCGCCGCTGAGATCACCATCTGTATCAGTTTGATCAGGGTTGGGAGTGTCGATACAGTTGTCATCTACATTGGGAACACTGTCGTTGTCGTCATCGTAAAGCGTAGCGGGACAACTAAAGTTGACAGCTGTTTCAGCACCATCATCATCGGTAACACTCAGTCTAAAATTGGCGGATCCCGCACGAGCTTCAGCTACTGTAACCTGCCAGAGCAGGGTACAATCCTCAATAATCGCTTGCTCAGGCAGCGCCACGGCGTTGCAGGTGATTATATCGGTGATGTCGGGATCGGTGATCTCCAAATCGATCTCAACCAGATCGCCATCACCAACCCCCGCTGGACAGCTTGACACCACAGCAGGCGCCACATTGTTCACGGTCACGTCGATAGTGGCCTGAGCTGAGAGCCCAGCCAGATCGGTGACGCTCACGCGGATTTGATCAACGCGAGGACCGTCAGTGTTGGGTGTATAGGTGATCAGTGGCCCTTGATTGTCGGGATTATTCGCAAACTCTGGTGCAGGGATAATGGTGCCAGAGCCTGAGATGAGTTCATAAGAGTAGGTCATCCCGAGAACACCCTCGGGATCTTCAGCATCGATCGTGATCTGTACAGGCGCGGGTAGCGCATTGTAGGGCCCACCGACGCTATTGATCACCGGAGGCAGCTCATTCACCAGGAGTTGAATCGAGGCGGAACCATAGGAGCACTCGGTGCAGTCAGGCTGGGTCACGCCGTCATAACACTCACCGTTCCACTGAGCATCGTCACAGATCCGCACAGGCAGCGCGATGAAGTCGCCCTCAGCCATCCCGTCCAGGATCGTAAAGGTCACCGGCCCATCGGTGGCGTTCTCACCCACATCATCATAATCGCCATCGAGGTTGAGATCGATATGCATGCTGGTGATGTGTTCAGGGATGCCTGGATCCCGGTTGCCGTCGCCAGGGAACACATCATAAGCCTCATCAGGATCGTAGCTGGCGCTCAAATCGATGGTGACATCATGACCAACATAGCCACGATAGCGCGCGTTGGGGTCCGTCGGGTGCGTGATGATGATCGGTTTATGGTTATCCAAAGAGAGTTGAATCTGAACAGAGTCGTAATCATAATAGGTTCGACCACTATTGTCTGTCACGCCGAGAGTAACATTGTGGTTTTCAACATCTCCCCAACCTATATCAGAGTCATATTGGTAAACAGGTCTTTCATATGGATTATCGGTTGTAAACTCCCAGACAATCTCATCACCTGTGACATTGCCATCTCCGTTCGTGTCATCCCCAGGTTCGTCAACCACATTCCAACGAAAACTTACAATTTCGACAGCTGGATCTAGGACATAAGACCAGGAATGATCAAAAACGATATCCATACCTGGGCCAGCAAGCTGTGGTGTTGCACGTCCATAAGGGCTAACTTCAAGCCAGCTCTGAATAATTTGAACCGACAACGCAGTTCGTTCATGGACGTTAATATATCCACCCCAACTCCAATTCCCTGACCAGTTCCAACTTCCATCAGCTCGTTGAACCGGAAGCAAAAAGTCGGTGTAATAAGCGCTCCAGTCTTGATTGGCTCCAGCATTTGGCAAGTAACGAATCTCGGGATCGAAAGAACGCAATCCCTTTGTATTTGCATATATGTAGTACAATCCCCAAAAACCATGTGAGGTATTCGAGATAGTTTGAATACTATTTAGATGTGAAACATGCTGCGCGTTGTTATAGTCGAATATTTCATTATCGACCCATCCATAACCAACAAGTGCGTTTCCAGAAAGTTTTGGTCCTCCATGGTGATAAGAACATGAGCCATTATTACAATAGCTCTGAAGCCATGATCTCTGGCGATCTTTAGCAAATTGGTAGGTATCCGTTCCAAACTTTCTTTCAAGAAGCCTTAATGCTTCAGGAGCCCAACCATTTGTTGATGCATCGCTTGTACCCCCTGACATGCTACCACATGAGTAGTACCATCCACCATCTCCTCTTGCGCAATAAACTAAACCATCAGCCATATCTTGACCGAGATCTCTAAGAGTACGATTAATAATTCCAGCATTTCCAGCTGGTGAAACATAATCAGGGTTACCAAATCCAACCATTGGTTCTACCCATGCTGTGCTTACATAGCTCGACCAATGGCCACTTTGATCCATCAGTCCACTATTGGTCATCGAAATACCTTGGCCATTGACACCCACATTGTTATTGTCGTCGAAGCCAACATTTGTCATTGTCATCATTGTCATTAAACTGTGGATACCGCACTGAGTCATATGGCGATAATAAGGATCCGTTTCTAATCCTTCGCCATGGCCATGACCACGTCGAAGAAAAGCATTAAGAGCATGGCCTGTTCCATAGATATCAACCTTTGCTGCTTGATACCAGCATGTATGGACGTTGTGACCTTGGCCATCATTAGTTCGGTGGGTGAAATTACGGAACATATACCAAAGGCCACGATCTACTGCGCGGTTGGACATGACCTTGCGAGTCATGCTGATGCTCTCTTCACCTTGACAGTCACCCGCGACGACACCGTCAGAGAGGTTTCCGCTGCAGATGCGATCCACGCGGATGAGCACTGGCATCACCGCGCTGGCCACCTCGTTGCCGCAGGTAACCTCTACCTTGGGGTAATAGAGGCGATCTCCAAGCGCATTGGCAAAGGTGACCTCAAGGTGCAGAGGCGCAAAGTAGCCCGCATAGTTTGAATTGTTAGCTGCCTGAGAGCCCTCGTTGGCGTCGTTGAAATCACCATCACCATTCCAATCCCAACGATAGGTATAGCTCCCGCCACAGTTGCCACCTTCGGCGATAGCCTGCAACATCGTGGGCATGTTGTTTAAGGCGGGGTGTGGAATATCTGGGTTGCTCTGTACCCAAGGTATCGCGGTGACCTCTAACTGCGCCAGAGCTTGACTTCCGAAGAAGCTTGCCGTGAGCGCGAGGACTACGGATAAGGATCTTTTCATCTTTACCTCCCCAGCGGTGCTCATCTCACCGCTTAAGTTTGGGCGAACCTAAACTCCGACTATACGGGGTAAACAGATCTCTGCAACAGTGGAGTTGGCCGGTCGGAGGCTACCGAATTTGATGATTGAATCATTTTCAAGGTTTACGCCCGCTCACCGCTCCGGCAATAACGTGAGTCTCATGACTGATTTTCATGACATTAGAAACCGCTAAGGTCTTGGAAGGAAGGTCTCAATTAGATTCTCCTTGGCGGCTATGTGACGAGTAGGGATGGAAATTTAATATCAATGCTCATCTGCACTATTTACCAGATGAACATCTTCCAAACAGCAGTAATTATATAAAAAACAACTAGTTTTTTCTTGAAAAGACGTTTAATTAAGAGCTCTACGGTATATTAGTAGTACCAATGGGCCATAATTAGATATGGATATTGTGAAGAGAATTACTGCATTGAATATACTATATATTAAGGGTTGGAAGCTGGGAATATAGTTCCTTTTAATAATACCAGCTGGACACTACTGAAGAGTAGAGTGATTAACAAGCTTCATCCGTGCCCATACGCTCGTCAGCGCTCCTTGCAACTCATGGCGCTCTAACATCCTATCATTGAGGAAAGATAGCCAGCACTGAGGCAAACTTTAGGAGAAGCTCAGGGGGGTGTTTAGCCTTCAGCGACAGGGAGGCAGATCCCAACACCAGCTGGGAGGAAGCCCTCGTAGGGAGCGCACTCCTGCTCCGCTTGGCAGTCATTTTCAACGCTCATATCACAGTAGTAGAGGCAGGCATAGATATACTCCTCCCCTTCAGGGATAGGAGTGCAGACCATACCCCAACCACATCGGTTGGTAGAGCAGTCCTCATATTCCTGAGTCTCTCCTGCAGAGATACAGACAAAGCGCGGCTCGGGCTCCTCTCCAACAAACCACCAGTCGCAGATCCCCTCCATGCCACACTCTATCTCAAGAGGGTCGCAGCTGTTTAAGCAGACCCCGGTCTCGGGAGCGTTCATGGGGAGCCCAATGCAAACACCGTCAGGGTTCTGCT
Organism: uncultured Nannocystaceae bacterium; assembly: GCA_964384025.1. Taxonomy (GTDB): domain Bacteria; phylum Myxococcota_A; class Bradymonadia; order UBA7976; family UBA1532; genus CAYLJJ01. The sequence goes on from CAYLJJ010000002.1 coordinate 171,590, forward strand.
CGTCACAGATCCCCCCATAGTTCTCACACTCTATCAGATCGCAGCCGTGAGTCTCTGGGTTGCAGTAGAAGTTCATATTGGCGTCGTTGTCGCAATCCTCATCTACTCGGCAGCCCCCAGCTTCACAGGTCCCAAACTCTGGGTTGCAAAAGGACTCTTCAGGGCAGGGGCTGGAGGGACCCCAGCTTAAGCAAAGTTCACCCTCTACATAGATGCAGCTCTGAACACCTCCAGCCTCATCACAGCGAGAGGCTCCCTCAGCAGGGCACTCATCTTCACAGTCGGCAGAGCAGATGCCCAAGCGACCGTCGATCCCCAGATCAAGGCAGCTCATTGAGCCTTCACAGCCTTCACCCAGCTCGGCGTTACAGGCCTGCATACAGTAGGAGTCAAGCTCCGTCATCTGAACACAGATCATCCCCGCAACGCACTCCATAAAGCTCTCGCAGGGCTCGCCCTGGCCCAGCTCTCCCGGCTTGAGGCACCAGCCCTGACTCCCCACCCCCATGCAGGCTTCTCGCGGGTCGCTGCATACAGGAGCCAGCAAATCACAGCTCTCCAGGCAGATCCCAGCATCTCCTTGGCCATTGGCGACATAGCACTCTGCGGGAGCATCGCAGCCCTCACCCATCGCTGGATTGCATTCGCTGATCACCTCACAGTTGCCCTCCACACAGCGTGTTCCAACCAGAGGATGTTCGCACTCTTCATGCTCGATGCAGCTCGGGATACAGGAGCCATCGATCTCATCACAGCCCATGCCCGGACCGCAGGGCTCTGGAGAACTCCACTCTAAGCAGAGGTCGTCATCGTAGTTGCCGCAACTCTGCCGGCTGCTCCCTTCACAGCGAGCATCCTCAGCGTCGCACTCAGTCTCACACTGCTCCAAACAGGCACCGACCCGCCCTCCTACAGAGATACATTCATATTCCCCTTCACACAGGGGCTGCTCTAGGTCACAGATCGCCCGACAGGAGCCGCCACCGACACCGTCAGAGATACATTGGGCACCCTCTACACAATCGAGGTGGCTGTCACAGGGCTGGCCGACAGCGTTGGAACCTACAGGGAGGCAGTGGCCCTCTTCTCCAAAAGAAACACAGTGGCGATCCTGGGGGCAGCCTCCCTCAAAGGGATCACAGATCTGTATACAGATCCCCTCGCCCTCCCAGTTCATGCAGCTCTCGCCCTCTGCACAGCCCTCGCCTGAGAGCAGGTCACAGAGGCTGTCGCGCTCGCAGATCCCCTCTACACATTGAGCCCCCAAGGGGCTGGCGTCTTGGCAATCAACATCCTGTTCACACTCCGCGAAGTAACAGGTCCCCCCCAAAGAGCTGTTGGAAGGATAGCAGGCCTGACCCTCATCACAGCGTTCAGCGTTGCTGCAGTCCCTTAGGCAAGCGCCATTGATATCATCCTCAGGGTCCACCAAGAAGCAGCTGTTCCCCGTTGGGCACGGCCGCTCAGCGCTACAGTCCATCGTACAGTAACCTCTATCTACCTCAAGACCCGCACAGGAGAATCCCTCGCCGCACTCCCCTTCAGCGTAGCAGTTATCTCCTACAACTGAGGGGGCCTGAGCGCGGCAAACATTGCCACCCATCACATCACAGGTCTCACCGGGACCACAGTCGAAATCCCCGTTACAGGTCAACGCGACTACACAAGCTTCACCAAGGCAGATCTGCCCCTCTAAACAGTGCGAATCCTCCTGACAACCTTCGCTGGGATCAACGCAGGCTCCTCTAGAGCAGAGCTGCCCCTCAGAGCAGGGCGCAGAGTCGGACCATTCCCGGCAGCTGTCGCTGTCAAACTGCCCACAGGACTGAACTCCATTGCCCTGACAGCGCAGCTCAGCCTCAGCGCACTCATCCTCACAGCTCTCCGCGCAGATACCATTAGAGCAGCTCTGAGTCTCAGGGCAGGGAACACCGCTGCCCCACTCCTGGCAGTTGTCATCATCAAAGTCTCCACAGAGCTGAACTCCATCATCACCACAGCGAGTTCCGCCTTCTTGGCATTCGTCGATACAGAAGGGGCTACAGACACCTCCCGAGCAGGTCGTTTGCTCGGGGCAAGGGACCACCAGAGACCACTCTAGACAGGCATCGTCATCAAAGAGGCCACAGTGCTGGGTGCCGTTGCCTGAGCAACGGATGGTGCCCTCAGCGCACTCATCCTCACAACCCTCTCCAGTGCAGACGCCGTTAGAGCAGCTCTCTCCCTCAGCGCAAGGAGTAATGGCAGACCATTCGGCGCAGCTGTCTCCATCATACTGGCCACACTGCTGGAAGCCGTTCTCGGCGCAACGCAGAGCACCAGGACTGCACTCATCATCACAGCCCGCCGCGCAGGCGCCATTGGAGCAGCTCTCTCCCTCAGGACAGGCGGCCACGCTCCCCCAATCTGTACATCTATCTTCATCATAGTTTCCACAGGGCTGGAGCCCGCCAGGGGCACAGCGAGAGGTGCCGCTCAAGCACTCATCTTCACAGATCACCCCAGCTTGGCACTCACCCCGAGAGCAGCTCTCCTGCTCTCCACAGGGGGTCGCTTGGCTCCACTCAAAGCACTCATCTCCATCAAAGTTACCGCAGATCTGAGTTCCATTGCCTGAGCACTGAGCGGCCCCCTCTGGGCACTCATTGACGCAGCGCTCAACACACTCTCCGCCAGAACAGCTTAGCCCCCCGGCGCAGGCGCTGATGGTACCCCATTCCAAGCAGCTGTCCTCATCATGGTTCCCGCAGGTCTGGAAGCCGTTGCCAGAGCATTGGCGCTGGTTCATGGTGCCACACTCATTGCTGCATTGAGCAGAGCAAACACCCCCAGAGCAGCTGTGGCCTTCATCGCAGGCGACGATGCCGCTCCACTCCATGCAGTCGTCATCATCAAAGTTTCCACAGTTCTGAGCGCCACCGCCCGTGCACTGTCGGCTGCCCTCTGCGCACTCATCAACACAGGCGTTGCGGCACTGGCCGCCAGAGCAGCTCTCTCCCTCGGCACAGGGGCTCATCTGCCCCCACTCCAAGCAGTCATCTCCATCGTGGTTGCCGCAGAGCTGAAAGCCATTGCCTGAGCATTGACGGCTGCCCTCAGGGCCACACTCATTGCTACAAGTCAACGCACAGCTCCCATTGGAACAGAGTTCTCCCTCAGGACAGGGGGTCACTGCGCTCCACTCTAAGCAGGGATCCTCATCAAAATCGGCGCAGTTCTCATAGCCATCCATGTTGCAACGGCGACTGTCAATCTCACACTCATCAACGCAGCCTTGGCGGCACTCCCCAGCAGAGCAGTTCTCCCCAGCGCCGCAGGGGACCACTTCTCCCCAGCGACGACAGCCCTGAGGACCATCCTCGCAGCTCTGAACTCCATTATTGCTGCAGCGACGCGCATCAGTCTCACACTCATCGACGCAGCTTGAGCGACACTCCCCAGCAGAGCAGCTCTCTCCCTCAGGGCAAAAGTTCTCCTCTCCCCATTCTAAGCAGGGGTCTTCATCGAAGTTGTCACAAGACTCCAAGCCCCCGTTGGGGCCACAGCGTAGATTCCCTGCGCTACAGTCGGTGGTGCAACCGACGCACTGTCCCTCTACACAGTTCTCTCCACCAGGGCAGGCTGTGGGCTGGCTCCACTCTGGGCAGCCATCACCATCAAAGTCTTGACAGTTGCGAACCCCACCACCACGACACTCGACCATCCCAAGGGTGCAGGTGAGAGGGCAAACCGGCGCCCCTCCATCACGACTGCCCGCTGCACCTCCATCAGTGTTGGCGCCGCCGCTGCCCCCAACACCATCATCATCATCATCCCCCGCGCAGGCCGCGAGGCTCAGGCTGAGCAGCCCAAACAGCACCCCAGCTTTCCAAGAGTTGATCGCCTTGTACATTCAAGCTCCTCCACTTACTCTGAGATGCAGAAACATACGTTCCCCTTCGTTTCAGATCCACCGCTCTTGTGTTGACGGCTCCTCAGCCCCGATCCACACTGACCTCATGCCAAAGAAGTTTCCAGATTTTGTCCCCCTCACCCAGATCGCCTACCAGGAGGGCGCGGGGACGACCCTTCACCTGAGGAGGTGTCGTCTAGCGGTGGAGCAGGAGGGTCTGTGGCAGGAGAAGATCTTTGATCAGGCAACAGTCACTGTAGGCACCATGGAGGAGAATGATCTGATAATCCTTGATGATACGGTGAGCCGCTTTCACTGTCGGATCTATCAAGAACGCAACTCCTATGTTATCCAAGATTTGGGGAGCACCAACGGGACCTTCATCAACCGAGTGCGCATCAAAGAGGCCTATCTAGAGCCAGGCTGTAATATCCACCTTGGGAAGACCCACCTTCAGTTTCAAAGCCTGGATGAGCAGGTCCAGATCAAGCCCATCAACGAAGATCGTTTTGGGGAGATCATCGGAGCCAATGTCAAGATGCGCGAGATCTTTGGCATTCTAGAGAAGATCTCACCCACCGACACTACTGTGGTGATTGAAGGAGAGACCGGCACAGGCAAGGAGGTGGTGGCTCATACCATCCATGCTCGCTCCAAGCGCAGCGCTCAGCCCTTTATCATCTTTGACTGCTCCGCTGTCCCCGCGAGCCTCTTGGAGTCAGAACTCTTTGGTCATGAGAAGGGCTCCTTCACCGGCGCAGTCGTGACCCGCCCAGGGCTCTTTGAGATGGCCAATGGGGGGACCATCTTTCTAGATGAGATGGGAGAGCTGAGCCTAGAACTCCAACCCAAGCTTCTTCGTGTCTTGGAGACCCGTGAGGTGCGTAGGGTGGGCGCAACTCGCTCAATGCGGGTCGATGTACGCATCATCGCGGCCACCAATCGCCGTCTAGAGCAGGAGGTCCGCGCGGGACGTTTCCGAGAGGATCTCTATTACCGCCTAAGCGTGGTGCGCATCTTCCTGCCCCCACTCAAGGAGCGCCCTGAAGATATCCAACTCTTGATCCATCACTTCTTGGCGAGAGGCCGCTTTAACCAGAGGGAGGATGGAAGCCGACGCATCAAGGGGATCGAGCGTGGCGCTCTAGAGGCGCTCCTTGGCTACCACTGGCCAGGAAACGTGCGAGAGCTGCTCAACGCCGTGGAGCGTGCGTGTAGCTTTGCAGAGAGTGAGATGATCCGAATTGAAGATCTCCCGAGCCACTTTATGAACGCTGGGACTCGGAGACCTCGACTCAGCGCTCCTCCGCCTCTCCCTTCCAGTGAGGAGTTGGGCACCTTTAAGGAGTCTAAGGAGAAGTTGGTCTCAGCCTTTGAGCGAGAATACATCAAGAGCCTCCTCCAGCTGCACAACTTCAACATCAGCCAAGCTGCTCGAGAGGCACAGATCGACCGAAAATATTTCCGAAAGTTGATGAAGAAGTACAACATCGAGGCCCAACCTTGAGCAGTTCCAAATTTCCCTCTCTGCCCCTCTGGGCTCTAGCCTCCCTGCTCTATGCGGGGCTCTTGGCTGCGGCGATGATCATCTTTGTCCCTTGGAAGACTCCATGGGTCAACAGCGCGGTCCTACTCTACGCAGGTCTGCACTTAGTGGCGGCTCCTGGGCTCTGGAGTGGGCGGCGCTGGGCTTGGCGGCTGAGCCTCTGGGCCAACCTCCTGGGGCTCTTAGCCTGTCTCCTGGTTTGTGCGGGCTTTATCGCCTCCTGGGCCTATCTCAAGGCGGTCTTTGGTGACTTTGGGCGGGGAGCCTCTATTGTCTCCCTCCTCTTCGCCAGCGTGGCCTTTCAACTCTTGGGACTTTTTCCAACCGTTGGGCTCTATGCTCTCCTGAGGCGAAGAGAATCCTATGGTGGAGGCCAGGGCTGGCGCAGGCTTCTCCTGGGGCTGAGCCTCTCTCCTCTCCTGGCTTTCTTTATCTATCCCGCCTTCGCCTTAAGCCCGCTCTCTCCGATCTCTCCCGAGGGTCGCGATCAAGCTACAGCCTATCTGCGAGCCGCTTTAACCAAGCGAGCGCTCCCCAGCCTCTCCGCTTTAGAGGGGGTCACCCCTGGACTGGGCCCCCTCTATGTCAGCCTCTATAACCAGGGAAAGCCGCGTATCCGCGTAACTGGAGGTGGGAGCGATATGGCTCAAGCGATCAAGCAGGCTGCTCAAAGCCTCCTGGAGCACCCTAAGCTTCAGGGGCGGCGGGTCTTCTCTGGACGCCTAAAGCTGGATCGTCTCATCGCCGTAGGACCCGTCCCCAGCACCCCTGAGTTTCTCCAGGCCTTAGCCTTTAACTCCGGCTTGGATGGCTTGCGGGTCTGGAAGGGAGAGAGCCACACCACCCTGTTACCCGATGATCTCCTCAAAAAGGAGATCTTTGGTACAAGCCCCCTGATCCCCGGTATTCGAGAGATCCGCTTGGGGGTAAACCTGAACGCTGTCAAGCGACGCCTGGGCAAACGAGCGGAGGGACGCTGGGAGCGTATCCGTACGGAGGGCTGGATAGAACATCAGGGTGAAAGCCTGCCTGCTTTTCGAGGCAATACAGCTCTCAAGGAGCTTGGGCCCAAGGCTTGGCGTGCTGCGGCCACCGCCGCAGGTGAATATATCCTACGTCAGATTCAGGAGGATGGGCGCTTTCACTACCAGTACTACCCTCTGCGCGATCATCACCCCCCTTTTAACCCCAGGAGATACAGCCTCCCTCGTCACGCGGGTACGGTCTACTCCTTGGCGCTGCTCTACGGACTCACAGAAGATCAACGCTTTAAGCGTGGCGCGGAGCGGGCCATCGCTTGGCTGAGCCAACAGATCCCCGCTCATTGTGGCGGAGATCCTGAGCTGGGCTGTGTAGTCAAGGAGGGCTGGGCCAACCTGGGCAGCACCGCTCTCAGCGTGGTGGGCATGTTGGAGTACCAACGCCGGACTCAAGATTCTCGCTACCAAGAGCTTATCCAGAGGCAGATCCGCTTTATCCTCTCCCTCCAACGAGAGAGTGGGGACTTCCATCACCGTTACAATGTGAAGCGGCAGGAGGTGGATAGGGTGATCCGCAAGATGTTCTCCTCAGAGGAAGCGGCCCTGGCCCTGGTGATGGCCCATGAGCAATCGGAAGAGGAGGCGCAGCTACAGGCCGCCGAGCGAGCCTTAGACTTCTTAAGTAGCAGAAAATATGACTACTTCTTGGGCTGGTTTATCTACGGCGCCGACCACTGGACCTGTATTGCTGCTGAAGAAGCTTGGCCTCGACTGAAGTCCAAACAGTACCTGGATTTTTGCCGTGGCTACTCCGACTTTATGGGGCGGATTCAGTATGAGGATCAGGGTTTAGAGAACTGGGACTTTGCTGGGCACTATGGCCTGGGCTTCTTTATGGTGCCTCAGGCGCCAGCGGCGGCGGGCTTCAGTGAGGCGATCATCTCTACCGCGCTCTTAGCGCGAAAGCATAAAGAGGCCCATGAGGTCTTAGATCGGCAAGTTGCTCAAGCCCTTGACGCTCTCTCCCGAGATCAGATCCGTCCAGAGAACAGCTGGTTGATGCCACGCCCCAAGGCTGCTGCGGGCGGGATCCGCCGCTCCTTAGTGGAGCAGGAGATCCGCATCGATTTTGCCCAGCACTCCGCCGCCGCGCTCATCCGAGGCGCCGCCGCCTATGAGCAGCATTCCCTGTAAAGAGCTTAAAATGATGCTCCTGTGAGGGAACGGCTCCAAATGCGGTCGGCTGTGGATTTTGACTCATGTGCCCTCTCTTAAGGGCTTTTAGAAAACCTCGTTGAGCGTCGTCTGAAGAGGAGGAGGGCTGAGAAGATCAACAGCGCGGCAGGAGGAGAATCTCCTCCCAATCGACAACTACAGCCCTCACTGTCGGGTTCATCTGGAGACTCCAGAGGGAGGACACCAGAATCAACCGGCCTCCTCTCCTGGATTTGGATGCTGCTGAAATCTGAGAGCATCCCTTTCTGATATTCGATTGTGCCTGAGTTGCCCGCGTTATCGTTAAGTTGAGCCCCATCTATAAGTTGAACAGAGTCGATATCCAGATCATAGATCCGTTCCCCTTCCCCGATCTCATAAGAGAAGCGGATTTCACGACTGTGTTTGATATCTCCAATCTCCAGTTCAGCTCCTGTATTGAGCTGGATCAGCATATTCCCTGTTAGATTGATGGGCTCAGAGAACTCCAGCCCCAATTCAATACGCTCTCCCTGATGATATGTACCGTTGGGGCTGTGGCTGTTGGCGGCGATCAACCTCGGACGTATCCCGTCGATCTGGATGCCCTTCTCAGCATTATCCCCTAGATGCCCCAGCGTAGGTAACTCTAACTCCAACGCCTGAGCGTTTAGAAACAGGCCCTCTGCTTCTAAATTCAAGGTCTCTTCACCTTCGGCGACCTGATAGAAACCCAAAAAACCATCTGAGCCCTCTGTGTTGCCGTTGGGGCTTAACTCTACGAGCTGTGAAGTGTTGAGCTGAAGTTGGAGGATGATCTGAGGCTGAACCCCTTCAAACTGGAGAAATATGGGGATTCTGTCCCCAATCCCAAAAATGCCAGGCTCTACATCTCCACGAAGTATCAGAATATTACGCTCATCAATGGTGGGAGGTGGAGGTTCTGAAGTAAAGTTCGCCCCTATACAAGGAGTGACAGGGATCCCCTCTTCAGGAATCCGCCCATCTAACATGTTCCCGGCTGGATCCGAGAGCGCATAAGGGGGATTTCCATCTTGGATAAACTCAAGTAGGGTTAGGCATTCACAGCTTTCATTTTCCTGTATTATATATGGAATATATGCGACATGAGTTTGGATCTCCTGCATTTCATGTTGCACAGAGACCGATGCACCTGTATTTAGTCTTGCAATCAGCTCTTCTCTGACTATTACAGGTTTGTCGAACATTACTTTCAACAGCAGTTGTGTATTTGTGCCATATGTCGATGGGAATTCTATTTCTTGCCCAGTACCATCTTGATCGAGCAAATCAGCTGTTATCTCGATAATTTGAGCATCTTCATCTGGATTATGGACCTCTTGACCCACAACTATATCCATAACATCACCATTTCGATCTATCCAATATCCATCTGGAAGGTTCAGCTCTTGGAAATCTCCACGAAGAGGAGTGCCTGAAATAAGGGTAACTCTCTCACTCTGATTAAGTCCTACCCCTCCTGCTTCTACCTGAAGGGTTCCACCATTGATAAAAGCATCGCCTATTACCTCAAATCGATCTGAATGTCCAACACCATTGACATCCATATGTATTGCAGTTCCTTCGCTTTGAGCATAGCTGCCTTCGATCAATATATGCCCTAAATCTAGATTTCCATCTACCCACACTCCGCTGGGATGTATATCTCCGGCGACAATATGAACATCTCCAATGATTTTTCCATCTCCTTGCAGATTAACTCCGTTTTCCCAGATAAATGATGACAATTCAGATGGAGACGATGATATTTGACAGTTCTGCTCTAGATGGAGATCTCCTCCAAAACTAAAACTGCCATCTCCATCAAGGTCAAGATTACCTCTGAAGTCGCTATGTTCGAATATGCAAGAAGAACCCGCGCTTGAGGAGAAAAAACCAGTAATTATTGCATTTTGCAATCTAAGTGTGCTGTTTCCGTCTATATTTACTGTTCCTTGAATTTCTAGCCTTTGAAACCCTTCTCCAAGGCTTCCTGTAATAGTTAACTCGCTTCTATCGTTTACACTAACAACTCCTTCATTAAACAACCTAATCATGCTGTTGACTGCAGCAGATATGTTCAGGTTGCCAAGGTTTTTAAGATACCCTTCACCGTTAATATCACCTGTTGCCTCTATATCTAATACTCCTTGATTAATAACAACTCCTCTGTCGATTAAGAGAGTTCCTCCTAATCGGCTTTCAGAGCCCTCTTCTAAACTCATGAACTGATTGTGATCATTCATCATGATCTTGAGGCTACCCTGAACTGTCAAGCCACCAAATATTCGGATAGAGTCGAGTTCCATCAGCTCAACATCACCGATGATATGTAAATTGGAGATTTCGATATTTGGACCGGCAGACCAAACGGTGATCACTGACGAGTTCCCAGATAAAATAGCCGTATCTTCTCTACCGGGAATCGTCATATTCCCATCACAAGCCCAAGAGCTGGCAACATCCCAGAGAGGGTGCTCTGCCCCTTCAGCAACCCAGGTACACTCTGCAGCCCAGGACGGAGCACTCAGACAAAGTAAAAAGAGCAGGATCCTCAATCTCTTATCCTCCGAGTCAGCAAACCGGTATCGGTATGGAATCAGAGACAGCTTAGAGAAAAAGGGGAGGAGAGATCGAGGGCGACTTAGAAGGAACTGCTGACCACCTGGATGAGATCCTTGGAGGAGAGATCGGAAGTGACCGCATAGCCCACAGGGCCCTGATTGAAGAGGGCAACTCGATAAGCGCCTCGATCATACATCGCGAGGCGCCGCCCCTTGATGGCATAGACCTCTGCTCCCTGCTCCAGCTCTATATCCCGACCATCGAAGATCAGGACTGTCAGTTTATGTTCATCAACCCCATAGATCAGATAAGCGGCGGAACGATCCCGAAAGCCCTCACGGGCTAAGCGGCTGAGGCGACCTCCCAGAAGGGTCGCGCGCTGAAACCGAGGAGCTGCCATATCAAAAGAGAGCTTATCTTTGAACCAATCATCCACCTCTCGAGCTTCATCGCTGGGGACCTCTACCGGGACCTGTTGGCAGTGTTGATCCACCGCCTCTTCAACTACTGGAGCGAAGCCTTGAAGAGGCCCCGAGAGGAGAAAGAGGAGCACCGCTGCGGCCAGAGCTGGGAGAGGCAGCAGGATATTCTTGAGGAGGCGTCGAGCCCGAGCGGGGCGCTGTGCGCTCTGAAGAGAGTCGAGGAGTCGGGCCTCTACCTCTGGAGGTATATGTTGTCGAGCTTGGAGCTGAGGCCGAATCGCTCGTTTGAACCAAGCTTGCTGTTCATAATGTTGTCGGCACTGAGGACAGATGGCGAGATGTGCATCAAACTCAGCACGCTCAGGTTCATCTAACTCTCCATCCAGATAAGGATCGAGAAACTGCTCAAATTCAGTGCAATTGACCCTACTCATTGAGCTGCCCTACGTCGGCGCCGAAACATCTCCATATCGGTTACATTATCCGCCTGGGCTCCTTCAGGTGCTTCGATTACGCCGCGCTCAACAGCGTACTCAAAGAGCTGCACCTGGAGAAGCTTACGGGCTCGATGAAGACGGCTCATCACGGTCCCGACAGGGCAGTCTAAGACCTCGGCGATCTCTTTATAGGAGAGGTCATGCATATCAGCGAGGAGGACCGCCATCCGAAACTCAAAAGGGAGCCGATCTAGGGCTCGCATCACCTCGTCGCCCACCACATGCTTAAGGAAAGCTTCTCGGGTCTCGGGAGGGAGCCAGGGTCTCTCCTCTACAGGATAGCGCTCCAGCAGATCGTCTACTTGGCGCCCATCCATCACCTTCTGCTCTGTTTGGCGCCGTCTATAGCGGTTGATAAAGATGTTGGTCTGTATTCGGAAGAGCCAAGCCTTGATATTGGTCCCCTGCTCAAACTTATGCCAGAAACGATAAGCCCTCAGGAAAGTCTCTTGGAGCAGATCCTCAGCTTGGTTCGGATCACGGGTCATTCGCAGGGCGGCGCCGTAGAGGATATCTCTGTGAGGCATAGCGACCTCTTCAAATTGGGCGTGCTCTCTCTTGCGGCTAAAGAAACTTTTGATCATGGCCCATTCCTAGGGTTTTCAGGTCCGGCTTAACTTCATCTCAGCTTAAGTTATTCCCGGAAGCACCGGGATCCTGAGGATCACATAAAGGCCAAGCCGATCGCCAACTCTAACCAGTGCCCCTCAAACTGAAAGCCTGGATCGCTCCCCTTCATCAGACGAAAGGGCAGACGATAGCCCAGATCGATCTCCAAGGGGATCTGTGTCCAACCCTCAGGGAGAAAAGAGAAGCCCAGACGTGGACCAAGCCCTGAGCTTTCTCCTGCATAGAGATAGGGGCCAGCGTTCACCAGGAAGCGGGCTGCCCAGCGCCAGTGAAAGAGAAAGGCGAACTCAAGGCCCTCACCCTGGTTGACCCCGAACTGGTAGCTGGTCATCCAGTTTGCGAAGTCGTCCAACTCTGAGAGGAAGACCAAGCGCAGGCCACTCTGATCCTGGTCCTCCCCGATTCTGAGACGGTAACTGAAGAGGATCGACTGATAGGCGAAGGGAGGTGGAGGAGTGGGGAGGGTGCCCGCAGCGAGCGCTGGCTTGAGGGCATGAAGCTGATCAGGGGGGCGAAGAGCTTGAGTAGGCAGACGCTCACAGATAAAGCGCCCGATGCCTGGAGAGCTACAACCTGTGCTTGGATCTTCGAAGTTTGGCCCCTCCGCCCACTGAAGCAGGCTGGCGACGCTGGCTCCGACCAACAGGGCGCGCTGATGTCGCAGTAGGCACTCGGTGATCTCCTGGGGTCGTCGCGCCTGAGTACACTTGAGGGGACCTTGGAGGAGGGGAGGGGCCAGGAGATAGCGATCACCATAGGCCATAAACTCTTGCTGAGCGATGGCGGTGGCGAAGCCGGTGATCACCCCATGCTGGTTATCCCGATTGTGAACATAGCGAGAATCGGAGAGCCCCCAAGCGCCGCGATCAGTGCGTATATGCCCCCCTGCGAAGCTGTCTTGGAGGAAGTGGAGCCCTGAGCCCTCCATGATCAGGGAGAGGAGCGCTGTGGCGCTCTGCTCCAAGATATTTAAGCTTCGTGGGCTTTTGGGCTGATCCAGGAGAGCTTGGAGGGGGACGCTCACTGCTTGGGTCAACTGAGGATCAGCTCGCTGAAACCAAACACCCAGGTGCTCCAGGATCAGCTGGCCAAGCAGAGCGCAGCCCAGGGCGCGTCCCTCTGTTGGTTTCAGCTCCTCCCAGTCCAGGGCCTCAAAGGGAGGATGATCTTCGGAGAGATCCTCCAGCTCCTCTGGATCGATGCCCATAGACTCCCGACAGCCTCTCCTTAAAATCTCCTGAGCTACGCCATGAAAGCCAAGCCAAGCACCGTAGGCTTCAGCGCCAAAGTGGTGATGGTTTCTGAGCACCAAATCCAGATAGTGGGGGTTATCAAAGCTGTGAGCTGTAGGAGGATCATGAGGCCCGAAAGGGGCAGGGGCACGGCGAGCATCTTGGAGGAGCCGTTTTGGGAGCGTCTCAAGAGGAGCAGCGAGAGCTTGGCTGAGCTGCTCGCGAAGCTGCGCCCAGGGAACAGGCTCTTCCGTCTCACAAGCGTCCTCAGCGACATCAGCCTCCACACCTCCAGCATCTCCAGGTTCGCTCATCCACTCCATAAGCCTCAAGCTGAGCCCAGGCCGCACCGCTCTGGGATGACCTCGAACAGGGCCAAAGAGAGAGAGATGATCAGGCAACGCCACGATATCCCCCAGGGTGATGGGATGATCCCCCGACTCCACTGGAGGCTCAGCTAAGAGATTGATGCTGCCCTCAAGCTGCTTATACTCATCTAGACAGTAGGGACGATCCCAGCGCTGGGGACAGAAGAGAGAGAGGGCCAGATAGCGCGCCAAGAGAGGATCGCTGGGAGCCTCTTTCAGGCGTTGAACTAAGCGCTTCTGAGCTTCAAAGCAGGCCTGATCGGAGAAGAAACTGTGCTCCAGATAGTCAAAGCTCCAGCTCTGAAGAGGGTAGAGGAGAGAGAGCAGCAGGAGGGCGCGGAGAGGGCTCCAAGTCAATTTTGATATTCCCGTGTCGCGAAGGGTTTTCCAGGGAGGAGCTTCCCTCCCAATAGGCGCTCTAAAGCCAAAGCCCCAGTCCAGGAGCGAAGGAGAGGCTGACCCACTCTATCTTGAGCGCGGAGAAGAAGCTGCTCCTCTGGAGCGACTTTAGAGAGCAGCTTACAGGGGAGCTGTTCACAGGAGAGGGCTTGGCGCGCTCCCTGTTGAGGGAGGTGCTGCTCCAACTGGATAGACTCCAGATCGATGGGCCCTCGGCTGTCCAGATAGAGCGCCCCCCCCCGCTCAAAGAGGATCAAAGGGTTCAAAGCTCCCTTGAGGGGAGGACAAGAGATCCACTCCAGCTCCCAGGGATAGCTGCGATCTCGAGCCAAGGCTCGCACCTCTTTGGGGTTATCCAGAGCGCAGCTTAGGGCGTTAAGCCAGTCGGCTAAGTCGATCCCCTCAACGCCGACATCCACCGAGAGCCCCTCTCCAAAATAGTCAATGAGGAGCTGAAGGCTACCCGCCGCGCCCAGCTCAATCTCATCAAAGGGCTCCTCTACCCGATAGCCATCATAGGAGTCCCAAAGGATCCCCCCCACAAGCTCCTCACGGAGCAGACCCTCGAATGTCCCTGTCGTGGTTCCAAAGAAGACGGGCAAGCTCTCTCCCTGTTGAGTCACAGCCTCTAGATCGATATGGCGTGTGTCCTCCAAGAAGGTGTCGATGATGTGGGGATCATCGAGGACAAGCGCAGCGAAGAAATAGGCGAGCCCCTCGCCATAGGCAAGGCGAGGATCAACTTGATGATCTCGATGAGCGCCTCCTGGAGAGTCATCAGCGCTGTAATGGAGCACAAAATAGTGCCCAAATTCGTGGAGGATGATGTCATCATCAAACTCATCTGTGTCCTCCAGCTGCCCCCCCAATAGAATGGTGTCTCCTCCGCTGAAGCAGGAGCCACAGGGGAAGGGCAGGCCAGGTTGCCAGATGATCTTGAGGAAGGGGGCGGGTCCATCGATATGTGGCTGGATGAGCTGGAGAGCGTCATAGAGCGTATCGGCGATGTTAAAGGCACCCTCGGCGGTCCCTTGCGCTTGAATCAAGAGAGGCTCATCTCCCAAGACAGGCGCTCTCATGCTGTAGGTTGCGTTTCCTTGAAGCTCAGCAACTCGAAGCTCATTTTCACCCACCCGAACCCAAGCTTGAACCCTCAGCTCCAGCTCCCAGAGGCCATCAAAGCGGCTCTCCATCTGAAAACGACCCTCAGCGTCTGTCCAGCCCTGCTCTACTCTCAAACCACCCCGCAGCAGCTCCACAAAGAAGCCGCGCGCAGGACGCAGAGGACGTTCTCCGCTAAAACCGGTTTCATCAAAGGGTCGATCGGGATAGAGAACCTGACCCTCTAGCTCCAGCTGATAGATCTCATCAACCCTCAGGCTATAGGCCCCTCGCTGCTCAGGAGGGAGGCTTAAGGAGAAGCTGCGCGCTTCGCGCTGTTCAGAGATGAGCAAGCTCCCTGCGCGTCTTCGAGAGATTCCCGCGCCTTCTAACTCCAGGATGAGTTCTGGGGGCTCTATTCGAAAGTGGAGGCCCCGTCCGGCGAGAGCTTCAACCTCAAAGCGCTGCTCCAGGCCGCAGAGCAGCCCCTCCTGAGGTTGCCCCAGGTTGAGGGTGCGGGGTTCTTCAGGGAGGCAGGGGGTATCTGGCTGATCAAGCTCAAAGAGAGGCGGAGCACGATCCAGGAGAGAAGCATCTCCGACCTCAGCCTCCACTGCGAGATCTTCAAGCGCCCCGAGATCTTCAATATCTTCAATGAGTTCAGGTAGATCCTCTTCAAGTTCTAAGGCGTCGAGGCGCTCAACCCCATACAGACGATCACAACTCCAGAGGAGCCCGATTAGAAACAGGAGTTGAAATCTTTGAGTTCTCAAGAGCATGACTCCAGCTCTCCAGAGGTTCCCTGGGAGCACAATCCATCCAGGGATTTCAGAATCAAGTCCTAGATTCTCCCCTGTGGCCTTGACTTAGAGCTCGAAGCACCCTCTTTCGTTTCGCTTATGATGCTTTGTAAGAGGGGCCACCTCCCTTGGGATTTCAGAATGGGATACCATCGTCCTCAGCAGCAACTCTATGCGAGCTTAGAAATTCCACAGCGTTCTGAAGGCTCTCTCCACCCAATCCGGCGAATTCCTGCATACCTTTATCGACAGACGCGGTGATTATTCTGCTCTGAGCGATCAGCTGGGCAGGTACGAGTTCAGGGATCAGAAAGCTAAAGTCGCCTAGATGCTTGAGGATCTCATCACCGTAAATCTGAACAATCCACTCCCAGTACACCCCGATCTCAATCTGTTCTGTACCGCTGATCTCACTCCCGCGCTCGATAAAGCTTGCCAGCAAGCTTCTGATCCGCGCCGTGCGTATCGGAGCTTTGGGTCCTACACCCGAGCAGAGCGCCGAGTAATGAGCCCACCACGCCTGATCTTTCTTCTCCCAGTCTTCACCGCGCTCCATCGGCGCATCAGGGAGCGTTAGAGAGCACCGCTGGCAGTAGAATGTTGCCATCAGCATGACCGGATCACAGAGCCCCAGACCTCCAGCTGTCAGCGGCCAGTAGAGCCAAGCATCTGGCAACGCATCGGCCCACTTCTCGAAGCGCTCGAGGAGCAGCGCCCGCAAGCGCGCTGATAGTCCCTCGCCTTCCATATGCACACGCGCCACCGCGTGACTGATCGCGTCGAAATGTGCTGCGCCCAGCCTCGCAAAAGGCGCCATACCTCGCACGAGATAGCGCATGTAGCTGTTGTAGATGAACACCTTCGAGAGGATCGCTTGTCCAGGACGCTCAAGGCGCTTTTGCAAGCGCTCTTCAAAGCGTTTGAGCGCAGACTCGTTCACCCCCCAATCGCCGCAGGGCTGAAGCTCCAGGAACGCCCAGCGCAGGCCGCCCCTGGGCAGCTCCTCAGGTTTGTCGCCGCCGATCACGACGGCGCCCGTCTTTTTGGCGTTCAGCGCGAAGCCAGCATCAGCGCAGAAGGCTTGGATCGCCTCCCACGCTTTCACAGCAGCTTTTGCCTCTGAGGTCACCAACACCAGGTCGTCCATAAAGCGAATAAGCTGGAGACCGCTGACCTCAAACACATACCGCTCAAGCAATCGAAGGAAGCTCTCCGCGAGCAGATAGGAGAGCGTGGAGTCGAGCGGGATCCCACGCAGGACTTCATATACCGAGCCTTGCCGCCTCACGCGCACAGCGAGCATACGCAACATCAGCGCGATCCACCGCTCGGGAAACCCCTGAGCCTCCAGAATCTTACGAGCGAGAGCGTGCGAAAAGGAAGGGAAGAAGAGCTTGATATCAGTCCGCAACACAACGATCGGTTTTTGGGGATCTACTGCTCGCAAGAGTCCAATTTCGCCTCCGAGAAGCATGAGCACCTTCTGCATGGCGTCGGGCTCTTCATCGGCAAAGTTGTGGCCATCATAATGTTCAGTTGTGCTCTGGTTGCGCGCCTTGGTCTTGAACTCACACATCGAGTCGGGCACAGACAACATAAAAAGCTCAGCCTGTTTTTGGAGCCTCAGACTCTCGACCGAGTTCGGCCACGGCATCTCATCGGGTGGATAGACCCTACAAGAACAAAACCCACTGCCGCGTTGTGCAAAGAGCTGCTTCAGAACAATACCCCAACGCATTCCGATCACTGAGAGCAGAAGCTGGTTGAGTAAGCCATCCGCCAAAAATGGACGCCAGCGATCACGCGCCCATAAAAGCTCTACCTCCACCCCACCCTCGGGCCACTGCCAGCGCTCTAACCCATGGAGTAGGATGGTTAACGCACCCACGCACTCATTCACCTGTATCTCATCCAGGGCTGTGCTTCGGGCCACCGCGCAAAGCTTTGGGTTGCGGTAAGGCGAACGAGCCAACTGCAAGAGATTTCCACGCACCTCATCGCGCGAGATCTGCTGCCAGGAATCCCCTTCGGCATAAGCTTGCGTACCCTTCACCACCACGTTCTCAGCGCCCGCATGAGCAGCTACAAGCGCATCGAAGAGCTCGAATTCAGGCGTTTCTTCCTCTTCGCTGAGAGCCATCTTGAAGAACGCTTCTCGCGCGAGTTCTCTTCCGCTTGGATTTGCTCCATCACAGTCGCTGTTTTCACAGGATTCAGCTGGATGAGGGGGCTCTTGCTCTGCGTCTCTTGGCTCTGCCCAAGCTTCAAGCAACCCACCAAAGAGCGTTCCAAAGCGCGCACGGCGTTCGCCTTCATCGAGCTCTCGATAGAGCCGCTCAATCCAGCACGCGACGGTAGCGTCCGAGGCCACTCCCAACCGTGCTTTGTAGATCAGCGCCTCAAGATTCTGGATCTCGGGATGAAGCGGGCGTCCTGCAAAGCGGAGTTCAAGTAACCCTCTAAAGAGCAGCTCAAGCCGTGCCAGTGGTGTTTTAAGCGAGACCTCTTGGTTGGCTGCCTCGCGGATCTCAGCATAGCGCATACTCAAACGCTCGCACTGACGCTTTAACTCGTCGAGTTTGGTCTGAGCGACCCTGCGTGCAAATTCAGATTTCACTTCCTTCTTCCGTGCTCGACAATGTTATTGTGATGAACAAAAGCTTTTGGTTGATTCCCCAAAAAGTCACAAAAAATGTTTTTGGTTTGATCTACAAAATAAGGCTCGAAATGAATCCGATTCAACTCAAGACAATATTATGGTTGTTTTTTGTCATCTCGTAATTTTGCTATGAAACATAGAAAAAGAGATCTTTAAGATACTCAGGTTTTGTAAATATAAGCAGTTGATAAGTTTTTATCGCAAAATCTCCAACTAACATGTAATAGTAGCATTTAGCTGGCCGAGCCAAAATGACATTTAATACCATATTATGCCATAATCCTCATTGTAGAACCACACAATCAGCTGAAGCAAACATTTGATCTGCATATAATATAAAAAATATTAAGTTAACACTGAAAACCAACTGATTAAATCCGGTGATCTCAACATTACATATGAAAAATCGATAACAAGTGCCAGTTCTCAGGAGCCTTGATTCTCTTTGCGCTGTAGATGAAGAGTATACTTCCTTTGACTGCATCTCCGGTCGCTGTGAGTATGGCTTCGCCTGTGATTGATCATCGGCTGTAGAGTGGAGAGGCTAGAGAATATGATCCCTATTTGAGCACCTCACCATGAGGGAGATTCTCCCACAGCTCTGTCTGTTCAAAGTAGTCACGATCGATCGCCTTTGCCTCTCCCTGACGAGAGAACATCACCTCACTCAACATATCCAATAAGCCGTTCAAGTTTGTCTTTTCTGAAAGCTCTTCGATGACACGGTGACCCAATAACCCCATAACTTTGATCGTCACAGGGAGGACGTGCTCTGTCTTATCCTTGAAGCCGGTCATAAGCTCCTCACCGAAGGTCTCCTCATCCCAGTGTGAATATCGGGTACCTGAGCCATAATCGGTCTCGACGCGCATCGTCTGCAAGGCTGCCAGCTTGGTGATCGCCGCGTCTGTGAACTTCCCCGTCTCTGGATGGAACAGGCTCATCCATGCGTCCCAACCAAACCCAAGGGTATGTCCGATCTCATGAATGACTGTCCCTGCGATCTCATGCCCTGTAAAATCGGAGAGGTATTTTGTGTTGAACTCGACGACACCATAAACAACATCATCCCTCTTAAAGGGCTTGTAGGCTCTGGCGATCGTATTGCTCATCGCTGTAAAGACACCCAAGCGGATGACTACAGAAGAGCTGGGGATGATGTAGCGGTTCCAGAAATTGCACGCAGTTCGAGCAGCTCCTTTGAGTCGCCCATCCACATCACCGATGATCTTATAGGTGACCAAGTTATCAGCATTGAGTGTATCCATCTGCTTGCCTCCATCTGCTCAACTGCTCAAGTTCGACCTATGCCTGGATCGAAAACCTAGGCAGCATGTATCACACCGTCAGAATCAATAGCTCAAACCAAAATCTTAGACAATAGCTTCGATATGAAAAAGCTTCATAGACTCAAACTCCCCAGCAAAAAAGGATCTGTTTGAGACCCAAGATCTCAATGCTCTTATGGACGCTCATCATCGATCTGTGAATGAGCTACGCTGGACTTTTGCCATCTGAGCGGTTATGGAAATCTCCCCTCGCGATTGTGGGGCAAGCAGAAGGAGTAGGAAGATGGCGGAGGCTCTAGAACAGAACATTCCTATCTTTGAGATGATCCAAGCTTTAAGGCAGGAGCTGCAAGCGTGTATCGAAGAAGGCAAAGGGCACCCTCTGAGATTTGAGCTGGGCGAGATCGACTTAGAGCTTCAGGTTCAGGTCTCTAAGAAGAAGGCAGGAGGGCTTGATTTTAGCATCATCAAGGCGGGTATAGATCGGAGCGATATCACCACACATATCTTTAGATTAAAGCTCAATCCGATTTTGGATGGAGATGATGGACCTATCCCAGTAAGTGATGAGGTCGTAGAACTGGATTAAGATATGTCCTATGAAGCGGAGCGCCTAGCTCAAATCCAAGGGAAGGGCTTTGGGACCGGCTATGACCTAGGGAATGGGCTTATCCTGACCGCCTGCCATGTGATCCAAGGGGTCAAATTTGGAGAGACTCCTCAGAGGGTTCAGGCCCGATTTCTCGATGAAGAGGGGCTAACCAACTGGCTTGAAGCTGATGAGGTCTGGTTCAGTCGCTCTCAAGATCTCTGGGTAGGCCGTATTCAGACAAGCAGAAAACTCACCTCGATAGAAAAACGTCCTCAGCACGATGGAATTGGGTTCACCATCGGTTTTCCAAGGACCATCGCCGAAGGTGCTCGAAATCAAATCCGAGACACTCAGGGCTTGGATGTCAAGATCCAGTCAAAGGGGGGACATCGCTCCCAACGCATCCAGATCGACTATCAAGGCGCAGCTCCACCTTCAGAAAACTGGGCGGGGCTCTCTGGAGGTCCTCTTTTCCTTGGAGATGATCTGGTCGGGGTTATCGTCAGTGTTCCTCCAAAGGCCGGTGGAGGGTTTTTATGGGCCAGCCCTCTTGACGAGATGATTAAGAACCTCCCTGTTCCCTATCATCCACCTGAATCAACCGTAGAAGGCAGGGTACCGCTCAAAATTAGACTAGAAATAGAGGGTAATCGTCTTTATGCTTACCATAGCCAGCCAAAATCGGGGAGTTTTTATAAAACTTGGAGTTCATTAAGCGAAAGCAGGTCATTATTCACACGCTATAGCGATGGAAATGAGACTGAGGCGGATAAAGATCTGGCGTTTTCAATGCTATTTGGAGATGAATGCCAACAAAGCAAAATTTTTCGTCATGTTTTCGGGAAAAAATTTGGCCCTGCTCCATCACCAGATCGTTACCCAATCGAACTTGATCTTATCATCTGTGATCTTGAGTTTCAGTCTTTTCCATGGACATCTTTATCTTGGAGAGGAAAGTTTATCGACAATTGGTGGATTCATGCACGATCAGGAGGAGAGAGAAGAAACATCAACTTTCATATTCCATGTTCAGCTCTTTTGATCGGCTCTGATCTAGAAGATGTAAAGGAGCTTCTCTTAAGATACTGGCCAGTGGAAGAGAGCAAACTAATCCAAAATGTCGAGAATTGGTCTCAAGTTGATCCGAAACGAAGATATCGGTTTATCTGGGACAAAACCGGAGAGAGCCCCCATAGGCTAAGGTATGAGCCTGAAATCCTAGTTAGAGACTCTATGCCACCATTGGTCAACTCTCCTTTGGGAGCAGCCTTCCGACTCCAGGCAGGTCGGAGATGTGAACACCATAAAATCTTGATGGATTGGCTCTATGCTTGGCTTGGAGAGAGCAATGATCCGACCCAAACTCTGAATATGCTCCCAAAAGCCCGAAGAGATCTGAGCTCTATTGGCAAATATCAAAGTTGGAAGACAAGACGAACAGCGCGGAGGCGCCCTGTCAAAGATGCTCGATTGCGCCTAGATCGTTTCGCTGCGCGGAGTCAGGGAGGAGAGCATATTCGCGAGCTTGTCCAAAGCCCTGTACGCAAGTTAGAGATCCTCATCGGCTATGGCTCGCCGGGGAACCACGTTGACTTCTTTGGAAAGCAGCTCCGTGATCATGTGGCCTCCCAAGAGCGGATCCGTATCTGTCGAGATGAGCTGAGGTTTCCTGAGGCGCGAGGAGAGACGCTGACATCTGACACCTTTATGAGGAGCCTCCAGCGTGACCTGGAGAGCATGAAGATCGGCCCTGCTCTGCAACACAGGACACCCATCCCGAGCCGTCGTAGCGCTGCTGTATTGATGTTGGATTTTGGTCGGATCGGGGAGGAGGAGGAACTCGATACTCGAGATGTTGGAGCCTGGATGGTCTTCTGTGCAGAGAAGCTTCTTCCTTTGGTCCCTGAGCAGTGCTGCTTTCTGGCTTATGTGGGAATTGAGACCGAGGCTTCACAGGAGACGGCTAGACCGTATATCGAGGATCTCTTTCCCAAAGGAAAAGAGGGTGCTCTGCACTGTGTTCTTTTGCCTGCCATCGGTCTAGTACCTAAGAGTGAGCTTCAGGATTTTATGAGAGAGCCCGACTTCTGCTCCTGTCCTGATGATTTAGTGGATGATATCGCCGCCCAACTTCATCAAGAGACAGGCGGAAACTACGAGAGGATCCTTAAGCGCCTAGAGAGAGCTGAACGTCGCTCTTGGAGCGAGTTATATGAGCGTATCAAGGATCAGCCTTCTCCTTCTCCAAGTCAGCTCAAGGCTGGGTTTAAACTATGACCCTTCCATTTGATCTTCTAAAACATCGCGATGGAGAAGATATCGATAGAGATCCTGGAGCGACCCAGGCTCGACGCGATCAGCTAAAAGCCCGCAAGATCCCTCAAGATCTCTCCGACCTGAGCCTCTCAGCTCCTGCATACCAGCCTGACAAAGGGTTACTTATCGCCATCAACGCTGCTTTGGCGGTGGGCGCTCCTCTGCTCCTGACGGGGGAGCCGGGGACTGGTAAGACTCAGGTGGGGCACTATCTGGGCTGCTACTTTGGGGTTGAGGTCCTGGTCCATAATGTGCGCTCAGACAGCAGCTATCGAGACCTGCTCTATCACTTTGACACCGTGCGTTACTTCCACGCGGCCCACGATCTAAACAGAGGGGGTGGTGCCCTCGATCCCAAGGATTTTCGTGAGAAGGGGGTCCTTTGGCGTGCCTTTGAGGGAGATGAGCCGGTGGTGGTCCTGATCGATGAGATCGATAAGGCTCCCCGAGACCTGCCCAATGACCTCCTTAATGTGATCTTACAGAGAGAGTTTAAGGTACCTGAGACCCAGGAGGAGATCTGCTTCCCTCCTCAAAAGGCGCCGCCCATCTTGGTCCTCACCAGCAACAGCGAGCGCCGCCTGCCTGAAGCTTTCCTAAGGCGCTGTATCTTTTATCATCTCCGCCTCACCGAAGAGGGGGTCGAGCGCGCGATCAAGGCGCGACGCAAGGGAGACTTTCCAGAACTCAGCGAGGAGATCATCTCCACCGCCCAGAGGCGCTTCTGGGATTTGAGAGAGCTTGAGCTACGTAAGCCTCCCAGCACCGCTGAGCTGCTGATCTGGTTGGTGTTGCTGAGCGCCCGTGGAGTTAAGGTGGAGGCGCTTAGGCAGGCTTGGAGAGAGGTCCCTCTTCTGGGAGCCTTGATCAAAGATCGCGATGATCTGGAGTTTCTCTTCGGATGAGAGATCTGAGCGCCTTCCTTAAGGCTCTCAGAGAGGCTGGGCTGCAGATCGGCCCTCAGGAGCTGCTGCGCCTTGAGCAGATCTTCCGCAATACTGAGCCACGCTCTGAAGAGTTAGAGGAGATCTTCGCGGTCATCCTCTGCCGAGATGATGAGGAGCGAGAGCAGCTTCACCATCTCTTCTCACTGTGGAAGAAGAAGCTTGGGCAAAGACCGCTTGAGAAGCCGGAGTTTGCTGAGCAGACAGCTCCGAAGATCAACAAGAGATACTCTGAGATCTTCTGGCCCTTTTGGGGTCTATTGGCTCTCTGGAGCGCCTTTATTGGGTTGGGATTGCTGCTCACCTTCCTCAATAAGCCGATCTCCTATCTCCCCAAACCAGCCTCTTTGAAGATCGACAGAGGGGCAGCCGCTTCTCTAGAAAGAGCCCCAAGCCAAGAGAGCGCAGAGCCCTGGAGAGATGAGGTTTTTCAGCCGAAGCTACGCAAAAGCTCCCCGGTAAAGCTGGAACAGAAAACACCTCTACTCTGGCTGCTCCTCACTACGCTGCTCCTTCTCCCTCTCCTCCTCTCGATCCACTACCTTCGCCGCCTCCAGCTTAAGCTCCCTGTCCAAGCGGGCGCTCCCCAGGATGATCAAGGGATCAGTCTCCCTACACACAGCCCTCAGCCTCTCTTAGATCATCAAGAGAGGGGGGGGATAATCTGGGGTATTCGCCGCTATCTAAGCGAGCAACCCAGCCGACATCTAGATCTCCGCGCCTCGATTCAGGCCAGCATCCGGCGAGGAATCCCTGAGCTTCGCTTTGAACGAGAGCGTCCTCTGCGTTGTGTGTGGATCTGGAGAGATGAACATATCGAGGCGAGAGAGGCGCGGCTCCTTGAAGAGGAGATCCTGGAGACCCTAGAGCAGGCCCGACTTCCATCCCGGGCGGCGCACTTCTGGATGATCCCTGCTCCTCTAGAGGAGGGAGATCAGCAGCTCTCTTGGGGGGAGCTACAGAGCCTCAAGGAGGGAAAGACGGTCCTCCTCTTTACGGATGGTGAGGGCCTCCTGAGAGGGCTCTCCAATCCGATAGAGCGCCCCCTCCTCCTCTCTCTGCTGCGCGGTCTCGCTGATTGGCCCTCCCTCGCCCTGGTTGATTTTGGAGAGGAGCCCCTTCTTAGAGAGCGCCTGGCCCCCTTTTGCCTTAAGATCATTCGACCTGAGCAGGTCGTGAGCTTCCTGGGTGGACAGCTTCACTCCAAGCCACTCCAGCGCCTTGATCAGCTGGGCTGGGAGGCGGCTTGCGCCCTCGCGCCGCGCCCCATCAGCCCAGATGCAGCCCAAGGGCTCCGTAAAGAGCTGGGCCTCAAGGTCTCAGCTTGGGGGCTACGCAAGTTTCAAGTCGAGACCCGAGGGGTCCATCTTGATTGGAGCCCAAAGCGACGCTTAGAGCTGCTCCGCTGGCTGAGCCGCTGTGATGGTGATCCCCTCTATGATTTTGCCCTCCTGAGGCGAGCGCTTCGATTCTGGAAGCGCGCTCAAGAGCCGCCAAAGGAGGCCGACAATCAAGAGAAGCGTGATGATAGGGAGGCGAGGCGCCTTTACCTTGAACACGCCCTGCTTGATATCTGGCTCTTGGGCGCTTGGCATAAAGGAGGTATGCCAGAGAGAGCCAGAGAGACCGCTGAGACCTTCCATCGTCTCAGCCAGAGGCTGCCCAGGGAGATACAAACCCGGCTCGCCCAGCTCGCCCCTGCCGATCTTCAGCCCCGCTCTAAGGAGCTGATCCACCTGCCTTGGGCACAGGGAGACCTCCCCCCCGATCTTCTAAAGATGCTCTATGACTCGGGCCTCGCCGCGCCTGTTAAGCCCAAGATCAGCGCTCAGCGCCCAGGCCGGATCTGGCTCGCGGTTGGCCTCGCCGCTGGGCTCCTCCTGGGCTCGCTGTTAAACATCTTCTCTTCCAAGCCCCCTATCGTTGAGGATCCAGAGCCCCTCCCCTGCGCAGAACATTTGGAGGAGGGTGGGCTTCTCTGGCGCTGTGGCTATAGCGACACCCCTCCTGGAGATCCTCAGCGGGATCCCCGCCTTGGTCTGCTCATCGCCTCCTCTGAGCGCCTAGAGGCTCAGCAGCTCGCGGCCCGTCTGCTGGACTCTGGCTCGGTGGATGAGCTGATCTTTAGCCTAACTCCAGAGCCCCATCTAGAGCGGGCAGAGCGGGAGGGTTTCAGCCTGCTGCTCTTCGCTGAGCCTCCTCCTCAATCGGCCAAACAGGAGCTTGAGGAGTGGCCTCTCTTGGAGGCCTTGAAGGAGATCCCCAAGGCACAGCTGATCAAGGCTCCCGTCGAAGATTGGTCTATCTTGGCGAGGGGGCTGCACTTCCCAGAGCGAAGAGGAGTCCAAGAGCTTTGGCCTAAGCTTGAGATCAGCGGGGAGGGAGCCGCCCTTCGAGGTCTCTGTCCCCAGGTTATACATCGCCTAAAGCGGCAGATAGAGGGATCTGAGGTGGAGATGGAGTTTGTCAGGGTCTGTGGAGGGCGTTTCCTGATGGGTTCCCCTGAAGGAGAGGGACGGGATGATGAGCACCCCCAACACCATGTCATCTTAAGCGCCTTCTGGATTGGAAAGAGTGAGGTGAGCGAGGCTCAGTTTAAGCCCTGGCGAAAAAAGCATGGAGAGGGGAAGAAACCGGAGGATTGGGGGCAAGAGCTGCCCGCTGTCAACCTGAATTGGGAAGAAGCTGAGGGGTTTTGTAAAGCGATGGGCGCTCAGTTGCCCACCGAAGCTCAATGGGAATATGCAGCGCGGGGTCAAGATGGTCGTAGATATCCCTGGGGAGATAGGTCTCCTACAGAGGATTTGGCGGTGTTTCAAAGGGGTTCTGGGACAAGGAAACCTGAAGCAGCAGAGAGCTTCCCAGAGGGGGCCTCTCCCTTTGGAGCGCTTCATATGGCGGGGAACGTCTGGGAGTGGGTTTTTGACAATTACAACGCTGACATTTACAAAAAACGTGGCAAAGAAGGTAACAAAATTGTCATTAACCCAATCCGTGAGAAACCTGAAAATGCCAATAAGTTCAGAGTGTTACGTGGGGGCGCCTGGCTCGACGGGGTTTCGCTCTTGCGCTCGGCGAACCGGTCCTGGACCAGGCCCGAGAACCGGCACGGGAACTTCGGGTTCCGTTGTGTGCGTGGTCCGCGCCGCCAGCGTTGAGCCCTTGAGTTTTTGAGCCTTTAGTTCCCCATCGCGCGAAGCGCGAACAAATATTTTTTTGTAACAAATTGCTTACAAATCACCCTCCAATCGCTTACAAAACGCTATAAAATGCTACAAAAAAGAAACAAACAGGTGATCTAATGGAACTGAGCATCAAAGCAGCCGCTCAGGCGCTTGGCAAAAATCATAGACAGATCCGCTATTTAATCCAGAGTGGCCGCTTGCCTGCCCAGAAGAAGGGGGGGCGCTGGATCATCCAAAGCAAAGATCTGCCCCAGAGCAAAGGACAGCTCGCCGCAGCAAAGCGCGCAGATGGGCTGCTCCGTGAGGCGGTTGAAGAGGCGCTCACGCCCAGAGCCAAGCGCGCTCACTTCTCTGTCAGCCGCATCAAAGCCTTTGAGGTGGGGCTGCCGCTCTACCGAAAGGCAGATGAAATCTGGGGCTCAGAGCACGCAATCACCTTGGGCTTACGACGCGCTATGGAGCACCTAAGCCAGGGCGCTCATCGCTTTAATCGCTCTCGTAAGCATAAGTCCTACTCCAAAGCCCGAGACGCCGCCAGCCAAGTGATCTGTACGCTCTGGCTCGAAAATAGAGAGGAGACTCTGAGCTTCGCCAAGCTGATGGAGTCTGAGTGGATGCCTGCCTTCGCAGGGCTCCTACGTAAGATGGAGAAGCAAGGCAGATGAAAGAGGCTCCACTCTTCAGAGAATCTTTTATCTTTGCCGATTGGCTTCTACAGCACTTTGGAGAGCGACAGCAGGTCTTGGCTCAAAGCCTCTGCAAACGAGCCCTTGAATTCTGTGAGCTGATCACCCTAGCGCTTAAAGATTTTGATCGTCTCTCGCGAGCACAACGAGCTGATGAAGTGCTTATCCTCCTTCGACTTCAGCTTCGCTTAGCAGCTCAGGGCCAATTGCTCAGTGAAGCACAGATGCTCCACGCCCTAAAGTCTGCGGACAGCCTAGGGCGACAGCTTGGGGGCTGGCTCAAGCGCCTAGAACGAGAATCTTTGTAGATCGATAGAGAAGAGCCTTGCTTAGGATCCCTGAAGTTGGCAGTTTGAAGGCGGTGAACCTGAAAAGATGGCCCCTGAGGGGTCGAAGGTCGCGTGGGGGCGCCTGGAACAACGGGGTTTCGAACTTGCGCTCGGCGAACCGGAACAGGAACAGGCCCGAGAACCGGAACAGGAACATCGGGTTCCGTTGTGTGCGTGGTCCGCGCCGCCAACGTTTCATCTCAGAGAAGAGATGCCACGCAGGGTTCACCCGGATGCTTCATCCGTACCCTGAGCCCGCTTGTTCAAGCCTCCTAACTTGTCCAAGCGGGCGTTTTTATCTATGAAACAAGTACCCCGAGGCAGCTTTCTACGCCTAAGCGAAATCGATTCGCTTTGGCAGGCATGGCAAAAGTATAAGAAAGGTAAGGGACGACAATGGGTGGTTGCGAGCTTCGACCTTGATGCTGATCAGAATATCTTTAGCCTACACAGGCGGCTTCGAGCGGGTGAATATCACCCAGGAGCTTTTCGGATACGAACCATTCGCGATCCCAAGCCCCGACTCATCACCGCTCAACCTGTTATAGACAGGGTCCTCCAACACGCTCTGCTCTCCGAGATTGCTCCTTGGTATGAACGAGGCTTCATCCAACATCAATATACTTGGGGGAAAGGGCGAGGTCCGCATCGAGCGCTCCTCTATTTTTTAGACTGGAATCGTAAGCAGCGTTGGCGTCTCTCCCTGGACATCGCCTCCTATTTCCGCTCGATCCGCTCAGATCTTCTCATGGACCTCTTCAAGCAGCGCCTCAGAGATCCAGATACCCTCAAACTGCTCAGTGATCAGCTTGAGGCAGGGCGCCGAGTTTGGGGAGACCCCTGTGCCTTAAAAAGCTTTGGTCCCACCCCTCCAGATCAGGGCTTGCCCATTGGCACTTGGATGAGTCAATGGTCTGGAGCTTTCTACCTAAATGGTCTGGATCATTTTATCAAACGTTCGCTTAAAATACGTTGCTATCTCCGTTATCAGGATGATTTTTGTCTCTTTTCAGATGATTATGCTCAACTTGAAACAGCCAGAGAGAAGATCAGGGCCTGGCTCTGGACGGAGCGCCGTCTAAAGCTTAACCCGAAACATTGGCGGGTGCTCTCTTGTAAAAACCCGATGTTATTCCTCGGATATCGCGTGAGCCGTTCAGGGATAACTCCAGGGGGGCAGCTTCGTCGAAAGATGAAGCGGAAGCTGAAAGCAGCGGTCGCGCGGGGCCCTGACGCCTTAACAAAGACGCTCAACTCCTATCGAGGTTTACTTCATCTTTGACGTTTGGAGTTGTATTTTGCTGAGCAATTGACAGCAAAATACAACTCCAAACCCATATTTGTCATACAAAAAAATATTCGATCGTGCTTCGCACGATGGGGGACAAAGGTTCAAAAACTCAAGGGATCAACGCGGGCGGCGCGGACCACGCACACAACGGAACCCGAGGACCCTGCTCCGGATCTCGGGCCTGCGCCCGCCCCGGTACGCCGAGCGCAAGTACGAAACCCCGAGGTTCCAGGCGCCCCCACGCAACACCCTGTTTTTATTGGTGTTTTCTTGGTTGATTGGCGAAAAACATATAGCACTCCCTCCCTGTTTTTTGTGAAAAGTGCGCCGTTTTTTGTAAGCATTTTGGTCATAAATGTCAAAATTCCATTCCCAAACATTGCCATGCATATCAAATAAGCCCCAAGGATTATGAGGTTTTAGACCAACTGAATGACTCTTTCCCTCTGAGTTTTGATCGTACCAAGCGATCTCAGAGAGCTTCTCCTCTTCATCGCCGCTCCACCAGTGTGTCTCTGTTCCCGCCCGACAGGCATACTCCCACTCCGCTTCAGTTGGGAGGCGAAAGCCATCTGCGCTTTGTATCCACTTTACGCTCTCTCCATCTCGGATATAGCAAGGGGTCAATTTCAAGCGCTCTGAGAGAGCGTTACAGAAGTCGATGGCGTCAAACCAGCTCATCTGCTCCACCGGGCGATCATCTGGATCTTCCCCCTCGTGGACCTCTGTAAAATGGCTGGGGTTCTCTCCCACCACCTCCCTATAGAGCCATTGAGTCACTGGAGCCCGCATCATCTGAAACGAGGAGAGCTGGACTCTATGGATGGGCTTTTCATCGTCGTGCTTGTCACTGCCCATCCAAAATTCTCCCTCTGGGATCTCTACCATCTCAGGGGGGAGCAACTTGCGCCTCAGTGGGTGTTGTTCTCCAAAGGCTAGCTCAGGCTTAGGTTGAGGCTCAGGTTGAAGCTCAGGCTCAGGTTGAGGCTCAGGCTTAGGTTGAGGCTCAGGCTCAAGTACTTCAATCTCTGAGAGCAGCCGAGCGCTTAGAGTTGCCCAGATCACAAAGAGAGAGGCGCTGAGGACCCCCAAGGTCGCTGGGAGAGGCTCAAGGCCACTCATCCCCCAACTTAGAGCTAAGCCCAGCGTCGCTCCCAGAGGAAGCGCGCTGCGAAAAGAGAGCCTATCTAGAGCCCCTAGCCAAGCCATCAATGATCCTTTCATCGCCTATCCCAATTTCCGATGGCGCCTTAACCCAAGAGCCTCAATCGAGGTATAAAAGCCAGGAAAATACGCCCCTTTCCACCTTGGATAGGCAGCCGTACCAAGCCTCGCTCTAAACCTCAAACCAGCCTTCGAGGTGGAGGTTGAAGGGCTCGAAGCCTCGCAGGTTTCGAGTGACCAAGATCTTTATGCTTTTCAGATCCCCGATTCAAACGAAGCAGAAGGGATTTGTAGGAAAGGAGGAGCGATGAGCAATGGGTTGGTGAACAGGGTGAAGCCGCTTCAGCCCTGGCTTTAACCTCCGCTCAGCTAGAGCAAGGGAGCCCGGCTCTCAGCGCTCAAGATCCTGCTTCAGCAAAGCCTACCCGCCAAGCAAAGGAGGCTGAGGATGTTGCCCTCATGGCTCTCGCCCGTGAGGCGCATAGGTACTGGAACGATGTGATGGGCCACAGCGCACACAGCCCAGCTCGAAATATGAGTAGCCCCTCGGGAGACAGTGGCCTCCTGCGCGGCGT
Source organism: uncultured Nannocystaceae bacterium (assembly GCA_964384025.1). Lineage (GTDB taxonomy): Bacteria > Myxococcota_A > Bradymonadia > UBA7976 > UBA1532 > CAYLJJ01. The sequence goes on from CAYLJJ010000002.1 coordinate 202,267, forward strand.
ATTATGCCCTATCTAGAGCAAAGCTTGGGTTGCTATGAACAGAAGATCGAGGCGCTCTTAGAGCGTCTCAGGGAGCGCTGTTTTGATGAAGAGATCCAGAGGCTCGCTCAACTGCATGGGATCTCGCAGCGACGTTGGGCTGAGCGCCTGAGAGAGCTGCTGCGACTCTCCTGGGGTCTCTGATAGGGCTTCCCCTTTCTGAGCTGTGACGGTTACGGTAAAGCCTCCCTCCCGGCTTCGAGTCACAGCCTGATGAGAAAAAACAAGACCGTCATCTTTGAACGAGAGGCCGCGCGGCTCTTTCAGGAGGATCTCTCCCTTGATCGCCGCCGAGAGGCACTTCAGCTCCTGGGCAAGCTGGGCTCCCGCTTCGAGGCGCGGCTGCGCCCTCTCTTCCTGCGCTGCTTAGAGCGGCCTGAGTGGCCTCTGCGCAGCGCCGCCGCTGAATCTCTGGGGAGGCTCCCCGCTTCAGCGGAGAGCGCCCCAGCCCTCCTTCAAGCTGCCCTGAGAGATGAGATCCCCTGGTCACGCAGCGCCGCCTTCTGGGCGCTGAGCCAGTTCCCTTCCAAGCAGCTTAAGGGTCTGGAGACCCCTCTGAGAGAAGCTCTAAAGCATCCTGACCAAGAGCGTCAGGCACGAGCCCTGCGCTTGGCGGCGCGTCTCCCTCGGGGCAGCTGCCACACAGGGCTTTTTTATGAACACAGCAAGGCCCCTGTTTGGAGGCTCCGCGCCGCTGCCCTGACCGCCATCGGGCGACTCAGCTTGGGAGCGATGGAGGATCGGCGCTGCCTTGAGCGTGGACTTGAGGATGAAGATCCTTCAACGCGGGAGGCGGCGGCGGAGGCCCTGGCGAGTTTTAAGCCCCCAGAGCTGCTCTATGAGCGGGCTCTAAAGGATTCTGAGCCTCCTGTCCGTGTCGCTGCGCTGATGAGCTTGGCCGCTCAGCCTGAATCAAACTCTCCGCGTCTGGTGCAGATCGCTCAGGAGGCCCTAAAGAGCGAAGACAGTCGGCTGCGCAGTCACGCTGCTGGGCTGCTGGGAGGCTTGGGGGTTTTGGCAAGGCCCGCTCTTCCAGGGTTGATTCAACAGCTCAACGATCTGGCCCCCAACGTCTATCAAGTGGCCTTTGATGCCCTGCAGAGCTTGGGAGAAGAGGATCAAGAGGCGCTTCGATCTCTCTGGGCGGCGCTGGATCTTCCAGATCCTCAGACCCGCACACGGGCGCTGATGATCTTAGAACGCCTCGACTCTGAGGCCCCTGATCAGGAAGCGGCGCTCCTTAAACTCCTCAAGGATCCCAGTCGTCGAGTCTGGAAGGCCGCTGAGTGGTTGGCGCAGCGCCTCCCTATTCGATCTGCTGAAGCCCTTCACCAGCTCTACTCTACAGCTACCCACCCTTCACCTCACATCCGTCAACGGGCGATCTCGGTGATGAAGCAGAGCCCTTTGGCCCCTGGAGGCGCTGATGCATTGCTCAAGCGCAGCCTGGGAGATCCCTCCGACTCTGTACGTTGTGCCTCTGTCGAGTGGGTAGGTGCTCTGGGAGGAGAAGCTCGGGGCGCCCTCCCCACCTTTGTTCGTCGGCTCTATGAAGGAGATCAGCGAGTCGAGAGGCTCGCCGGTCGAGTCTATAAGCAGATCCGCTCAAAGTTACCCTCCTGGCTACGCCCTGAGAGCTTAAACCATCAGGCCCTTCAAGGTCTGGTCCTAGAGCAGGGAGCGCTGCTGTCTCCAGCTGCCGCTGAGCGACTCTTAGAGCGCGCTCAGGGTCACGCAAACTGGTATGCGGATCGGATGGTTGAGAGCAGCTTGAGTCGGAATCTACCCATCCCTCCAAGGCCCCTCCTAGAGGGCCTCGATCTGGAGATGGCGATGAGGGCGAGCGTTCAGGGCGCTGAGCAGCTCGCGATCCTACGACGCTCTGCCTGCCGCAGCATAGATGAGGCTGCTGAGCGAGGTCGAATCCGAGAGCGAGTCTGGCTGTTGGCTCAGATCATCGATCTGAACCTCTCTCATCCATGAATCGATATCAGCCCCATCGCCGCCACACGCCCAGATGCTGAGTAAGAGAGAGCAAAGCAGGGTAGAGTTCTCGATCTCATCTCTGATGATTTAATCGATGAAGGAGTGGGTCTCAGCGCCACGACCGATCACCTCAGAGTGCCGGATCTGGTGGACCAAGTTGATGGAGGAGCGCGCGTCCTCTAGACCAAAGCCCCTTCCGTCCAAGAGATCTTGGTAGATCCGAGTATGAAGATCGGTGAAGCCAGAGGAGAAATCAAAGGAGAGATCTCCCATCCGCAACGCGCGGTGCGCGTGAAGCCCAGCCTCCTGGTGCCCTCGGGGCAGATCAGAGGCGTTGATGGAGAGGAACCAGCGAATACGCCCCCACTCCAAACGAAGAAAGCCCGCGATGCGCGTCTCGGTCCTAAGGTGTACCTCGCTTTGGAGGACAGGGCCAAAGAGCCAAATCAGGAGATCAAAGAAGTGAATCCCGATGTTCATCGCCAGGGTGCCCGATTTCTCTGGAGCGCCCTTCCAGGAGTGGAGATACCAGGGGCCGCGTCGGGTGATATAGGTCAGCTCGACATCCAACACCTCGCGGTGGCTCTGAGCCTCCAGGCTGCGCTTAAGACGCTGTGACTCTTCATGGAGGCGCAGTTGGAGGACATTGTAGATGCGACCCTTGGACTCCGATTCCAGCTGCTTCAACTGATCCAGGTTCCAGGGGCTGATCACCAAGGGCTTCTCACAGATGGCATCTGCGCCTACTCGTAAAGCGAGGCGGCAGTGAGCATCATGTAGATAGTTGGGGGTGCAGATGCTTACATAGTCCACCCCATCTCCCCGACGGCGCAGCTTCTCCAGGTGGCGATCAAAGCGCTCCACCTCAGGGAAGAAACGGCAGTTTGGGAAGTAGCGATCCAGGACCCCTACACCGTCATAGGGATCAGAGGCTGCCACCAGGGAGCTCTCTGTCTCCTGGATGGCTCTCATATGCCGAGGTGCGACGAAGCCCGCCGCGCCCAACAGGGCGAATCTCTTCATGCTTGCTCTTTCTGAAAGATCTGCTCCCCAGAGGCTCGAATCTTCCTAAGCGCTCGGGGGGTCTCCGCGCGGAGCCCTCCCTCTTCGCTGAGCCAGGGCAGGAGGAGGAGTGCGTATAGGCTCTGAACCCCCGCGAGGCAGCGCTCAACTGCCTGACGACGAGGGATCGAATAGAAACGGAAATCGGAGCCTGCGGCCATCACCGCATTCTCAAAGCTGTAAAAGAGGGGCTCAAGGCCCTCAGCAAAGCGCTGAAGCTCCGCTTTCAGCTCCTTAGCCATGATCTGAATCCCCTTGAGGGCGGTGATCGCTCGGTTGAGCTGATCCAGATCTTGAGCCTCTGGAATCTCCCGGGAGAGGAGACCACCCAGAATTTTAACCTCCGAGAGACCTGCATCACCGCTCAACCAGAGCAGATTGAAATTGTGCTCCAATCTCCCCTTGAGATCTTCTTCAAAGATCAGGCCCTCAAGGCCCGCCAGCCCCAGAAACTCCAGCCGATGTTGAGGCTCTCGTGCCAAAGATCTAAGGGTGCCCAACTGCTCGCTCTTGGGGAGCTGGAGAGAGACCGGCTCAGCGCTCTCTAAGCCTCCATAGAGGAGATGAAAGCGTATGATCTGAGCCTCCCATCTCTTCAGCTTCCAGCGCCCCAGATCATCTAAGACCTCACGGGTCAAGAGCCGCTGCTGCTCCAGAGCAGCGAGAGCCTCTTCCCAGCTCCTGCGCTGTGTTGAGGAGCGGCGCAGGAAGCCAGCGAGGCCCGCCAAGCCTGTCGCGATGGCGATCCCTCCCAGGATGAAGGGGAGCGGCATTACCCCTCCTCCATAAAGAGATGAGCCTCCCTCATCAGAGCGATCTGTCGTAAAATCCAATTCTCCAAGGTAGCCAACTCCAAAGGCTCCACCCCAAAGGCTTGAGCTGCCCGCGCGACAAACGCGCTCTCCTGGGCGGAGTACTCGCTGTCTGAGTGAGCCAGCCCCAGCAACTCCAAGAGCGCGGCGATCCGCGAAGGGCGCGTCTTAAAGCTGCTCAAGAGCTGCGCCTCAGCGCGCCCCTCCCAGCCTTGATCTATGCCCATCTCCTGTTTCATCTCGGCCAGCATCGCCTCCTCTTTGGGATCCAGGCGACCATCTGCGGCGATAAAGCGACTCGCCAAGCTTAGGAAAGCGCGCTTCTCTTCTAAATTTAGAGTTCGAAGAAACATGGAGACCAGGAGACAGGAAAAATCGGGTTCGGGCAATCCTGGAACTTCCAGACGCTACTTTTCGGGCCTCTTGGGGAGGTCTAGCTTGGGCAGGGGACCGGTGATTCTGCGCACCTGGGTTTTAGCAAAGGGTCGCCTCAGCAGCTCATCAAAGGTCCCCGTCTCCGCTTTGAGATCATGAGTCACGCCCACTATCCATATCCCCGGAACAGCAGGATCATCGCGGATGCCTTGGACAACAGAGCAGGCGTTCATGCTGGGCAGATCCATATCCAAGAAGATCAGATCGGGCCTGAAGGAGACGAGCAGACGACCCGCATCAAAGAGATTGTCCGCTTGAGCGACCTCAAAAGCGGCTGCTTCAGCGTCGCCTGAGTCATCTAAGATCGCATCCAGGATGGAGTCCACCACGCTTGGATCATCATCGACAATAAGCACCCGCGCGGGGGCTTCAGCGTTGAGGTGCTCCTCAGCCTGTACAGGGATCCCCGCGCGACGACAGAAATCTTCAAGATCTCCTCGCATGATGCGCCGGTGCCCACCCGGCGTCTTATAGGCGCGGATGCGACCCTCTTTGATCCACCTAATGATGCTCATGGGGGTGACTCGACAGAAACGCGCAGCGGTGTGCGTTGAGAATACATCAGGCAGTGTATGGACCATGAGATCTAGATCTCCAAAGATAATCACTCAACATATTCTCAGCTTGAGGATGTTTGTCAATCCTGCATTTGCCCGAAGTCTCAAGCCCTCACTATACTGCCGCGATTTTAAGAAGAGACCTTCTGGAGGAGGCACCATGTATCTAAGACGGAGCTTCGAAGTTTTGATATTCCTTGCTCTATTCTCAGCTTGCAATGAGGAGCAGGATGGAGGGGGGACCTCCTGTCTGGAGGATCGTGACTGTGAGCGGGGGAGCATCTGTCTAGATGAGAGCTGCAGTGTACAGAGTTGCGAAAGCATCCATGACTGTTCTTGGGGGACCTGTTTGCTTGATCTCAAGAGCTGCTCCGCCAAGGAGTGCGCGGATATACAGGATGGGGTTGAGCTATTTTGCCCCGCAGAGCGCAGCTTCTGCCTAGAAACGGGTCCGAATCAGGGCAGCTGTATCCTCCCCGATCTCGCCTGCACTGGCCCCGCTGATTGTGCTCCTTTGGGCGTGGGCTTCTCCTGCTGTGGAGGGACCTGTCATCAGAATTGCCCCGACATAGGCATCATCCTCCAAGATATGGGCAGCCCTCCAGAGCTGGACGCTGCACCTACAGACAGCAGCCCTCAGGTTGATCTGCCCTCGGTGGAGGAGCGCGGGGCCTGTGAGGCTTGTAGCAATGACAGAGAGTGTTCCGGCCTGGGAGAAGGTGCACGCTGCACTGCCATTGGAGATGGGCAGTTTTGCACCCAAGCCTGTGAGCCCGATGAAGCTTCTTGTGAGCCAGGCTTCTCCTGCGTCGCGGGCCTCAATCAATGTCTCCCCAGCAACTACCGCTGTGAGGGCTGCTTGGTCGAAGGTTGTCCCGCAGGGCAGCTCTGTGATGCGGTCAGCGCTGAGTGTGTCGCCCCTCGAGGAGCCTGTGGCCTCTGTAACTCAGACGCGGAGTGTGCCGCAGGCCTGAACTGTCAGGAGATGGGCAACTTCAAGCACTGCTTTGAGCCCTGTGGAGAGGGGGAGAGCTGTAGCACAGAGAGCTATCAATGCTTGGGGGGCTTTTGTAAGCCCAGCAGCGCGGTCTGTGACGCCTGTGGAAGCACCTGCACCGGAGATCTCCCAGTCTGTATCGACGCTGAAGAGATCTGTGGAGAGTGTGGCGTTCGCCAAGCCTGTGAGCCCCCTCTGCGCTGCAATCAGGAGCATCGCTGTGAAGAGAGCAGCGGCTGTATCACTTCGGTGGACTGTTCAGATCCAGCGACCCCCTTCTGCTTTGGCGCTGAGTGTGTCCAGTGTATGCAACTCAGCGACTGTGCTCCTCGTCACGACTGTATAGATTGGAGCTGCGTTCCCTCTTCCTGCGCAGGGGTCCTCTGCCAGACAGGCTCTTTCTGCAACGAGGAGACGGGTCGCTGTGATCCTGGTTGTCAGACCGCAGATGATTGCGCGCCTATGGAGGATATCGAGTGTAACGCCAGCACAGGACAGTGCCATTACAATGATGGGCTCTGTGATACAGGTGGGGGAGATGCGGTCTGTGCTCCAGGAAGCATCTGCGTTCCAGGCTTCTTTGATCCCGCTAAGGGCTCTTGCTCCTGTCGTCGAGTAGAGCCTCTTAACCCACTCAACCTCGCAGAGATCATCTCTTGTCAACCGGGGATCGAATGCTCACATGGAGAGTGGCCCTGGGGCTCGGGGCAGTTTAATCCCAACGGGACGTGCAATCCCTTTTTCTTCTAGAGCGAGGAGTCCCAGGGAGCGACCTGAAGCTCCCCCGCTTCGATCCAGACATAGGAGAGCTGGTGAAAGCCCTCCTCAAGGCGGGGCAGCTTGAGCTGGGCTGAGGTGCCTCGAAGCCCCCGTTCAGGGACCCTCTCCCGCTCGGGGCGAGTCGCGTTGCGCTTGATGCACTCCATCAGGCTGGAGCGAAAGTAGAAGCCACGCACCCGGAAACCTGCCTCCAACGCGGGTCGGATATAACGCGCCCTATCTTCAGGATGAGGATTTGTGTTGTCGATCACGCAAGAGGTCTTAGAGCTGAGACAGGCTTCAAAGAGGAGCTTCTCTCGGTGTCGCGTACGCAGCATATCAAGGTTCAAGCGCAGATGACTGTGAGAGAACCGCGCTCTATAGAAGCTGGACTTCCCCGAGGCTTGCAAACCGATGAAAATGATCAACTCCACAGAGACTCCTGTTCTAGAGGGCTAGGCAGAGAGAGAAGATCAACATAAGCTGAGCTTCATATCCTCCCAGAGAACCGAAGAGAAGCCTGTGTCCTCTTTAACCCTCCTGCTCCTTGGTCTCCTGCTCTCTGCCTGTGTCCCCAGTCCTCCCGAGCCCCCTCCTGAAGAGGCTGGTCTCTTTGAACGCCCTCAACCTCTGATCTTCTGGGAGGAGTTGCTGATCGTGGGCAACAGCGCCTTTGAAGCTGAGGGTTGGGGAGAGGGCAGCTTGCTGATCCTCAACTGGCGTGAGGGAGAGCTGCTTCAGCGCTTGAACACCACTTGGCCCAACCCTCAGCGCCTCAGGATCGATAAAGGTTGGCTCTATGTCTTGGAGACGGGCGCCCTCGATCTAGAAGATCCTAAGCAGCCTCGGGGGGGAGCAGCGGGGCTGGAGATCTTTCCCCTTGAGGGTCTCTCTGCTCTTGAACCTCCACGTCTCAAGCTGCCCATCCCTCCAGATTTTGGACCTGTCGATCTGGTCTTCAATGAGGAGGGACAGGGGTTGATCAGTTCTGCCATTCGCAAAGAGGCCCTGCTCTTTGATCTCGCCTCTTTGGAGTGGATCCGGGGACCGGATGATCCCATCTCCTATGGGGATGGAGGCTTGGGGCTGGGCTCTCTGGCTGCTTGGGATGCACGCTTTTTGTTGGCGGACTTTAACTCCGATCGGCTCTATATCATCGAGGCGGATGGGAGCCCCTGGCCCTGCGCGGTGGAGTTGGGAGAGTCTCCTGATCTGGAGGGAGCCCAATCGCTGTTGAATACAGGAGAGGAGGCGCTGATATTGATGAGCTTGAGCGGTAGCCTCCGAGCGGTCGATCTAGAGGCTCTGGAGGCAGCTGGTCCCCAAGGCTGTTCAAAGCTGGAGGCGCGGACCCTCATCGCTCCCTTGGGGCAGATCCCCAACGATCTAGCGGTTCAGGAAGGGCAGATCTATGTGCTGCACTCAGGAGAGAACAACATCACCCTCTTTGATCAGGAGGGGGAGCAGCTCTGGCGGTGGCGCTTGGCGCCTGGGAGCAGCCCTTGGCATATGGCGCTTGGCCCCGATGGCCTGTTGGCGGTGACGGAGTGGGGCGCTGAAGCCCTGAGCCTGTTTCGAGAGGGGCAGGAGGAGGCTGAGCAGCGCTTTGGCGCCAACCTTCAGCCGCTCTCAGATCCTCCTCCAGCTCAAGAGATGCTGGGGCGTTGCGCTGATCGTGTGCTCGCAGCTCCTGGAGGGGATCCAGAGGAGGCTGCCGCGATGATCGCCAGGATTTTGGGCGCGGGGGCGCGGATGGGCGGTCGGGATGTTTACTCTCTAGGCCCAGAACGCCCCTCCCTGACCATCCGTTGGACTGGGCAGCGGATCAAGGATGAGCTTGGCCCCGATCTGGTGATCTTTGAGAACCCCTTCCTCTATGGCGAGGGGGCTTCCTTTATCGATCCTCTCATCGTCGAGGTCTCTTTGGATGGCGAGCACTGGTTGAGCTTCCCCCACGACTATTTGGCCCCTGATGAGAGCCTCTACTCTCCAAATCCGGAGCACTGGCAGGGTTTTGCAGGGCTTCAGCCCACGCTGCTCAATGAGGAGAACAACCCTCTTGATCCGCTTGATCCCATGGCGGGAGGGGATCGCTTTGATCTGGCGGATCTGGAGGGAGAGGGCGCTGAGGAGATCCGCCGTAAGGGCTTTAGCCAGCTTCGCCTGAGCGCCGCTGCCCTCTTGATCAACCCAGACAGTGAACAGCTCTATCCCGCACATCCAATCAGCGATGGTCCTGATATCGACGGAGTGTGTAGCCGATGAAGATCAACGAGCAACAGCACCTCAGCCTGATCAGCCTGAGCCTGATCGCAGGGATCTTGGGAGCCGCTGCCCTCCACTGGCTGCGGCCTGTGATGATCCCCTTTATCCTGGCGTTCTTCTTTAGCTACCTCCTCAGCCCGGTGATCGATGTCCTGATGCGGCGCTTCTTCCTCCCCCGAGGGCTGGCGATCTTCAGCGCGCTCCTCTTGGGGCTGCTCTTGGCCTTTCTCCTCGTTGGGCTGATCTCCTCCTCGGTCCAACAGCTGGCTCAGAATGGCCCCGCCTACGCGCGTAAGTTTCAGCTCCTGAGCGCTCAAGCTACAGCCTCCTTGGCGGATCGGGGGATCGAGGTGGGCATCGAATCACTTCAGGCAGAGCTTGAGAGTCTCCCGTTGGCTCAGCTCCTGATGAAGGTCACGCGCTCCCTGCTGGACACCCTCTCCACCACCTTCCTCGTCCTCATCTTCGTGATCTATCTCCTCCAGGGGCGCACCTCCAAGGGGAGCAGGGGGGAGATCAAGGCGCAGATCGATGACCAAATCAGACGCTATATCGGCTTGAAGGTGGGGCTCAGCGCCATCACTGGAATCTCAGTGGCCCTCCTGCTCTGGCTCTTAGGGGTGGATCTGGCTCTGCTCTTTGGGCTCTTGGCCTTCCTGCTCAACTTCATCCCCTCGGTGGGTTCGGTGATCGCGACTCTTCTGCCGTTGCCTGTGATCCTTTTGAGCCCTGAGCTTTCAGTCTGGACAGCGCTTTGGGCTTTGCTCCTCCCTGGCGCAGTGCAGATCACCGTGGGGAACATCATCGAGCCTCGCCTTCAGGGAGACAGCCTAAACCTCCACCCCATCACCATCCTGCTGGCTCTTATCTTTTGGGGGATGCTCTGGGGGATTCCAGGGATGTTCCTCGGCACCCCTATCACCGCTGCCCTGCGCATCCTTTTCAATCAGATCCCACTTACCCAGCCGGTGGCCCGCCTGATGGCTGGAGAGATTTGAGCGCCTCGACCGGCTCTATTCCACCTACGGTGTAAGAAAAGCCATTATTGGGCCAAAAAATAATCTCCCGCCTCTAAGAACCTTGCCTCATAAAGCGCGTTGGGGTCCCATCGTCACTCCTCAGGACGGACAGAAGAAGGGACTCATCATGGGAAGAACGCTTCTATTTCTCACCAGCCTTTTGCTCCTCATCCCCAGCGCTCAGGCTCAGGACTTTGGGAAGGTCCAGGGCTTGGTCAGCGCGGCCAGCGGTCCTCTCGCAGGGGCTCAATGCAAGCTCTTGAGCCAAAGCAAGACCACAGGCTCGGATGGTCGCTTCCTCTTTGAGAAGGTGCCGGTCGGCGAGCAGCGCATTAAGTGCAGCAAGGCAGGCTTCCAGACCCAGAGCAAGAGCGTGACGGTTAAAGGCGGACAGAGCGTGAAGATCAACTTCAAGTTGGCGGCGCGCGTGGCTCCGGTTGTGGCCGATGAGGCGGAGGAGTCTAAAGCAGAGGCGCCTAGGGCTAAGCTTGCTCCTCCCATAAAGCGCGCTGACTCTCGCTCCCGAGGTCATCGTGCAGGCAAGAAGGTCAAGGCGCGGATGAAGCGCCCCTCGATGAGGAAGCCCCGTAGATCACGCTCCGCCCCGATGGCGATGAACATCGCCTCTGCTCCCCCTCCAAGCCGCCCGATGATCGCCAAAGAGATGAGCCCCAAGCCCGCCAGCCGAGAGGGCTATGACAAGATCAAGGAGAATGAGTTTAAATCGGCCCTCAAAGAGCCCCTCTCCACCTTCTCCATCGATGTTGACACCGCCGCCTACGCCAACGTCCGTCGCTTCCTCAACATGAGCCGCCTGCCCCCCGCCGACGCCGTACGCATTGAGGAGCTGCTCAACTACTTCAACTATGACTACCCAGCCCCCAAGGAGCAGCCCTTCTCGGTCAACACTGAGATCTCCCAGGCTCCCTGGAGCCCGGCTCACCGTCTCGTTCACATCGGCCTCCAGGGCAAGAAGGTCGACTTCCAAGCTCTCCCCCCCAGCAACCTCACCTTCCTCTTGGATGTCTCTGGCTCGATGGGCAGCCCCAATAAGCTGCCCCTGCTCAAGGCAGCCCTCAAGCTCTTGGTCAGGAATATGCGCGCCCAGGATCGGGTCGCCATCGTGGTCTACGCGGGCGCCGCTGGCCTCGTCCTTCCTTCCACCCCAGGCAAACAGCGCGAGAAGATCATCGCCGCCCTCAGCGGCCTACGTTCAGGCGGATCTACGGCGGGAGGGGCGGGGATCAAGCTGGCCTATAAGGTCGCGCAGGACAACTTCATCAAGGGCGGCAACAACCGCATCATCCTGGCCACCGATGGAGACTTCAACGTTGGCCAGTCCAGCGATGGGGAGCTGGTGCGCCTCATCGAGCAGAAGCGTAAGTCTGGGGTCTTTCTGACCATTTTGGGCTTCGGAATGGGCAACTATCAGGACGCCAAGATGCAGAAGCTGGCCAAGCATGGCAACGGCAATCACGCCTACATCGACAGCATCTTGGAGGCCAAGAAGGTGCTCGTCAAAGAGATGGGCGGCACCCTCTTCACCATCGCCAAGGATGTGAAGATCCAGATCGAGTTCAATCCCACCCGAGTCAAAGCCTACCGCCTGATCGGCTATGAAAACCGCATGTTGGCCGCTAAGGATTTTAACGACGACAAGAAGGACGCCGGGGAGCTGGGCGCGGGGCACACGGTCACCGCCCTCTATGAGATCGTCCCGGCGGGCTCCAAGGAGCAGATCCCTGGAATCGATGAGTTGAAGTACCAGAAGTCAGCCCTCTCGCCTGCGGCGGGCTCCCAAGAGCTGATGACCCTCAAGCTTCGCTACAAAGCCCCAGATGGCGACAAGAGCAAGCTCATCTCTCAGCCCATCCTCGACCAACAGATCAAGGAGACCTCCGACAACTTCCGCTTCTCCGCAGCGGTGACGATGTTTGGGATGCTCCTGCGTGACTCCAAGTTTAAGGGGCAGAGCAGCTGGAAGCTGATCAAGGATCTTGGGCGAGGCGCCAAGGGCAAGGATCAGGAGGGCTATCGCCATGACTTCATCCAGTTGGTGAAGAAGGCGGAGCTGCTCAAGCAGATCAAGTAGCCTCACGCTCTGGAAACCATCTCCTTAAATCTCCCCTCCTCGCCCAAATCCAACAGAGCCCATCAAGGGATCGTTTGAGCGAAACTGAGTCCGCCGGATTTGGTGGTTGATTCATTCTGGGGGGTTACGTCCACTCATGGATGCAGCAACGAGCAAATTCTGTAGCCAATTCTCGTGGTATGAGAAGCCATTGATATCTTGAAAGGGCGAGACTCTTGAAGGATGTCGACGGCGATTACGAGGGGAGTAGGGATGGAAATTCCATATTGAGGGCCTGCGCGCGAACCATCAGGCGGGTTGATTTGATGGTTCCGTGAAAATATCGTTGGTTGAAAAACAGCCTATTCTGGTAACTCATCAAGCGATCAACCATATTTGAAGTTCTATAAGCGTTAGGAAAACGATATGAAATGGAGAATAGCCAACTCTTAGCTCTTATTCTGCTTATCCTATCAAATATTCTCTTTCCAATATAATCATCTGGCAGATTCAGGTTTGACTACTGAGGTTTAATCACTTGCGCGCGAGCATATGCAATTTTGCCCTGAACACAAAATTTGCCTGAATTTTGACGAGCCACCAAACGAAGGTAAGCGATAATTCGACTGTTCTCTTTCTTGAAAAAGAATGCATGAAGTCAAATCAATGCAAGAGATTAAACCTCAGACCTCAAAACGCATATTGAGCCTGGATTCATAGCCACCTATCGAAGGGGAACGGAGATGGGGTCTTAGATTTGGAGCGCTCGTTAGGCGCAGTGGTGAGGACCTGTGCGAGGCTTGAGCATCCGTTGTCGCGTATGCTGCTTTGTATGGATGGTGAGTTTGGCAATATTGGCTCCTATACAGCCCGCCGAGAGCGGGGATTGGGCTTCATCACGCGCTTGAGTCATCGTAGCCTGTACAAGGAGCCCGAGGTGTTGGCCAAGATGCGTAAAGGGAAGTGGGAACCTGTACCCAACAGCCGGGGTGGACCGCAGCGTTATGCGATGGATCTTGGCGTGACTCCTAATTAAACCAAGTCTCAACTTGATTCAGCCCCTTATGCTTTCATCTGGCTACGAGTCGTCGCTTCAGTCTATGCCAGATATCAAGATACGGAGAGTCGCCTGAAGGGGTTTCACCTCCAGGCGACTCTCCAGAGATAAGAAGTTGTGTGGTCGACTCGTGGATGGTCTCCAGGTTGAGCTGCTCGCCGTGGATGTGCCCGCTGATGCTTGGCCTGCATCAGAGCCGCGCCTCCAAGTCTCCTTCAAGATCAGCGCTCCCCCAGAAGTTGCCATCAAACTCCGTAAGCGCTTGCGTCGGTTCAAACAAGCCTTCCTTGCTGGTCCCCTGCTCATTTCCGCTCGGACGCTATTAAGCACACCCCTCGCTCTTCCTCCCTGCCAAAGCACACCAGCTCTTTTCATAAGCTGATCTGCCAAGGTCACCTTTCATATCCTCGTCACTCTCCCTCCAGAGCCGCAGCGTCTCCATCTTCTTGCTGAGGATGTCGCTGATCGACAGTGAAGACGCAAAATTTGAAAGCAAAACCAGGAGCGCTATGCCCTGCCTGAAGAGGCTTTGATCGATACTGAAGATTGAAGCGCTACTTAGGATTAGCGGAACCGGAACGAGTGGGAACATCGAGGATCAGCAAGAGCATTGCAGGGGCAGGGTCCTGAGCATACAAATATAGGCTTTGATGAGTGAGCTGTCTGGAGGAGAGATGGAGGAGCAAACTTTAGGGCTACAGGGAGCATGGCCCCTACTGCTTGAGAGCCTCAAAGAAGCTGAGAGTCTAGAGCCCCTAATGGTCTTTCTGAAGGGTCTTGACGATCCTGAGGCTGCTCAGCTGGTGTTGGGTTTGGAGGGCTTTGAGCCCTCTGAGTTAAGGGCCCGCGTCCAGGCCCTAGAGCGTCACCTTCAACGCCTCCTCAACCCCAAAATCAGAAAAGGTCGCCAAGTTCTCCGAGCGAAGATCCAGAGCTTGAGCCAAGAAAGCTTAGGTTGGGAGATGATCTATAAGATCATCCTGGCTTGGGTGAAGGCAACGCTGCCCGCTGAGCTGCTGAGATTGCAGCCCCCTTTGTCCGATCTGGGCTTGGTCTATCAGCACCCCCAAGAGGAGCAGCTGTCTGAGATGCAGCGGCGCCTAAAATTGGGAGATCCGGTGCTTATTGTCTCTCCAGAGGAGAGCACACTCGGGACCCTCGAAGGAGACTGTTTTCAGGCTGAGATGGTCCTAGAGCGTTGGCCCATGATCTCTCACTGGGCGGGGCAGGTGCAGCTCCTCTTCCCCGCCAAGGAGAGCGATGAGCTGGAACCTCAACAGCTTGAGCATTGGACCCATCGGGCAGAGCAAGCGCTCCTGGCTCAACATATGTTAGAGCGGCAAGAGAGGGAGTCTCACTCTTGGAAGATCTTCATGGCAGAGTCCAAAGGGGTTGAGCCCGATGGACGACGGCTTCAGGAGCGGCGCTGCTTGGCCCTCATGGTCCTGTCTCCAGAGCAGAGCCTCCCTCCGCTGCCTCCAGATTTTGATCCTCATAAGGCGCCCAAAGAAGCCCTCAAAGCTCTAGAGACCCTGCTCCGTAAACGAGGAGAGCTGTTCCTCTTTAATTACCGAGGTCCACGCCGAAAGCGGCAGGGTCCCTACCCAGGGCTCTGGCGAGCTCTGGCTCTGGTCTTGGAGGAGTATGAGGAGCGCCTGGAGGGCTCTAAGCTCTGCATCCACCTGGGCTCCGACAGCGCGCTGCCCCCTGGAGAGCCCTTCGCCCCAGAGGGTTTCCCCGATTTCCTAGATGGCTTCTCTGAGAAGATCGAGCTGGATGGTCCTCATCTCCTGGCCGATGGGGAGCATGGCAGCCTTGGCTATCTTCGCGCTGCAGCCCTCCTTAACCGCTTCACCTGGAGCCGTGAAGCTCAGCGTCTTCGTAGGCGCCTGCTTAAGAGCCCAGAGACTCGAGAGCTGCCCTATGCGCCCCACAGCTTAGATGAAGCGCGTAGCCTGCTCCGAGAGGCTCGCCGCCCTGGGCTGGGGCTCTTGAAGATGTTGGGTCAGCGAGAGCCTGGACTCTTAAAGCAACTCCAGGCTCAACTAGAAAATCCCTTGGTTGAGGCTTTTAAGGCTCTCTCTCCAGAGGAGTGGGAGGACCTCGCTGAGTCCTGGCTTGAGTTGCTGGGCGATTCCAAGCGGCATGAGAACCTCAAAGGCCTTCTGAGAGGTTTGGAGATCCGTGACACTCTCTCCCCCCTGGCTCGCCTTAAGATCTTGATCTGTCGATTGGCCCTAGAGGGCGAAGAGATGGATGAGAAGACGCTTCAAGCGCTTGTCAAAGCTCGGGATGAGATCGCTGAGCTTCAGGAGATCTCCGAAGCCCTACAGGGGCTCTTTGAACTCTACCTAGCGGAGCTGCGGCTGCGTCGCTTTGACTTTTTCAAAGGGCTGGAGCGCGTTGAGGCTTTGATGGCTCAGCGCCCTGAAGGTTTAATGACTCCTCTGGACACCTTCCTGCTCTACAGTAAGCTGCGCTTCCTGGCCTCGCTGGATCACTCCGCGCTGGCCCTGCTGATGTCAGATGCCCTGCCCGAGCGCACTGAAGAGGAGCAGAGGCGTAAGCTTCTCCTCCAAGCCGGGTTAGAGCTTGAAGTCTCTGAGCAGGCTGGAGAGCCCCCAGAGCGAAGCCTGAGCCTCTTAGTCAAGCTCTTCGGGAGTGAGGAGGCGCTGATCGATCTCCCCCAGCGAGAGCCCGAGGCGGCTCGTCTCTTGGCTCGGATCCTGTCTCAGCTCAAGCGGGACTGGAGCCCTCGCTTCTTTAACCCAGAGCGGATCAAGGGTGACTATCGTCTGGCCTTCTGGGGGGCTCTGGCGCTCCGCAAGAGTGATCGAAGCTTGGCTGAGCGCCTCACCTATATCGTCAGCCGCGCAGGTCGAGGACGGCAATGGCTGCCCGATCTGCTGATTCACTGCTGCTATCAGCGAGAGCTACAGGCGCTCAATCTGTTGAAGCGGGAGCGGATCACCGTCAACCGCCGCAGCTTAGAAGGCCGACTTCCTCCCAGTACCCAAGCCTGGCTCAAGGAGCGCTGGGTTCCACGCCCAAGGAATCAGCAGGAGCGCCTCGCGCCCCTCAGCTTTAGCCATCGCTGAGATATCGTGCGCTTGGAGAGAAAGCCGCTCCTTTGGTTGGGGTTTGCGCTGGTTGGAGGTTCCGCCCTCTGGCTCATGTGGCCCTACTGGGGCTACACCGTAGATGACGCCGCCATCTCCTATGCCTATGCTCGCAACTGGGCTGGGGGCCTGGGCTGGGTCCACTGCGTTGGCGCTGAGCCTGTAGAGGGTTTCTCCAACCCAAGCTGGGTGCTGCTCTTGGCGGGGCTCCACGCTCTGGGCTTGCCGATCCCCTTGCTCGCCAAGCTCCTCTCTCTGTTCTTTGCCCAGGGCAGTTTGTTACTCAGCTTTTTGCTGCCCTCTCGACTCCTCGATCGCTCCCTCCACCTCCGTGATCTGTTGGCTCCTCTCTGGTTGGCCAGCGCCCCTGTCTTTGGCATCTGGAGCTTGGCGGGTCTGGAGAACGCCCTCTTTCTTTTTTTGATCCTGGCGGCCCTCTACAGCAGCTTAGGCGAACGATATCTCCTAAGCGCGTTCCTCCTCCTCGCTCTGGCTCTCAGTAGACCCGAGGGTCTGCTCTATGCCCTTCCCTTTGCTCTCTGGCGAGGGAGCAAGCTGGGGGAGCCTGAGAGTCGTCGCGCCTTTTTGCTCTCAGCTCTGATCTTGGGCTTGGGAGGGGGGCTCTTCCTCCTCTGGCGTTGGCAGAGCTTCGGAGAGTGGCTGCCCAACACCGCCATCAAGGTGGAAGCTCAGCAGAGCGAGCTGCCTTTCTATCATCCTGACTCCAACGGCGGGCTCTATATCCAAGACTATTTTAGACGCTGGCACCTGCGCTCGCTCCTCCCTATCGCTCTCTTTGCCCTCTTCCCACGACGGCGACGGGCTCAACGTCTACTCCTGGGGGGCTTGATGGCAGTGGTCCTTTTCTTTCCCCTCTACGCTGGAGGGGATTGGATGAAGGAGTTTCGCTTTCTCTATCCGGTGCCTGCACTCCTCGGTATCGCCTTTGTGTTGGGTTTGGAGTCTCTAGAGGCTCTTATCGCTCCCCGACTCCCTCGCCGTCTTATCCCTTACCTGGGCCTCTCAGGAGCGCTCCTTGTTCTCCTACCTGGAGTTCGAGGGCGGCTACGTCGTCTCCACAGGCACCCCAAGCCCGCTTGGTCGATGGAGGATAATGCTCGAGCTGCTCTGGCCTTTCAGCGCCTACAGGCCCATATCGGCGAGGGGCAGCGCTCTGTGCTGCTCCCAGATTTGGGAGCGCCCATCTGGTACAGCGATCTGATGATCCATGATCTGGGCAGCCTCGCCAATCGCCCGCTGGCGCGTCTATCCAATCAAGAGAGAGCCCTCAGCTTTGTCTACGGAGAGCTGCGCCCTGACTTTGTGATCGCCGCCGCCGTTTGGCGAGATCATCGTGTGATTTTTGAAGCCGCTCCCTTGGAGCAGGGCTACTATGAGATGGATCGTGGTCCTGAGTTTCCTCACTGGGACTTTGGTATAGCGCGGGTACGGCGAGAGCTGATCGTCGAGGAGGTCCCCCCCAGCCTCAACCATCCCGAGCGGAGGCTGGGGAAGCTGCGTATCCTTGGCGCTGATCCTCTGCCTGGGCAGATCAGCCCAGGGGCCACCATTCATCTGAACCTCTACGCGATGGCGCAGAGACGCTTACGACGTAAAACTCAACTCTCTGTCGTTCTGCTCAAGCCCAGAGCCGAGGGAGAGTGGAGGCCCCTTAAAGAGATCCCTCTTGAGTCCGCCTATGGTTTGGTCCCAGTCAAGAGTTGGATCCCTGGAGACGTGATCCATCTGCGGGCTGAGATCCAACTCCCAAAGGAGCCTGGAGCCCTTCGGTTGGCGCTAAAGGCTCAAAACAGGCGAGGTCCCCTCAAAGGAGCGAAGCCGCAGTATCCCTTGATGGAGTTTGAGTTGCTGGAGGGGGCTTCCGCCTTTGAGTTGGAGCTGGAGGCCTTGAGCTTTGCTTTAAAGAGAGGAGATCTGGGGGAAGCTATGCTTCATTGGCGTCAGGCTCGCGGGCTCCTACCTCCCCGCGCTCGTCCCCTGTTTCCCGAACAGTTTGCCAAAAAACATCTTCAGGAACAGCAACAGCCCAGCCTTGAGGAGCAGAGAGTGGCTGAGGAGCCTTCAGAGGCTGAGCTAAAGGCCCTTATACTCAGCCGAACTGAACCCTCCCAGCAAGCAGCTTTGGAGGCTGCTTATCTGGAGTTGCTTCAGGCGCACTGTCGAGAGGCCAAGCCCTGGTTGGAGTCTGATCCGATGATCTCTTGGCGCCGTTGGCGTTGGGTTCAGGAGCGGAGGCGGCTGCGTTGTGGCTTTGAGGGGCAGCTCTCCCAAGCGCTGGTTCAGAGAGGCGGTCTCCTTGACCTCCTGAGGGCGGCGACCTTGCTCCCCGAAAATGTTCAGCTTCGAGGAGAAGCTGAAGCTCGACGACGTGAAGCTCCTCCAGGGGAGGATCAGCGCCTGCGGCTTCAAGAGCAGAGCCGCCTTAAGGCCCGCGCCTTTCATCTGGCTCCCAGCGCTCAGAGCTTGGGAAGCGTGATGCAAGCATGGCTGGAGGAGGAACGACCCTGGCTCGCGCTGCGCCTCTGCCAAAACGCCGCTACGCTCTGCGCCGAAGGAGAGAACCCTAAGATCAGAGAGCGGGCTCAGAGAGCATGGGGAGCTGCGCTTACAACGGCCCCTGATGAGCGGGAGCGTTGATGGAGCGCGGTAACCTCAGCGAGAGGCTCATACTCTGGATCTTTGCTCTGCTCATCTTTGGCTCCTTCTTGGGCAGCCTCCTAAAGGAAGCTCGGATGGTGGCTTGGAGTCCCATCTTTTTCTCCCTGGCTTGGTTGTTTCTCACCGTTCTCCACGAACTGGGGCACGCCTGGATGACCCGACGCCTGGGTTGGCGACTGCCCGAAGTGGTCATTGGCATCGGTCCTCTATGGCGTCGCTTCTCTTGGCGAGAGACAGAGGTGGAGATCCGACGCATCCCCATCTCTGGATATATCGTCGCCATCCCCCACCCCCGCCACTTGAGCCGTCTCAGCCATGCGCTCATCGCCGCCGCAGGTCCAGGCGCTGAGCTGCTCATCTTAGGGCTGATCTGGCTTATCTTGGGAGAGAGCTTTCTGGAGACGCGAGAGGAGCTTCTCCATATCGCGCTTCAGAGCACAGCTCTGGCTGCGGCCTTGGGGGCAGGGTTCAATCTGCTCCCCATCACCTTCTCCTCAGGGGCCCACAGTGATGGTAAGAATCTGCTCATGAGCCCCTTCCTCAGCCGAGAGGACTTCGAAGATAAGATGGCGCTCCGTGAGCTGCTTCAACTGAAAACTTTGGCTGAACATCAGGCTTATACCGAGCTGATCAAGCTCGCCGAGGAGATCTCAGGGCGTTATCCCAGCGCTCTCTCACCCCATCTGGTTATCGCTCAGGCTCTGGTCGAGCTGGGGCGACGGGAGGAGGCCCTCTTTCTCTTAAGAGCGTTGACCTTAGAGCAGAGGCGACCCACCGGATGGAGGGTGCAAGCTGAAGAGGCCCTGGCCAACCTCAGGGCTCAGCGCTGAAGACCTCCCAGAAACCAGGCAGACGCGCATAGTTATTACAGAAGCTAAGCTCCCTGACCTCCTCTGGTCCACCCGGTGCCAGAGGAGAAACGACCTTGGCAAACCAAGCATAACGGTCTTCGGGGAGCGCGGTATTTTCGGCTCTAGAGACGATCTGGGTTGAGATAGAGAGGTCAAGTTGAGCGCCTGGCAATAGATTGCTGTTAACCTCTGTCAGCTCTCCGACCCGAAAAGAGTCCCCAAAGCGCTCAATCCCACAGTTTTCATCCATAAAAATCACCGACTCCGGGACCGCCCTGATGACAACATGAAGGTGTTGAGCAGGAAGCCCTCCCACATTGCTGATGCGCACTCTGAACTCAGGACCATAGTCTTCTCCACGACGGTCTACTCGCTCTAAGAGTGCATCAGCGCTTAATTCTGTCAGTTCGATATCAAGGCTCTGGCCTGGATCCAAACGGCAGCGAAAGTTACCCTCTTCATCACAGTGGGCGAGGGTATCTCCTGGACAAGCACGGTAGTCGCCATCACCACACTCCATGATCGTGTTGCAGTTGGAGACCTCCGGCCAGCACCCCCCTTCATAGGTTCCCAATTCATCACAATATTGAGGAGTATCCACTGGGCAGCAGTAGTGCCCACCATGGCGATCCCAAGCTGAGGTGTAGCCATCTCGACACTCTCCAGGCTCTCCTGCGGCGCCCGCTTGGCCTCCAGCACCCGCTTGGCCTCCAGCACCCGCTTGGCCTCCAGCACC
>CAYLJJ010000003.1:0-3928 GCA_964384025.1 uncultured Nannocystaceae bacterium
AAGATGCTGGCGATCATCATATGCCCAGCGATACCAGGTAAGGCATCCCCGAACATGCTGACATAGGCGACCATCACTCCCCCCGCCACGGTCGCAAAGCCCCCCACCATCACCGCCATCAGCTCGCTCTGAGTCATCCTCTCAAGGTAAGGGCGGATCAACAGCGGAGCCTCTGTCTGGCCCACAAAGATGTTGCCCGCCGCTGAGAGGCTCTCCACTCCACTGGTGCCCAAAGTGCGGCGCATCAACCAAGCAACAGCGCCCACCAAGAGCTGCATAATCCGCAGGTGGTAGAGCACCGCCATCAGGGAGGAGAAGAAGATGATTGTGGGTAGAACGTTGAGGATAAAGGAGTAGGGGAAGCTCTCGATCATCTTCTGCCCAAAGACCAAGAGGGCACCCTCCCGATAGTAAGCGACGATATGATTGACCCCAGCTCCTACAGCCTCAAAGAAGCCCTTACCAAAGGATGTACGCAGAAGCAGGAAGCCCAGGCCGATCTGAAGACTTAGACCCCAAAAGAGCACCCGCCAGGGGATCTTACGTCGATTGCTGCTCATCGACCAGGAGAGCAGCAGCAGGACCACCAAACCCAGGACGCTGAGCAGGCGAGCGCTTATCGGAGTATCTGTAAGCTCTGGAAGCTGCGCAGCTTGGGCGAGTCCAGGGAGAAGAGAGAGGAGCAGGAGCAGACGCATCAGCCGATCCGATCCAAGATAAGGGGGGGCAGAGTGGGGGCTTCGGCGCCGATCTCATAGGCAGTTTCCAAGCGCTCTAAGGCAGACTCCAAGCCACGCTGATTGTGATGTATCTCTAGGATGCTCTCTCCCGGTTCAACCCAATCTCCTAAACGCTTTTTGATCCAGAGGCCCACTGCAGGATCAACATCATCCTCTTTCCTTTGGCGACCGGCACCCAGGTCCAGGGCGGCGAGGCCCACGCCCTTACAATCCACGGACTGAAGGTAGCCCCCCTTGGATGCACAGAAGGAGCTGCGCTTAGACGCACTGGGGAAACGTTCGGGCTCTTCAATGACGCGAGGATCACCCCCCTGAGCCTCGATGATCTCCGCAAATTTGGCTAAGCCGCGCCCATCATCTAGAGCGCGCTGCGCTTCAGCGGGATCTTTGCCGCCCAGCTCCAACATCAGCTCCGCCAAACGAAGAGTCAGGATTCTACAGTCTTGGGGGCCGCGACCTTTAAGGATCTCGATCGACTCTCGCACCTCCAGAGCGTTACCCACCGCTTGACCGAGGGGTTGGCTCATATCGGTGAGCAGCGCGACCACGCGCTTGCCCATCCGCTGCCCCACCTCCACCATCGCCCGCGCCAACGCGCGAGCGCCCTCCTCGCTCTTCATAAAGGCTCCTGAGCCCAGTTTGACATCCAAGACCAAAGCATCCAGACCCTCCGCCAGCTTCTTGCTCATGATCGAGCTGGTGATCAGAGGGATAGAGGGCACGGTGCCTGTGACATCCCGAAGCGCATAGAGCTTCTTATCTGCGGGGGCGATCTCAGCGGTCTGGCCGATGAGCCCCAGACCCACCGTGGCGATCAGCTCCTGAAAGCGCGCGCTGCTCTGCTGAGTAGAGAAGCCTGGTATGCTCTCCAACTTATCCAGGGTCCCCCCAGTGTGACCCAGGCCGCGACCACTGATCATCGGCACAGGGACCCCACAGGCTGCTACCAAGGGAGCCAGAGGTAGGCTGATCTTGTCTCCCACCCCCCCCGTGCTGTGCTTATCTACCTTGATCCCTGGAATGGCGCTCAGATCCAGGACCTGGCCAGAGTAGAGCATCCCCTCAGTCCAAGCCCTCAGCTCCTCAGGCTCAAAGCCTTGAAGATAGATAGCCATCAGCAGAGCGGACATCTGATAGTCGGGGATCTTCTCTAGGGTATAGCGCTCTAAGAGCTCCCGGATCTCTCTTTCTCCCAGCCGCCCTCCATCCCGCTTCTTCTCGATCAAATCAACGACGCGCATCAGCTCCCTGAGACTCCATTATCTGGTTCAACTGCATCATCAAATTCCTCCGTATAAGCCGCCTGATCGATAAAGGCCTGAGCCACACCCAGCGCTGTGCGCACCTTCTCCATAGCAGTGAGACGCAGGTTTAGATCCTCCTCTAACTCTTTAACGCGACCCTCTAGCCAAGTTCGATCCTCATTGAGGTCCTTCATCTCTTTCTGTTTGGCCTCCAGCTCCAGTTCTCGCTCTTTGAGCTGCTCAAGAGAGCGAGCTTCACGCGCCTCCAACTCTTGACCCTGGTGCTGGTGCTTATCGCGCTCTCCCTCGACCTCTCTGAGTTGAGCCTTAAGGAGCCCTTGCTCCTCCTCTCGATCTGTCTTGAGCATCGCCAAACGAGCCATCAAGGCCGCCGCCCGCTCCATCGCCTCATCCCGCTCATTGCGAGTACGCTCTAGAGTCTTGCGTTTCTGCTCTAGGGTTCCCTTAAACTCAGCCTGCTCTAGCTTGGATAGCTCCTGGCCCTGCTTTAGCTCCTGCCTGAAGAGCTCTCGCTGCTCCTTAACCTCCCTCAGTCGCTCCTGAAGCTGCTCATGCTCCTCCTTCAGGTTCTTCAGCGCTTGGTCTTGCTGCTCTGCTTGGCTGCTGATCTCGCTCAGGCGCTCCTGCAGCGTTTTGTAGCGCTCCTCAAGCTCTGCTTCTCTCAATAAAGCTGCTGCGTTTAGAGACTCCTGTCCCTGTTTGTGGGTGCGAACCAGAGCGCTTAGAGCACTCTGATGGAGTGCATCCTGCTTCTTTAGAGACTCCTCTCCCTTGAGCTTCTCCTGACTGAGCTGCTCATCCTGCTCCTCTCGCAGAGCCTTGAGTTCCTCCTCATGCTCCACCTTAAATGAAGAGAGGACTCGTGCCTGAGCCTTCGCCAACTCTCCTAAGCTTTTTTCTTGGCTCAGCTTAAGCTTTTTAAGCTCCGCTTCGCGGGTCTCTGCCTTTAAGCTTCGCTCCCGCCTGAACTCTTCCTCCAACCCAGCCACGAGCGTCTCATGCTGCTCTCTCTGCTCTTGAAGCTGCAACTCAGCTTGGCTTCGAACTTCTCCTAAGATCAGGCTGTGCTCCTTTTTAAGCGCGCCCAGGATCCCCTCATGCTCCTTTCGGAGGCTGCTCAAAGCAGCCTCGTGGGCACCCTCCATGAAGCTGCGTTGGGTCTGTTCCGATTTGAGCAGCTCCTCCTGCCTTTGAGAGCGCTCTTCAAGCTCTTGGGTTGAGCTTTGGACGCGCTCCTCATAGCCACGTTTAAGCTCCTCCATCGCGCTCTCAAAGGTGCGCTTCTGAGCTTCAAGCTCTTCTCTATGTTGTAGCTTGAGAGCTTCTAGAGCAGCTTCTCGCCCCTTGAAAGCTTGCTCCTGGAGCCTCCCTAGAGCTTCTGCCTGAGTCTCATTTTCAGCCTTTGCCTGGGCTTTCTCCTCCTCTAGAGCAAGCTCCAAGGCTTTAACCTGCTCCTCCTGAGCGTGAGTCAGCTCTTGAGCCTCAAGTTCCTGCTTTTTTAGAGCCTTAGAGTGCTCCGCCTTGAGCTGTTCTAAGGCTTGCTCCTGTTCGAGCTTCTGCTGCTTTGAGGAGGTCTCTTGTTCAGCCTCTCGCTCTTTTAGGGCTTTAAGGTGTTCAGATCTGAGTTGCTCTAGGGCTTGGAGCTGCTCCGCCTGGAGCAGCTCACGTTCAGCCTCTCGCTCTTTGAGGGTCCGAAGATGCTCAGCTCTGAGCTGCTCTGAGGTTTGAGCCTGTTCGAGCCTGAAGGTCTCCTGTTCAACCTCCCGCTCTTTTAGAGTCCGAAGATGCTCCACCTTGAGCTGCTCTAAGGTTTGAGCCTGCTCAGCTTTGAGCGCCTCTTGCTCAGCCTCCCGCTCTTTTAGAGCCTCAAGATGCTCCACCTTGAGCTGCTCTAAGGTTTGAGCCTGCTCAGCTTTGAGCGCC
>CAYLJJ010000003.1:4028-113465 GCA_964384025.1 uncultured Nannocystaceae bacterium
TCTTGCTCAGCCTCCCGCTCTTTTAGGGCCTCAAGATACTCCACCTTGAGCTGCTCTAAAGTTTGAGCTTGCTTGGCTTTGAGTACCTCTTGCTCAGCCTCCCGCTCTTTTAGGGCCTGGAGATATTCGGACTGCACAGACTCCCATTCAGTCTCTCGCTCTTTTAGAGTTTGAGCCTGCTCACTCTTCAGCGTCTCTAAGCTTCTCTCGTACTCCCACTCCTGCTCAACCAGGGCTTCAGCAGCACGGCGCTTCTCTGTTGAAAGCCGTGCCTCCTGCTCATCTTTCCAGTTCATCTTCTGAGCACGAGCGTCGGTCTCCTGAATCTCCAAACGCCGCTTCAAGCTCTTGAGCTGCTCCAGAAGATGTTCCTGCTCCTCTCTCTGGGTGCGCTCTCGAAGGCTGTGTTCTCTCTCTAGAGCTGCCAATGTCTGCTGCTGCTCATCCCGCAGTTGGTCCTCTCGCTCCTGATGACGGCGCTCTTGAGCTACCCTGTCGGTCTCATGCTCTGTGCGTAGACCCTGAAGCCTCTCCGCCTCAGCCCGTTTCAGCTTCTCCTGCTCCTGAGCCTTTAAGCTGACTTCTTTTGAAGCTTGTTCTAGGGCGCTCTGTAGCTCTTGGAGTTGAGCCTTCTGTACCTGTTCCTGCTCCTCAAGAGCCTCTCGCTCTTTTTTAAACTGAGCGATCCGTAGGCTCTGCTCTGCTCGCTCTCTCTGCCCCTCTCTGAGTTGTTCCTGGAGCTGCTTCAGGCTCTCATCTTGAGGGGGAGGGCTCCCCTGTCTTAAAAACTTAGGGAGCGGAGGGAGCACACCGTTGAAAGCAAAGGGGGATCTCTTTTTTACTCTTTCCTCCGTGTGGGGAGGAGCGCTGCTCGCTTTTAGAGCCGCCTGAGTCCCTAGGGCTGGCGTTAAGAGCTTACCAAAGATCTCATCTGTCTCCGCAGCGATCTCCGCCTGTTCTTGATCATCAAATGGGCCCAGAGTCCTGTTCTCATTTTGAGCCCCCAAGCGAAGCTCTGAGGAGGGAGGAGGAGCATCAAAGTCTCTGATGATTTTCTTGAAAGCAGAGTGTAAATCTTGAAGTTTAAAAGGAATTTCTAAATATAAGTTTGCTCGGTTGCTGGTGTTTTTGTGCTTCTTAAAGAACTCCCGCTCTTTCTCACCTACCAGAAAGATGACCGGGACCTTTAAGCGCCCTCGCAGTCGACTACAGAGGGAATAATCGTTGAGGATCACCAACTCAGGCTCAGTAGAGAAGGCCATTCGACGCCCCTCTTCAGTGTCCATGATCGCTTCAGCCTCTAAGCCAAGCTCTCGACAGTAGCTCACCAAATCGGCGTTTAGATTGAGATCGGAGTGGACAATCAAGATGGACATCAGGCGCCCCTTCGGTCGCTGGGGGAGGAAGAGACAGCGAGAGCTGCGTGGGGTTATGAAGCCCCAAAGCCCTGTCCAGTGTCAATATCTCCTCTTAGAGCTGTGTCGTTGAGGAGAGAGTTCAACGTCGTTGATCCCGCTTCCTAAGAAATTTCACCAAGCCTCCCCGCACCGAATTGCTGAAAACCACGGTCACCAGGAGGCCACTGGCGAAGCCGATAAAGAGGCTGGCGCTGGTGTCCATCAAGTATACCTCGCCATTGAGAAGGACCCCCAACATCGGCAAGCTGAGGCTGGCGGCCACATAGCCCACCCAGAGCACCGCCCGCTTCTCCCCTTGCCATGCCGCCAGCGCTGTGGCCAGTGTGCCAAAGAGAGCCGTAACACCAAAGGCGATGACTGGATGCCCTGCAGGCAGCCAGTGGCGACGAACAGACATCGCCGCGAAAAGGCTGATAAAACAGAGCAGGAGAAGCCAGGCGCCAAATCGGATCGCCTCTCCCCCTCCCTGCTCTTCTTGGTTTTCATTCTGTTTGTCCAGGGCGCGAGCATGTTCCAGGGCGTTGAGAATCGCCACCCCCATAAGGAGCAGGGCCAAGATCGTGCCCATCACATAGAAAGGCATCACCCGCGCCATCTCACGAGCACGCCACTCTTTCTCCATGTCGCTGTGATTCTCATAATAGATCTCTACGGTCTCCCGTACATCAGCCGGGTTGCACGCAGGACCGACCGCCAAGAGCATCAGGCTTAAGATCAACCACCTCATCAGCGCTCTCCTCGTCTGGCTTGAATCACCCGCTCATGGCTCGCATGATCTCGGTGAATCTCTAAGTCCACATAGCGACCATCCGCCTCTAAGATCTTCAGAACCGCCGCCCCCTGATCAAAGCCGATCTCCATCAAGAGGGCGCCACCCTCCCTGAGCAGCGGAGGAGCTTGCTGGATGAGTCTGCGGATCAGCTCTAGACCATCCTCGCCTCCATCTAGAGCGATATGGGGCTCAAACTCTCTTACATCGCTCATCAGCCCCTTGATCGCCGCGCTGGGGATATAGGGAGGGTTGCTGAGGATCAAATCAGCTTGAATATCTCCCAGAGGCTTCAGCAGATCGCCCAGATGAAACTTCAGCTCCAGCCCCAAAAATTTAGCGTTCTCCTGAGCCAGTACCAGGGCCTCTGGGCTGCGATCAATGGCGTGGATCTCTGCTTCAGGCTTCTCTTTAGCCAGCGCCAAGGCGATACAGCCGCTCCCTGTACCCACATCGACGATCAGAGGGCTCTCTTGCTGCTTGAGGAGCAGCAAGCCCTGCTCTACGAGCAGCTCTGTTTCAGGGCGAGGGATCAGCGCTCGAGGATCCACCTTGAGATCCAGAGACCAGAAGCCTCGCTCTCCCAGAATATAGGCTACTGGCTCCCCTGTCGCCCTACGTCGAACCCGCTCCCGGATGGCGGCTCGCTCTGGATCTCCCAAGGGTTTATTGAAATCTAGATAGAGGCGGATTCGATCAACCCCCAGGGCTTCAGCGATCAGCAACTCTGCGTCCAGGCGGGGCGAGGAGAAGCCCCGTTCTTTGAAGAATCCGGTGGTCCAACGCAGGATCCGTTTGATGCTCCAGATCTCTTGCATCTCTTAACCCAGTTCCGCTTTAAGAGCGCGACCCATCAGCGCAGCGAGGGCTTGTTTGGGTGCCTTCTCTTCATAGAGCATGCGATAGACCTCCTGAGTGATCGGCATCTCCACTCCCTCTCGTTGAGAGAGCATATAGGCGCTCTGAGTTGTGCGAACCCCCTCAGCTACCTGCACCATCGAGCCGAGGATCTCGTTGAGCTGCTTCCCGCGCCCCAGAGCCTCTCCCACTTGGCGGTTGCGGGAGAGGGAGCCGGTACAGGTGAGGACCAAATCCCCCATCCCAGAGAGCCCGCTTAGGGTGAGCGGGTTGGCGCCTCTCTGCACCGCCAAGCGGCTGATCTCAGCTAAGCCTCGGGTCAGGAGAGCAGCGCGGGTGTTGTGTCCCAGCCCCAGGCCGCTGGCAACCCCCGCTGCGATGGCGATGACATTCTTAAGCGCGCCGCCCAGCTCCACCCCGGTGACATCCTCCGAGGTGTAGACCCGAAACCACTCTGTGGCGAAGGCAGCTTGGACCTCCTGAGCTACATCCTGAAAGTGCGCCGCTACAGTAACCACCGTGGGCTGCTTTTGGAGCGTCTCTCGAGCAAAGCTGGGTCCAGAGAGGAAGGCAAAGTCAGCGCGCAGGCTGCGGGGGAGGACCTCACTCCAGACCTCCTCCATCGTCATCAGGGAGCGATTCTCAATCCCCTTACTGGCGCTCACCAAGAGCACTCCAGGTCGAAGCTGGGGGGCAAGCCGAGTCATCACAATGCGCATCGCGTGGCTGGGCACGACCACACAGACCAGCGTCGCCCCCTCGAGGGCCTCAGCCTCGGAGTGGGTGGCGCTGATACGCTCTGAGAGTTGAAACTCGCGCTGGTAGCGAGGGTTTTTGTGCTCTTGATTGATCCCCGCCACCACCTCAGGCTCCATCGCCCAGATCTGGACCGCCTCGACGTTATGAGCCAGGACGCTTGCCAGGGCGGTCCCCCAGCTCCCTCCTCCGATCACCGCGACTTTCATCTCTCTCCTTTGGGCTGGAGTATCAAAGCATCTCGACTGAGTGAAGCTCCTCTAGGCTCTAAAGAGCGCCCAGATCCAGAGCCCAAGGCTAGAGAAAGAGGCGCCTACGAGGAGCAGTCCTGGGCGGAGCTTAAAGCGCAGCCCTGGATCAAAACCTCTCCAGAGGAGCGCAAAGCTCGCCAAGATCCAAGCCAGAAAGCTCAGCACCAGGAGCAGGGACCATGCAGGCGCAGGGGCCTGATCCAGCTTGAGCAGGCGAAGATGATCCGCCCTCAGCTCTGCCTCGCTGCGTCCCAGGATCGTCTCAGGGCTCTCCTTTTGTTGAGCTTGAGCCATCAGGAGCGCTAGGCGCTCATCTACGGGCTCTACCCACTCCTTAAAAGGGGAGATAAGCCAACGCGTCGCCCTGATCCCTCCGCGCAGCCTCCAGAGCGCTGCACGCGCCAAGGCGGGATCATCTCTCTGAGCGAGGCTCCAGAGCGCCTCAGCGGCTTCTTTGGGGGCTGCGCTGAAGGGAAGGTACCAGCGCATAGCATATTGATAGCGGGAGAGAGCCAACTGTAGCTTCCCCGCCGCTTCAGCTTGACGTGCCTGCTCCAACTCCTCCTGAGCGCTCCAGAACACACGAAGCCCAGCCGCAGAAAGCAAGATAAGCAGGGAGAGGAGAAACCAGCGCATCAGATAAAGCTGCGACGGCTGAAGATCAGAGAAGCGAAGAGCAGACAGATGCCGATATAGCTCAAACCATAGAGAGCACCATCCAGGAGATAACCCCAGGGTAGACTGGTCTCATAGACTACATAGGGGGTGGTGTTAAAGATGGAGAGATCAGGGGCCAGCTTGACTACAACCTTGACCAGGCTGGCCAAGCCCTCTACTGACTTCTCCTCCTGGCTCACCAGCCTGAGATTCATCAAGTCCTCTACAAAACGTCCTACGATAAAGGTGCCCACGGTGAGGAGCCCTGAGAGCAGAGGGGTGGAGAAGGAGGAGAAGAGGAGGGCGACGCTGATGACGATCAGGACCTCGACATAGATAAGCAGGATCGCCTGCAGCATTCCCAAGCCAAAAGAGCCCTCCATCGCCCAAAACAGCCCCGCAAGGACCAGGGCCATCACCACCAACTGACTCGCCATCGTTATAGCGAGTCCCAAATATTTCCCCAGAAGGAACTGAAAGCGATAGATCGGCTTGGGGATCACCGTATAGACCGTTTTTCGCTCGATCTCTTTGTAGACCAGGTTGACGCCGATGAAGATGGAGATGAGGACAGAGAAGGTAGAGATCAGGAAGAGCCCTACATCCTTCATTAGGCGCAGCTCCTCGTTAAGAGAGGCGGAGCTGACCGCCATGGTGATCAGGAGCATCGCCACGGCGAAGAGGATCAGGCTGAGAAAGATGCGGTTGCGAACCGCCTCTCGGAAGGTGTTCAGCGCGATACCAAAGATCTGAGTCATGATGCTTTCTCCACCTCATCGCGCTGCGCCTCAGCGACAAAGAGATCCTCCAGTGAGCGCCTGTGAGGCTTGAGGCTGATCAGTCGAGCCCCTTCGCCAAGCGCCTCCTTTAGGAGATCATTCACTCGCTCCTCCTCTTCAAAGAGAAAGCTCCACTGCCCATCCAGCTCACGAGACTGGAGAGCTTGAGCCCTAAGATGTTCCAGCAGGTTGGAGGAGAGCCCAGAGAGCCAAACCTCTACTTGATGGTTGGGGCTGCTGAGCAGCTCACTGAGGGGGCCGATGCTGCGTAGGCGACCCTTAACCATGATCGCCACTCGATCACAGATCGCTTCTACATCTTGGAGGATATGGCTGGAGAAGAAGACGGTCTTGCCCTGCTCCTTCAGCTCAAAGATCAGATCGCGTACATCCTTGCGCCCCATAGGATCTAGACCAGACATCGGCTCATCAAAGACCACCAGATCGGGATCATTCATCAGCGCTTGAGCGATACCGATGCGCTGGATCATCCCCTTGGAGTATTTGCGCAGCGGGCGGTTTACAGCGTGGCGTAACCCCACCCGATCAACCAGCTCATCTGCCCGTCGACGCCTATCTTGAGCGCTCATACAGAAGAGTCGACCGTAAAAATCAAGAAATTCCAACGGCTTAAGATAGTCGTAGAAATAGGGGTGCTCAGGAAGGAAGCCCAGACGAGCACGGGCTGCGCGATCTCCCAGCGGGGCGCCCAGGAGAGTCCCGCTGCCTGAGCTGGGGTGGATCAGGCCCATCAACATCTTGATCGTGGTGGTCTTGCCCGCGCCGTTAGGCCCCAAGAAGCCAAAGATCTCCCCAGGTTCTACCGAGAAGCTGACACCTCGAACAGCCTCTACACGCTGAGCCAGACCCTTGATCTGAAGCCCTGTGACCATGGGACCGATAAAGGGCACGGCCCCAAAGAACCCCAGGTCAAAGGTTTTAAAAAGGGAATCAACGGAGAGCGCAGCCTTCATAAATTTTTCCAACAAAGATGCAGAACAAAATCTTATAGCAACGGCTCAGGCGGTTTTCCATACTCGCGTCCCAACACGGAGAACATAGAGGAGTGTTTTATGGATCGTAGAGATAGGCGCAGACAGCAAAGAGAGGGGAAGGTCAAGGCTCTCCTTCAGCAACTTAAAGCAGAGAGAGCGGTCAGCGAGGAGGAGGAGGCTTGGTCTCTTTGGTATGCTTCCTTCTCTGATCTCAAGGATCTTACGCTCCCCAAACTCAAGCTCAGGCTTCAAGAGCACCAAGAGGGGCATGAGAAGCGGCAGCGAAGAGCCGTATCCGATGCGAGAGAGAGGCCACCACCTCCAAAATGGAAGAGGAGCAAAAAGAGACAGCGCCGCGAGTCTCGAGAGCAGAGACTCTTAGCTAGATATTCAGGGAGCAAGCTCGCTGCCTTGAGCTTCCTTGATGTTGTGGAAGCGGGGCATTTCTCAAGGGCCTATCCGCTGTTGAGCGCCAAACACTGGGGGCAAAGCCTCAGAGCTCTGATCATCTCCTGGGGAAAGAACAAACTCAGAGATAGTTATCCCAGTGAGGGGGAGAGGGAGCAGGAGGAGGAGCGGATATTTGAGTTGCTCGAAGAACGATTTAATCGGGATCTGGAGCAGAAACATCTGGAACAACTTCTTCGAATCTTTGAAAAAAAATTGGATAACCTAAAATCTTCTCGAAAGAAGGAATTGCTGCTTCGTTCTGAAAAAGAATCCTTTAAAGAATTTTATAATGAAAAGATAGCCCCTGCTTGGGCTGACTGCCTCGAGAGATACGGCGAAATCTGTGCCGAGAATGGGATCGATCTATGGAATATTGAGGATCGATACTCCCAGAAACTTAGAGAACTCCTCAAGCCCCCCAAACGTGGAGAGAGTTTCCAAGACAAACAAGCAGAGTTGAAACCATTATTAAATGGTCTAGAAGAGGAGATCATCGAACAAGTCAAAGAGGAACGTGAGCGAAGACGGCTGGTCTCAACCTACGATGAGCACAGTGATCTGGCGAGCTGCTTTCCTAAAGCGCGGAAGATCTTCCGACGGCTTGAATTTTTTTGTGGTCCGACCAATAGCGGCAAAACCTATGCGGCGCTGCAGGCTCTGAAAGATTCCAAGAGCGGCGTCTATCTGGCGCCTCTGCGGCTCTTGGCCTTAGAGGTTCAGCAGAGCCTGATCGCCTGGGGGACTCCTTGCTCGATGATCACCGGAGAGGAACAGGATCATATCGAGGGGGCCGAGTTTGTCTCCTCCACCATCGAGATGCTGAACTTCAACCGTGTGGTAGAGACCGCAGTGATCGATGAGATTCAGCTGTTGGGAGATGATCGACGGGGTTGGGCCTGGACCAATGCGCTCTTGGGGGTCGCCGCTGAGCGTGTGATCTTCACCGGCTCTCCCAACGCTCTCCCTCTCCTCAAGAAGCTGGCCGACTATCTGGGCGAGCCTCTCAAGGTGCGACACTTTAAGCGCTTTCAACCTCTCAATATCCACAAAATGCACCACAGCCTTGGGGCAGGAAAGCTCAAGTCGGGGACCGCCATCGTCTGCTTCTCTCGTCATGATGTCTTGACGCTGAAGCAACATATCGAGCAAGAGATGAAGCTGCCGGTCTCGGTGGTCTATGGCGGACTCTCTCCAGAGGTGCGCCGGATCGAAGCTCAGCGTTTCCGTGATCGCCAGTCCAAGATCTTAGTCGCTACCGACGCCATCGGCATGGGGCTCAACCTCCCCATCCGAGAGCTGCTGTTCTGGAAGACTTACAAATATTATGATCATCAAGAGCATGAACTGCGTGCCAGCGAGGTACAACAGATCGCAGGGCGTGCGGGACGCTTTGGAATGGAGGAGGAGGGTTATATCGGTGCCTTCTCAGGTTCAGATTTAAGGTTCTTACAGCGAAAATATCCCGCCGAGCTTCCCGACCTCGCGCCCCCATGTTTTGTCCAGCCGCTTCCTTTTCACCTGGAGATGATCTCAAAATTCTTGAACACAGAGGAGTTGGTGCCGATCCTGTGCTTCTTTCAGCAGAAGATTTGGTTCTCCATCGAGCTCTTTAAGGCCAACATCACCGATGAGATGTTAGACCTCGCTGCTCGACTCGCCCCACTTACCTCTGAGGCCAGCCTCCTCAACAAATATATCTTTGCTTCTGCTCCAGTCTCTATGCGCGCGCCCCAGGTGGTACAAGCTCATCTGAGCTTTGCGCGTGGTGCCCTTGCAGGTGGGGCCTGTTTTCCTGAGTCTCTAAAAGAGAAGGGCTTTGAGGGGCTGGCCAAGAGCTCTAATGAGCTATATGAGGCGGAGGACAGCGTGCAGATCGCGACCCTCTATCAGTGGCTTGCTTACCGTTTTCCAGATCAGTTTCTTGAGATGGAGGAGGCTCAGAGCTGTCGCCAATCAGCCAATGACTATATCCTAAGATCTCTTAGAGCTGGAAGTGTTTTAAGACGCTGTTCGAGGTGTAATAAAGAGCTTCCATTGGGATTCAAACATCGTCACTGTGATGATTGTCACTACTCTTCTAGATATGCATGAAAAGATTGGTTCTAGGATTTTTTGTTTATTATTGAAGAGCTGCATTATTTCAGAGGAATATGTTCTTTAAACCCTTCGCCAATTTGGACCAGCCTACCCGTACTATCGATATGTACAAAACTAGGCAGCTTCTCTACCGAGAAGAGCCGCGTCGCTTCACGCTCTAGATCTAGGGCGATAGGCACAGGGAAGACTCCATAATCTTGTAAGAAGGCGCGAACGCGGGCCTTGGGCTCACTGGTGATCGCGATGATCTGTGCTCCTCGCTCCTTGGCGAAGATCTGAAGGACAGGGAGGGCCTTCTGACAGGGGACGCACCAAGTGGCCCAGAAGTAGAGGATCGAGGGCTGCCCTGAGCCCAAAATAGGGAGCAGGCCATCAAGCCCCTGGATGCGAAGATCAGGGACATGTTCTCCGGTATAGGGTAATGCTGAGGGCAGCGGTCGAGGATGAGGCACTAAGTTCAGAATCAGGCGCTCCTCTCCCCGCTGCACCTCTAAACGCAGCGACTTTCCCGACTCTGAGAAGAGAGCACTCTCAAAGAAGGCGCCCTCCTCATCGAGTCTCCGTTCTCCAACCGCCAAGATCAGATCTCCCACCTGGAGTTCAGCAGCCGCTCCTGGTCCTCCGGGGATGATCTGTGTCACTTCAGCGCCTTGGAACTTGGGGAGATCTCGGTAAGCCAAGCCAAAGTAACCCGGGCGCAGCGCCTCCACCGCCCCCCAGAGCTGGGTAAAAGGTGGAAGAGCTTGGGGTAGGGGTCGCTTCTGCACAAGCGCGGGTTCGAGAGATTCAAGCTCCAGCGCTGGGGGGGGCAGAAAAGGGCTCTGTTCGCAGCTCCTCAGGGCTTCCAAACGCTCAAGCTGAAGAGGGTCGAGGAGTTGAGGTCCGGCGACGCGAGAGAGGAGCCGAGCGAGCCGCAGAGCGGCGGCCTCTTGAAGGTTAAGGCGCATAGAGAGAGCGCCTGCCTCATCTCGCCGTGCGCGCATCAGTTGAAGATGTTTGTTCAGCATAGGGCGCTTCTTCAGAGCACGAAGCATCTTGCGCCGCAGCCTCGCTCGCGCTCTGCGCTTCCTTGAAAAACCCTTGGGGGCGCTGAAGCTCTGGTAGAGCGGACGAGCCAAGCGATTGAGGCTCTGGACTAAGCCCCGTTCCCAGGCTTCTCCCCAAGCCCTGAGGGGGTATCGGGTGGCAGCCAGCTCGTCCATCAGGCTGAGGAGCTGGCTATATCGGCTGATGCTGCCCAAGCCATAGCGACTGGAAATCTGACTGATCAACCGCCACTCTGGAGCTTTTAAGGAAGCTTGGGAAAGCCCTGCGTCGATGAGACGATCAAGAGGAGCGCCGCGCTGCTTGGCGAGGTTGTGTAGCGATCTCCAAAGGAAAGCATCGCTGCTCAGATGAGGGCTGTCGGGGGTGTCATCTCGAAGCATCACCTGATCTGAGGCGCTCATCAGGGAGCGCGCCCCCCCCTTGAGCGCCTCCAACATCTGCATAAAATGGCCGATCTCTGGCTTCTGCTCCTGATCGGGAAAACAGCCATAGGCGGGACGATCAGCGCTGGCGGAGAAGACCCCACAGAGCCCCTCTCGCTCCAGATGCGCAAAGCCACCCGAGAAGCACTGAGACATCCAAAGCAGCACCTTGACCCCCTCAGGGATCAACTTTAGATCTTCCCTTAAATCTTCCACCCTGAGGATCTCACCCCAAAGGTTAATCCGCGTGTTGGATCTGCCCTCTGGGTCTGGCTCTCCATGATCAGTGACCGCGAAGAGCAGCATGTCACCCGGTTTCATCTGTGCTCCCTCTCGCTGAAACCAGGCACGCAGGGCTTCTCGGCTGGCGGGATAGAGCCGCTGCCCAAAGGGGCGAGTGTTGAGCAGCTCAAGGCCTGGATCGCTGACTCGATCCAGGAGAGTTCCTTGAAGCAACCACTCCTCTTCGCTCTCTTTGGGGCGTCGCGCGCGATCGGGAGCTTTGGCCTCTCCATCAGCCCAGAAGATCACTTGGTCTTCAAGGGGCAGGCCCTGGCTCTCCATAAAGGCGCTTAGGCCCTTTACATGAATCAGGTGGCTGTGGTGATTCTCCTCAGGGGTTGCACCCCCCGCTAAGATCAGAAGCTTGAGAGCGAAGAGAGAGAGCATGGGCGGGTTTTATCACTTTTCCTACTCTCCCTGGTGTAGCCTCTCTCGGTGGCACGCAAAAAGAGAAGAAAGTCACCCGCCCTCCGTAAGCGACTCCTGGCGCTCAGAGCAGCCCTGCTGAGGGAGCCCGCTGAGGCTCTAGAGACCCTGGATCGATGGCTTCTTGAGTTGGGGGTCACTCCTCCTGCTGGGGAATCCTTAGCGTCCCAGCCAGCTCTTTCGCCTCCTCTCATTTCTCCT
The DNA here is from genome assembly GCA_964384025.1 of uncultured Nannocystaceae bacterium. Taxonomy (GTDB): domain Bacteria; phylum Myxococcota_A; class Bradymonadia; order UBA7976; family UBA1532; genus CAYLJJ01. The sequence goes on from CAYLJJ010000003.1 coordinate 15,437, forward strand.
GAACCTCCTGTATCTCCTGAGCCTCCAGCTCCTCCTAAAACGCCCGCACCGCCCGCTCCTCTTGAGTCACCTGAACCTTCTAAAACTCCCGCCCCTCTTGAGCCTCCAGTGTCGTTCGCGCCTCCTAAGCAGCTCTCCTGGCCACCCAGCGTCACCGTGCTGATGCCCAGCTATAACCGCGCAGATCTCATCCAGGCCACGATAGAGAGCGTCTTGGCACAGAGCTGGTCAAATTTTGAGCTTCTCTGCTGCGATGATGGCTCCCAAGATGAGACTTGGGGGATCTTGGAGAGTTTTGCAGCTCAGGACCCCCGTGTTCGCCTGCTCAGGAATAGAGAGAACCGAGGACGGCCTTTCACCCGCAATCGCCTCGTTGAGACCGCTGAGAGCGAGTTTATCCTCTGGATGGATGATGATGATCTCCTGGCTCCCCAGGCTTTAGAGCACTACCTAGAGTTGCTGCGCGAGTATCCAGAGACCGACGTGATCTACGGTAACCTCCAGATCTTTGATCATCAAACAGGTGCAGATCTTCAGCTCTATAAGCCCAATGACTGGACTGGGCGCGAGGAGGAGCTGTTGGGTGCCAAACTCTATGGCTCCTGCATCCCCAACGGAGGCAGCTTTATCCGCCGCAGCCTGATCCTCAAGGCGGGGGGCTACGATGAGCGCTTCTTACGGGCTCAGGACTATGAGTTTTGGACTCGAGCGGTCTCTCTGGGCCGCTTTCGTAAGATCCCTGAGATCCTCTACCGCTATCGCAAACATGCGGGTTGTATCTCCTTTGGTGCTTTGATCGACCTCAGCTATGACTCCCTCATCATCCGACAGCATCTGAGCCGTCACCCTCTCTCGATGCTTTTCCCCGCCTTAGATTGGTCATGTCCGCTCCTGGCAGAGATGGAGGCGGGGCTTAAGGTGGCTGAGAACTTGATGAGCTATCAGGATCCTCACAACGCCCTAGTTCATCTCGAGTCTCTGCCTCAAGCTCGCTTTGATCCCGACCTGGTAAAGGCTCGCGCTCGCGCTTTTTTGATGATGGGGCAGCGCACTAAAGCAGAGGAAGCTCGGGCTGAGCTTCTACGGCTTCGTCCCGATCTTCAGGGGGAGTGTCAAGAACTCACGCAACTCCACGCCTGGCTTAAACAGGCTCGCGCTCTTAAGCGGCGACCCAAGATCGCAGAGCAGCAAGCTGAAGCTATAGGGGCCAGCTTGGCCTGGGCTCAGACACAGGCTGAGGCAGGAGGAGAGGAGGCGGCGCGCTGGGCTCAATTGGCGCTGCGCCTTCGCCCTGGAGATTCCAAGCTCTTGGGGTGGGCAACCCGCTTCTCAGGGAACACCCAGAGGCTCCTTGAGGCGCTACAAGGGCGACTGTTAGAGCCTGAATATCGGCCCAAACAAAGCCCCGCGCCGCCTATTGAAGGGCCTCTTGTCAGCTTGATCATCCCTGAAGGTCCAGGAGCTGAGGGATCACTTCAGAGTTCACTCCTTCAGGAATATTGGAACTTAGAGCTGCTCTGGGTGGGCAACCCACCCAGAGCAGAAGATCCTCGCCTACGCATCCTAAAAAAGAGTTCCTCGAGGCAGGAAGCTTGGACGCTCGGAGGAGCTGAAGCTCAAGGAGCTGCGCTGCTCTTTGTTGTGCCTGGAGATCTGCTCCTGCCTGATCATGTGGGTGGCTTGGTGGAGGCTCTGGGTGATGAGGGAGAGATCGCCTACAGCCAGCTCCGTGTGCAGGGAGAGAGAGGAGAGGAGCGCCAACCTGCGAGGTTGGAGCGAACTCGGCTCCTAGCCTATGAGAGTCTACCTCTCTCCGCGCTGCTCTTTCGCGCCGAGCATGCTCCAGAGTTTCGAGCTCTGGAGTACGCGGGCTGGGATGCGGTGATCTCCGCTTGCCGAGGAGGGACAGCGCGCAGCAGCGAGCGCCCCAGCTGTTTGATGGCTGTGCGGAGCCCAGCGCGTCACGCCCTCCTTCAGCTCTATGGGATGCACACCGCCGAGGCCCTCCTCAAGGGCTCTATCCGAGACGCCCAGGCGCAGCACCTTGAAAGCCTGGGGGTAGCTCAGGGGCGCCTAAGCCCCAGCGGTGTGCTGCTCCTGGCCAGAGAGGCCTGCCTGCCCGCGATCCAGGCGATTCAGGGGGGCACCGAGGTCCTCTATACTCTAAGGCTCCTGGCTCAAGGACCTGAGGCTCTTCAAGATCTCCCTGAGGGCCTGCGCCTCTTGAAGTTATCCGGCTCTCTGAGCAGCTCTCAGGCGCTCAACCGGGGCCTTTCTCTGGCGGATGGAGAGTTTGTAGCTCTGATCTACCCTGATGTTTTGGTTCCTCCCGCTTGGTTGGGGCGCTTGCAGTGGTGGGCGCGGCGGGATCTGCGCTGTGGCCTTGTTCAGCCAGGGGGAGAACCTGGCGCCCCCCTCTCTCGCTTGAGCCCTCATATCCTCCTGATCACTCGGGGGCTGCTGGAGCGCTTGGGGGGCTTTGATCCTCGGCTTCAGGGGCAGGTCGCTCTGGATGATTATCTACTCCGCGCACGACTGGCGGGCTTTGAGGCCCTGGGCGCTGATGTAGAGGCCCCAACCCCTGCTCGACTCCCCCCTTTAGATCCTGACAGCCTTCGAGCTTTTAAGGAGAAGTGGGGCTTTGCGCCTGGAGCGAATCTTCAAGCTGAGGGGCCCTTTGAGGCGGATCAACACCACCAAGTGATCGGCGCAGAGCCAGGCTTCCGCGCCGACAGCCCGAAAGTTCAGATCGAGGAGGCCGCTACCCACAACCTGTTGATCTCTCCTCCTCTGAGCGCCCTACCTCAGCTCTTAGAGCGGTTGAGCGCCCAGCCACCAGGAGATTGGGCCTGTTGGATAAGGGTCCCAATAGGCGCCGGTCCTCGGCTCCGAGAGGAGCTTAAAGCGCTGCCTCTGAGCTTGGAGGCTCATCAGATTCTTTTGGTAGACGCCCCCCTGGCGCTTGAACGCGAAGCTGGGCTCTATACCGCTGCAGATGCGATCTATCTGGATCCAAGCTGGCCTGAGGCGGAGCGGGAGCGACGTCGAGCGGCAGACTGTGATCGGCCTCTCTTAATGTTGGATGAGTTGGGCGCTTGGATCACAGCTCTCAGCGGATGTTGAATTCCCAATCCATCTTCTTACCACGCCGCTCGACGTTGATGTTGAGATCGCGGGCATTCTCCAGTTGTTCTAAGAGCTTGAGAGCCTTATTGGGGCTGTTTAGCTCCTCACCATTGACCCCCATCAGGACATCCCCTCGTCGCAAACCTAGGTGGTAGTAGAGGCTGTTACTCTTAACTCTCGCGACCTTAAAGCCCATCTGTTTGCCGTTTTTATAGTGAGGAACCACCCGTGCTTGACGAGAGAGCTTACCCAGATCGGCGAGCTGCTCATCCAGCATCGCCTTATCGACTCGGTGGCGATTTTCTCCCGTTTTCACGATCCCATCCTTGATATTTTTTGAGGCGGATGCTTTAGAGCCCTTAGAACGCCCGGACCTGCCCCCTCTTGAGGGTTTGTGTCCTCGTCCTGCTCGAGCAGCCTTCTGGCCCAGCTGGAGGCACTCATAGCGTCCCCCTTTGAGCAGGACCGCTCGCTCTCGATAAACAGCGATCAGGCTGGCCCCCTCCTCGATCTCTTCATCGATCCCTCGCAGACGAGAGCCCTGACGACCTTCGCGGAAGATACCAACCGACTGTTCAGGGGGATCAAGCACAAGGGTGGCGACGAGGGAGAGTGAGGACTTGGCCTCCTCACAGTCATCATAGGGGCCTGGGAGCTGACCGCCTGGGCGCAAATCTTCGCCATCTCCTTCAGCGATCCCAGCGTCAGAATCCTCAGGAGGGTTGGCGTTAAAGAGGTTGCGCCCGCTGATCTGAGCAGCCATCGCGCGACCCCCCTTGGAGCTGATCTGCTCTTTGCTCTGCAGCTGCTCCTCCTTAAATTGGCTGGGGAGGCTGAGGATCTCTCCCGCAAGGAGGTTGTTGAAGGTCTTGGCCAAGAGAAAGGCAAAGACTCCCAGGATCAGGAGATTGATCAACCACCAGTTTCGATTGAAGAGTCTATCCATATTGTGCTCCAGGCCGTTTGAGCGCTCGGGCCATATCAGGGGGTGTGCTCTAGGTCAACGTGCTGCGCCCTCGATTTCATCCCTCTTGACCTCAGCCTTTGAGATCTCCTCGTCACAGATGAAGGTTATCTTGATCGCTCAGCTGTAGAGCGGATCTCAGGGGCTGGGCTCAAGCCTCCTCATGGTTGATTTTTATCAGAGATCTTTTGCCAGCAGCCCCACCAAGGAGGCTTAAGATCGGGGATCTTCCAGCTTTTCCACTCATAGCCTCGCTGCTTCCAAGTCTTTCGCTCTCCTCTGCCCTTCCTGAGGGGTCGCTTAGCCATGGAGGGGTGATAGATCATGTAATCCACCTCCTTCTCCAACAGATATTTTAGAGGGGCGCTCTTGGTGTGCCCAGGGCGGTTCCCACGGGCAGGTATGTTGTGGGCCAGATACTCATCATTGAGAGCCAAGATATCTACGGTATAGAGCCGGGAGTAGTAGGGGATGATCCCCGCTGCGGTGATGGCGATGGAGCTGTCAGCTTCGGCGTGCTCTCCCAGCCAACGCCCGATCGCGCTGCACTGCTCTGCGAATAGATTGAGCCAGCCGATGGAGTCGACTCCACCCTGAGAGCCCACCTTGAGGGCCTCTCGATCCACCCGCACGATATGAGCGCCCAAAAGCAGGCTCAGGAGCAGCGCGGCCAAGCTTAGCCGCAGCCGACTCAGCCCTGTTTCTTGGAACCTCTCTACCAAACCTCGAATACCTTGGGCGGCCAGGAGAGCGAGGGCGGGCATGATCGGGACAAAGAAGCGATGCAGAGCCATAAAATCGCCGCCGACGCGGATCACATGGAAGCAGAGGGCCAGGAGATAGAGGAGGAGAAGGGAGAGTAGGCGCCCCTCTTTGCCTGCAGGGAGGCGAGGGCGAACGACCAGGAGCCCAGGCAGGATCCAGAGCTGATGAGCGCTGACCCAAGACCAAAAATAGTTGAAGCCGGGCTTCCAGAAGGAGCGAGCTCCTGTCTTGACATAGTAGGTGTTGGGGAAGGGCCAGCCGTAATAGATCCAGCGCCAGGCGTAGTAGGGGCCAAAGAGAGAGAGAAAACCCACACCCCAAATCCAGTCTCGTCGCTCAGGCCAGCGTCGTTGGATGATCAGCTCGATCAGGCGGTGGAGGCCGGTCAGGCCAAAGAAGAGCATTCCCTCAGGGCGCGCCATCGCTGAGAGGGCAAAGAGGAGCCCCGAGAGGGGGTAGCGCTTCTCTCTCTCCAAGAGATACTCAGTCCAAGCCAGGGTGGTCAGGAAGGTGAAGAGTTGTGTCTCCAGCCCTCCTGTAGACCAGCAAGCGTAAGCGGGCGCGATAGCCAAAAGGAGGGCGGGGAGAAGGTCCCAGAGGCTGCGCCCAGAGAGGCGCCCAGAGAAGCGAGCCAGCACCCCCAAGCTTCCCAAACCAAAGAGGATCCCCAGGGCCTTGCTCCAGAACACGGGCTCTTGACCCAAGGCCATCACCCCCGCCATCAAGATTGTCCAGAGGAAGTTGGTGTAGCCCTCTACCCGCTCTCCCAGGTTAAAGACCAGCTCTCCATGACGCTGTAGGTTGTCGGCGTAGCGAAAAGAGATAAAGGCGTCGTCGTTGATGAAGTTAAAGAGGAGGGCGTGGCCCAGGAGGAGACCAGAGATCAACGCCAGCCCCAGCCAACGGATCATCTTAGGCGACATTTTGGTCTCATCTGCCTTCAACTCAGAGCTCCAAGGTGATTGAGGGGCAGGAGAGTATCGAACTGCCGCTTAGGGCGCCAGCGGGGCGCTCTTCAGAGCCTCGCTTAGATCGCGCCAAGGAAAGATTGGGGCTCTCTTTGCGTTGTTGAAGCTGGGGTAGAAAATGGTCACTTTTCCCGCTTTATCGGCAGCTGCCCTCAGCTTCAGGTAGCGGATGTCGAGATCTCCAATCTCACTATCCCCCTGCTGTTTGAGCAGCCCTGATATCCTCTCTCTATGAACTATATCCCTCCCATCTTTCGCCCCCCGAGTGAAGCCCGCAGTCTGCTCCTACAGGTCACAGTGGGCTGCAGCCATAACCGCTGTCACTTCTGCGCCATGTATCGAGAGAAGCGCTTTCGTGTGAAGCCGATGGCGCAGATTGAAGCGGACATCAGAGAGGCCGCCCAAGGCCCTCAACTCCCACGCCTCTTTCTCTGCGATGGAGACGCTCTGATCTTAAAGATGGAGCGCTTGATGCCCATCTTGAAAGAGATTCGCAAGCAGCTACCCTGGGTGGAGCGCGTGAGCTGCTATGGAGACACTCGCAGCCTAGCTCGCAAATCCTCAGCGGATCTTAAAGCGCTGCGGGCGGCGGGCTTGGGGATGGTCTATCACGGCTTGGAATCGGGAGATGATGAGGTTCTACGGCGAGTTGAGAAGGGCGGCACAGCGGCGGAGGCCCTGAAAATGGCCCAAGCCCTAAAAATGGCAGGCATTCAGCACTCTGTGATCCTGCTCTTGGGCTTGGGCGGTGTAGAGCGCAGCCTGGAGCATGCTCAGGCCACAGCAGCCTTACTGAGCCAGATGGATCCGCCCTATGTGGGCGCCCTGACCCTGACGCTTATCCCAGGGACCCCGCTCTTTGAGGAGGAGCAGGCGGGGCGCTTTCAGCTCCCAGATAAATTTGGGCTCTTGGAGGAGATGAGGATCTTGCTGGCGGAGTCCAAACTGAGCGCTTGCCGCTTCTCCTCGAACCACGCCAGTAACTATCTACCGATGAGAGCGCAGCTCCCTCAGGATAGAGAGCTGCTTCTCAACCGCCTGGATGCGGTCTTAGAGAGCCGCGACGAACATCGTTTAAAGCCTGAGTGGATGCGAGGGCTCTGAGCCTCTCGATGCTCATTGGAATAAAATTCAGCCCTCAAGCGACTCTGGCTGCCGCTATACTCCTGGAGGTTCTAATGTCCCGCTTTTTTCTGTACTCAGCGTTTAGTCTTACTCTCCTCCTCTCCCTTGGTTGTGGAGAGCTGGGCGATCCAGAAAACAGCTTCATCGATCAAGTTCAGGTGATGCAGATCACGCTCAATCAAGAGCAGGCGATCATCAATCTGACGATCACTGATGCAGAGGGCCAGCCGGTGACAGGCTTGGGCGTCGAGGAGATCAGCTTACTTGAGCCTTCAGGGGCCAAGCTAAAGAGCATCACCGCCCTCAATATGAGTTCCAGCTTTGTAGGCAGCAGTAAGCGCATCGCTCTGGCGACCTCGGTGGATATGTCTGGCTCCATCGGAGCCGACACCCGTCGCAAGATCGGCAGCACCCTGGAGAGCTTTTATAAGCACCTCGCGGGGCCTTTCTTAGCAGAGTTGATCCACTTCGCAGAGAGGGCCGCTGTGACCCAAAGTTTTACAGACGACATCGACGCTCTGGCCGAGGCTGCTGTATCAGAGCCAGACTTGGGAGGCTCCACCGCCTTCTTTGACGGCATCATGTTGGCGATCCAAGAGACAGAGAAACAACAGGCCGATTATCGCGCTGTGATGGTGATCTCCGATGCCCTGGACAACAGCAGTAAGTCTGATGAAGAGGCTGTGCTTGCTGCCGCGAACGCAGCCTCTCTACCCATCTTCTCCATCGGTGTGGGCCGCGCTGACATCAAGTTGGTGCGTCGCTTGGGCAACCGCAGCGATGGCTTCTACGCCTACACCCCCGAGGTTGATGATCTCCCCACCATTGTTGCTCAGATGACCAACATCTTAGAGAACACCTATCAGATCGCCATTGACGGGGTCAGCTCAGGCCAGGTCTTGAAGCTGGCTGTCGATCTCAAGGGAGAGCGCCGTGAGGTCTCTGCTGAGATCCCCTGAGATCTTCACCGTCGCGCGTCCTGAAGTACCCATATTCAGCTGATTCTTAAATCCGGTGAGCCATATCAGGAGCTCTCCCAGACCCCAAATCCTCAGTGAAAACTGTTTCGGGTGGATGGTCAGTCGCGAGCAGCTTCGACTGCGCCAGAGCCTGCGCTCGGTATATATCGTATAGGAGGGTAAATAAGTGTTTTACATGGTTAATTTGATATGAACTTTGCGATGTGATGATTAGCAACTAAAAAAACAGTTGCAATCAACTATGGCTTTAGTTAATAAGATTCCAGGAGCACATTATGACCCGCAAAGAAGCACACAAACTTTTGACGGAAGCTGAATTGGAGCTGATGCGAGTTCTCTGGGCGGGAGGACCTGCGACTGTGCGTGAGGTGATGGGGTGCTTGCCAGAAGGCCGCACCCCCGCCTACACCACAGTATCGACGGTCCTGCGCATCCTCGAAAGTAAAGGTTTTGTGGAGAGTGAGAAGGTCGGGCGCAGCCACCGATATGCAGCGGTTGAGGCCAAGGCGGGCTATGAGACTCGGAAACTGAGCCACATCCTCAGCGGCCTTTTTGAGGGCAGCCCCCTCTCTTTGATGCGTCGATTGGTATCCAGCCAGCCGATCTCCACCGAAGAGCTACGTGAGATGCAACGACTGCTCGACGAGCATCTTGGCGACGACACATGACTGCCCTTGGGTGGTATGGCGCATCACAGTTGACCATATGGGCCGCTGCGATATTTGTGACCGTCCAAGCTAAGTGGACCCGAGATGCTTACGCTGCGCTCTGGGCGAGCCGGATGGCTCTCTGTTTCGCGTTGCTCGCGCCGGTGCTTATCGCCTGTATGCCTGTAGACAGTTTTTGGCGACCTGACACCCAGGTTTGGTCTGCGCCAGTTGCATCTGGCGGTGCTGTGTTGAGCACAGTGGCCATTCCAAGCTTCAGCATCGAGTTGAGCAACGCTGATCTTCGCGGGATCAACTGGCTGGCCCTGGTTGGATTTGGTGGGGCTCTACTTTGGGTGCTTTACAGCTGTATCGCGTTGGGGCTGCGCTTACGACGCCTGACTCCTTGGCGTCGACTGGGGCGCGTGGAGCTGTCCTTTTGTTCGCACGCTGGGGGGGCATTTGCTGCTTGGTGGCCAGGTCGCATCATCGTTGCTCTCGATGCTGAGACCATCGCCCACAGAGATGATCGTCTCATCGCTGTCCGCCATGAGTTGCAGCATCACCGGCATCTAGATCCTGCCTTTGCATGGCTCTGGTTGGGGCTCCGAGCTGCGTTTTGGTGGAATCCGGCGGTGCATTGGTTGGCGCATCAGATGAGTGAGCTTGAAGAGATGGCGGTTGATGCAGCCTTGGTGTGTCGCGGCGTCGATGCGAAGAGATATGGCGAGAGTTTGTTGAGAGCGGCAACTCGAGTGGCCGCCAAACCACGACTTTCTAGAGGATTTAAAGACCGTGGATATCTACTCACCAGGAGGATCGAGATGTTGACTCAAACAGGAAAACGCCAGAGCGTGCTTTGGGGAGCTTTGGTGGCGGCTCTGTTGACCACAGCTGCAGCCTGGGCTGCTGATTCGGTGCACACCCGAGAGGTTGATGAAGACCTGGCCGAGCAGGCGATGGAAAGTCTTGAAGCGGCTGGCTGGGATGTGCACAGTTCAACCACGCGAGCGGTTTTGGCAGAACTCGTGGAGGGTCGAGCGGGACGCCAATTTGCGCGTGGCGCCATCGCGGCTGCACCTGAATATGAAGCGATCATCGGCGTGGCGTTGAATGACTATAACTTGCCTCAGTTTCTCCGGGCGGTGCCCTTTATCGAATCTGGCTACCAGAACCTGGGTGCAGAGGGCGGACAAAGCATGGCCCCAGGGCGCGGGGGTCGCGGGATCTGGATGTTCATTCCCCAAACTGCTCGGCACTACGGGTTGGAGGTGAGTGATGAGATCGACCAACGCCTTGATATCAAAGAGGAGACCGATGCAGCGATGCGATTGCTGCAAGATTTATATGCTGAGTTCGGCGATTGGGGCCTCGCTCTGGCAGGCTACAACCAAGGTGCCAAAGCAGTACGCGTAGCGATTAAGCAGGGTGGCACTGTTGATATATTCAAACTTATCGAAGCTGGTCTACTCAATGAATATGCGGCCCGGGTGGCTGCAGCCGCCATCTTATTAGAGGCCCCAGAGCTGCTCGGAGAGAGTCCAGCTGAACGCCGCTTGACAGTTCATCTGATCGACGCTGATCTGAACGAGACCCTGCAGTTGTTGGCCGAGCAGGCTGATATGGATCTGGTGTTTAAGGGTCAGTTCAAAAGCAAGGTCTCGATCTCGGTCAAGGATGCTGAGTGGCAGAGCGTGCTTGATCTCATCCTCAAGCACACCTCACTGAAGGCGGAACAGTCTGGTTCAAAGCTGATCATCTATTCCGAGAAGTAGAACAAAGGATTCCAGGCAACTCTAGCGATCTGCATCCACTTGATAAACTCAAACGCTCAGATGCACGAGCTTGTGAGTCAAATGATGCGTCTGTCTCTCCGCCCTATTTTGAATTTCACAGCTACACCGATGAGGGCTTCTCTGTAACGATGTGGTGGATAGCCGAGTTGAGGTCAGGGCTACCGAGCTGGTCAGCCTTGAGGGCTATCAAGGAGCGCCGCCGCTGAGCCTGAGCCCTATAAAATTCGTAGCTCAGGGCGGGGCTCTAGGCTTTGGGCCAATTCATCCCCCACGCCCCCAAAGCCCCGGATGATGCTGAGGACCTTCCCCATCTTCAGGGCCTTGAGAGACTCCTGGTGAGACTGCTTTCCTCCACCCAAGAGGAGAAAAGCATCACTGCTCCCAAGGAAGGCGGCGGACTCACTGCCATAGCGCTGGCCTATAGGGAGCAGATACTCCATATGGCCCACGGGGTAGGCCAGAGTCTGGGCGGGGGTCACTCCCATGGCTCGAATCTCTAACTCCTGACAGAGGACATAGACCAACCGAAGGACCCCTCGATTCGTGGCTCCGCTGGAGACCATGAGTTTGGGACCCCAGCGCTCCTGTTCTTCTCGCAGGTGGATCTCTAGGCGGCGGTGAGCCTTCGCCTTCAGAGCCGTGTCTCGCCAGGGTCCAGCATAACCCATTACTCCCAGGACCCTGAGCCCCTGCTCCTCTTTAAGCTCTAGGAAGGCTTTTAGGCTCAGGAGCTGGGCTGAGGTCTTCCTCGCCCAGGCAGCCTCGATCTGAGCTTGGCTCCTGCGTTGGCGCTGTCGACGCCGATCTCGTCGCCCTGCGGCGCTCATTGAGAGCAGCCAGGAGGATCGGCGATGACCCGCCTTGAGGGCCGCGCTGTCTCGAAGATGAGGGCTTCCTCTGCCTTGAGGCGAGTACGGATAGCCTCGACGCTCTCCAGAGCCTCGATCTTCCTTCCCAGAGCCTGGAGCGGGAGATAGATGTTCCGCCCCGCGTCCCAGTCCAGGATGTAGTTCTCAAAGCGAGGGATCGCCCCCTGAGGCCCCGCACCGGTCAAGAAGCTGCTCATGATGATGGGCTCGATGATCCCATCACCATCCAGATCTTCCAAAAGGACCGCCTCCAGCTCGATCCCTGAAGGCCGAGGCTCAAGGCTCTTGAAGAGGGGATGACGACGGCCACCTGCCAGAACAAAGCCCAACAACTCCTCTCCACCCTGATGAGCCTCACGCTTTACCAACACCAGGAGAGCCTCTCCAGAAGGCCCAAAGGCGCCTTGATAGATTGGGCGAACTAAGCGCTCTCCAGCCTCCAGCTCAGCAGCAACAGCCTCCGCCTTAGGCAAAGCTCGCCAGAGTGGCTTTGAGAGACCCTGAAGAGGGAGCAGGAGCCACAAACAGATCAACAATTTCATCCCCATAGCTTGAGATCTATATCTTAGGTCTTCAGATCGCAAAAGAATTGATCAGGACCGAACATGCGAGTTCGGAGTTGAGCAAAAATCTGTGGGGGTAGGCTCTTGCAGAGCCTCAAGTTCAGCGCCCAGAGCCTCCCAACGCTCATAGGCCTGTTCCAGACGCTCTTCTAGGCGTCGTAGGGCTTGCCCCACCTCTTTGACTCGGCTGGGTTGTTGGTAATGGGCTGGATCTGCCTGTTCAGCTCGATGGTTCTCCTGCGTCTCCTCCATCTCCTGAATCTGCGTCTCTAAGAGTTCCAGTTTCTTTCGAATAGGGCGCGCTCGACGAGAGCGACGCTGCCGGGCCTCAGCCTCCAGGCGCTTATGTTCTCGTCTCCCCAACTTCTGAGGGCTGGGCTCCGAGCTTGGAGCTTGGATGGGGCGGCCTTGACGCTCTCCCTGCAGAGGGAAGGGGGCAGGACGATCTCCTCGTGCGCAGCGAGATTCATACTCTCGATAGCTGCCTGGGAAAGGGGTCACCCGCCCATCACGAATCTCCCAGATTTCGTCACAGACCGCGTCGATAAAGTGGCGATCGTGGCTGATGAGCACCACCGTCCCAGAGAAGCTGGAGAGGGCCGCCTCCAGAACGGAGCGACTGCCCATATCCAGGTGGTTGCTGGGCTCATCCAGGAGGAGTAGGTTGGAGGTGCTCAGCAGCATCTTTACCAAAGCGATCCGGTTCTTCTCCCCTCCCGAGAGCACAGCGATCCGCTTGCTCACTGTGTCTCCACTGAAGAGGAAAGCCCCCAAGGTGCTGCGGATCCGCGCTGGGCTCAGCCCAGCACCTGAGAGTGAAACCTCCTCTAGGACGCTGCGCTCTGGGCCCAGAGCCTCGATTTGGTGTTGGGCGAAGTAATAGCGTCGTACTTGAAAGCCCAGCTCACGATCTCCCCTCTGGATGGGCAGGACCCCCGCCATCACCTTCAACAAGCTGGACTTTCCGGCACCGTTGGGACCCACCAGGGCGATACGGCGGCCTCGGAGCAGCTCCAAGTTAAGCCCTCGGTAGAGGATTAACTCTCCATAGCCCTGCTGAACATCGGAGAGCTTCATCACCACCCGACCGCTCTTAGGCGCCTCGGGCAGGTTAAAGCGGATCCCGCGCTCTTCGCGCTCTAGGTTTACGCGATCGATCTTCTCCAGCATCTTCACGCGGCTCTGAACTTGCCGAGCTTTGGTCGCTTTATAGCGGAAGCGATCGATAAAGCGCTCCAACTCGCTCACTCGACGCTGCTGATTGCGGGCTTGGCGCTGGAGCTGTTCGCGTTGCAGCTCAGCCGCCGCCAAGTAGGCATCAAAGTTTCCGGTATAGGTGCGGATCTGAGAGTCTGCCAACTCAGCGATATGGGAGCTGAGGCGGTTAAGGAAGGCGCGATCGTGGCTGATAAAAACCAAGCTGCCCTTGAAAGCGGCGAGGAAGCTCTCCAACCAGACCACAGACTCCAAATCCAGGTGGTTGGTGGGCTCATCCAGGAGGAGAACATCGGGGCTCTGGAGAAGAAGTCGAGCCAGAACCACGCGGGTCTGCCAGCCCCCGCTCAGGGTGCTACAGTCTCGATCAAACTCTTCTACCATAAAGCCCAAACCGGAGAGGACCTCTTCTACTCGAGAGTCCGCCTGAAAGCCGCCCAGGAGTTCATAGCGGCCCTGTAGAGCCGCGTAGCGCTCCATAAGCGCCTCAGCCTCCTCTGGATCGGCCTTCTCTAAGCGCCCTTCCATCTGCTCCAAGGCGGCGCGCAGCTCCAGGACCTGAATCAAGCCTTTGCGGGCCTCTTCCCGCACCGTGACTCCGCGCAGCGCAGCGCTCTCCTGGGGCAGATAGCCCAAGCTCGTCTCTTTGGCGATCTGGACGCTGCCTCCATCGGGGGGCATCTCTCCGATGATGATGCGCAGGAGCGTGGTTTTGCCCGCTCCGTTGGGACCGATGAGCCCCAGGCGTTGGCCCCGCTTGATGTGCCAATCCAGACCCTCCAGCACGATCTGATTGCCGAAGGCCTTCTCGATCCCCTTGAGATGAATCACCGCTTCTTCTTCCTCCTGCGCCTCTTTTGGCTTCGCTTGGGATCACGCCGCTCTAGGAGGAGTCGAGCGGCATAGGCGGCTTGGACACGGACCTGAGCGCTTTTGTCTGTGAGGGCCTCCAATGCGGTCTCCAGGAGCGCAGAAGGACCGTAGAGGCCGATCAACTCAAAGGCCGCTGCGCGAACCTCTTCGATGTCGTACTCGAGAGCTTTTCGATAGGTCGCCACAGATTGCTCTTTACGGATCGCCCCCAGGGCGCTGAGCGCTGCTGCTGAGATCTGTGGGCTCCTGCTCTTTTCAAAGATGTTTAGGAGGCTGGTCAACTTGCCTCGGGCGATGATCGCCTCTAAAGCCAGCCTCTGCTGTGTTGGGTTGCCCTCAAGGGCGAGGTGCTCCAGAACCTCCACCTTAACCCCCCGATCTTCACCCAAGACCTTGATCTGCTCAGCGGGCAGGAGAGGCAGAGCGCTCTTCAGCTCTGTGAAGGTCTTTTGAGGCTGCAACTTCAGCAGAGCCCGCCAAACCTCAAAGCGGATCTCGGGGTTGGGATCGCGTTTAAGGAGCCCCAAGAGGAGGACCGCCTTGGCGCTGCCCGTCTTGGCCATCGCCTCAGCAGCGGCGCGCTTTAGTTTGGCGTGAGGAGAGGTAATTACAAACTGTAGAGCGTCCAGAGTAGCAGGAGTTCCGATATGCGCTAGGGCTTGGATTAGGGCCTCCTTCACCTCCAAATCTCGCTCGCGGATCAGGAAGGCGCTGAGGCGCTTCTCATCTCCAGACTTGGAGATGGCGGCGAGGCCCTTTGCGCCTACCAAACGGATCTTCGTCTGCCCCTCTCCCATCGCTGACTCAAAGAGCGCTACGCTGGGGCGATGCTTTAGCTTGGTGAGGACCGCCATAGCGCGCAGACGGATCGGCTCGCGGTTGCCCTTCACGGCGCGCTGAAGAAGTTTAAAGACTTGAGGCTCCCCATTCTCTTGAGCCCAAGCCTCCATCCAGGCATAGGCATTGTCCGCCTCTTTGGGCTTGCGGTTGGTGAGGATACGATTGCTCAGTTTCTTTAGAATTGTCAGATCTCGTGCGGGTTTAAGAGCTTCCCAGGCCATCGCGGGGATATAGCCGCCCTGCTTATAGATCACTCCTCCTCGTAGGGTCTTCTCTACCAAGCCAACCTCTCCCAGATAGGAGAGCACCCAGGCCAGATTAAGGCGTTTGGGGAAATCTCCATAGGCTTTGTGGTAGTGCTTGATCAGCAGCTTTTTGCGCTTAGCGGCGGCCTTACCCGTCTTAAGGCGCACCAGGATCTTACGCGCCGCCCTGCCTGGTTTGTCGCTGTCATGGAGATGGTCTAAAGCCCACTTCGGAGCGATGGGATCGTTCCAGGTCTCCAGAGCGAGGAGGGCTTCCTGATACTCCTTTGACTCGGGAGGCTCAGCCATGCTCAGCTCCATCACCTTTCGAGCGGTCTTGCCTCCGTAGGCGAAAAGAGACTTACGCGCCGCAGCGCGGGCCTCTGGCCCTCCCAGCTTGGAAGCACGCTCAAGCCATTTAATCTGAGCCTTCTTTTTATAGTGCGTTTTTAACAACTTGAGACCACGGGCGCGCTCATCAGCCTCAGAGGATTCAAGCAGCTTGGCCATCGCCTTCTCTGCGCTCTCCCTGCGCGTCTTCCCCTTGCGGCTTTTGTCTTTCAGGGCGATAGAGAGGGCTGCTTGGTGGATCTCCAGATCCTTCTCCTTCAGACCCAATTCAACGCTCCTCTTCAGCTGTTCCTCTCCCATGAGCAGCTGAAGCTTAAAGAGAGTGCGACGCACCTTTGGATCGCTGTTGGAAGAGAGCTCTGTCAAGCTCCCCTGGATCTGCTCCATCACCTGCTCAGCGGGGATCTCCTCCTCCGCAAAGGCGGGGAGGGTAAAGAGGAGCGGGGAGAGAAAAAATAGCGCGCGAGACATGCCGGGCAACCTCCTGGGACAGAGCCTCAATCAACCTCCATCGCGGCGCAGGCGATAGCACAGCAGAGGCCAGCCTTCAACGGTGCCCTCTGTAAGATCTTTGCTGAGCTTGAGGAGAATAGCGTCAGGGCGCTTGACAGCTCTTTAGGGCTGTGAGGACGATCTAAGGGCAAGAGCCCCTAAAAAATCATCTATACAAAGGCTCGCGAAGGAAGAAGATGCGTGATTCTGGGCTTGCAAACCCTAAAGAAGTGTACTCCTTTCTCTCTTTGAGAATTTGGGCCTTACTCCTCCTCACCGCCTGTAGCGCCCCCCACTTAGAGGAGCTGGCCCAGGCCCTCTGCCTGCACCGTGATGAGTGTGATGGAGAACGAGCCTGTGTTGATGGCGCCTGTATCGATTGCGCCGAGGAGCTTTGTGACGGCTACGACAATGATTGTGATGGCCAAATCGATGAGGATTTTAAGCTCCTAAGCGATCCCAAGAATTGTGGTGTTTGTGGGCTTGAGTGTGAAGACAGCTGTCATCAAGGCCACTGTGAAGCTTGCAGCCCTGAGGATGAGATCTGCGATGGGGAAGATAACGACTGCGACGGGGAGGTGGATGAGGAGCTGCTCAACGCCTGTGGCGAGTGTGGCGAGCCGCTTGAGGAGATCTGTGATGGTGAGGACAACGACTGTGATGGAGAGATCGACGAGGGCCTGCTCAACGCCTGTGGCGAGTGCGGCGAGCTGCTGGAGGAGATCTGCGATGGTGAGGACAACGACTGTGATGGAGAGATCGACGAGGGTCTGCTCAACGCCTGTGGCGAATGTGGCGAGCTGCTTGAGGAGATCTGTGATGGTGAAGACAACAACTGCGATGGCGTGGTCGATGAGGGCCTCCTTAACGCCTGCGGTGGCTGTGGTGAGCCACCCGAGGAGATCTGTGATGGTAAGGACAACAATTGCGACGGCGTAATCGATGAGGGTTTCCTGGGCTTAAACAGCAGCTGCTTTGCTGGACAGGGGGAATGCCAAGTTGAAGGCAACATGGTCTGTGCTCCCGATGGTCAGCAGCTCATCTGTAACGCGGTAGCTGTTTTAGGAGAGCAGGAGATCTGTGGAGATGGCTATGACAATGACTGTGATGGTGAGATCGACGAGGACTTTGAGGAGTTTGGCAGACCCTGTGTAGAGGGGATCGGCGCCTGCCAAACTCAGGGTTTGTTGATCTGCGATCCTGAGGACCCCTTGACTCTGCGCTGCTCTGTAGAGGCCTTACCGGGACAGCCTGAAATCTGCAACGGTTTGGACGATAATTGTGATGGTGAGATCGACGAGTCCTTTGATCTCCAAAACGACTCCTTACACTGTGGAGTTTGTGGTCGGACCTGTGAAGCGCCTCACAGCCAACTGAGTTGTCGGGAGGGTGTTTGCGTGGTTGAAGGCTGTTTAGATCAGTTCCAGGATCTGGATGGAATCTCGGAGAACGGTTGTGAGTGTAACCCCAACCAAGGAGATGAGCCAGATCCTGAGTTTTTGGACTCCAACTGTGATGGCATTGATGGAGATCTGGAGGCTGCCCTTTTCCTCTCTCAGCCCCTGGGTGCTGACAGCAACTTAGGCACCCCAGAGGCTCCCCTAGCCAGCCTATCAGAGGCCCTCAATCGCCTGTTCACCTTTCCCGCTGAGGCTCGCCCTGCGCTTTATATCGATATGGGAAGCTACCTCCTCCCTGAGACCTTCAGGGTGACAGGTCCCCTGCGCATCTACGGAGGCTATCGAGCAGATCTCGCTTGGCAGCGAGAGCCCCAATGTTTGGATTGTCAGCGCTCAGAGTGGGTGATCGAGGGCGCCAACCCCATCTTCCAGGTTGAGGAGGGCGGTAACCTCCATTTGGAGGAGCTGATGCTCTTGGGGGGGGTGCCTGGAGCAAGAGAGGCAGCCCTTGTGATTCGAGGCTCAGGTTGTGAGCGAATTGAGCTGAAGCGGATCCTCCTTCAATCTGCGCCAGGAAGTTCGGGGCAGGATGGAGCTCACTCCCAGCCTGGAGAGCCTGGAGAACGGGGAGGAGATGGGGGAGAGAGGGGGACTCCTGGCTTAGGAGGGGAGAGCCCCTGCGGTCTCAATGGAGGACGCGCAGGGGGAGGTGAAGGGGTCTCCTCAGAGGGGGAGATCGGAGGAGGACCTGGTGGTGGTCTTGGGGGCTCCTCCGCCTCTCTCGAAGAAGCGGCGAAGTCGGGTCAGCCTGGGAGCCCTGGACGCTCAGGAGAGAGCGGGCAGACACCCAGCGCCTCAGGCCGCATAGGTGAAAGGGGTCTCTGGCGCCCCCTCTCTGCGCCTCCCCCCCAGGAGGCAGAGCCTGGCTCTGGTGGGGGTGGGGGAGGTGCTGGCGATGGTCGCGCCAGCGGGATCCCTGCCAGCGGTGGGGGCGGAGGTGGGGGGGGCTGCCCCAGCACAGCAGCGGAGAATGGGAGCGCGGGGGGTGCCAACCTTGGCCTCTTGATTCAGGGGGCCTGTCATCTGCGCATCAGCGAGAGCCTCCTACGCATCGGTCCTCCGGGCGCTGGAGGTCGAGGTGGAGACGCCACTCTCGGAGGAGGGGGCGGGGCTCCAGGGAACCCAGGGCCTATACTGGAAGGAGAGCAGCCGGGAGCTGGTGGTGGTCCTGGAGGAGATGGAGGTTGTGGAGGTGCAGGCGCGGGGGGACCGACAGGCCCTGTCTTGGGGATCCTCAGAGTGGAGTCTCCAGCTCCTGAGCTTATCGAGACCCTGATCGAACTTGACAATGGTGCTTATCCTGGCGCGGCGGGGCAGATCGCCTGTGAAGATCAGGAGGAGCCTGAGTCTGGAGCTTGGGGTCCAGCTCTTGAGCAGGGCTGTTGTGCTTTGGCGACGGAGTGTGCCGAGTTCTCCTGTCCTGACTGAACGCTGTTTAGCGTCCCTGAGCAGTGAAGAAGAAGGGGAAACGCACGGTGACTGAGCCCCCTTTCGGGCGAGGAAAGCGCAGCCTGCGCTTGAAGTTTTGCTCGATACAGCGACCGATAGCTGAAACTCCAGTAGTGTTCTTGATGATGCGAGTTGAGGAGACTCGCCCTCTGGGGTTGATGCTGAACTCGATGGTGATCTTGCCCTTCAGATTTTTATTTCTCTGGAGGTGCCGTTCATAGCAGCCCTTGATCAAGCTCATCCGCGCCTTCACCTTGCGTGCAATGCTCTCTGGGCTGAGAACGCCGGTCCCGATGGGCTCTTTGACTTTGCCCATCTTCATCAGCGCCTTGATCTTTTTCTCTCGTTTATAACCACTCTTGACGGGACCTTTAGCCTGGGTGCTTTTAAGCTCCTCTCCAAGCGCGACCAGCTCTCCATGTTGAGCGAAACGCTTGTGCTTTCGAGAGATCCTACGAGCTCCATTCACCACCACTGCTTGGGTTCCGGTGAAAGCATGCTCCATCTTGATGGCCGCGACCTCATCCCCCAGGATATTCGTGATCCCTCCCAGTCCTTCACCAGACTGACTGCCGATCACTCCAATGATGGTCTCTCTCTGAATCCGCCGCTGGGCTCTTTCGCGGCGCTGCTGCGCCTGCTCCTTGGGGGTAGCTGGGGTCAGGCGTGGCGCTGGATCTTTAGAGCGCTTGGAGCTCTTCTTTGGCTTCTCAGGCTCTGGCTTCACTTTGGAATCCTCAAGCTCCTCTCCCAGCTTCTCCTCTTCGACCTCCTGTTCAAGCGCTCTCTCAGGCCCCGAGAAGATGATCCCATCGACAAAGCGGCCTTCAACATTCTCAAGGTTGATCTCAGAGGTTGAGAGATCTAAAGAGAGCAAGAGACCCACGGCCAAGAGCTGAAGACCTGCGCTACTCAACAGGAACTTAAAGAAGGTGTGATCTAGGCTGCGCCCAGCGCGGAGGTGACTGGGGAGTTGAAGCTTAGCGGAAGGAGGCGCCTGTACAAATTGGAAAAGGATGCTGATCTCTCCCAAGCTGATCCGCCCTCTCATCTCAGAGCTTAGTTGGAGGCGCTGGCCTCGACGACAGGGCTGGCTGAGACCATGAGTGCTCAGAGTATCCAGACTGAGGACCTGCTCTTCAACAGCGATCCGTCCCTCCATCTGAGCGTCAAACTCTAGATGATAGCCTCTGCGATCGTGGCGAAAGAGGGTGCGACGGGGGAGGGGCTCAGGGAGGAGAAGGGTACTGCGGGGGTCTCCCCCCAGGCTGACGCTGCGTGGCTTCCTAAACAGGCGCTCTTCGATGATGCGGCCCTGATGGAGGAGACCCACACGGAGGATCTTTTTGGCGGTCATCTGAAGGCTCCATTGCGCTGGGGTTTTGAGTTGCTGCTTTGACCTCCTCCTGAACTTGATGTTCCTCTTCCCCTTCAGCTGCCTGTTTGCTTCCTTTATTTCTATATCTTCTGCAGCCTTCTTTTTTTCGAGAGAGTCTGGACACCCACTCGGGTCAAGAGCGTATGCTCGCCGTGGTTATCACATCCCCAGCTACACCATCTTCGCTGCTTGGCGAGAGAAGAGGAGGTTCTTTGGGCGATCTCATCGCCCAGACTCTAGAGTTGGAGAGCCTCTGGCCAGACTGGAAGGCTTATGCGCGGCTCCTGTTTCAGATCGCTGAAGCGCTGGAAGAGCCAAAACAGGCGCAGGCGATCCAGGACAGCCTCCTTCAGCTTCTCCTCCCCAAGATCGGCCTGCGAGGTCAAGCGGGGGATCAGTGGTGGGAGACACGCTGGGACGCGTTGGCAGACTTTGTGGCTGATGTGGAGGGTCTACAACGCTTCTTCAGGAACCAAGCCCAGCGCGCAACCCAACGCAGAGGCCGCGCCAACCTCCTCTCTCTTATGCGCAGGCAGATCATCTGGAGGGCTCAAGATGCCCTTCGACGCCGTCGCAGGCATCAGCGCCGTGTTCAGGAGCGCCCTCAAGCTTTTGACGCTCAGTCGCGTATCCTCGCACAACTTATGGTTCAGCAGCTCCTTGAGCAGTTCCAGGAAGATGAGCGAGTAGAAGGGGTAATCTCCGCTCTGCTGAGCGGTGAGAGCGTCAGTGAGGTCTCTCGTAGAACAGGGCTCTCTCGCCCTGCGATCTATCGTCTCTTGGCCCGAATCAGAGACTGGTTAAAGGAGATTTAATGAGCCCCTGCCCTCGCTCCAAGGAGGTCCAGGATGCTGTTCATCATGCTGAGCTGCTCCCCGGCTCAGAGTTGGTCGAGCATCTTCAAGCTTGTCCCGAGTGTGCCCGCTTGGCGCTCAGTCGCTCTTTTCATGACTCAGGGCTCATCTCTCTAGAGTTAGATAACGTTTTAGAATCTCAAGAGTTTTCCAAACCGAGCATCTGGAGGTCGGGCCTCTCTCAATGGACAGCGGCCTCTCTAGCAGCAGCCTCTCTCCTGTTGCTGCTCCTCTCCCCTTGGGAGGACGCTGTAGAGCTGCGACCTCTTTTGAGGGAGCCTCAAGCTCATAGCGCTCATAAAGCCATCGCAGAGCCTGAGCGCCTTGAAGCGCTGAAGCCTGAGATAGAGAGCGCAAAGGAGCCTGAGCAGCCCTCGAATCCTCCCGAGATCCTCCCTCAACCAAAGCAGCCGCGAGCTGCGCTCAGCAGGAAACGCAAGCGTAGAAAGAGAGCCCGAGCCCGCTTCAAACCCTCCAAAACTTTCGTTGAAGATCGGTCCAACGCTCATAGGCCAGCTCGAGTCGCTCCTAAACTCCCAGTTCGGCATGCGCATGAAGTGGACGATCTCTTAGGCGCCTTGGATGGCAAACCAAGCGCTCGCTCTCGCCCAAAGCCCGTTACTGCTGATCCCCTGCTCCCAGAGAAGCTGAGCAGACAACAGATCCTTCGGGTCATCAAGCGAGGAGTGTCCTCCGTTCGTAGCTGCCGCCAGGGAGAGGGGGGGACCGTTACGGTCAGGATGAAGATCGTCAAGAGTGGTAAAGTTCAGAGCGCTCAAGCCAAGGGCAAGTTCTCAGGGACTCAGACCGGGAGCTGCGTAGAGAGCAAGGTACGCGCCTTTAGGTTCCCGCGCTTCAACGGGATGCCTGTGAGCTTTAACATCCCCTTCGTCCTTTGAGCTGTTCAGCTCCTCAACACCAAGACCGGGCAGGGGGAGAGGCGCACCACCTGCTCAGCGACTGAACCCAAACCCAGACGAGCCAAACCTGTACGCCCATGAGTAGGCATCACCACCAGCTCCGCCTTGAGCTGTTTGGCGAGCTGAGCGATGGCAGGGCCTGGAGAGCCAACACAGACTTGGGGACGAGCCCCCTTAAGATCACCCTCCAGCCGCTCTTTGAGACGGCTGAGCGCCACTTCTATACGCCTCCCCTCATCCAAAACGGCGGAGGTCTGATTGGGCTCAGAGTAATGAACCTGATGGAGCACATGCACCACATGGAGAGCTTGAGGATGCTCAACCATCTCTCGGGCCTGTCTCAGAGCATCGAGGGACTCAGGGGAGAAGTCGATAGGGACCAGGACGATCTCCTTTGTAAACCAACTCATAGAGGCTCTCTCCTTTCACTTCGTGACCGCCCTTGAGTTTGGGGCTTTCTTTAGGCAGCCTGCAATCTTGAAAAGATCAGCAGAATCTCCGAGGAGGTCAAGCAGATTGCGGCGCCGAGAGCAGCTGCAAAGGAGCGACCCTGAAAAGCCTTTGCATTCTCTGCGACCTTCACGTAGTCTGCCGCGTCTTTTCCGGCCCCCCAGCCGGCCGCAAACTCTCTCACTTCTGAATAGAGTTTGCTTATTTAAACAAGCTTCAAGGGGTAAACCATTAACATGGAGTACCGCAGCGTCAGCGTTAAGGAACTCCGCAACCGGACTCAGATACCCGAGGAACAACCCCAGGCCAAAAAAGATGGGGACGAAGAGTCTTTTGCCGAGCTCTTCGAGCAGTTCCAAGCCAACCAGAACTTTAAGGTTGGGGAGATCGTCCAGGGCCGCGTACTTTCTATTACCAAAGATTACGTGGTCGTCGATATCGGATATAAGTCCGAAGGCCAAATTCCCATCGGTGAGTTTCGCTCCGATGGCGAACTGACCATCAAAGAGGGCGAGCAGGTTGAAGTCTATGTAGATCAGGCTGAAGAGGATGACGCTCTGGTAGAGCTCTCCAAGGACAAAGCTGTCCGCTTGCGAATCTGGGAACAGATCAGCTTGGCCTGTGAGCGAGATGAACTGGTTAATGGAAAGATCACCGCTCGAGTAAAGGGTGGTCTCTCCGTCGATATCGGTGTCAAGGCCTTCCTCCCTGGAAGCCAAGTGGATATCCGGCCGATTCGGAACCTAGAAAAATTCATCAACCAAGAGTTTGAGTTCAAGGTCATCAAGTTCAACAAGCGCCGGGGGAACATCGTTCTCTCTCGGCGTGTGCTCCTAGAGAAGGAGCGCGCCTCCCTCAAGGCGAAGACCCTCCAGATGCTGGAAGAGGGTCGTATCCTCAAGGGCACCGTTAAAAACATCACCGAGTATGGCGCTTTCGTCGATCTCGGTGGCATTGACGGCCTATTGCATATCACCGATATGAGCTGGGGTCGGGTCAACCACCCCTCGGAGATGGTGCAGGTCGGGGATGAGATTGAGGTCAAGATCCTCAAGTTCAACGCTGAGACTGAGCGCGTCTCTCTGGGCCTTAAGCAGATCAGTGAGGATCCCTGGATCCACGCTGAGGAGGCTTATCGGGTTGGTGATCGGGTTGAGGGTAAGGTCGTTAGCCTCACCGATTATGGTGCCTTTGTGGAGTTGGAAGAGGGCATTGAGGGCCTCATCCACATCTCCGAGATGTCTTGGACTCGTCGCGTCAAGCACCCCTCTCGGATGGTAGCCATCGGAGATATCGTTGAGGCGATCGTTCTGGATATCGACTCCAAGAACAAGCGCATCAGCCTGGGTATGAAGCAGATCGAGCCCAACCCCTGGACCCTGCTCCATGAGCGCTATCCGGTGGGGACTCGCATCCTGGGTAAGATCCGCAACATCACCGACTTTGGTATCTTCATCGGGATTGAAGAGGGGATCGACGGCCTGGTGCATATCAGCGATCTCTCCTGGACCCAGAAGATCAAGCACCCCTCTGAGATTTATAAGAAGGGTGATGAGGTGGAGGCGGTCGTGCTCAACATCGATGTTGAGAATGAGCGCTTCAGCTTGGGCATCAAGCAGCTCACTCCAGACGCCTGGGAAGAGGAGATCCCCAACAAGTACACCATCGGTCGGGTGGTGAAGGGGCGCATCACTAAGCTCCATGACTTTGGCGCCTTTATGGAGCTTGAGCCTGGAGTTGAGGGCCTCATCCATGTGAGTGAGATGTCCACTGAGCGGGTCTCAAGCCCCGCAGATGTGGTCGTCGAGGATCAAGAGGTTGTCGCGGAGATCATCTCCGTGGATCGTGAAGATCGAAAGATCGGCCTCTCCCTGAAGCATGTGGACTCCAGCGAAGATCCTGATATCCGCTCCTACCTGGAGCGCCAAGGGAAGAGCACCGCCTCTCTTGGAGATGTCTGGGGTCATAAATTTGGTGGTGTGAGCTATGATGAAGAGGAGGAGGGAGAGGAGTAATCCTCTTCCCGACTCAGAGCATCGCCCGGTGATCTCGATCTCCGGGCGTCTCTATTTTTAGGCGTATAGATCCTGGAGAAGAGCTATGGAGCGGCTCTGGGCCCCTTGGCGGATGCCCTACATCAGATCCGAGAAAGGGGAGGAGCCCTCAGGCTGTGTGTTTTGCCGCTTGGCTAACTCTCAGGATTGGGAACGAGATCTGCTCCTCTTTCAAAATGAGGAGCTCTTCTTAGTCCTCAATCGCTATCCCTACAATAACGGGCACCTGATGCTGATCCCCAACCGTCATGAGGCGAGTCTAGAGGCCCTGCCTGCTGAGGTCGCTGCTGCCCTGATTTTCAAGCTTCAGTGGGTCGTCGCTCAGCTCAAAAAGGCTTACGGCTGCGATGGTCTTAACCTGGGGATGAATCTGGGCACTGCAGCAGGAGCGGGGATCGCTGAACATCTTCACTTTCATATCCTGCCTCGGTGGCGAGGAGACACCAACTTCATGCCTGCTCTGGCTGGTGTCAACGTAATGCCTGAGCACCTCTATGAGACTTGGCGGGGCCTAAAGCCCTTTTTCTCTCCTTGAAGGCTTGAATCTTGGGAGGATAAGCCCAAGGATCCGCGACTACAGCTCCCGAGCGAATCTATGACGGCGCTCTATATCATCCTGGCGGCGCTTGGCCTCCTCAGCCCTCTCTTCCTCTGGCTCTTCCTGCGCGCTCCAGCCTCTAAGAAGGCGCAGCCCAGTGGGCTGGGGCAGGCGTTGGCTCACGCCCTGGAGGGAGACTTTAAGGAAGCTGAGCAGCTCCTCGTACAGCAGCTCACCGAGAAGGGTCCCCACCGGGCCGATGCTTTTATCGCTTTGATCGCAGTCCTTAGAGCTGCTGGAGAGGGAACGCGAGCGCTTCAGATCACTGAGCGTATGCTCCAACTTGAAGAGCTCCCCTGGATCAGAGCCCTCCTGGTACGCACAACCTTGGATGTAGGGGAGCCAGCCCAGGCGGTAGAACATCTGGGCGTAGGGGTTCCTTTAGATCTGGAGCTGGCCGCGCTCTGTCGCGCGGATCGCTGGAGTGAGGCCCTGGAGCGTTACCATCGGCGCTGCTCACGGAGTTCGCGAACCCCTGCGCTGGAGGCAGCCCTCAACGCAGGGGTGGCCGCGAGCCTCTGGAGAGAGGGCGCAGAGCGCTCCGCTCAGAGAGCCATCAAGCGGGCCCTGAGCCTGGATCCAGAGGGGCTCTTGCCCAGCCTAGTCGGGCGGCAGCTCCACCCCAAAGGATCTGAGCGGGCGCGGCTCTCTGAGCGTCTGGATGTGCGGCTCTCCGGTTTGGAGTCCAGATACTCTAGAGGAGAACCCTCTCTACTCCTCCAAGAAGCTCAAAGGCGACTGGAGGAGGGCGCCAAAGAGGAGGCTCTGGCCCTCCTCAGAGATCAGCTGGATGAGGAGCCTCTCGCTTGGTCTATGCGGCGACAATATTTAGAGTGGCTCCTGGCCGAAGGGCAAACAGAGGCATGTTGCGCTGAGCTGACCGAGCTGCTGGAGCTGCTCCCTGAAGAGGACTCTTTAGAATCTCTCCCCAGCTGCAGCCACTGTGGTTATCGAGATCCAGAGCCTTTCTTTATCTGTCCCCGCTGTGATGCTCTGGGCAGTATGCTCTTTCGAGCAGAGGTTAACTTGGAGCAGAGACCCTCCTCCAAAGGGAGCAGCCTCCGGGAACTCTTGAAGGAGCTCTCTTTGGTAGATAATGATGATTTCTAACGCCACCCCTCCTCTGGAGCGAAACCTCTGAAGAGAAGATTCTTCATATTTCTGAAACCAGCGTCACTGGCAGGGCTCAAAAGCTGATGCAGAGCGCACAAACTTGGGATTTGGGATGACAAATCGCAGCTTTCATCTGAGATGTTCTTTCTGTGGCAAGGAGGCGGTGGAGGTCCGTAAGCTGATCACCGGACCCCAGGTGCATATCTGTGATGAGTGCGTCACCCTCTGTAATGAGATCCTCTCTCAGGATGGAGGAGGGCAGGTCTCAGAAGGGCCTGAACGCAAAGATCTCAAACCCAAGGAGATAAAAGCTTTCCTGGACGAACATATTATTGAGCAGGATGCGGCTAAGAAATCGGTCGCTGTAGCTGTCTACAATCACTATAAGCGAATCAACTGTCCCTTAGATGAAGAGATCCAACTCTTTAAGGGGAATATGCTTATGGTCGGACCTACAGGGACAGGGAAGACTGCCATTTCCCAAGCCCTGGCTAAGCTTCTCGATGTGCCCTTTGTGATCACCGATGCTACCTGTCTCACTGAGGCTGGTTATGTGGGTGAAGATGTAGAGAGCATCATCAAATCCCTCTGGATAGCGGCTGATCGAGATGTGGAGCGTGCCTCTCGAGGCATTGTTGTAATCGACGAGATCGACAAGATCGCGCGGCGAGGCGAGAGCGGCTCCTCTACTCGGGATGTAGGCGGAGAGGGAGTCCAGCAAGCCCTCCTTAAGATGATCGAGAGCGATCTGGTAACGATCTACCCCGATGGGGCTCGCACTCGACCTCAGAAGGAGCTGATCCAGATCGACACGACCCATATCCTCTTTATCCTCTGTGGTGCTTTTGTTGGAATCGACAAGATCATCCAGAGGCGACAGAACCCCAGCGTGATCGGCTTTGGCTCTGGCAAGCAGAATAAGTCCAAACATATCGATTATAATGAGTTGATCCACAAGCTTTCCCCTGAGGATTTCATCAAATATGGCCTGATTCCAGAGTTTATGGGGCGGGTTCCCATTGCGGTTCCCTTTGAGGACCTCTCCCGAGATGCGCTCTATCAGATCCTCTGGAAGCCCAAGAACTCTGTGGTTAAACAGTACAAACGTCTCTTTGAGCTTGGAGGAGTCGCTCTAGAGTTCAGCGATGAGGCGATGTGGGCCATCGTAGATGAAGCGATCATCCGTAAGAGTGGAGCGAGAGGGCTGCGCTCTATCCTTGAAGAGATGATGTTGGATATCATGTATGAGCTGCCTGATCTGGACGGGGTGCGCGAGTGTCTTATCCATGAGGGGGTGCTTAAGGGAGAGCGCCCACACCTGAGCTTAGAGAAGAGAAGCGCCTGAGAGATCAGCGAAAATACTTCTCCGCTTTCTTCGATAGGACTTTGAGGCGCTCCTCTACGCGGGCGTTGAAGCTGCCCTCGGGGAACTGTGCATCCTCCTCTTGCTCTCGAACCCCCGCCTCAACTCCAGAGACCAAGCTGAGCACCTCATCCAGGTGAGATACCGCCCAGATATGAAAGTTGCCCTGCTCTACAGCCTCGATGACTTCTGTTGAGAGGACCAAGTCATTGCAATTGTTGAAGGGTAGGATTATCCCCTGCTCTCCCGTCAGACCCCGGTGGTTACAGACTCGGAAGAAGCCCTCGATCTTCTCATTGAGCCCTCCGACAGCTTGAACTCGTCCTCGCTGATCGACCGCGCCGGTCATAGCGATCCCTTGCTTGACAGGGATATCTGCCAGAGCAGAGAGCAGGGCTACAGTCTCCGCTACTGAGGCAGAGTCCCCATCTACCTCAGCATGAAGCTGTTCAAAGGCGATGGTGGCGCTTAGGGCCAATATTCGCTCAGGGAGGTAGTGGGCGCGGAGATAGGCGGAGAGCAGGAGGGTGCCCTTATCGTGAATGCGCCCTGAGAGGCTTACCTCTCGCTCCACGCTGATGATCCCCAAACGACCGGGGGCATAGCTGGCGCTGATACGGCAGGGTTGACCAAAGCTGAAGTCTCCCACAGAGACTACGGTGAGCGCGTTGGCGACTCCCAAAACGGAGCCCTCTGTGGCCAGATCAACAACTCCGCTGCGGAGCAGATCAAAGAAGTGATCTGCGGTGAGGCAATGCCTTCGATTCTGAGCCTTGAGCGCCTGCTGTATATGGGCAGCTTGAAGCCCCTCGGCGGACTCCATACGAGCATAGTGCCCCGCCTCACGCAGCAGATCGGTCAACTCACTGAAACGGGTAGAGAGACGATCTTGACGTTCGGCCAAGCGAACCCCATGCTCCGCTAGAGCGGCCAGCGCAGAGTCCTCTACAGGAGGGAGCTTCTCCTCCTCGGCGACTCTCCAGGCGTGGTGAGCGTAGATCTTCAGGCCACGCTCATCCATCGGCATCAGATCGTCGAAATCTGCCTTGATCTTGAAAATCCGCCGAAACTCCTCAGAGCTGGAGTCCAGGAATCGATAGAGTTCATCATCGCCTACAACGATCACTTTGAGATCTACAGCGATGGGATCAGGCTTGAGGATGCTTCCCGCTCCTGGATTGAAGAACTGTTCTGGAGAGAGAATTTCCAGCTCTCTGGTCTTGAGAACGCGGCTGAGGTTGCGCCAAACCCCATTCTCCGAAACAGCGTCGTTGGCGTTGATGACCAGATAGCCCCCATTGGCTCGGAGCAGGCTGCCACCTTTGATATCATTGAAGTCGATCTGGTTGCGATTTTCATCTGTGGGGCGCTCGATGCTGCCAAAGAGATTGGTAAAGGTGGGAGCGTTCTCAAAGATGATGGGAGGCTCATTTCGCCCCCTGTTATTCACTAAGAGGTTGACCGATAGGCCCCAAGTGAGCCCTGGAGAGAGGTTGTCATTCTCCTCCTCCTTGAACTCCTCCACCCGCTCCGCGATCCAGCGAATCATCTCCTTGGACCAAGCTTCAAGGCTGGAGTAGGGGAACTCAGCCATCAAGGTCTCAGCGAGCTCTTTGAGTCCCTCTCGTACCGCTTCTTTTTCGATCTCTAGGATCCCCTCTTTGACCTTAAGAGCTGCTTGTCTGAGCTGCGCGAGGAGGAGCCTCAGCTCCTCCTTGAGGAGGCTGTGTTTGCGATTGGTCTCTGCCAGACGAGGGACCCGAGCCTGACCACTCTGAGCCAGGGCGTTCAGTTCATCGATATCGATGGGCTTACGCCGGAAGTAGGGCATGATATCGATATGCTGCGACTCCCCGACCTGCACCTGAGCCAGGGTAAAGCGTTGCTCCTGACAGCGCCTTGAGAACTCCTCTAACAGGCTCTTCTCTAGAGCCTCTACCACCAGGATCTGCTCGCGTCGTTGCTGATCAACAGGTTCAGCCTCCAGCAGCGCTCGGACCCGCTCTAGGAGGCTCTTAGAGAGGCTCTTCATCGCTTTGCGAAAGCGACCTCCCTCTCCAGCAGGCATCATCAACAGCTTGGGACGATCAGCGTCTCGGAAATTTTGTACATAGAGGCAATCTTGGAGGGGACCCCGCTGTCGAAGCTCCTCTTTAAGGAGCGCACGGACGGTTGACATCTTGCCTGTTCCCCCAGGGCCGCAGACGAAGATGTTGTAACCGGGAGCGTCCATGGCCAAACCCAGCCTGAGAGCTTCAATCGCCCGAGGTTGACCGATGAGGGCGGGGCTCTGGCCACCATTCTCACGGAAGGTTTTAAAGATTTCAGGTTTACAGCGCCATCGAAGAGCTTTAGAGGAGAGCCGAATAGGATCTGTCAAGGTAACCTCGTCTCAAAAGAATCGCTCTATCTATCTGAGGCTCCTCCGAGAGGGAAGCTATTTCCTTGAATATTCCTGTGCTCTTGTCCCCTTTGTTTCCACTCTTTTTCAGATAGATGCTATCTAGAGCGTATGCGCTCTCTCTTACTCTCGCTTCTGCTCCTGAGTTGTCATCCTCCTTATCAAGAGTTCGAGCCTCTCCAAGTGGTCCCCTTAAAATCGGAGGGCTGTGAAGCCCCCCAAACTCTGCCTTCCGAGGTAGATCGACTGATCTTAGAGAGAATGAGCCCTGAGGGAGCTTGGAGCTTTCAGGAGAGCTTCCCGCCTGAGGAGAGCCCAATCATTGAAGGTCTGGAGACCGGCTCAACACGCTTCCGTCTCTTCGCTTGTGTGAAGGATCAGGCTCGTTGGGTCGCTTATGGGGCTCTTTTGGAGATCGAGGCGGAGCGTAAGCAGCTCCTTAAGTTCCGTTTCCTCCCTTTGGGAGAGTTGGCCTGTACCGGTTCTCAGCTCTCTTCGACCCACCAGAGCTATGCTCAAATGGAGATGCCCAGAGCCTTTGCAGCGGTCAGCTCTCTCTCTGACGGTCGCGTCCTCTTCCTGGGCGGAGCGGACCTGATAAAGCCCTTTCCAGATCGAGATGCACAGCTCTTCCTGAGAGGCGCTATGGAGCCAGGCTGGTCTATCTTTGATCCCCATGATGCGCTCTTCCTCCCAGGAGTTCACAGGGAGCAGCGCCAGAGCCCCCGCCCACTCTTAGCTGAACGTATTGGCGCTCGAGCTTTTCCTTGGAGGCGAGAGGATCGTTCTGAGACTGTGCTTATCTTTGGAGGCAGCGCAGACGCTTCTATCTCCAAGCAGAGCTTGAACAATCCCTTCGGTGGCAGTTTGCGCCCTTGGGGGGATCCCGCCAAGCCAGTCATCTCCCTCTTTGATCCCGAAACTGGAGGAATCGCTCCTCTACGCTTTCCGCAGGAGCCTCTCCCTCGCTTTATGCCTGGCGCCGCTGTGGATAAAGGAGGAATGATCCTTGTTGCTGGGGGTTGGATCTATGAAGAAGAGAGGTGGGTTCCCAGCAGCAAGGTCAGTATAATCATCGAACAGCAGATTTTTGAGTTGGACCTTGAGGTTTCGGAACAGAAGATTCCTCTCATCGGCCCCAGCGTGACCGCGCTTGGCGAAGAGCGCTTCCTTATCTTTGGCGCCGATCTAGAAAACTGTGGGCGTTACTCCGCGTGGTGGGTTGCGCCCCACTCAGAGACTGGGCGTCCTGAGCTGCGCTGGCTCCCCATCAATGAGCCCTCTGGCGAGCAGAGCTGTAACCTCAACCAGGGCTGTAAGGGTTGGCGCTCCAGCGCCCACCACAGCGCCGCTTCTATAGATGGAGAGCATATCCTCATCACCGGGGGGCTCTCTGTATTGAAGAGCAGCAAACAGGGAGAGCCTCTCTCTGGGCTGACTTCCAGCCCCAGGGCTCTCTGTGATGGCGCTTTCCTGGTTCATGTTGAGGAGTGGCAGAGAGCTGGGGGTAGAGAGAGGATGCAGATCCTACGGACCTCTCCTCTTAAGATGGGAGAGGCTGAGCGCGTTTCGGTTCAGCGCGCCTTTCACCGCAGCGATCCTCTTGGCGATCAGCTGATCATCTCAGGAGGTTGGGCTCAACAGCGTGAACATCTGTCTCTGGATGGGAGCCTTCAGCTGCTCCGCTTTAACCTGGACGGTAGCTTGGAGATCATGAAAGAACGACTCTCCAGCCCCCGTATCGGCCATATGGGAGCCCAGCTCCCTGATGGAGGCCTTATCTGGGCTGGAGGGGTTCAAAATGAGGAAGAGATTGTCGCGACTGGAGCGGTCTATATGGCAACTCTCGAAGATCCAGATCCCTGTGCGTTTTAGGGGAGATGATGAGAAATCGATAGCGCGAAACTGCAATCGATATTTTTTTCCGCATTCCTCTTCTCTTCTGAAAATCCCAAAGATATAAGCGCCTGAGCCGAGATTGAGGAGCAGCAGGATGAGGAAGAAGATAGAGGCTCTACAGGAGAGGAAAGGGCAGCTCCGCCTAGGGGGTGGAGAGGAACGCATCAAGAAGCAACACGCCAAGGGCAAGCTTTCAGCCCGAGAGCGCTTGAGCCTGCTCTTTGAGCCCGGCACTTTTCAGGAGTCTCAGCTCTTCCTGAGACATCGTACGGCCCGCTTTGGCATGATAAATAAGGAGTTTCCAGGAGAGGGCGTAGTCACCGGAGTAGGCATCGTTGATGGTCGTCCAATCTACGCCGCCAGCCAGGATTTTACGGTGGCGGGAGGCTCTGTGGGTGAGGCCACCGCTCAGAAGATCAGTGAGGTGATGGATCGGGCGCTCAAGACAGGGGATCCTTTTATCTTTATCAATGACAGCGGGGGTGCTCGTATTCAGGAGGGGGTAGATTCCCTCTCGGGCTATGGCAAAATCTTCTATCGCAACATCCTGCTCTCTGGAGTTGTTCCCCAAATCAGCATCATCAGTGGTCCCTGTGCAGGAGGCGCAGCTTACTCCCCCGCGCTGACGGACTTTATCATCCAGGTCCGCGACGAGGGGCAGATGTTCATCACCGGCCCCAGCGTCATCCGTCAAGTTACGGGGGAGCAGATCACTGCAGAGGAGTTGGGAGGTGTGCGGAGTCACGCTCAGTATTCGGGGGTGATCCATTTCATCGCCGAGAGCGGCGCTGAGGCGATGAGCTTAGCGCGCCGTCTGCTCTCCTTCCTACCCAGCAACAACACCGCTGAGGCTCCCTTCTATCCCGAGCTGCGAGAGGAGAGCATCGCTCCCCAACCAGCGTTGAACAGGATCATCCCCGAGGATCCCAAGGAAGCCTATGATATGCACGAGGTGATCAAGCATATCGTCGATCAGGGGGACTTCTTAGAGGTGCAAGCTGAGTTTGCGCCCAACATCATCGTTGGCTTCGCACGCCTTATGGGTAAGACGGTGGGCCTCGTCGCCAATCAACCCATGCATCGAGCAGGGGTATTAGATATCGACTCCTCGGATAAATCTTCACGCTTTATCCGCTTCTGCAACGCCTTCAACTTGCCTCTGATCACTCTGGTGGATGTACCGGGGTTTATGCCAGGGATTCGTCAGGAGTATGGGGGCATCATCCGTCATGGTGCCAAGATGCTCTTTGCCTATGGTGCTGCGACGGTCCCCAAGCTCACCGTTGTCATCCGCAAAGCCTATGGAGGAGCTTATCTCGCGATGTGCTCCAAGAGCATGGGGGCTGATCGTGTGGTGGCTTGGCCCACCGGTGAGATTGCGGTGATGGGTGGTGAGGGAGCGGTCAACCTCCTCTATCGTCGAGAGATCGCTCAGGCTGAGGATCCTGAGGCGGAGTGCCAGGCTCGCTTAGAGGAGTACAATGAGGCCTTTGCCAACCCCTATCGAGCCGCTGAGCGGGGCCTCTTGGATGACATCATCGATCCCTCTGAGACTCGCGCCTATCTGGCTGCTGCCCTGGATATTCTCCAGGCCAAGCGTACTCAGCGGCCCGAGAAGAAGCATGGTTTGATCCCCCTCTAAGAGCTTCAGCGTAAAGGAGACCCTATGATTCAGGCTTTGATCCTCTCTGCCACTGGCATCTTGGTTGTCTTCTTTGTCCTGATAACCATCGCCATTTTGGTTCATCTGTTGGGGCGCTTAGATGCAGGCTGGATCTCTCGAGAAGCTCAGGAGAGCGAGCACGCTTTAGAGAAGCAGCCCACCATCGACAACACCACTCTGGTGCTGATCAGCGCTGCTGTCGCTACCGTCCTGCAGGGGAGAGGTCGGATTCGCCGGATCCGCCACTTGGGCCACAATATGGGTGATGCCAGCAACTGGTCTGTCCAGGGTCGGCTTCAGGTCCAGGGCTCCCACGCTCTATATCGAAAGAGAGATCGCAAATAGGAGGCCAGGAAGATGAAGCTTAAGATCACCGTACATGGTGTCGCCTATGAGGTGGACGTAGAGGTCCTTGACGCAGGTGAGAGCGCTCCTGGAATCATTGAGCGCCCCACCCTACCCCCCCAGCAGTTTATTCCTCATCAGGGCGTCTCCGTAGCCAAGAGAGGCTCACTCAAGAAGCCCTCTCCTCCTCTCGCTCAGGCAGTCCCCAGCGCTGGGGATGC
Organism: uncultured Nannocystaceae bacterium; assembly: GCA_964384025.1. Classification (GTDB taxonomy): domain Bacteria; phylum Myxococcota_A; class Bradymonadia; order UBA7976; family UBA1532; genus CAYLJJ01. The sequence goes on from CAYLJJ010000003.1 coordinate 49,424, forward strand.
GCAGATCCAAAGCCCCATCGCGGGCACCATTATGGAGCTACAATGTGCCGTGGGGGACTCCTTAGAGGCGGGACAGCTTGTCCTGATCTTAGAGGCGATGAAGATGAAGACCAAGATCGGCAGCCCCAGCGCGGGGAAGGTTAAGGCGATCTTGGTCAGCGTTGGAGACTCTGTGCGTGAAGGCCAAGTCTTGGTAGAGCTGGCCTGAGCCATGGAACTCCTCCAGCGATTTTTAGAGGTGGGGGCGATAGGTCATGCGACCTGGGGTCACCTCCTCATGATCTTGGTCGGCCTCCTCTTTCTGTGGTTGGCGATCACCAAGGACTATGAACCTCTCCTCCTGGTCCCCATCGGCTTTGGTATCTTGCTGGGAAACATCCCCTTCGCCGACGGGATGCAGCTGCGCTTTGATGAAGAGAACAGTGTGCTCTGGCACCTCTATCAGGGGGTCCAACAGGGCTACTATCCACCGCTGATCTTCCTGGGCATCGGGGCGATGACCGACTTCTCCTCCCTGCTCTCTGCGCCCAAGCTGATCCTATTGGGCGCGGCAGCTCAGGCGGGGATCTTCCTGACCTTCTTGGGGGCGATCCTCCTAGGCTTTGAAGCCAATGAGGCGGCGGCCATTGGGATCATTGGGGGCGCTGATGGCCCCACGGCGATCTTCCTCTCCTCCAAGCTGGCGCCCAGCTACCTGGGTGCTATCGCCGTCGCTGCATACTCCTATATGGCCCTGGTCCCTGTGATCCAGCCCCCCATCATCAAGCTGCTCACCAGCCGGGAGGAGCGCCTAATTCGCATGAGACCCTCAAGGCAGGTGAGCCGACGTGTCCGCATCCTCTTCCCCATCATCGGCTTTCTGCTCACTGCGATGGTAGCTCCTGGGGCTATTCCACTCTTGGGGATGCTCTTTTTTGGGAACCTGCTTAAGGAGTCTGGGGTGACTGAGCGTCTCGCCAATACAGCGCGAAATGCTTTTATCGATATCGTCACCATCCTCTTGGGGCTTACGGTGGGGACCTCCACCTACGCCACCACTTTCCTGCGTCCAGAGTCGTTGAAGATCTTTGGTTTGGGGGCTCTCTCTTTCTGTATCGCCACCGCCTCAGGGATCCTCTTCGCTAAGCTGATGAATCTCTTCTCCAAGGAGAAGATCAACCCCATCATCGGGGCTGCAGGGGTCTCTGCTGTGCCTGACTCAGCGCGAGTTTGCCAAATGGTGGGTGCCCAAGAAGATCCCAGCAACTTCCTGATCATGCATGCTATGGCTCCCAACGTCGCGGGGGTCATCGGTTCCGCTGTCGCCGCTGGGATCTTCTTGGCAACCATGAGCAACTGAAGCCAGCCTGCGGCGTGGATCTCTCTGTTCTCAACCTCAAAATTTGTGTAAACCTGTCACAGGAATTTTAACACAGAGGAGATCTCCAACATGTCAAGGCTCAACCACTCTCTGACAACTCAGGCCCCCAAGCGCTCTGGACAGGGAGGGCTCAGGCGCTTCCTGATCGCAGCCTTGGCTGTAGGCGCCAGCGCGGCGCTGCTCTCTCCCAGCGAAGCCAGCGCGACCCCAGCCTCTCAGATCCAGCAGATCAGCTTAGAGAATGGGAAGATCAAGGATCGACACAACGCAGCGCTTAAGGCGATCGTGGTTCGCGAGCTTGAATCTCAAGAGGCGGAGCAGATCATCGCCGCCCAGGAGGTCGAGGTCTCTTTAGGGCTTCAAGAGGGAGAGATCCAAGTCTGTGAACTGGAGCCAGAAGAGGCCCAACAGATCATCGCTGAGATCCAGGCAGAGATCGAAGCGGAGATCCTGGCTGAGATGGAGGGGGTTGAGGTTAAAGAGCTGGGAGATCGCAGCCCAGAAGAGGTGGAGCTGCGGGAGCTGGGACCGGAGGAGGCTCAGCGCATCATCGCTGAGATTCAGGCGGAGCTTGAAGCGGAGCTGCTGGTAGAGGCAGAGCAGGTTGAGGTCAGAGAGCTGGAGTTGCTGGAGGCGGAGACGATCGTCGCTGAGGCCAACCAAGAAGCGGCTCTAGAGATCGCCCTGGTGGAGTCTGACGCGGAAGTAGAGGTCAGGGTATTGGACCCTCAGGAGGCTGAGGAGCTGCTCAGCCTTGGCGATTGGGGAGCGCTGTTAGAGGTAGAGGGTGTAGAGCTGGACGAAGAGGTGGAAATCAAGGAACTTGAGCCTGAGGAAGCGGAGCAGATCATCGCGGCCCTCAACTATGAGGCTGCGCTCCTCAGCGAGGCTCGGGCTCAGCGAAAGTCTCAGAAGAACGCCGCTCTGATCAAAGCCGCCCGTGCGGCCTTTCAGATCCTCAAAGAGGCTGGTCTGGAGTATGTCGGGCTCAGGTGAAGCCAAATGAGGATCAGAGCTTGTTCCCTAACAGGCTCTCAGTAGAGATCGGCTCCTCTTATGTTCAAGGTGATCCAGCCGTTGTGCCTTACGCTTCTTTTCTCTCAGGCGCAGGCTCTCCCTCCAGGTGACTTTCTGCTAAAACAGGGACAGCTCACTCCTCAGATTCAAAGCTGGGGTCCAGATTGTGGATCTCGACCCTCCAAGGAGCGCGCTCCTTCAGGACGGATCTATCAGCTCGACGCTCAAGGCCACCTGCACGGTCGCCCAGCTCTCTTTGAGTCGGGTGTCTGTAAGCAGCTTACGGGGCTCCCTCAGCTCCAAGAACAGCTTGGATCTCAGCAGATCAGCTGTCGCTCTCAGGAGGGCAGCGCTAAGCAGGTCAAGGGAGTGATTCGCTCGGAGCATATCGATCTCAATCGGATCCATATCCATCAGCGCTTGGAGTATCATTGGAGCTTAAAAGGATCTCAGTGCCGACTGAAGATGCAGGGTCGCTGGAAATTGGAGCGCCTAAAACCGCTCCCTCTGGCTCCCCAAAAGCCAGACTCAGGCCAAGGTCGGCGCCATCGTGCCAAACCTGGAGCACAGATCCAGGCTGATCCAGAGTGGGCAGCGATAGATCCTCAACCTGAAGTAGAAGATGAGGTTCTCCCACCCCACCAGGGCGCAGGGCTGGAAGGGCGGCCACAGGAGGAGCAAAAGGGCGAGTTCCCTTGGCGCCTCATCGCCTCGATTTTCGCAGCCCTTCTCCTCATATTGGGGATCTGGTTTGGTTTAAAGGCGATCTGGGCTCAGAGAGAGCGTAGGGCCTCAAAGGAGAGCGCTCGACAGGCACGTCGAAGGGCTCAGGTGGCGGCTTATCGAGCGATACATCCGACCCAGCACCTCAGAGTCTTGCGACGGCAATGCCCTGACTGTGAGCGCCTCTTTGATGAGGAGACCCACTTTTGTCCCCATGATGGAAGCCCTTTAGAGAGCCTCTCCAATGGACCCTTGGAGTCTCCTTCATCTGGAAAAGCTTCAAAACTGAAGCAGATGATCTGCCCCAAGTGTGGAGTCAAATACTCCAAGGAGACTCGATTCTGTGGTCACGATGGGAGCGGTCTTGTACCTCTAAATTGAGGGAGTCGAGCTTCGCCACAAGAGCAGCCTTCTTTTGGATTAACCCCGGCTCTTAAAATGATCTGAGCGTTCCCTGAAGAGAATATTGAACGTGGTTAAGCTGCCATAACTGCGTCGGATATACCCTCTCATCTGCTCCAGCTCTTTCTCTCCAGCTTTGAGCCGTAAAGAGAGCTGAGCGTCCAAGTGATGGAGCCGATCCCTCAGCTGGATCAGACGAAAAAAGAAGGCCTCGATCGGCTCCTCTAAGCGCTCCTCTCCTTGGATATAATCGACATGTCCTCCCAGCCAGCGACCCCCCAAAGAGGGAGGCTTGAGCGAGAGTGTACGGCCCTCTGCTTCTCTCAGAAGCCTCTGAAGGAGACGTTGAACTCGGCCTCTCTCCCCCTCCCCCTGAGGCTCAGGCAGCCAGCCACGGGCAAAATGCAACAGCGTCCGTTGGCTTTGGTTGAGCAGCGCTTGGAGATCGAGGCGTTCTCCGTGGCTCAGGCGATCCAGGGTATTGAGCTTCTGCTCCAAGACGCGCAGGTTGTCACGGATAGAGAGCAATTTTTGGAAAAACTGATCGAGAGGGAGCACCTTCCTCTTCAGCTCAGGATCAGCAGGAGAGAGATGTAAGCTGCCTCCACTCCAATCTCGTCCAAGCCCTCCCTGCTCAAAGCTGAGTAGAGCTTGATGGCTCTCTAAGAGAAGTTCCTTGAGCTCTTCAGGCTCTAGGCTTTGGAAGAGCTGGCTGAGGAGCTCAGGGGCGAGAGGATCGGGGCGAGGATCTACATATGCTGTGCCTGCGCTGCTGCGACCTCCCGAGCTGCTGAAAGAGCGGCTCGGATGAGCCTCACCATGACGTGAGAAGGCGCGGCAGGCTTTCATGTTTCCACGAAAGACCCCCATCCGCTTCTCCAGCCGGCACTGCCCAACATCAGCCTCCTGCTCTCTCTTCGAGACGACCCGAAAATAGCGACACTCCTCGCAGCCCTTCTCCATCTCGATATCCCTTTCCAGTCTGGAGGTGGAGGGTATCTCAGAGAGCAAAGTGAACTCTAGGATCTCAGAAGCTCTGGAGCCTCTGCTGAAGTTGGCGTCGACGTAACTCAAGCTCTGGGAGATCTTCCATGCTTCTGAGTAGGTGAGCTGCTTCTAAGGGCAGATCCAAGCGCAGCAGGAGATCCAAACGCTTTAGGGCCAAAGCGCTGAGTTGTACTCCTTGGGCTCTATCTAGGGCTTTGAGCGCGCTCTCTTCATCTAGGTTGGGCTCTTGAAAGGAGTCGAAGAGCATGATCAAGGCTCTGGGATGCTGGGGTCTAAGGTGTAGTGCTTGGTAGAGCGCGCGTCGCCCCAGCCCTAACTCCTCATGTTCAAGCAGAGCTTCAGCCAGGGCTAGATAAGCTTCAGGAGCTTGAGAGCACTCTTCAACCCAACGCTCTGCAGCCTGTTGGACTCCCTCACCACCTCGTCTGCTCAACCAACGCGCCCAAGGTTGCTGAACGGGGCCTTCAATCTGGGGGGGGTCATTGAGGAGTTTGAGGAGCAGGGCTCCCTCAGGTCCAGCTTGAAGGCTCTGCGCCCGCAGCCGCGCCTCAGCATCAGGAAACGCCAACATCCAGGCAGTCAGAGCCCCTTGAGGCCCCATCTCTAAGGCTAAGGCTCGCTCTGCCTGCCCCGCTTCACAGCTCAGCAACTTGAGCAGGCGCCTCCGCGCTGAAGCGCTGAGGCGATCTTCCCTCTGAAGCAGCGCCTCTAACTCAAGGCGCCAAACGGGAGGGCTTTTAAAAGGAGCGTGGGAGATCTTGAGGCTTGATGTTTGCTCCTCTGTAAACGGCGCTCGAGCAAAGCGAAGTGAGCCCTCTCCTCTCCAAATCCAGAGGCGCTGAGCAGAGAGCCCACGCTGTTCAGGCCCCTGGAGCCCCCGAGCGGAGTGATAGAGGCGCAGCCCCTTAGGTAAAAGCAGCCTGAGCTGCCAGCGATGAACAGGGCCGAGACCTGCAGAAGACTCGGAGCCCTTGAGATGGGCGCTGGGTTGCTGAGCGCGCTCGCTGAAGCGGATCAGATCTCCCGCCTGAAGCGCTCTTCCTTCGACGGGCCGCCCATCGGGCTGAAGCTGTTTTCCCTCAGGCAGCTTTGAGAGCGCCGCTGGATCCTCAAGGCGGTAGATGACGAGGCGCTCCCTCTCCACCTGCGCTCCCTGCCAACTCCAGTCGGTCCACTCCAGCAGACGACGGATAGGCACTTGAGGATCAAGGGGCGGGGCTTCAGCCAGGATCGCTTGAAGGCTGGGAGGAGAGGAGATCTCTCTCGGTTTGACGCGCTCAAGCCAGCGGCTGAGTTGGAGATTGGGAGCCAGCGCTAAGCTTCTCTCCCAGTGTTTGATCGCCCCCTCCTCCTCTCCCAAGAGGAACAGAGCCTCTCCCAATACTCTTTGCAGATCTGCGCGTTCAGGAGCAAAGGGCAGGAGAGCTTGGAGGGCCTGGAGGCTCTCACGGGGGTGCTTCAAAAGCTTCACGCGCTGCTCAATGAGCTGCTGTTTCATGGAGAACTTAGGGGGGAGACCGGGAGAGATCTTCAGGAAGCCTTCACCTTGAAGTTGGATAAGCAGGCGGTGTTTCCCCGGACCCAGCTCAAGCTCAGAGCCTTGAGGTTCATCATCCAGAGAGATTGTAAGATCTCCAGGGGCAGAGAGTTCGAGCTGAGCAGGACCCTCCCTCTCTAAGCGGATAAGGAAGATCCCGGAGCCCTGAGAGATCTCCATCAGGGCCAAGCCTCCTAAAGCCCCAGCGGGTCCCGCCGGATGCCAACGGACTCCAAAGTTGGGGCCATCATAGAGCGCTGTGCTTTGCACTGTGGAGCGCTTGAGATCAGTGAGGGCCTGCTCGGCCCCTTCCGGGCTGAGAGGACCCAGGAGCTGATATTCAGGGTTAAGGAGGAGCAGTAGGGCAAGCGTTTGGATCAACGCAGTGCGGCCTCCTTGGCGGTGGAGCGCAGATCAGAGAGGAAGTCCTTCTTGAGCCTAAAGATGCGCTCAAATTTCGCCCGCCGTTTGGCATCATGTCTAAACACTTGAGGCTGATTTCGCTGACCCTGGATCATTTTAGGATCCAAGGTGATAAAGATCACTTTATCATCTTGGTTGTTGTTCAGTTGAGCCCAGGCGATCGCCGGGCTTAAAAAGCTAAGAGAAAGGAGCAGGAGTGGGAGTAGGAGTGGCATCTGATTTCTCTTAATTTTTGGATAGATCTCAGCCTGCTGAGACTTGAGGAGGCTGTCCAGGGTAGAATTTTGCACACTGAACCGGTTCTAAGTGTTCATATGATCAAACTATGCCAGTACAACTCCCCGATGATCTCCGCCTAAAGATGCTTCGAGCCCTAATACAACCTCTATCAGCTAGAGAGGCCCAGGAGAAACTCCAAGAGTTTTTGCTTCAGCTCGACAAGATTATTCGAGCACAGATCTTGGAAGAGCTGAGCTTCTTTCTTCAGGGGGATACTGCTCAGAGAGAGCTGAGTAAGCCAAAGTCTATAGATGAGCGCGCTCAAGAGCTGCGTTCTCGATTGGAGCGCGAAGGGCTAAGTTGTTGGCGTCAGAGCAGCTATAACAATGGAAATGGGCGGGTCCTTTGGTTAAACTCAGGAGCCTTAGTGATGATCCCCGCTGAGGGTGCTCTCTTTGTGCAAGGCAAAGAGATTCAAGCAGCTGAGGCGCTCTTAAAAGCTCTGGGCTGCTCTGTCACCCAGCCCCCCGAGTATTGAACTCAGCCCCCACCCCTCCCCATGGATAGCATCTCCTTTTTGGGCTTGTGCCCCTTTGCACCCAGGCTCATTTTGGTTAAAAGCAGATCATGCACGAACTCTCTCTGGCGATGAACCTCGTGGAGATCATCGAGGCGGAGGCTCAAACACAGCGCTTCACTCAAGTTCGCGGGATCCTTCTGGAGTTGGGGAGTCTCTCCTGCGTTGAGCCCGAGGCGATGCGTCTGGCCTTTGAGGTGGCTTGTCGTGGAACTCTGGTTGAGGGTGCTGAGCTTCAGATGGAGATCCAGGCTGGCGTCGCTCGCTGCTTCTCCTGTTCGGAGGAGAGTCCAGTCTCCTCCTTTCTAGAACCCTGCCCCCGCTGTGGAGCGATGGGTATGGAAGCGATCAGCGGACAACAACTCAGAATCAAGGAACTGGAGGTGGAATAGATGTGCCTGACCTGTGGCTGCGATGAAGGGCATCAACACTCACATTCACACACAGAGGGGGAGGGGGGCGAGAGGCGACGCCTAAGCCTAGAGCGAGATCTCTTGGCCGCCAACGCTCGAGATGCTGAGGCGGTACGAGGAATCTTAAGGCGTCTTGGAGTGCTGGGGCTTAACCTGGTCTCTAGTCCTGGGGCGGGAAAGACCACCCTCCTGGTGCAGAGTATCCGCGCTCTGATGGAGCGCTGCCCTGTAGCGGTTATCGAGGGGGATCAACAGACCAGTCATGACGCGGATCGGATCCGCGCTACAGGCGCTTCAGCGCTTCAGATCAACACTGGGCGGGGCTGTCACTTGGACGCTCACTCCATCCTTCACGCCCTGGAGGAGCTGAGCCCTGAGCCTGAGTCGCTGCTCTTTATTGAGAACGTAGGCAACCTAGTCTGCCCAGCGCTCTTTGATCTGGGAGAAGCTCATAAGGTGGTGATCCTCTCCACTCCAGAGGGAGATGATAAGCCGATCAAGTATCCTCATATGTTCGCAGCGGCAGACCTGATGATCCTCAACAAGATCGATCTGTTGCCCTATCTGCCCTTCGATGTAGAGCGTTGTCTGACCTACGCTCGCCGGGTCAATCCCCGTATCGACTTTATTCAGCTCTCAGCCAGCACAGGCGAGGGGATGGAGTCCTGGATCGAGTGGATCCAGAGAGAGCGGGGAGTTCTTCAAACGATCTATGGAAGCCCAACCCCTTGAGAGCCGCCCAACATGCTCGGGATCTGTCTGACAAGATCAACAGCGATCCTGAACGAAACTTTAGGAGCTGCTCTCTCCTGCTGCTCCTCACTCTCCTTCTCCTCTTTGGTTGTAGTCTCTCCTCCGAGGGACCACCCCCCGCCTCCAGCCCCTCTCCTCCAAGGGCTTCTTTAGAGATCCTCCGCGCCCTGCCCTCAGATCCGATCTTGGCTTTGATCCCCCGACGACCCAGCTTACTCCTCAAGCGACTCCCCCTCCTTGGCCCCCTCTTTGAGCGTCCAGGTCTACCCCTCTCCGCTCTGGATCTGGAGCGGCCCGCTGGGCTCCTCTGGTTGAGCATCGACAGCCGCGCCCTGATCCGCTTTGCCGCTGTTAAAGAACCGGAGAAGCTGAGGGCGGGTTGGCGCTGGGAGGAGGGCCTGGGCCATCGAGAGGGTGCCTCGCTTCTCATCAAAGGAAGCTACGCTTTCTATCTAGAGGATGAGCTGCCCAAGCTCCTCAAGAGGCGGGTTCAAAAGCTTCAAACTGAGCCCCAAGAGAGCCTCTTTGAAGGCTGGCGAAGGCGCGTCCCTGAAGGCGATCTGGAGGTCTTGATCGATCCGCTGCGACTCCTGCGGGGACTCTTGGATCTTAGAGAACGAGATGGAGCTGATCCCCTCTGGAGCCAGCGCTTTAAAGAGATGCTCAAGCGGGAAAGTTTTCAGAACATCAGCCGCCTTGGCAGCCAACATCGCAAGGAGGAGTATCTAAGGCGGGGGCGAGAGCGAGCGCTTAAGCACTGGAACCCAAGCCTAAAAGCTCTGGGATCTCTGGGCCTTTCTTTAGATCTAAAGAAAGCCCAAGTTCAACTTCGCTTGGAGAGCGCTCCTCCACTCCAAGGAGGGTTAGAGCAACAAGCCCCGCTTGAGAACCAAGGACCTCGCGTTCTCCTGCGTTTAGAGACTCAGCTTAAACTTGAGCCCCTGGCTCTCCTCTGGGAGCAGCTCCTCAGCCCTCCCCCCGCCCTAACTCCCTTGCTGGATCTTTGTGATGGGCGCTTAGCTCTGACGCTGAGCCAGAGAGGGGGTGTCTTGGGTGTTGATCTGCGCCTGGGGTTAAAAGCAGAGGCTCAGGGCCGCCCCATCTCCCGCTCTTCATGGCATATCCAGACCCGACGCTTCTTTATCGAGTTGAGCGCTCAGGAGCTGATCATCAGCACAGATCCGCTCAGCTTTAAACCCAAAAAACAGCCTGAGAGCAGCGCTGGGCGAGTCTCTGAGCGAAGGCAGCTCCTTATGCTCATCGATCCAGGGCGCTTGGCTGCACAGCTCTATAATCCCATCTTGCCTCCCCGCCCCTTCTCTTTGGGTTCAAAGGCTGGCGCAGCTCAACTGCGAGATCTGGAGGAGGAGCTGAGGGAGGTTCACCAACGCTGGCTGGATGGGCTCCATGATCTTTTGCTCAGGTTTGCTCAGGAGAGCGGTCCGCTCTCTTTGGTTTGGTCGGGACGAGAGGGAAGCTTGGAGGCTTCTTGGCCTCAGGGTGCTGAAGCTGTTCTTCAGCTCCTAGAGCGCCGACTCCCCCGTCTGAAGCTGATCAAGGAGAGCTTAGGAGAGCTAGAGCGACGCCGTTTGGCCTTGATGGAGAAGATCCTGAGGTTGCCCAGCGGCTCAGATTAGGAGGCCCTGGCCCTAAATCTAAGCAGCAGGAGAGGCAGCAAGAAGATCCAGGGGAGGCCCCCTTGGTGGCTTTGGCTACAGCCCTCATCTCCTCCATCATCCTCAGGCTCTGAGATCTCAGCATCGTTCTTTAAGCTTGCGTCTTCGCTGGGATTGAAGATCTCCACATCTTCCTCATCTGGGGGTGTGGCATCTTCGCTGAGTGTAGCGTCAGGGAGTATCGCTGCGTCTGGCTCCTCTAGACCTCGACACTCAACCACCTCCTCAGGGCTACCAAAGCAGATCCCAGGACGTTTGCTGTTTCCAGCGCGAGCGGTGTTGACCAGGAGCAACAGCCCGATGGACTCCGGGCTCTCTACGACGCTGCTTCCATCCAGTTCCAATTCGAGGATCTGAGACCAAGGTTCTCTCTGCTCTCCCAAAGCGACAAAAGCTCTGAGATTCTCAAAGCTCTCTTCAGGCTCACGCTCATCAGGCTTAAGAGCCAAGCTCAAAGACTCTCGTCCCGTGGGTTGAAAGGCGTAGAATTGAGCCGCAGCAGGGTAGAGGCGTAGACGATCCTCCTCGTAGGGCAAGCTCTGTCGCTCTGCCTTGACCGCCGCATACTCTGCGCCATGGAGGTAGGAACGCTCGGGATCTGCATGATCCTTGGTAGAGAAGTTCCAGACGGAGAAGTCGCTGAAGGCTTCAGCGAAGCTGCTCTCATACTCAGCCACCAAGAGCAGCTCAAGCTGCTCGAGCCAGTAAGGATCAGCAGGGCTGTCCTCTCCTCCAGAGCGCCCTGCTCCATCCTCGGTGGATTCAATGAGCAGGCGGAGCAGGTCTCGGTCGTAGCGCTCCTCTAAGAAGCGAAAAAAGATCGAGGCCCCGTAGGCAAAGGAGGGCACTGGCCCAGGTGGAGGTACGTCCAGGGTCCGTGTAGGCTCGCCTAGATAGCCACGGGTGAAGCCGGAGAGATCCCCCAACTCAGGATCAAAAATATCGCTGGCCCAAACCGCTCCCCCCTCGGAGTAGACTACGCCCTGGTCGTTGTCATAAGCCGCCTGAATCGCATGAAAAAATTCATGGCTGGCAAGGATTCGGGTTGCGATCTCTAAGTTGGGATAGTTGTACCCTGAAAAATCATTTTCCTGAACCATATAGCCCATACATTGCTCAGGTTTGTCCAGCATACAAGCCTCTACGCTAAAGGCTCCATCAGACTGGTGGGCGAAGTCTAAGAGGTAGACATCATAGCGTCCATCTCCCCCATTTCCCTCCAGGTTTTCATCTTTTAGAGGAGCGCGGAACCCTAAGCTCAGATAGAAATCCAGGACCTCTTCGTAGATCTCCGCTACTGAGCTTACATAGTCAGGGATCTCATCTTGATCCTCATCTACTACAGGCACCGCGTTACGCCCAACTAAGCTATAATGGACACGAAAGCGAGGACTATCGAAGTGCTCAATGATCTCTTCAGGATCATAGCGCCAGAGCGCCCCAGAGTTTGTCTCTGTGGGGCGAATCGCTCGCCTTGTTTGCCCCACCTCGGGGATATCGGGTGGCTCAGCGCAGGCAAAGAGCAGGGCGAGGTTGAGGAGCAGTAGACGATACATCAGAGGAAGGCCCAATGGACGCTAAACTGAGCCCCCCCCCCCACCATCCCACCGCCCTCCTCGCACTGCTGCTGGTTCTCTATGGGGAAGTAGTAAGCCAAGATCTGCAATTTGAGGAGGCGAGCGTCGGCCAAACGAAGGATATAGACCCGCTCGGTCATCTTTACACAACCGTCGTAGTGATAGTAGGAGGCCAAGGCGGTGTTGGGGGTTGTCTCCAAGCCGGAGCCGTCATCGATAAACTGGCAACTCCCACCGTAAAAGTCATCCATCTGAAAAGCGCCCGCGTCCTCAGCGCTCAGGCCCTCAAACTTGCTGCCTGCAGGGGCGGTCCAGGCGGCCACACAGGAGGGGCCGGAGTCTCCACCGTTCAAACGAATCACAAAGCGGCGAAAGGCGATATCCCAGTCCATCGACTCCAGAGAGTCTTCATCAGAGATAGCGACCCGTTCTAGACCATCTTCACCAAAGCGCGCATAGGTATAGGAGTCGGGAGGGTTGGCGTTGAACCCCCCAGCTCGAGCGTCCACTACTGAAAGCCAAGCTCCCTGCTCAGCGTCGCTGGAGTCATTCTCGATCATCCCCAAGGCGGCTCGATCTTGGAGAGCCATCTCCAAAATCATATTGTCCTCGCAGGGAGGATAGTCGGGCTCGCTGCAGATCCCCTCAGGTGGAGCTGCGTCGGGGAGCAAAGCATCCTCCACTGTGCTGTCTCCTAAAGCAGGCCCGCTGTCCTCAGAGAGTGTGCTGTCCTCTGTGGAGATCGCACCATCCTCCAAAGGTAGAGCGCTGTCTCCTGGGGCAGGCCCGCTGTCCTGGTTGTCGCTGTCCGAGTCGCTGTTGCAGGCCACGAGGCTGAATGTCCCCAAGGCAAAGAGAGTGATCATCTTGATCATCTTGACAAGCTCCATTCTTTAAAGAGATGCGTGGCAGTCTAGTGAGTTGAGAGGGAAAAATCACGGTTGGGTTTTGAAGATGTGCTCAATTTCCAGCGCAGGAAACTTGCTCCGAAGAGGGATTCCACGGCAAGCATAAGCTGTAAACACTTTGGAGATGTCGATGAAGAGAAGTTTACTTTTGCTCTTTTTGGGGCTTTTTGCCTGTGATTCAGTAGATGAAAACCCCCAGGATACTGGGGAACAGTTAGACGGCACCTCAGCAGCTCAAGATGCTGGCGCCCAAGCTGGGGCTGGAGGAGAAGGCGGCGCTGGTGCACAAGCGGGGGAAAGTGGACAGGGAGGCACCATCTTAGATCTTGGTGAGTCTCAAGATGCAGCGCTTCCTTCAGACTCAAACCTCAGAGAGGATCTGCTCTCGCCTGGGGATGTAGGAGAGCAAGAGGATATAGAACTCCAGGGGGATCTTCTTTTGCCTCCAGACGGTGCTTCAGATGAGGGTCTGCCTGAAGATCTTCTCCCCATCCTCGATATGGCGCCAGATCTCCCCTCCATCATCTGCGGAGATGGTCAGTTGGCTGAAGGAGAGGGCTGTGATGATGGCAACCTAGAGCCTGGTGATGGCTGTGATCCTGAATGCTATGAGGAGATCTGCGGCAACGCCCGCCTTGATCTGGGGGAGGGCTGTGATGATGGCAACTTAGAGCCTGGAGATGGCTGTGACCCTGAATGTCTCGAGGAGATCTGTGGTAACGCTCACCTTGACTCAGGAGAACTCTGCGACGATGGAAACCTAGAGCCTGGAGATGGCTGTGATCCTGAATGTCAGCTGGAGCCACCACGCTGTGGAGATGCTTGGCTCAGCGAGGATGAGGAGTGTGACGACGGCAACATCTTCAATGGAGATGGCTGTGATGGCAGCTGCCGAGTTGAGCCTCTAGAGATTCAGGCAGCAGGAGCCTATGCGGGGGGCTTTGAGTTGGGAAGCCTGGACCGTTTTAGCCTGCTGCTCAGCGAGGCCACTGGGGTTCGCCTCTGGGTGGACGATGGTCAAACTCACTGTCCCGCTGAGATCGAGATGAGCTTGTTGGAGCCTCTCAATGTGGGAGAAGCTTGTGAGGGCTTGGATCTACATCTCCAACCCGGGGAGTACAGTCTGGAGCTGCGGGCTTCGGAGGCGATCCCCCTCTACGCCCTGCACCTGGAGTACTTCAGTGAGTGTGGAGATGGTTTCTTGGAAGGAGAAGAGAGCTGTGATGATGGAGCCCTAGAGCCTGGGGACGGCTGTGATATCTTCTGTCAACTGGAGTGTGGCAATGGGCGCTTAGATCCAGGTGAGAGCTGCGATGATGGGGGCAGAGAGCCCAATGATGGTTGTAATGCTGAATGCCAGCCTGAGGCCCTTGATATCAGCGCTGGGGGCGGTTTCCCAGGCAACTTAGAGCCGGGAGGGCGAGACTTCTTCCGTTTTGAGTTGGAGGAGCCTGCCATCTTTGAAGCTTTCACCGATGATGGCCTTGGGGCCTGCCCCGGAGACACCATGATGGCGCTCTTCCTCCTCCAGGGGGATCCTCCGGTGCTTTTGGCGATGAATGATGAAGATGAAGAGGGAGGTCTCGCGCCCTGCTCCCGCCTCAACCTCCCCTTGGAGCCGGGTCCCTATGAGCTTCAGATCATCGGTGGAGCGGCGATGGCACCCCTCCCCGCTTATACCTTAAACATCAGCTTTGGTGCTCTCTGCGGCAATGGACGCCTGGAGCCTGGAGAGAGCTGTGATGATGGCAACCTAGAGTTGGGAGATGGTTGTAACGACCTCTGTCAAATCGAACTTTATCCCCCCGCCCTGGATTACAACCACGGGGGGCGGATCTCTCATGACGGGGTGGAGCAAGCGGGGGAGGCTCATTTTGAGTTTACGACTCAGAAGCCTGCGACGATACAGGTCCGTACTGAGGCAGAGAACTCCTGCCAGAATGGTTCAGACACCATGTTGACCCTCTATCGGGTCCCAGAAGAGGGTCCTTTGGAGGAGCTTGACTTTAACGATGATATCGACACTCAAGGTGGGAATTACTGCTCTCGCCTTGGTCATCTGCTGCCCAAGCCGGGGACCTATCGCCTGATGATCTCAGGTTGGAGAGGCAACGAGGTGGGCTCCTTTGACCTTATCCTTGAGTTCCCGCACCACTGCGGAGATGGAACTTTGGAGGAGGGGGAGCAGTGTGACGATGGCAACCTGGAGTTGGGGGATGGCTGTGATGCTCGCTGCTTGCCAGAGTATGAGGAACTGAATCAGGGTGGAGACTGGCCTCATGAAGGCTTTTCTGCGAGGGGCGGGGCGATCTATCGCATGACCTTAGAACGATCCGCCAACATCGTTGTACGCACAGGGGACGGCCTGGGAGGCTGCCCTGAGGGGGTGGACACAATCTTGACCTTCTCTCAGCTGGACGCTCGTGCTCTGCCGATGCAGTTGGCGCGCAATGATGATGACGACACAGAGCCCGATCCATTCCTCTGTTCTCGAATCTTTGGAGATCTGGGGCCTGGAATCTATGAGGTGCTCGTAACAGGCTATAATCTACAGGCTGTGCCCGCCTTTGTGCTCTCTGTTGAGGTAGGGGGGACTTGTGGTAACGATCTCTTGGAAGTGGGCGAGGGATGTGACGATGGGAACTTAAACAATGGGGATGGCTGTGATTCAGAGTGCTTCAGTGAGATCGTATTTATTCGCGCTCCAGGGCAGTTCCCAGGTAGCCTCCCTGAAGCTGAAGCGGACTTCTATAGTTTCGGTCTCCCTCTCCCCGCTCAAACCCAACTCTCGATCGATGATGGTGAGGGCCTCTGCCCTGAAGGAGATCCCCGCTTTGCGCTCTATCGCGGCCTTGAGGAGGGGGGCTGGGAGGAGGTAGCTCGGGACGATAACAGTCTAGGACTCTGTCCAGCGCTGAACTTAGAGTTGGAGATCGGGAGTTATCTCCTCCTGGTCAATGGCAACACTCCCGTGCCTGACTACATCCTCAACGCTGACTTCTTTGGGACCTGTGGAAACGCGATCCATGAGATAGGAGAGGTCTGCGATGAGGGGCGAGTCGAGTTTGGGGGTGGTTGTAGCCCATATTGCGGCTTGGATTATAGCGCGGGGGGCCTAGCCCAGAGCCGCATTGAATTAGGACAGGATCTCCGCTTGGATTTCCAACTGACAGAGGCCTCTCGGGTGGTGATCAGTACCGATGATGGAGAAGGTTGTCAGATCCATGACACCTTTATGGGCTTGTTCTCTCTCCCTGATCGGCTCCTCTTAGAGAGTGATGATGATGGAGGAGTTGGGCTCTGTGCTCAGATTCAGACTGATCTAGAACCTGGGGAGTATCGTGTTCAGATCATCGCTCCCAGCGAAAACAATGAGTCAGGCTTTGAGCTGGATGTTTTCCTGGATTTCCAGAACTGAGAGGTGACCGGAATAGGCTTCAGAGAGCAGCTGGGTCAGCGGCCCAGGAGCTTTGAATTGATGCTGATCTACACAGCAGACAGGCAAGAGACCCCGAATACTGCTACAGATAAAAACCTCCTCAGCGCCCAGGAGGGTCTGCAGATCAAAGCTTCGTTCATAGATTGGGAGCTTCATACTCTGGGCGAGCTGGATGATCTTGGCTCGAGTGATCCCCTCTAGGATTCCCGCCTGAAGAGGAGGAGTCCAAAGCACAGCATCTCGGACCATAAAGAGGGTGCTGGTGGCTCCCTCTAATACCTGATTCTGAGGGTCCAGACGCAGAGCCTCATCTGCTCCTGCAGCTTTGGCTTCAGCCACCGCCATCACCGCACGCAGCTTATTGCTGCTCTTGATGCGAGGATCGATGCCCCCTTCTGTAGTGCGAAAGCTTTTGAGGCGACAGCCCTGCTCATAGAGCTGTTGAGGAAGCTTCGAGAGGGGTTGAGCGATGATCACCCGGCTGGGCTGGGCAAAACCCAGATGGTCCACCTTGAGCGTCCCCAAGCCTCGGGTGATGATCAACCGCAGGTAACTCTCTCCCCAGTCAGCTCGCTGAAGCACCGCTTGGGTCTCCTCCCAGAGCTGCTCGGGATCGAGTGTGTGCATCGGGATCTGAAGGAGAGAGGCAGATCTCCAGAGGCGCTCCAGATGCTCCTCCCAAAAGAGAGGGTTATTATCTACTGTGCGCATCACCTCATAAACTGAGTCTCCAAAGAGAAAGCCTCGATCAAAGATGGAGACGCGCGCCTCTGCGCCCGCCGTGACAAGACCGTTCAGGTTCACCCAACTCAACATGGCGCCAAACTAGAGAGCCTCTTCTCTCTTGGCAAGGGGTAAGGTTTGTGACTCTTAGTCCTTGTCAATCATCACTCCTCTGGTGTTGAATCTCAGTTCCAATCCTGGACTTTAACTCCCTGGAGTTGATCTGCTGGAGAATTTTTGGGGAGCATCGCTGTGCTTAAATGGATCTTCGGAGGCAAAAAGAGGAAAGAAGCAGAGCAGTTTGATTCTACTCCTCCTTCAACCACCCCTCCTTCTCAGAGAGATCTCAACTCAGGACACAGCTTCGAACCTGAAGAGCTCAGAGAAGAGCAGCTCAACCGCAGGACTCAAGCTCAAGAGGAGCAGCCTCAGACCCTGTTTGAAGGCCAACAATCGCTCTTCTCCTGTCGAGATCGAGGTGTGCTCCCTATCTTAATTCCAGATCTCAAAGAGTTGGTGCTCTATTACCGCTTGGCCGCACGTTATCAGGTCTCTCAGGGGGAGTTGAGCTTGGGGCTGGAGTTTTGGAGCGCCTATTTAAAATTTTCTCCTGGAGATGGAGAAGCTTGGTATGATTACGGACTCGCTCAGCTCAGGGACCACGATCCTGCAGGGGCTCGTCAATCTCTCCTCGAAGCTCAACGGATCTGTGATGAAGATCCTCTGATTCCAGCCGTGTTGGGTTTCATCGCCCGCTCTGAAGGTGCCTTCCTTCAAGCTGTTGAGCACTACAAACGCGCGGTAGAGAAGGCACCAGACCGACTTGATTTCCAAAAGGAGCTGGCCGAGGTCCAGAGGGCTGTCGGTCTAGAGACTCCAGCACCGCGAACTCAGGCAGAGCAGGATTAAGCCGTGGATCTCAAAGAGATCGAGACTCTTAAAGCCCAAGCCGCAGAGGCCCTCAACCGAAATCCCAGAGGAGCATTAGAACACTACGCTCGCTTGGAGGATTTTTATCAGGAGAACAACTTCCCCGAGGGCCTCTTGGCGCTGCACTTTAACCAGCTCTTAGCAGCGGTGGAGGATGGAGATCGACGACTGATCCGCAACCTCATGTCACAGCTTGAGCAGCGGCTCTCCGATCTGCTGCCAAAAAGTAGCCTCGCTCGGGAGATCGCAGCTCGGCTCAAGCAGCTCTTCTCTGCGCCTGTTCCGGGGGTGGAGCTTGAGGCGATGGAGAGTATGCTGCAGATCTGCACACCCTGGGGCTCTATAGAGCAAGATTCGCAGCTCTCCAAGCTCAAGCTGCCAGAACCCAAACTCCTCGCCAGATTAGAAGCCGCTGATCTGGCCCTGCTCCTGAGCATTGCCGCTCAACGAGAACCAGAAGCCTCTGAGTGGCGAGGGATCTCGGCGGTGCGACGAGCCTTCCCTGAGCATCGAGCGATGAAGCCAGGGGCCTTAGAGGACCTCAGAGAGCTGCTCCAAGCTGATGATCTTGGCCGAGCATACCAGCTTCTGATCCAACATATGCGCCGAGAGGAGCACTCTCCCGCCAGCTTCGCGATGCTCTCCATCGCGGCGCAGGAGCTGGAAGATCTGGGTCTGCCTGATCGCCTGCGCTATGTCCCTGGGCATCCTGAGGAGCGTCGTCTCTTCTTGGGAGTAGAATTCCATGAGCGCTTAGCCAAAGCTCTGGCTCAAGAGGGGGGCTGTGAGCGCTTGGCCCAAGGTCAGTGGGATCAGCTGCAAGCCTTAGCTGAGATCTGGTTAGAACGAGTTTCCTTTCGGAGAGAGCGGGGTGGAGGTCGCGCCGAGGATGTAGATCAAGAAGCGACACTCTCTGTTTGGCGCGCTCGAGCCCTGGGCAGCAGAGGAGAGTTTTTAGCTGCTTTAGAGGGTCTTCGGCCCAGCTTGGGGCGGGCACGACGCCAAGCCTTCAGCGATCCCTATCTCTCAACTCTCCTCCTCAGAGAAGCGGCTGATCTTGCTGAGCGAGAGGGCCTTCCTGAGGCTTTGGAGATGAATCAGGCAGTCTTAGAGGTGGCTTTCCCCAACGGAGAGTATAGCGTCGAGGGGATGGCTCGCTGGCTGGATGGAGTCGCTGAGGAGGGTTCTCCTCTACGTATCGCGGTCTTATTGGACACGCTTATCGCCCAAGCTCGACTGGGAGAGCAGACTCAGAGAGAGGCGAGAGAGTTTCTGGCTTTGGCGCGGGTTCATCTCCCAGGAGAGATCTATGCTCGCCTGAAGATGAAACTAGAGCTGGTTAAAGCGATGAGAGGGGATACCACGGCTGCTCTTCGAGCACTGGAAGCAGCACTCAGCCTCTCCTGTCCTCTAGGTATCTGCTTGGCTCACTTTCATCGAGCTCTGGGTCTCTTCAGAGAGCCCGAGCAAAGAGGGCATGCTTTTCGAAGCTTAAATGAGGCGGTTCGAGCAGCTCGCCGTGCTCCTATGGGAGCGATTCGAAGGGCGGTGGAGAATTTCAGCGCTCTGGCTCATTTTGAGCGCGCTGAGGGTCGAGATCGAGAGCAGGCGGAGGTTCACTTTCGCCAAGCCGCAGAGGTTGCAGAGGGTCCCTCTTTCCCCTCAGGGGGCCTCCCGCTGGATCTGATGTTACCCAAGGAGCTGAGCTGCTTAGAGGAGAGTCTGCACCTCCTCATCTCCAAAGGGGAGGTGGCCTTAGCCCAGCGTCTTGGCCAGGGAGGTCGGCGGCAAAGGGCGTTGAGGATCGATGGTACGGGACGTTTGGGCCAAGATCTCAAAGCGCAGCATAGGCGCTGGTTTCATGAGCGTTGGCTCCAAGGAGATCCTCAAGGGCTGGAGGCGCTCTGGGAGGCGCTCCCCCAAGAGCCTGCGATGGAGCGCCTCCAGCGAACTCTTGAGCAGGGGGAAGCTCAGCTTGAGTTTCGTCTCTTTGAGGATTGGAGCGCTTTCTTTCTGCTCTCTCCACAAGCAACACGAATTCAAACCAGCAATTATGGTCTAAGAGCCCTCAATGTAGAGATCGATCTTCTCAAAGAAGCCCTCCAACAGGGAAACGATGAACTCCTCTCTCAGCAAATCGAACTCCTGGAACATATCCTGATCCGAAGCTTTGAGGCAGAACTGTCGGGGATCAAACGGCTCTATATTTCTCCTGATGGTCCTCTCTTTCACCTGCCCTTCGCTCTACTCGGCAAAGGACATTCTCTGGGAGCCCAATTTGAGTTGGCGATCAATCAACCCGCTCCTTCTCTCAATATCTCCAAGGAGAGCGCCTCTGCTACAGCGCTGATGGTTGGAGATGGATTGACTCGGCGAGAGCTGCGCTTGGCCTCCTATGTAGGGGATGGTCTCTTTGAGGTGGTAGAGGCTCGCTTGGGCGCAGATCTTGAGCCTGAGCAGCTCTATGAGAGCTTTTCTAGAGCGCGTGTAGTTCAGCTGGTGGGAGAGATTCAACCGGGGCCTGTCATCGCTCTCTCTGATCATCTTCCTCCTCTCCCTCTTCAGGCTCTCGCTGAGGCACTGGCTGAGGGGGGGGTTGTCTGCCTTTCTCTGAACGCTCCAGAAGATGAAGCCCTCCAAGCTGAAGCACTCTCCATCCTCTTACAGGGGCTCAAGGGAGGGATCTATCTCCGTCGTTGGCAATCAGATGAAGCAGGAGATTTCCTCATGCATCTTCTCTCTGAGTCTGCATCAGCTGAAGACAGCCTTGGCTTGATAGAGGCGCTCTCTCGTGTTCGCAGAGCGGCCATTGAGCGTCAGGTTCCGCCTGAAGAGTGGTCAGCCTATGAACTCTACATCTTCGATTCCTGAGCTGAAACTTCAGCTTGGGTTTAGGTAGAGGAAGTAATAGGCCACTCCAGCTCCCGAGAGGAGCAGGAGAAGAAGAAGCACACTGAGAGAAGATCTCTTCTCAGTCGGGGGATCTTTCAGGAAGGCTGAAGAGAGACCCTTCGTCAGATCGACGCTGTTTCGGTTCTTAAGCGAGCTGGGTTCTCGGGAGAGCTGGGCTGGAGATTTTTGAGGCTCTCCAAGCTGCGCGGGGACTCCATCTCGAGAGAACTGAGCAGGAGATTGTTGAGGCCCTCCAAGCTGCGCAGGAACTCCGCTCGCCTGCTCCATCGCCATCGCATGGGCGATGACATCTGTGGAGAGTCGCAGGGTCGCCGCTCCCTCCAACGGCGCATCGATATCAGCCATCAACCCCGCCAGCTCATCAGGGCTCATATCTAGAGAGGCGTCTCGCCGCTCATGGAGGATCGCAGAGCAGCAGGTCAGGGCTTCTTTGACCTCTAAGGCGCTGGAGTAGCGCTGCTCACGATCCTTTTTGAGAAGCTTGAGCGTGATCGCTTCCAACTCCGGTGGATAGCTCCAATCTAGACGAACCGTAGAGGGTTTGGGGGGCTCCTCGATAACGATCTTGGTGGCGACCTCTACGGCAGATTCAGCGAAGAAGGGGAGCTGACCGGTGAGGGTCTGGTAGAGAATGATGCCCAAGCTGAAGAGATCCGAGCGGGGATCCAGCTCATAGCCCTGGACCTGCTCAGGGCTCATATAGGCGGGAGTTCCGCACACAATGCCCGCCTGGGTCAGGGGTTGATAGTCCTCTCCAGGATCGATGATCTTGGCGATTCCAAAGTCCAGGACTTTGACGAAATCCTTCGTGCGGCGGTGATCAAAGCAAACGATGTTGGCGGGTTTGAGATCACGATGGATGATCTTGGCTGAGTGCGCTTCATCCAGAGCCTCACAGACCTGAGAAATAATATGGATGACCCGCGCGGTGGGGAGAGGAGCATCTTCAGCGATGATGGTTCCCAGATCGCGACCCTCAACGAACTCCATCGCCATCCAGAGCAGCTCTCCCTTATCCTCCTGTCCAAAGTCGTAGATAGAGATGCAGTTGCGCTGATCCAAGCGACTCGCGGCGTGAGCCTCTCTCTGAAAGCGAGCTACCACGGTGGGATCTGAAACCAAACTTCGGCGCAGGATCTTAAGTGCGGCCTTACGGCGGAGCTGAATCTGTTGGGCCATATAAACATGACCCATAGCCCCTTCACCGATCAGCTTCTCCAATCTAAAGGTGTCGTCGATGACGCGCCCGATGAGGGGATCGATGCCTGTTGGGACGGTGTGGGTCAGAGAAGCTCCACAGGAGCGACAGAAATTGGGTTGACCTTTGACCGGACGGCTACATTTTGGGCAAGTGTGCATGGGCAAAAGGAACCTTTTTCCTTCTGAACTTCAGTGAACCCCCGCTGAGATGAGCCAGCGCGCTCACTCTTGAACACACAGGCCGCTTCCGATTTTTAGGGCGCTTAAAGTTGCCCTTTACGATACTCGTCAACCGCGCCTCTTGAATCACCGCGCGATCCGGCTCCATTTCAGCTGGCATCCGGTGTGGGCGGACGATAGCAAAGGAGTGAAAGGCTCGCAAGCTATGGAAGCTCGGAGGATGTTTTGCTCTTTGAATCAGGCCAGGTCTCGGTTATTGTCCCGAACTCCACTCCGGCAATGGATATGGATTGTTTCTATGCTGCGCAAGCTCCTCGCGACCTTGACTGTGACCCTCCTCGCCGGTCAACTTTCCTGTTACAACACCTATAACGTCAGCTTAGATGAGTTGGGAAAGACCCAAGAGGGAGGACAGAGTTCAACAGCGACCCTCTTTATCAAGCCCTGTCAACAGCTTCGGGTTGAAGCAGACAGCGATCTGCTCATCCGCGATCTCGAAGGCAAATCCCACAACATCAAAGCTTTTCAGTTTGCCCTGGATGAGGAGATGCTCATGGCGGGTGATCTGAGCTTAGAGCGCGCTCAGATCCGCTCGATCCATCTCCCTCAACCAGGAGTGGAGGAGCCTCCAGCGATCAACCCTGTACTCTTCGCTGGCCTACAGGAGGGGCAGGAGCCCAAGGAGATTGACTGTGGCTGTACTCAGGTTGTGGTGACTGAGGACACCAAGATCGGGGTGACAGATAAACTGGACAAATACCACCCCATCTCTCCTTTTAATTTCACCCTCACTCGGGGGCAGATGGTCGCTCCAGATGAAGATTTACTGCTCTCTCGTGACGAGATCCAGACGGGAAATGTCAAGGTTGTCAGTGGCCTAAAGACAGGGCTCTTGGTCGCCACAGGAGTGGTCGCAGTTCTGGGTGCTGCTGTTGGCATCATCTTGACCGCTGAGGAGCGCAAAGAGTTTGGCGAAAAGTGAGCTTGTTCAGCTCTCCTTAGAGCGCTAGGCTTTGAAGAAATCTCTCCTCACTGGAACCTACTTGTGCTTCTTCCTGAGATTCCTGAAGAGTTGGAAAGAGGTCTGAGGATCTGCCTCGCTCAAATGCGAGCCTCTCCCCTTGATTATCGTTTACGCATCGAAGCTGCTCAGCTCCTCTACTCTCTGGGAGAGTCTGAGAAAGCCAGCCGGATCTTACGAAGCTGCGCGGATTATTTTACCCTCGCGGGTTTTCCACTGAGAGCGTTGTGGGCTATTAAGATCCTAGAAAAGAATCAAGTTGATGCAGGGATTTTACGTCGCGGTTACGAGCTTCTGAGCAGCCACTATGCTCAAAAAGAGGATCGGGTTTGGGGCGATCCAATCTTTGAGATGAGCTTAAAACAGAGCAGGGCGGAGGCGGCGAATGAGCCTCAGAGCCTTGAGGCTCTGATCTCCGAGGTCGCTCGACGTGCAGCAGATATTATCCGAGGAGCCAACTTCCCAGATCGACTTCCTCGTTTCCCGCTCCTCAGCGTGCTGGATTCTGAGAACTTCAAGAAGGTTGCTCGAGCGATACGCTTTCGCCAACTTCCAGCGGGAACACGGTTGATCGAGGAGGGTACACCGGGAGATGCAGTTCACTTGATCGTCAACGGGCGAGCTCGAGTGTGGAAACAGTGCAAAGAGGGTGGCGATCTCCCTTTGGCTTATATCGATGAAGGGGGGATATTTGGAGAGATGGCGCTGGTAACAGAGTCTCCTCGGATCGCCTCAGTGATCGCTGAAGAGCGCCTGGACCTATTTGAAATTCCTCGTTCTGTCCTTGAACTTCTGGGAAGCGCTGCGGTTACTTTGCAAAACGCCCTCTCCAGACAGGTTTGTGATCGGATGCTTCGAAATCTGATGCAGCTCTCTCCTGTCTTTAAGATCCTGCCTGCCGATCGGCGCGGGGAGTTGATGTCTCGTTTCAAGAGTTGTCTGTTTGAAGCCGATGAGGAGATCATCACCGAAGGACAGTTAGGGAGAGGGCTCTTTATCATCCTTGATGGACTTGTTCAGGTGAGCCTCAGAAAAGGGGGACGCAAACATATCCTGAGCTGGTTACGAGAAGGGGAAATCTTTGGAGAGATCTCTCTCTTAAAAAACACCCCTGCAGTTGCGACCTGCTCTACAGTTCGCAGAACAATGTTGATGTTCCTGGATCGAGAGGAGTTTAGAGAGCTGTTCGCTGAATTCCCAGAGGTGATCGATAAGATGAACGAGCTTGGAAACTTTCGTTTGCTCGACAATATTTACACCCTCGCTTGAGTTTCACTCAAGCCAAAGATCAGGAAAGCGCCAAGGCCCAATGGCAACACTCACCTCCTTTGTTGAACAAAAGGCGCAACTGCTCTTTATGGAGGGTGGAGAGATCTCCTCAATCCAAGCGCTGATCTCCTCTTGGGAACGTGAAGCTCTCTGGCTCCACTGTCAACCCAGCCCAAACCTCCGGCTTGGGAGGCGTTGTCTGCTCACCCTAGACACAGAGAGGGGTCTCTTGCGGGCTCGGGGGCAAGTCTCGCTTCTGGAAAAGCGGAGGCTTAAAGTTCAGCTCAGAGAGCCCCTTCAAGGACCAGAGCGGCGTCTCTATCAGAGGATATCTCTCCCCCTCTATCTTGCCTGTACGCGGCTGGAAGAGGCTCGGAGGTTGACTTTAACCCAGGAGTTGAAGTGGTCGGCTGTCTGGGCTGAACTGAGCCCCTCAGGATTCAAAGGCTTGCTTCCTGGCAGATGGGCTGAAAAGGATCATCTGCTCTTACACCTGCGACCTCTAGAGAGCACAAAGATCCTCAGTTTAAGGGCAAAGGTCCTGCGCCTCTTAAAGCAGGATGAGGCTCCTCCAATTCAGATCCTTCACTTCCTCTCACCTGATGAGGAGCAGCTCAAGCGGCTCCTCCAGATCGTAGATGGGGTTCAGTTGGGTGCTGTCTCTGAGAGGAGCTGATCCAGCTCATCTTGGACGATGAGCCGTTGTAGATCGCTACAGCCTCCGATGGAGAGATCTCCAATAAAGATTTGGGGAACCGTCCTCTGACCTGTGAGCTTCTTGAGGCGGATTCGCTCATCGGGGCGACCATCTACGCTGATCTCCTCAAAGGTGATTTGACGCTGTTCGAGGATTCTCCGCGCCTGATCACAATACCAACAACTGCTGATGCTGTACATTTTCACACTCTTCAAGGGCTTTCTCCATCCTAGAGCTTAAAGAGAGATCTGAAGCATCTGAGAGAGAATGTCGAGAAGAGAGCTTCTTTTAAAGATCGATGATGATCACCCTGGGCCGCTCCTCTGGCTCAGCCTCACTGTCATACCCGGGGGGAGGGGGCAGAGGCCGCTCAAGGGCGGGTCGCTCATAGATTCCCTCTTGCTCCTCATGTCGTTTTCTAATCCGCTCGATGATGTACGCATCCAACATCGGGCACCTCCTGACTTGGGCGTCAACCTTAATCACGCCTTATTGGGCGTCCAGGTTGAGTTTGAAAGAAGCCCTGGGTCTGATGCAAAGAGTAGACCTTTGGGCTCTAAAGATTGGAAGAGGTGGGGTTGGATTTTGAGTTGCTATGGGAATTTTTATTTTTTTAGAGGCCAGAGCTAAAGACAAAGGGGAAGCGGATCTGACACATCCCCCCCTCAGGGCGAGGGAAGGACCAGCGCTGGATGCTGCGCTTCATACAGGCTTCAACCTTCTTGCTTCCCAGAGTGCTGGAGACCACGATGACCTTCTGCACTTTACCGTTCATAGCGATACGCCAAGAGATGGTGACTTTCCCCGCCAACTCTGGGTTCTTGGCCAACTCCTTCTCATAGCAGTAGGAGATCCCGCGTTGACGAGCGTTGACCACCCTCAGGATATCCTTCTCTTTACAGAAAGCGGAAACGGTGCCTCTTCCTGCACGAGCACGAACCTTCTTCTTGCGCTTTCCTTTTTTACGAAGCTTGCCCTTGACACCACGTCCTCCACCGGTATCGATGCGCCCCATACCGTGAATACGACCGAAGCCAGTGCCTCCACCACCGGAACCGGTGCCACGCAGGCCCATGCCTCCATGACCATGACCGATAATCAAGCTGCCATCATCAGCTCCTGCCATTGCGGCGTTGAGCTGATCGGCGAAGCCGGTCTGGTTCCCAAAGACGTTCTTCAACGCGCCCTTGCCCAGGAGGTTAGAGCTGAGAGCCTTATGAACACCGATATCTTTGATCTTATCGACCATCTCCCCATCTCGCTTGGGGACTTTGGACTCCTCAATTTTGTCCTCTTCACCAAACTTACCCTCCTCACCTCCCGCCTTCTTGCCCACCTCCTCATCTTCCTCCTCTTCGATGATCTCCTCCTCCTCAATCTCAGGGGGAGGCTCCTCCATCAAGATCTGTAGAAAGCGGTTCTCCTCAGGCTTAAACTCCACCAGAGCGTTGACATCCCAGAGCATAAAGGCGGTGATAAGGATCCCCAGGTGGAGGATAAGGGCGGTCAACAGAGAAGCCAGGACAGAGGGCTCCATACGGGCCCAGAAGGGGCGCTGAGGAAGCTTTTCCTTCTCTCCGATGAGTTGGAAGAAGATGGCCAGGGGGCCCAGATCCAACATCCCCCAGTTTTCACCATCGATGGAGATCTCACTGCCCCTCTTCTCGCGGGCCTCTTCGACGGAGATCTCTTCATCTAAGAAGAGCTTGCCCTTCATCTCGTTGCTGAGGTGAAGGGTGAAGCCTCCCCCTCGCTCAGGGCTGAAGAGGAGATATCGGTCGCCGATGTCGGCGAGGTCGGGAATCACCAGGGTATTTTTGCGCAGCTCCCCGATGGTGACCTTGTTTTTGGGGCCGACTACGCTCTCGGTCACGAGGGTATCGTGCCAGAGGACAGCGACCCGGAGGCGGTTCTGATTTTTCATTTTGATCGATCCCTCCGAAGGGCGGAGCAAGCTTTCGCTCCGTGAGTCAGCCCACATCAGGCCCGGTGACTAGCACTCTAAAAGGGGGATGGTCAATGATGACCATGGCCCCTATCCTAAAGCCTGTACCTTGTGAGCGTTATGGCCTCCTCAGACAACTGAAGAAGGCCTTGGTTCCTCCGGCCCGTTTTTTGCGGGATTCTGCCAGCGCCCTCCAGAGTGAAGGAGTGCAGAATGTTGCACCTCGCTTTTCTTATGCTCTTGCTTCCCCCCGATTTGCAGGATCTTGCTCAGAAAGAGAGGCTCCTTCAACAAATCCAATCGCAAACAATTCAGCTTCGAGGTCGAAAGATCGCTCAGCCTGGAGTCTGGCAACAGAGGCCAGAGTACCGCTTGGGAGGAGGCTGGTATGCTGGCGCTGGACGAATACTCACCAGTTACTCATTTGCGTTGGGTCTGGAGGCCCTTGAAGCTCGCCAAGGCGAGCATTGGCTCTCGATCAAGCAGCTGAGGGCAGATCCCCAAGCGGGGACTCTCTGGTTTCAAATTCCTTTGCAAGGCCCCAGCTCAGCGCCTCACTGGGAGGCCTTGAACCCTGGTGGGACCCTCTACGCCAGCTGGCAGGGGCGGCTCTTCCGATTTCAGGTGGGGAGGCGGGCTGAGGGCTCCTTGGCCTTCTATCATTGGGTTTTGGGGGCGATCCTCCCCCTGGGCTGCCCCCTCTTTGCTTCTGATGGGCAGGTCAGAAGTTTGGTGGCGATCTCTCCCCTAAGACATCCAGGGGGTGTCCTGGCTTTGCCCGTGGAAGCTTTTGAGCGAGAGGAGGAGAGGCCTTGAACCTGCTTGAGGATTTGATGCGCCTCCCGCTCCCTCAAGGAGCACGGGTGATCCTGGCGGTGAGCGGTGGAGGGGACTCCATGGCCCTGGCTGAAGCTTGTCTTAAGCTGGGGCGTTGGTCTCCAGTGATCGCCACCGTCGATCATGGTCTCCATCCCCGCTCATTCCAACACCTCCAAGCGGTCCTAAGCTACAGTCTTAAACGAGGATGCCCTGTGGAGATCCTCTCTGTAGATCAACAGCGAATGAAGCAAGGTCAGGGCTTAGAAGAAGCTGCGCGGAGGGAGCGCTACCGTCTCCTGAGGGCGTGCGCCCTTCGGCGAGAGGCTTCCCTGATCCTCACCGCTCATACAGCAGAGGATCAGCTTGAGACCCTCTTGATGCGCCTAAACAGCGTCAGCGGTCTCAGCGGAATGAAGGGCATCACCGCTCGCTCCCCTGGCCTCGCCCGTCCCTGGCTTCAGCGTAGGCGGGAGGAGCTAAGAGCCTTCTTGAGGATAGAGGGGATCTCCTGGTCTGAAGACCCCAGCAACAACGCACTGTGCTTTCAACGCAACCGCTTGCGCCATCTGGGACTCCCCGCCTTAGGGGAGGTGTTTGGAGCGGGCTTAGCTCAGCGAGCGGCTCGCAGCGCTGAGAACTTAGCTTCAGCTCAAGCAGCCTTGGGGTTTCTGCTGGAGGCTTGGCTTAAGGGAAGGCTGAGGAGCGATGGGGAGGGGGTGGAGTTGGAGATCAGCGCGCTCCAGGAAGCGCCCAAAGCGCTTCAGCGCTTGTTACTGCTGGAAGCTTTAAAGAGGGCAGGGAGATTAAGAGCGCCCGCTCAGCATCTCCAAGCACTCCTCAAGATCGCGCAAGAGGGAGGGGGGCGGGATCTCTCTGCTCATCTGCGAGCGGAGCGTCGTGGAAAACTTCTCTCTATCGCGCCCCCTCTACAACCTCGGCTCTGGAGAGCTCGACAACCAACAGGAGCTGGATGTTTTGGTTTGGGTTGGTTTGAGCTGAGCATTGAAGCGCTCCCCGAGCTTCCAAGCGTCGAGGAGCGAAGCCAGGGCTGTATCGGAGTCCCTCCTCCCTGGCGACTCCGTAGAGTTCAGGCTGGAGATCGTTATCAGCCTCTGGGAGCCAGCGGACAGAAGCGGCTCAACCGGCGTTGGCGAGACGCAGGGGTCTCTCGAGTCCTGCGCGAGAGCCTGCCCATTCTAGAAGCTCGGGGACTATTGCTCTGGGCAGGAGGCCTGCGTATCGCTGAGGCGGCGCGTGTCTCTCCTGGCGCTCCCTGTTGGCGTATTGGGCTGAAGCTTAAAGCGGAGGCTCCGCAGAAGCTCCAGAGAGAGTTTAAGGAAATCAAGGGAGCCTGAATCATTTTTTCAGGATGGAGCCTCTAAGTTTGCTGTAGCCGTCTCCCTGGTGATAGGCTGCCCGGCTCCAAAACGCTTACGAAACTGTAAAACCACTCCCGAGGACAATGTGCGCCAGCCCTATAAGACCGGCATCCTTTGGGTGATCCTTATCGTCACCTTCGTCATCATCTGGAGAGCCTTCCCTGGCGCTGGAGAGAAAGAAGGGGAGATCACTTGGGACCAGTTCTTTAGCCAGATCGAAAAGGAAGAGATCAAATCTCTCATCGTGGATGGCAGCGAGATCCGTGGCCAACTCAAAGAGGATGATAAAGCCTTTGTGGTCTATGGCCCTGTGGGGGAGAAGCTCCAAGAGCGCCTCGCCGAACGCGCCGCCAAAGATCCTGACTTCTCCTTCAGCTTTAAACCTGAAGAGAAGGACACCTTCATCGAAAGCTTGGTGATCTCCTGGCTTCCGATGTTGGTGCTCTTTGTGATCTTCTTCATCTTCATGCGCCAACTCCAGAGCGGGGGGGGCAAAGCGATGTCCTTTGGCAAGAGCAAAGCCAAGCTCCTCTCTGAGACCGGTAAGAAGATCACCTTCGAGGATATCGCCGGTATCGAGGAGGCTAAGGAGGAGCTGGAGGAGATCATCCAGTTCCTCAAAGATCCCAAACGCTTCACTCGTCTGGGTGGGCGCATCCCCAAGGGTGTTCTGTTGATGGGTCCTCCCGGAACAGGCAAAACCCTGTTGGCTCGTGGAGTTGCAGGAGAAGCGGGTGTGCCCTTCTTCAGCATCTCTGGCTCCGACTTTGTAGAGATGTTTGTGGGCGTAGGAGCCAGCCGCGTCCGTGATCTCTTTGAACAGGGAAAGAAGAACGCTCCCTGTATCATCTTCATCGACGAGATCGACGCTGTAGGACGACACCGAGGCGCGGGCCTTGGAGGTGGCCATGATGAGCGTGAGCAGACCCTCAACCAGCTTCTGGTGGAGATGGATGGTTTTGAGTCCAATGAGGGGGTGATCCTCATCGCCGCCACCAACCGCCCCGATGTCCTCGATCCAGCGCTCCTCAGGCCAGGTCGCTTTGATCGTCGCGTTACGGTTAATCTCCCCGACGTTCGTGGTCGTGAGCTGATCCTCCAGGTGCACACCCGTCGAGTCCCGATTGGAGGGGAGGTTGAGCTCTCCATCATCGCGCGTGGTACACCCGGCTTCAGCGGGGCCGATCTGGAAAACTTGGTGAATGAGGCGGCGCTCCTAGCAGCACGCCAAGATCGGGATGTGGTGGGAATGTCCTCGTTCGAGGAGGCCAAGGATAAGGTCCTGATGGGCCCTGAGCGTCGGACGATGGTGATCCCTGAGCGAGAGCGCCGCAACACCGCTTATCATGAGGCTGGACACGCCCTCGTAGCGGGTCTACTCCCTGGCACAGATCCCGTTCACAAGGTCACCATCATCCCCCGAGGGCGAGCTTTGGGTCTGACCAAGCAGCTCCCTAAAGAGGATCGCCTCTCCATCACCAAGGAGTTTGCCGAGAAGCGGATCTGCATCCTCATGGGAGGGCGGGTCGCTGAGGAGCTGATCTTCGACATGATCAGCTCAGGCGCAGGTCAAGATATCGAAATGGCCACAGACACTGCTCGACATATGGTTTGCAGTTGGGGCATGAGCAAGAAGTTGGGTCCCCTCTCCTTTGGTAAGAAGGATGAACAGATCTTCCTGGGCCGAGAGATCGCCCAACATCGAGATTACTCAGAGCAAACCGCGATGTTGATCGACTCTGAGGTGCAGCGCATCGTCACTGAGTCTTACGATCTGGCTTATAAGCTGCTCACCGAGAATATTGGGGTCCTCAAGACCCTCAGCGAGGCCCTCTTGGAGCGAGAGAGCCTCAACGCAGAGGAGATCCAGATACTGATTGAGGGGCGCGACTTGCCCGCCTTGGAGCTTAGAGGAAAAACTGAACCTACACGTAAGCCCAAGTCGGTCTTTAAGACTCGGGAAAAATCTATACTCATCCCTGAACCAGCAGAAGGGGTCTAGTTTCCTTGTTTGGACCTTGCCAAGAGCGTGTCCAGATCATGGGGGTGCTCAACGTCACCCCAGACTCTTTCTCGGATGGAGGCCGTTTCTTAAAGCCTGATGATGCTCTGCTCCACGGACGAGCGATGATCAAGGCGGGAGCAGATCTCATCGATGTTGGCGGGGAATCTTCTCGGCCAGGAGCTGAGCCAGTCTCTTTAAAAGAGGAGCTGTGTCGCGTCATTCCAGTGATCAAGGCGCTTCATACTGAGGCTCCTGATCTGCCCATTTCCATCGACACCACCAAACCTCAAGTCGCTGAAGCTGCCTTGGCAGCAGGAGCAGGGATTATCAATGATATCTCCGCTCTTCGCGATCCCCTGATGCGAACTCTGGTGCTCAAAGAGCAGGTCCCGGTGATCCTCATGCATATGCGGGGTGAGCCCAAGACGATGCAGCAGGGAGATCTCTCCTCAAAAAATATCCTGGCTGAGGTGGTGAGCTTCCTCGCAAAACGAGCTGAGGAGCTCTGTGCTGAGGGCTTTCCCAGAGAGAAAATCTGCTTAGATCCTGGTTTGGGCTTTGGGAAAACCCTGGATCAAAACCTGAAGCTGCTTGGACAACTGGAGCAGCTCGTTGCCTTAGGATATCCCGTCCTCGTGGGAGCCTCTCGAAAATCGTTCATTAGAGCCTTGACAGGAGGAGCACCTTCAGAGCGTTTATTTGGGACTGCGGCGGCCTGTGCCTGTGCGATCTTTGCCGGAGCTCGTATGATCCGCGTTCATGAGGTCGCAGAGATGAGAGAGTTGAGCCTCGTCAGTGAGGCGATCTATCAACGCTCAGCAGCTTTTCTGAAAACTGGTGCTCAAGTTTTGGGTGCGCAGTTGTCGAGAGCCTGAGCGAGGCTACATTCAGAGGAGAGGGCGGATCTTATAAAGATGGGCTCGGAGACCTACCAGAGATTTATCGCGCCTCTCCTCGACATCATCATCGTCTACTATCTGCTGTATCGCGCCCTGATTTTGATCAAGGGGACTCGCGCAGTTTCTATGCTCTTTGGCTTGATCCTCATCATCTTGATGTTTGTTTTCAGTAAGCCTTCTTTTCTGGATCTGACTACCTTTAACTGGCTTTTGGAAAGCTTCATCGGGAGCCTCTTTCTCATCGTCATCGTGGTTTTTCAAGCAGATATCCGTCGAGCTCTCGCGGCTTTTGGGCGCACAGATCTACTCAGCTCTTTAAAGAGTGGAGAGGGAGCACAGGTGATCGATGAGCTGGTCAAGGCGAGCAGTTCGTTGGCACGGCAGCGCATTGGAGCCCTTATCGTAGTGGAGCGGGATGCGGATCTCAGCCCCTATCTTCAAGAGGCGGTGCGTCTGGACGCGCGGATCTCCAAGGAGCTGATCTACTCTCTCTTTGTCCCTGAACGTCAAAATCCCCTTCATGATGGCGCTATCGTGATTCAGAGGAGTCGGATCGCCGCCGCAGGGGTCTTTCTTCCGATGACGGTCAACCCCAAGATCGATCGCAACTTAGGGACACGGCATAGAGCTGCTCTGGGGCTCTCAGAGGAGATCGACGCTCTGGTGATTGTAGTCAGCGAAGAGAGAGGCTCGATCTCTCTGGCACGAGAGGGCAAACTGGAGTTGGATCTGAGAACCAGCTCTCTACGCCAGCGCCTTACAAATCTCCTGCTCAAGCGATCCGCTGGCCTCTTTCGCCGAGAGAAGGGGCTCATCAAGCTAAGCTCCAGGGGGGACGCAGGGAGGGAGGACTCTTGAATACGCTCCGTCGCCTCCTCTTTGAGAACGCCCCTCAAAAGATCCTCGCCCTGGCCCTAGCTCTGGCTCTGGTAGCAGTTAAACGTGAGGATAAGATCGCGGTAGTTACCGCCAGCGTGCGGATCGTGATCAACTATCCAGAGAATCGCGCCCTGGTCAGCGGCCAGATCCCCAAGGTAGATATCAGCGTCGAGGGCCAGTACAGCGCGATCCGCAAGTTTAAGGGGGATCAGATCCCTCCTTTGGAGATTAACCTTTCTGGTCTAGAGGGGGACCCCTTCTACTTTGAACCCGATATGTTCAAGGTCCCTCCCGGTTTGAGAGTTCGCAGTATCCGTCCCACAGGGATGCTCCTGGCCTTTGAAGAGCGGAAGAAAGCTGAGTTGCCCATCAAAGCGCACCTGGAAGGAGAGCCCAGCTCTGGCTATCGTCTGGTCCAAGTAGAAGTGCTCCCCCCACAAGTCACGGTAGATGGTCCTGCCTCCCTGGTTGAGGATCTGGAGATGGTGCATACCGCCCCCATCTCTCTGGTGGGCCGCAGTCGAAGCTTCAGTCAAGATGTCCCTTTAACGATCCCCAGCGGCTCCCTCAGCCTGAACCTTCTCAACGGGAGGCGACGCCACAAGGTGAGTGTGATCATCGAGGAGAAGCAGGGAACGATGGTGGTCGCCGGTCGCCCTGTAGGGGTTCGTGGTCTCCAAGATGGTCCAGGCTTTGACCTGATCCCTTCTCGGGTTGATATCACCCTTCACGGTCCGGTGCGACTCCTCAACGCTGTAGATCCCCAAGCGATACAGCCCTATCTAGATGTCTCTCAGGTTCCCAGGAGCCTCAAGATCATCCGCCCTGGACATAAGAGCGGGGTTACAGAGCTGCGCTTTGATCCTCCAACAGGGCTGGCTTACTCTGAGATTAATCCCAAGGAGCTGACCCTCCTCAAGAAGGAGGCACCTCCTCCCATTCCAGCTCCTCCAGCGCCGCCCAAGCTTGAGCCCAAGTTGGAGAAAGGTGCTCAAAAGAGCGCCCCTCTTAAAGAACCAGAGCGAAAGAAGCCCTGAGGAAGTTTCGCTCTTATAACTCTGGTCCTGAGCTTCAGCTTCTCCTATCATTTTTCTTTTTTGGAGGCTGTCTTGAGCGAAGTTCAGCGCAAGCTGTTTGGAACAGACGGGGTGCGGGGGCTCGCCAATCAGCCCCCGATGACCGCCGAAGACGCGCTGCGCCTGGGGCGCTCCATCGGCTACCGCCTACGCCAGACCCTGGGGCGTGCTCCCAAGGTCCTCATCGGCAAAGACACACGGCTCTCAGGTTATATGTTGGAGGGGGCCTTAATGAGCGGCCTGCTCTCTGTGGGCGCCGAGGTGCAGCTGGTTGGACCTTTGCCTACTCCCGGGATCGCCTTCCTCACTGAGGGGATGCGTGCCGACGCAGGCTTAGTGATCTCGGCGAGCCATAACCCCTTTGAGGATAACGGCATTAAGATCTTTGCTCGGGATGGGTATAAGCTCCCCGATGAAGAGGAGGCTTGCCTTGAGAAGATCTTCTTTGGGGAGGAGCTGAACGGGTTTCGTCCCACTGGGATGGGCCTGGGGAGAGCCTACCGCATTGATGATGCGGCGGGACGCTACGCTGTCTTCGCTAAGATGGCTTTCCCCCGAGAGCTGACTCTAGAGGGGATGAAGGTGGTTGTGGATTGTGCCAACGGAGCTGCCTATAAGGTGGCTCCTGAGGTCCTCCATGAGCTGGGAGCCGAGGTGGTCGCTCGCGGGGTCAGCCCCAACGGCCTCAACATCAACCGAGGCTCAGGGGCGCTGCACCCTGAGGTGATGGGGCAGACGGTGAGGGACACGGGCGCTCAGGTGGGCATCGCCCTAGATGGAGACGCGGATCGCTGTATCCTCGCTGATGAGAAGGGCGCCTTGGTGGACGGGGATCAGATCTTAGCGATCATCGCTCGTAAGATGGCGGAACGGGGAGAGCTGGCAAAAGAAACTGTAGTCGCGACGGTGATGAGCAACCTGGGCCTAGAGCGCTCTCTGAGCAATACCGGAGTCAAGCTTATTCGTGTTGGGGTGGGAGATCGCTATGTTGTTGAGCGTATGCGTCAAGGGGGTTTTAACCTGGGTGGAGAGCAATCAGGTCATGTGATCCTGCGCGATCACAGCACCACGGGGGATGGCTTGATCACCGCTCTGGCCATTCTGGGCATCATGGTACGCTCTCAACGCCCACTCAGCGAGCTCGCGGCCTGTATGCAACGTTACCCTCAAGTGCTTCTCAATATCCCTGTGAACTGCAAGCCTCCGTTAGAGACGCTGCCGGAGCTCAGCGCTGAGGTTCAAGCGGCTGAAGAGCGCATGAGAGGGGAGGGTCGTGTACTGCTGCGCTACTCAGGGACCCAAAATTTAGCGAGAGTGATGATCGAAGGTCCAGAGGAGAGCTTGATACGCAGGGAGGCGGAGGGGCTGGCTGAGCTGCTCCGTTACAGCCTGAGCTGAGGAGAGTTTATGGAGTATCACTTCATCCCAGAGGCGCGCAGCGAGGCTCGACGGATCCTCACCGCAGAGGAGATGAGGCAAGCAGACCACTTCAGCATCGAAACCCTTGGCTTACCTGGAGTTGCCCTGATGGAGAGCGCAGGGCAGCAGGTGGCGCGCCTCGCAGCTCAGCGCCTCCGCCCTGAAGATCGCGTCGCGGTGGTCTGTGGTCGAGGCAACAACGGCGGTGATGGTTTTGTCATCGCTCGTTGTCTTGCCAGCTGGGACTATGAAGTAGAGGTGATCCTCTGCGCTCAGGTGGAGGAGTTGCGAGGGGATGCAGCCACCCACTTTCAGGTGATCGAGAGGATGAACCTGCCGGTCTTAGTCGTAAGAGATAGAGGCTCCTTTGCCTCTCTCCCCCCGCCAGAACACTACGCCCTGCTCCTAGATGCTCTCTTGGGGACAGGGCTGAGCGGGGAGGTGCGGGGCCTGATGGCTGAAGCGATCGCTTGGATCAATGGACATCGTGTTCCGGTGATCTCTGTGGATATCCCCAGCGGTCTCTGTAGTGACTCTGGTCGTGTCTTGGGGGACGCGGTGCGCGCTGAGGAGACCATCACCTTCGCTGCCAGCACCCTGGGACATTGGATGAACCCCAACCAAGTTGGGCGGCTCTGGATCGTTGATATCGGCATCCCTGACTCTCTGTTGAGAGTCCACGGGGGGGAGCGCTGGATCCTGGAGCCTGCTGATCTGGAGCCTGCTTTTCAGCGCCGAGATCGATTGGCTCATAAGGGCGATCTGGGACACCTCTTTGTATTGGGCGGGATGCCAGGTCGTACAGGGGCCTTGCGAATGTGTGTAGACGCGGCCCTGAGTGCGGGGGTGGGCTTAGTCACCGCAGGGACGACTCGAGAAGCGTTCAAGGGCTTAGCACCTCAGCTCTACGAGGCGATGGCTTGTCCAGTGATGGACTTCACGGAAGAGCCTGAGCGCGCCGCCCAGGAGCTGGCCCAAGCTCAAGGGAATTACTCTGCGATGGTCCTTGGTCCAGGGCTGGACACCCGCCCTTGGGTGCGAGATTTTCTCTTCACGCTCCTCCCTCTGATTGAACTGCCCCTCCTCTTAGACGCTGACGCCCTCAATCATATGGTGGGGCACTTGGAGCGCCTAAAAGGAGGCGGACCTAAGATCATCACTCCTCACCCGGGAGAGGCCGCGCGCCTTTTGAGTGTTCGTCCGGCGGAGGTGCAGGCAGATCGTCTGGGTGCAGCCAAACGCCTAGTGGAGTTAAGCGGTGCTACAGTGGTGCTTAAGGGAGCGCACAGCTTGATCCTCACTCCAGATGGCACTCTGGGGATCTGCCCTCGAGGGAACCCTGGCATGGCCAGTGCGGGGATGGGAGATCTGCTCTCAGGGATCATCGGCGCCCTCCTAGCGCGTCGCTTGGAGCCTACCTTAGCAGCAACTGCTGGAGTGCTCTGGCACAGCATGGCAGGAGACTGCGCCGTCGAGAAGAGAACAGAGAATGGATTGCGGGCCCGAGACCTCATCGAGGCCCTCGCGGATGTGGAGAGAGCGACGTGCTCCAGGAAATGACGGTGGAACGAGCCGCGAAACAGATTCTGGCTGAGGGAGTGATCATCTTCCCAACAGAGACCAGCTATGGCATCGGCTGCTTGGCTTCATCTGAGGAGGCTGCTGAGCGAGTGCTTCAACTCAAGGGTCGCCCCAGCGGAAAGCCCCTACCTGTGTTGCTGCCCTCTTCAAAAAGCCTCCATGCGCTCAACTTGGAGACCCCACTCATCTCTCTAGCTGATGCTTTTTGGCCGGGGGCTCTTACCCTGATCATCCCCGCTTATCCCGGTTTGGCTAAGGCGGTGACCCAGGGCACAAATATGGTGGGGGTTCGGGTCTCAGCGCATCCCATGGCTCAGGCTCTGGTTCAGGCGGTTGGAGCACCCATCGTGGCCACCAGCGCCAACCGCACAGGAGAACCTGCCGCCTTTGAGATTGATCAGTGCGCTGATCTGGAGGGGGTTGATGGGATCATCGATGGGGGGCGAGTTCCAGGAGGCGCCAGCACTGTAGTGGGCCTCGTTGAGGGGCGGCTTGAGTTCTATCGCCAAGGCCCCATCAGCGAGGAGAGGATCTGTAAAGTTTGGAGGCGTGCTCGCCCCTACGCTGAGCATTGAGGAAGCAGGGCTTCAGTGGGGGGCATTAAAGATAAATTCAGCTCTTCACGGTGGTTTAAGTAGTCGTATGTTTTCGCTAAATTCCTCACCATCCCTAATATTCGATGAAGTCATTTGCTTGCCTGAAAACAATGCTTTAACCGCTTGAAATTGCTTGTTCTGAGTTCAGCATTTGACGGGTTGAGCGAATACGCAATCGCTCACTGACGAAGCATGAATTATGGCTACAGAGATGCTATAGAGGATCGTATTTTTATGGGGGAAAGATGAAAGCTTCTAGATGGGCTGTCCTGCTCTTGGTGCTCTATGGCTGTGATGACGGCAGTGGCTCAGGGAATCATCTTGATTCTGAGTCTTTTCCAGACGCACTGCTGCGTGATTCAGCCCAAGCGGATTTGCTGCAAGATCTCGGTTCTAAACCGCATGACGTTTCACTGCCTGAAGTAGATTTGTCGCACTTCGATATTGTTATTGCAGATATGGCATCAACAGATAGAGCTGTGTCTGATATCCTATCGATTGACATTGCGGCAGTTGACATGGTCAATATCGACAGCAGAAATGTTGATGCTGTGATAACTGACATTATTGCTGTTGATGCGGTACCTGTTGACGCCATATCACCGGATCTGCTTTCTGTTGATTTCTCTCAAATTGATATAATTGCTGTTGATGCAGTGATTGCACCTGACGATGCAGTGATTACACCTGATGTTATAGCGATAATTGACGCAGCTCCCGTTGATGCTGCGATTGTCGATGCATTGCCTACTGATATGGTTCAGGTGGATGCAGTACCTGTTGATGCAGTACCTGTTGATGCAGTGCCTATTGATGCAGTGCCTGTTGATGCAGTGCCTGTTGATGTAGCTCTCATTGACATGGTGCCTGTTGATGCGGCAATTGTTGATGCAATACCTGTTGACGTAGCGCCTATTGATGTAGTGCCCATTGATGCAGCACCCATCGATGCAGCACCCATTGATGCAGCGCTCGTTGATGCTGAATTGGATGTTGGGCCTGATGCTGCTCATGATACGGGCAGCGATGCAGGTACAGGCTGCCCGCCTGGAGGAAATTGTAGTTATCATTGGTCTTCCAACCTCGCCATTGAGCCTGCAATCGAGGGCAAACAACGTTGTGAGACCGCGCTCACCACCGACGCTGAGGGGCAGGTATGGCTCTCCTATCTGGACACTGACTACCACGAGACCCGACCCGATTTCTGGATTGCATGGCCCCGAGATGTTGTCCTGTGGAGGAGTCAAGATCAGGGGATGACTTTCGAAGATCGTCGCAGCCTCCGCGCGGTCGCAGATCCCAACCAAGGGGAGGGTGATGAGAGCCTCGCGAGTGACGCTCTAGGAAATGTATATGCGGCCTGGGTACAGTACGACAGCGCATCAAGATCCCAGAAGATCGTCTTTCAACGCGTCGCTGGTCCTGATGGAAGCGCAGCTCCAGTTGAAGATATCCTCCCTTGGAGCGAACAGAGTAAGCACGATCAAGCTCATCTTCATGTAGGAGCAGATGGAAGCATTCATCTCTTAGCGCGTGATATTGCGAACTATGCAAATGTTGAAGATCCCCCCGATAAACTCCTCTACGCTCGCTCACAGGATCAAGGAGCGACCTTCCAACACTCACAACGCCTACCAGACCTTGGCGGGAACCTCCCTCAGCTTGTTTCTACTCAATCTGGGCTGCTCATCGTCGGACCACGGAATTATATCGTCTCCCATGATGATGGGATCAGCTTTGGAGAGCGGGAGGTGCGCTTCTTTACCATCGATGGAGGCAAACTGGTCAGGATCGCCGTTGGACCAGAACGTAGGGTCGCTTATCTTGTGACGGACTCAGTACATAGAGGGATCCAAGCTCATATCACCGAGAATGCAGGAGAAACTTGGCGAATCATTCGTGTTGATGATGGCAGGCCCGCTTCAGCTTGGAGATACCCAGTCGTGCATGTCGACTCCAACGGCCGAGTGCATGTGATCTGGATGGACGATCGCAGCGGATCGGGCGCTGTATACCACGCTTATTCTGACGATGAGGGGCGCAGCTTCTCGACCGATACTCGTGTCTCAGATGTTGACTTTTCCTTTCCCGTTGATGCACCTGCACCTCCACCTGCAAGCCGAGATGGCAACTGGATAGGCGATTATCACAGCATTACGACAGCTGGAGATCGTGTAATCGTTGCCTGGGCTGACCAGCGCGCAGGGCACACGCTCACGACTGTTTATATCTCGGTTGCTCGCTTTGAGGAGGATTAGAACGCTCTGATGGCTTCAGCGATTATCAGTGTCCCTTCAGGATAAGGCTGTTATCGTTTCAGCTCGTTCCCTCTCTGGAGAAAGCGATGCTCAGCGTTGACGCCATGAGCCAGAGAGCCGCTGCGCTCTGCCTTGAGATGGAGCGGGGCGCACTTGAGGCTCAGCTTGAGCTGAGCAATTTTCATCGACTCCTTGATCGCTTTGAGGCTGAACTGACAGAGAGCGCGCAGCTGATCGAGGAGCTCAGTCAAGCGCAACAAACACAGGCTGAGATCAGAGAAGCAGATCTCAAAGAAACCGGAGAGGAGCTGGCCGGGGGTTGGCAGAGCCTGCTTGGGCAGCTCCAGCAGATGAACGCGGAGGTGGAGGAGCAGGCTGGTCAACTCTCGAACGATTTGGGACAGCTCAAGCACAGCGCTTTTAAAATCGGGGACGAGGTTGAGGCGGAGATCGCGCGGGCGCTTCGTGTGACGCAGGCGCTTCAAGCGGAGATGGAGGAGACAGAGGGGCTGATTGAGGAGCAGGCCCTGAAGGTAGAGGAGGAGCTGAGCGAGCTGCGTGCTGAGGGTCTACAGATTCTCGAACGGAGCGCTGGGCAGAGCGAGGCTTTGGTAAAAATCTCTGCTCAACTGACCGAGCAGGGGGCAGCCCAGTTGCAGCAGCTGAGCACAGCGATCAGCATCTCCTTGAGGGAGGGGGAAGAGAGCCTTCAAGCCTTTGAGGAGCGAGTCAAGGAGCGGGCGCAGAGCTGCGTGGCGACTCTGGAGCTTGCGCTCCTTAAGGAGGCTCAGGAGCTATTGAGTCGTCTGCTGGCTGAGATTGTCGGGGATCTCAGCGCCCTCGATGATCTCTGTGTCACTGGAGCTGGGGAGATTCTGGGTGCAGGTGAGGAGCTGCTTGGGAGGATGGAGAGCATCTCTGAGGCTCTAGAGACGATTCAGCCTATCCTTCATGCGGTCAAGGAGCTGACTTGATGCAGGAGGTAGACGAGATCCAGATCAACTTTAGCCAACTCAACATCTTCTTTGAGACCTCATCGCTTGGGCTTGTGGAGTCTGGGCACGCGCTCGGTGTTCAAGTTGAGCGCTGTGAAGCTCTGCTCTCCTCAAAAGAGAGCAGAGCTGAGAAGTGGCGAGGGCTCCTTGAGGGGAGTGAGGAGCTGGTTACCTTAGAGCGAGTCAGAAAGAGCGCTCAGAGCCTGGAGAGAAACCTTGAGCCTCTAGAGCCCAGCCACCAACTCTTTATCGATCATCAGGAGCGCTGCTGCGCCGCTTTAAACAGGCTGCGCTCAGCTCTCTCTCCCTCTCTTGAGCTGGCTCAGGCGAGCATCATGCTCTATGAGGAGAGGCTCAAAAGCTTGGCTGAGGAGCTCTCAGAGCTACTCGTCACCAAAGATACAGAGCTGAACACCCTCAGCGATGAGATCAGAGAGGGGGTGGAGCGTCTCTCTACGGGTTGGCTGAAGATGGAGGCGCGCTTAGAGGGGATCGCGCTGGAGATGCAAGAGAATTTAGAGGCTCTGAAGGTGGCAGGAGAAGCGCTCTTTGCTCAGCTCAGTGAGGCTCGGAGAGCGCTTATCATACAGGGCTTTGAAGCCTTCACTCAGGAGGTTCAAGGAAGCTTTAGAGATTTTGAGACAGCAGCCCTTGAGATCAGCGCTCTCCTAGGCCACAGCGCTGAAGAGATCGTCCTAAATGTTCAGGAGCATCTCGCGGTGGAATTGACGGAGATCTTCGATGATCTGTTTGCGGAGGTGACAGGGCGGGCGATCTCTACATTGGCTGCAGAATTGATGGAGTGTTTGGCGGTAGCGGGGCTCAGCTCCAGCGTGATGCTGCTCCTCGCTCCTCTGCTCCCTGAGCTGGTGGCGGCTCGCTGGCTCATCCACAGCATTCGATCGCTCACTGAGCTGCTCTGAGGAGATATGAATTTACAGGGGAGGTTGAATAGGCTCATTGAGCTTTATCCAGAGCTGAGCCAATCGCTGTACAGCCTTAAAGAGAAGCTGAAGAGTTTAGAGATGTTCATGCAGCGTCTCTCTGCAGAGGGGGCCGCCCTGGTTGAGGCGAAGGAGGAAGCGGAGCGCTTGATCGAACAGGCCAGCGCAGCCCTTGAGCTGGATCTTGAAACGCAACAACAGGCGATCCAGCAGCGCGCCCAGAGAATCAGCCAGGGTTTTAAGAGCTTCGCTGAGCAGATCTTGGATTGGGAGGTGAGCTGCGATAAGGCGGTGAAGAGTCTCAAGGGGCAACTTGAGAGCATCAAGGGCCGCGCTC
The DNA here is from genome assembly GCA_964384025.1 of uncultured Nannocystaceae bacterium. GTDB lineage: Bacteria > Myxococcota_A > Bradymonadia > UBA7976 > UBA1532 > CAYLJJ01. Next base: position 91,521 of record CAYLJJ010000003.1, read on the forward strand.
AGGAGCTCAGGGCTGAGAGAGAGGAGAAACACTGCGCTCTGGCTGAGGCCCTCGGCGCTGCCCGTCAGCTGCTGGAGTCGCGTCGCAACGCGCAGCGAGAAGCTCTTGAGGTTTTTGGGCTGCGTATGGAGCAGCTTGGCCTGGAACTTGAGGAGATCAACGCTGATCTGCTTGAGCGCTACAGCGCCTTTCTGGATCTAGTGACTGAGCATCAAAGCGAGAGCGAAGATCTCAGCCTGGAGATCTCTCGGGGATTGAAGCAGCGTCAAGAGGAGTCTCAACACCATTTTGAAGAGGCGGTTACGCTGCTGAGTTCAGGGCACGAACGGCAGTCAGAGCAGACCAGGGAGGCGCTGACGCGGCAGCTCCCCGAGATTTTGGCTGAGGCGACCACAGAGTTCAGCGAACAGCTCAGGGAGCTTATCCAGCGATTTAAAGGGGCTCCTGAGGATCTCTCCTTGCTGCGCGAGAGCATTCAGCCCATGCTCGAGGCGCTCGATGGCCTCATCCACCCCCTCAAATCTGGGAGTGACGCCGTGAGGGGTGTTGCTGAGGACCTTGGAGTCAGCTAGAGCCTATGAGCAGCTTAGAAGAGGTCTCGGTTCAGACTCTTGGGAGCCTTGAGGAGCTGTTGAGCCAGAGCTGCGCTGGTGAAGCGCGTTGGGAGGCTCTCTCAGCGCGAGCCCAGGGCCTCTTTGAGCGCTGGGAGATTTCGCGAAGCTTGCTCGAGACCCAAGCGAAACAGCTTCAAGGAAAACTTGGGAGCCTTGAGGCAGAGAGCCGAGAAGAGGCCAAAGCTGCCCTTAAAGCTCTTGATGATCTCAGCGCTCTCATCAAAAGCAAAGAGAGCGCTTTAGAGGCGGAGCTATATGAGACCCTCTCCGCCCTAGAGGAGACGCAGAGCCATATTCAGAAGCTTGAGGAGTCTTTAGAGAGCGTCAGCGATGAGGAGGCTCTCAGCGGCGCTGCGCTTCGCCATGGGTTGGAGAGTTTTCAAAGCTCAACGACAGAGGCGATCCAACAGGGGGCTCAGTTTTTTGGGGAGGAGGCCCTGGAGCTACTTGAACGACAGGGCTCGGGGATCGCAGAGGTTCTCAGTGGCCTAGAGAATCAGCTTCAAGGTGAACTGACACCGGGGCTTCATGAGCAGCTTGAACTCTATGTTAGGCATCTGCGAACAGCCCTCCTGAGCTTTGGAGCGCTGCTCAGTCTCCAAGAAGAGCAGCTCACGGTAAATATCAATGAAGTGCTCGACGAAGGGGAGCGGTGCTCTAAAGAGCAGCTCTATGAGCTGCTCACTCAGGTTCAGGAGCTGACGAGGAGGCTCTTGGAGATCTCAGCTGATGTTAAGGGCAGCGTGAGCCTTGTGATGGAGGGCAAAGAGAGCGTACAGCTCGCCTTAGATCTGGGCTCCAGCGGCCTTAGAAGCCTCTTCAGCATCCTTGAAGACCTATCGGCGATCCTCTCTAAGTTTTAGGGTGCGTGGTGGAGAAAAATAGAGAACTCGCAGCGCGGAGAGCTGCTTTAGAGGCGCGTAAACGGGCGCTTGAAGAGCGCCGCCAAAGTCGAGCCCCCAAAGAGATGCAGAGGCCTCAGTCAAAGAGACTCGAACCTGAACCTCTCAGGAACACGGCGCCTCGAACCCGAAGCAGGCTGGCTGCCTCCAGCCTCCCTCGTGAACTCAAGGAGATTTTCCAGCTCCCCCTGAGCCATCCTGGGCTCCTTTCTTCAGAGAGGGTCGCTGCTTTCGATGCGCTTCGGCTTCACGCGCTCCAGATCTCCGGTCGCGCAGAGTGGATCAAACTTTATGAAGAGCTGATTGAGCACCTCAGCCCTGTCAAGGCTGATCTAGAGGAGCAGATCGGAGCGATTAAGCTGCTTGAGGCAGGGCGAGAGCAAGATCGGGAGATTGAGGAGCGGATCTTCAAGCGACCACAGAGGCGCGCTGAGCAAGCCAAGAGAGCACTCTTGGACCTCCTCAAGCAGGTCCAAGAGGAGTTCAGGGCGAGGCTCAAGCGGCAACAGGGCTACGCCCAGGAGGGCTTCTTTGAAGCGATCCTCGACAGCGTAGAGATCGACAAGCTTCCCCAGCCTAAGGGCCTTCATCTGGAGTTGAGCCCCAAGCGCTGGAGAGCGCTGAGTGATTACCTCGCTCAGGTCTGTGATGAGTGGCTCAGGACACTGAGTGAGCGCATCAGAGCGGCCTGTCTGCGTCGAACAGAGAAGCAGATGAGGATCTTAGAAGAGATGAGCGGGCAGGCCTTCGCTCCTCCAAGCTTTGAACAGCTCCCCCGCAACACCGGACAGCTCGCAGAGCAGCTTCGACCTCAAAGAGATCTTCAGCTGCCTGGACAGCTCAAAGCCCTGACACAGTATATCCGCAGCAACCTGATGTCGGTGGGAATGGTCGCCATGCCTCTCTTCGCCGTGTTGACGCTCTTTGAGTTGAAGATCAGCAGTACAACAATCCGGGGTGCGATGATCGCTGCGCTGCTCCCGATCATCTTGATTTTTGGGTTCTTTGCCACCCGACAGCAGCGGAGAGAGAAGCGGCAAAGGGTCGAGGAGGAGTTTGAGGCTGAGGTTGCTCTGAAGATCAAAAGGGAGACAAAGGCAGCCTTTGTCAAAGAGCAGCAGGAGTGCGAGCGCTGGATCAAGCGCTATATTGAAGCTTGGAAGAACGCTTTGGAGGCTTATTGGGAGAGGGTCTTGCTCCCACTCCTTGAGGGCTTGGAGAGAGAGGCGACAGAGCGGGTTAAGGAGAACAAACAGGATCGTTCAAAGAGTGATTCCTCACAAAAGAGGCTGGAGCCACTCCAGAAACTGTTTAAAGATAAGCTGTTGGTGCTTCAAACACAGCTCAGAGATCATCGAGATCTGCTCAAGCTGGAGGAGCAGGATCCTTGAGCGTTGCGCTGTCGTTGAGAGCGAGAGGAGCGAAGGCCTCCATCTCTCTTTTAAACCCTCTGAGATCTTGAGATTCTCCCTCCTGAACTATCAAGGAGTAATGAGATGTGGCCTCAGCTCTTGATCCTGCCTCTGCTCCTCTGGGCCTGCTCTGATGAGAGCAGCTCCACAGCCTCTGATTCTGATCAGGGCGCTGCTGAGCTTCCAGATCTTACTCTCTCCCGCCAAGCTGGAGAGGGTTGGGAAGATCTGGGACTTAAGGAGGATCTGGGCCTGAAGGCAGATTTAGGGGCAGATACAGGCTTCCTGGAGCAACCCCGAGACCGATTCTGCGCAGCGGGTGGCCCTCTGATCACCCTCCGTGGAGAGCAGATCCGAGAGAGCTGTACGGATCGCCTCGCCACCCAGGCGTTTCAATATGCCCTCTGCGCCTGTCAAAATCTGAACTTGGTGGGTAACCTCTATACTCGGAGCCTGGGCGAGGATGGAGAGGAAGCAGAGAATATAGGGGGGGCGGCTGTGGGTGCAGGAGGACAGCTCAACCAGGGGACAGGTACCCTAGATATTGGCGGCTCCCTGGTCCTGGCGGGTGACTCTGAGTTTGGTTTCACTGGAGGCTTACAGGTTAAGGGGGATCTCTACTCTGTGGGGAGGCTGAACGGAGTGGGAGATATGGAGGTCGCTCGTCACGCTCATCTGGCCCAGGGCTTAGAGATAGTCGGTGGCGCCAGCATTGGAGGAGATCTTCACTATGAGGGCCAGATCTCAGGGGCCATTGAGGTTGAGGGAGAGCTGTTTGAGGAGCCTGTCTCTATCGCGCCTCCCTGTCTCTGCGAAGGGCTCTTGGATGTCGCTGAGATCATCACCCAAGCCCAGACTCAAAATGACAATGGCGATCTCGATCCTGAGATGCTCCGAGGTGTGCTGGGGGCTCAGGAGCTGAGCCTGCCCTGTGGACGTTATTACTTCGATGAGATCAGCGGCCTGGGAGAGATCAGGATCCAGAGTGAGGAGCGTATCGCGCTGATGGTCAGGGGAGATCTGCGTATGTTGGGAGATCTGATCTTGGATCTGGGGCCAGAGGCGGAGTTAGACCTCTTCTTAGGAGGCAACTTGGAGATGAATGGAGGGCTAAGCTTTCTCCGTCCCATTCGTCCCTCAGCGCTGCGGATCTATATCGGAGGAGAGGGACAGATGTCCCTGGGTGGAGAGCGCTTTATGGGTAATATCTATGCACCTGAAGGAGATCTGGAGGTACAGACAGAGATCTACGGAGCGCTGCTGGGCCGCAATTTAAGCTTCTCAGGCAGCAGTAAGGTCTTCTTTGATCTCTCAGTGCGGGAAGTAGCTCAGGATTGTCCCGAGGCGGAGATCATCAGCGGTGAAGAGCCCCATGAAGGGGTCGCCTGTGAGCGCTGTGAGATTTGCGAGGGAAACCAAGCCTGTATGGATGGGATCTGTGGGCCTTGCGAAACAGGGCGGGATTGCTGTGGTCCCTCAGACTGCACTGATGGGGTCTGCCACTGGGTTCTCTTTTAGGCTCCGAAGAGATCCCCTCTGCTCCTGAATCATGAGCTCTCTATTTTGGAGCCCTGTCTCACTCCTTGGCCTTAACATTCCAAACTGTAAGAGCCAGGATGAGAGAGAGGGTGGCGGCTCCCATCCAAAATTGGATCGGGACGCTGAAGTCGTAGTGATCTTTGCCCTGAGCATCAACAAAATGCCCCGCCTGGATTAGGCTGCCGCTGATCCAATCTTGAGCGGCAGCGCCCAGATAGCTAAAGAGCCCCAGGATCCCTTTGACCGCGCCCGCCGCTCGCTTGGAGAAGGCATCTAGGGCGGTAAGCCCCGCCAAAAAGACGATGAGCCCCCCAATGGCGAAACCAAAGAGAGAGACGCTGAGGATATCCAGCCAGCGCTGCCCGCTGGGGCCGTAGAAGAAGAGGGACATAGAGCCGATCAGGAGCAGGCCATAGAGCAAGGTGGGGATGTTGCGGCGTGAGCTGAAGAGACGATCTGAGATGATACCGCAGAGGGAGGCTCCAAAGAGCCCCAAGATGGGATAGAAGGCCAGGATACCCCCCGCCTCCACCAAGCCATAGCCCTTGGCCTCCTGAAGGTAGAAGATCCCCCAGTTGTTCATCGCATAGCGCGCCATATACATGCTGGCGCTGCTGAGGCCCAAGATCCAGATGACCGGGCTCTTGATCACCTCAAGCTGAAGCGCGCCAACAGAGCCCTTCATTGGGGGGCCTGCGGAGTCATCCTCTTTGTACTCAGAGACATGGGGGAGGCCGTAGGTCTGTGGGCGATCCCGGAGGGTCTTAAAGAGGATCAGGGCAACCCCTAAAGCGAGGAGACCAGGGCCGATAAAGCCCCAACGCCAGCCCAAGACAGCCACCAAAGCTGCTGTCCCCACAAAGGTGATCCCTTCTCCGATACTGTGAGAGGCTGCCCAGAGCCCATAGTAGCTCCCTCGCTCCCGGTTGCTGAACCACTGACATAGAGAGACAACACAGGGGGCGGAGCCGATGGACTGAAACCAGCCGTTGAGGCCCCAGAGGATCAGGAAGGCCCAGAAGGTGTTGTTGAAACCAAAGAGGAGGTTGACCACCGCTGAGGCCAGTAGAGCGGAAGAGATAAAACGCCGGATATTGCTGCGATCCGACAGGAATCCGTTGATGAACTTCCCAAAGGCATAGACAAAGAGCAGGACAAAGCCCACCTTGCCCATCTGCGCCACGTCGAGGACCCCCGCCTCAAGCATCGGCTTCTTGGCTACCGAGAGGCTGAGGCGGCAGGTGTAGAAGACACCATAACCAAGGGTGGTGCTGAGGAAGACGCTCCAACGGCTGGACTCATAGAGGCGCCGGATCAACCCAGGCTCCTCAATGGGCACCCTATCGGGGCCGGTCTTATAGAAGTCGATGATTCTCTTGGGCATGAGCGGGAGTGTAGAGGCTTCGGGTCGCCTCAGGAACGCTCTCCAAACAAAAATTCTCTGTGAGGTTTTCAAGCAGCAGCGTCAGGCAAGCAGTCTACAAAATTTTCCCAGGAGAAAGATGATGTCCTTTCGAATAAGCCTCCTTGCGCTGAGTGCCCTGCTCCTCTTCGCCTGTGAGATAGACGAGAGCGCCTCTACTCAAGACTCTGGCGCAGGTGGGAGCCCCGAGCCTGCACCGGGTGCTGAAGAGTTCCTCTCTGCCAATCCCTACCATCCCAGGAGCTCAAACAGAGACAACTGGGATACAGATGGCGGAATGGCCAGCTCTGTTGACGCCGGGATGGCTGGCGGCGGTGGCGAAGCGGGCAGCGGTGGTGAACAGGGAGAGGAGCGCGGCATCGAAGAGGCTGATATCCTCAAACTGGTGGGTGAACGACTTTACGCTCTCTCGCTCTATCGTGGCTTACTTATTGTAGATCTCTCAAATCCAGAAGATCTTCAGATCCTGGGACGCCATCAGACCTACGGTCAACCCTTTGAGATGTATCTTCGAGATGGGATCGCCTATATCATCTTCTCCTCTTACTGGAGCTATGAGTGGGATCCAGAAGAGGGAGGGGAGCTTGATCAGAGCACACGCATCTTGCTCCTTGATGTTGAAGATCCAGAGGCGATTGAGGAGCTTGGCCTCTTTGAGTTGCAGGGCCGCATCAGCGACAGTCGCCTCGTTGGAGATGTGCTCTACGCTGTAACTCAAAGCAACTGCTGGGATTGCTATGAGCAGGGACAAGAGACCCTGCTCAGCTCCCTTAATATTGAAGACCCCCAAGCGATTCACATCGTCGATCAGCTCTCTATCCCTGGAGAAAGTTGGTATCAACGCAGCATTCACGTCAACGAGCAGCGTATCTATATCTCCTCCTTTGACTGGGATCATGAAACCTCTGAGATTCAGGTCGCGGATATCTCCGATCCCAGTGGGCTGCTTCGAGAGGGAGCCTCTCTCCCGATCCAGGGAGTAGTACAGAGTCGTTGGCAGATGAGCGAGCATCGGGGGATTTTCAGAGTGATCAGTCAACCCTCAGGCTGGAACAATCAAACTTCTCCCAAGGTGGAGACCTTCCAAGTGAACTCCTCAGAGGAGCTTCTGCCCCTGGGAGAGCTCAGCTTGGAGCTGCCTCGACCTGAGAGCCTACAGAGCGTACGCTTTGATGGAGATCGTGCCTATGCGGTGACCTTTGAGCGAACCGATCCCCTCTTCGTCATCGATCTCAAGGATCCTGCTCAGCCCAAACAGCGAGGTGCTTTAGAGATCCCCGGCTGGCTCTATCATATGGAGCCCCGAGGGGATCGTCTCTTGGCCATCGGCTTTGATGAGCGAGAAGCCTCCTCTCTGGCTGTTTCTCTCTTTGATGTCTCCGATATGGACCACCCCAGCATGCTCAGTCGGGTCAACTTTGGAGCGGAGTGGGGTTATATGCCAGAGGACCAAGATCGCATCCACAAAGCTTTTAAGATCCTCGATGAACATGAGCTGATTTTAATGCCCTTTGCGGGCTGGAGCACTGATTTTGGGTATGAAAGTTATGACCAATATCACAGTGGTGTTCAACTCATCGGTTGGAGTGATGATCGACTCTCAAAGCGAGGGGTTGCTCCTCATCACGGTAACGCCCGCCGAAGTTTTATTAAAAATGACCAGCTCTTCGCCCTCTCCGATGAACGCATCGAAGCTTTTAACATCTCCAATCGGGATCAACCTCGCTCTATCGACACTCTGCTCCTGGCCCGCACGGTCTATCGTATGGTCCAGGTGGGAGAATATATTGTTCAACTCTCCAGTGACTGGTGGAGCGGAGAGCTGATGTTGGACATCAACCCCATCGAGGCTCCCGATCAAGCTGAGCCTTTGACCCGCCTGAATATCGATGATTTAGTCGAACAAGAGGAGGAATATTATGGCTATTTCTATTATGGGAACAGTCGGCTCTTTGCACATGGTGATCGAGTCAGTCTGGTCTGGGAGAAGGATTGGGAGAGTATAGAGCTTTTGACCTTCGATCTCTCAAACCCTCTTGATCCTCGACTCCTAGCCCACAACACCCTAGCGATCCATTTTCCATATCAGGAAGGTTGGTGGGGGCAATCTACGGTTGAGAGCGGGGAGAGCATCTTAATGATCGGCGATCGGCTGATTATTCGAGGAAGAGAGCGCTACTATGATTACCGTTATGATTGCGATTATGACGATGGCTATGATCGCGGCCATGACTGTGATTATGAAGAGGATGAGAAGAGTGAGGCGATCATCACTGGCTCAGGAGAAGAGTTCCCCTTCACAGGCAGAGAAGAGCTTATCATTATCGACCTCAGCCGACCTGAAGAACCCCAAATTTATGGTGTAGATCTCCCCAGCGATGAACCTGTCGGAGCCTTAATGGCTGTCGAGAATCTGCTCCTCAGTTCCCACCTTGAGCGGCTCGATGAACGAGAAGATCAGGTTCGCTTCTACCTTGATCGTGTTGATCTCTCAGGAGAGAAGCCTCGGCTCCTTTCCAAAGTCAACATCCCAGGTAGCCTCATCAGCCTTGATCCTTCAAATGGGCGGATGATCACCGTGGATTACCAGATCGAGACATTCGCTGCGGAGGGTTGGGAGAGCTGCTATGAGCGCTGGGGAGAGAGGGGTGATTGGGATATGGATGGGGTCTGTTATCGCCTCAACCGCTCCATCAATCTGCTCTCTTTCCAAGGAGGAGAGCGAGCGCAGCTCCTTGAGCGCCACAGCTTCTCAGAGCGACCTCTCTACAATATTCAACTCTCTGGAGAGCAGCTCTTTGTCGAACTACGAGAGCAGGAATATTACTGGAGTGATTCTTCTGAAGAAGATCCCCGCCCTCTACTTCAGCGCTATCGTATCCAGGGAGAGAGCCTGAGCCTTGAAGGGGAGCTTCGTATGATGAGCCCCTGGACTTGGCTCTATAAGGCCCAAGGAGATCAAGCGATCATCCTCTCCGATTCTCCTCCAGCCCTCTTCATCTATGAGGGAGACTCAGAGGGCCAACTTCAAGTGGTTCAGGAAAGCTTGCTGACAGGCTATGGCTATGATGTCATCATCGGTGAAGAGGTTGTGCTCTCAGCTAACGCGACAGCAGGCGTTCAACGGATCCCGCTTCGGGCAGAACCTTAAGGAGAAATCTGCACTCCATTCTTGATGATCTCTTCATAGACCCTCTCTCTCGCGATCCCTCCAAACAGCATCGCCCTCGCCTTCCCCAACTCAACATCGATCAGCTTCTCAAAATTCTCAAAGGGCTGCGCGCCGATCAGTTTGCGACCATTGATAAAAAAGGTTGGGGTTCCATTAGCACCAACTGAGCGTGCCAGCTTCTGATCAGCTTCGATCTGAGGGAGAAACTTTTTGCTCTTCAGGTGGGACTTGAATCGCCTCATCTTGAGGCCCAGCTTCCGGGCATAGCTGTTTAAATCTGAGCGCTCCAGTGCGCGCTGATTCTCAAAGAGGAGATCGTGCATCTGCCAAAATTTTCCCTGGGCGCCTGCAGCCAGAGCAGCTTGAGCCGCCAGCTTGGCGTGCTTATGAAAAGGCAGAGGGTTGTGTTTAAAGATGAGGCGGACCTTCTTGCCATATTTCTCTTTAACCCTCTTGAGAGTCGGTCCTACTTTACTGCAATAGGGACACTGGAACTCACTGAACTCTACGATGGTGATCAAAGCGCTCTTGGGGCCCTTGGCGTTGTACCTTTTCCCCAAGGAGACTTTGTAAACGGTCTCATCTGCCAGGAGGCTCGGCTTGGCGCGGGGCTTAAGAGGAGCGCCCGCCTCGGTCGCGCCATGAGCTGTGAGCTGAGCGTAGATCTGATCGCGAGGGGTCCCCTCTCTAATGAGAGCCTTGGCCCTCTTGATCTCCTCATCGATGATCAACTTAAAAGCTTCGATGGGGCGTGCGCCTGCCAGCTTGCGGCCGTTGATAAAGAAGTTTGGGGTTCCTCGGGCACCAAAGAGCTGGGCGACCCTGATATCTTCATCGATGATCTTGTCCAGATCGGGGTGCTTCAGATCCGCCTCAAAATGAACCAAATTGAGTTCAATCTCTCGAGCATACTCCAACAGCTTCTCTGGCTGCAATTCACGCTGGTTCGCGAAGAGTATATCGTGCATCTCCCAGAACTTCCCCTGCACTCTGGCAGCCAGGGTCGCTTTCGCGGCCCCCCTCGCGCTCTTATGAAAAGAGAGCGGGTTATGACGGAAGCGAAGCTGAATCTTATCTCCATAGATCTCAAGAAGCTCATCAACCCTGGCACTGGCGCGGCTACAGTAGGGGCATTGGAAGTCGCTGAACTCTACGATGGTGACCAGAGGTGCCTGGCCTCCTTTAAAGGCGCTGTCGGCAGAGAGAGGCAGCCTGTAGATGGTCTCCTGGGGGTTCTTAAGTTTGAGCGAGTCGATAAGCTTGGGCTTGAACAGCTGATCTGGAGCTATGAGCTGCGGCTCGACCCCCTGTTCCGGTTCGATGAGCTGCTCCGACTCGATCACTTGCCCTGAATCACTCTGCTGGTCAAGCCCAAGAGATCCAAGCTCAGGTTGCCCTCTCTCGACCTCAAGAGCTGGCCCCAACTCCATCAGCTTGGGGATCAGCAGGAAAGCCAAGATCCCAAGCAGAGTAACCCCAGCCAGAATCAACGAGGTCCATAGAGTTCCAGATCTTCCTGTGGGGGCCGCTGAGCCCTGAGCTTGCTCCTCAAATCTAGGTGAGCTGGGGTCAAAAAAACGCTCATTTGAAGGATCTTCACCGAGATCCCGATTCTTTCCTTTCCCCTGCTCAAAGAGGGGGATCTCAAATCGGGAGAGCTCAGAATCCTCTTTGGGCGCCTCCTGAGAGCTTGAGGTTGAAGGTGCTACAACCTGAGCCTCCAAGGCTCTCTCAAGTTGAGCTTGGAGTTCTGAGCCTGTTGGGCGCGCCTCGGGCTCCATCGCCAACATCGCGGCGTTGATCTTATCCAGCCAACTGGGAACATCTGGACGCAGAGAGGAGAGACGAGGGAGCCCCAGCTTCTGAGCCTCCATCACAGCTGCGACGATGGCCCAGAGAGAGTCCGCTGAGGGAGGGAGTTGAACAGGAGGCCTCCCGGTCAAAAGCTGAAACAGCATCACCCCCAGAGCATAGAGATCGGTCGCAGGGCTTGGCGCCATCCCTTTTAGGGTCTCAGGAGCTAGATACTCAGGGGTGCCCATCCCAAAGCCTGCTGAGCTGAGTTGTAGAGAGTCCCGCCCCAGGGCTTTCACCAAGCCAAAGTCCAACACTTTAATCCGCAGAGCTCCGATCTCTCTCATCAAAAAGAGGTTGCCTGGCTTTACATCTCGATGGATCAAACCCTGAGCATGGGCCGCGCCCAGACCTCGTGACGCTTGCTGAATACACTCGACAGCCTTGGGCCAAGGCCAAACCTCTGGGCGACGCTTTAGCTCCTCTCCCAGGCTGTGCCCTCTCAGCAACTCCATAGGAAGATAGAGCTGCCCTCCCTCCTCAAAAGGTGGATAGCTCTCTACAATGTTGGGGTGCTTGAGCTTAACCGCGCTGCGAATTTCCCGTAGAAAACGCCCTCGCAGCTGCTCATCTGTAGAGAACTCAGGCCGGATCATCTTGAGCGCGAAGCGACCATCCATAAACTGGTGCCGCGCACGATAGACCACCCCCATTCCCCCCCGTCCGATCTCCTCCTCTAAAGTCCACTCTCGGATCCGCTGCTCTTGAAAAGCCATGTTTGCTTCCGGTCTCAGCCTCTAGGTTTTCAATCGATCCCCACCGCAGCTTCTACCTCACTGAGACTCTTAGGTGCACCTTGACTTAAGATCTCTGCTCCCTGATCAGTCACCAGGATGTCATCTTCGATGCGGATCCCTCGAACATCCTGGAAATCTTTGAGGCGATCTAGGTTGAGGCGCCCCTTGACTTGGGCAAAGCGCTCTGGCTGCTTTAGGATGCTGGGGATCTGATAGAAGCCCGGCTCGATGGTCAGGGTCATCCCAACCTCCAGCTCTCGATCTAGGCGCAGAGAGCGGAGCCCGAAGGTCTTGGAGCGCTCAATCCAGGGGGCATAACCCGCTCGATCTCCTAAATCCTCCATATCATGGACATCTAGACCCAGGAGATGCCCGATTCCATGAGGCATAAAGAGGGCGTGGAGGTTATCCACCATCAGCTCATCTACGCTCCCCTGCAAGATCTCCAGATGGACCAACCCAGCGGTCAACGCACGGCAAGCTTCCAGGTGGATCTCTCGAAAGCGGACACCCGGTTGAATCAGCGCTAAGGCCGCTGCTTGAGCGCTCAGAACCAACTGATAGATCTCCGCTTGGCTGGAGCTGAAGCGCCCTGAGACTGGCCAGGTGCGGCTCACATCTCCAGCGTAACCTCCCCGCGTCTCCGCGCCCAGATCTGAGAGGAGTAGATCTCCCTCCTGCAGCAGGTCTTCATGCCCCGAGTTGTGTAGAATCTCCCCTCGGGTGGTGATGATCGAGGGGAAGGAGCAGCTCATCCCCTCTCTCATAAGATAGCCCTCCATCACCCCGCGGATCTCCCAAGCGCGCATCCCTGGATGGGTCGCAGCCATCCCTAGACGCTGCGCCCGAGCGCTGGCTTGAGCAGCCTCCCTCAGTGCAGAGAGGGCGGCTTTATCCTGGATGATTCGGCTGACCACCAGAGCTTCAACCAGAGGAAGATCCATCGGATCAAAGTGCCCCAATTGGATAGGGCGCTGAAGATATTGGGATTGCTTCTTACGACTGGCTGCGTCCATCGCTGGGATGGTTGCGACTGGGCCGTTGAGAGCGGCGGGGAGCTGCTCTAGAGAGCGCAGCTCTAAACCCAACTCGGTGGAGAGGGCAGCACGCTCTTGCTGAGGACCATGCCAGATCAGATCAACGGGATCTTCGGCGGGGAGGAAGAGTTGCGCCTCGGCCTCTTTTCCAAAGCAGAGCCAAGCACCCTGGAAAGAGCGCCCGACGAGGTGTAGGAAGTGGGAGCTGGCTCGAAAGGGGAGGGGGTTAGCGGGGTAGTTCCTGGGGCTCGCCATCCCTGAGGGGATCAGCGCCCGTTGACCGTTAAGGGCTTGGGCAAACTGAAGCCTCCTCTTCTCAAGAATCTCTGTGGGGATCATCAGCTCTCTCTCACTCTTGGAGAGGCGATGCTGCCAGATCTCCTCTCTCCAGAGAAACTTTCTTTTCTCAAGGACTCCTCTAAGCCCTATAGTTTCAGGGTCTATATAGGAGCCCAAGATGAACCGCTTGACCCGCGCTGCCCTCTGGGGCCTCACCCTCTTGGCTCCAGCCACCATCGTGGCCTGTTATGGCACAATCGACGACGGCTACTATGATGCTGCTGAGGATGTCAGGCCTCAAGATGGTGCTGCTGAAGCCAACACACAAAAAGAGGCTGGCACACAGGATCAGGGAGAAATCGAACAAGATCAGGGAGAGAGCCACCCTGCGCAGCCCGCCAAAGAGGCTGAGCGGAGCCCATGATCTCTCGGCGGCTCCTCAAGCGCCGCCTCGCCCTCAGGCTGAGACGGGGGCTACATCCTCTCTATCGTCGCTTGGAGACCCAAGTTCACCCCTTACGCTACCTCTTTTTGGAGATCACCCAGCGCTGCAACCTGAGCTGCCGTCACTGTGGTAGCGAGTGTGGTCCAGGGAGCCCCGCTGAGCTGCTCTCCCTAGAGGATTGGCGCCGGGTCCTTGACTCTGCCCTTAAGTTAAAGCCCAAGCCCTTTTTGGTGATCACCGGAGGGGAACCACTCTGTCACCCAGAGCTTGAGGGGATCTTGAGGCTTATCCAAGAGCGCGAGTTCTCCTGGGGCTTGGTGAGCAATGGCCTGCTGATCCCACAAAAGATGGATCTCCTCAAGGCCCGAGGGATCTTCAGCTTAACCCTCAGCTTGGATGGCGAGGAGTACTGGCATGATTGGCTACGGGGTCGCCCTGGAGCTCACGCCCGAACTCTGGAGGCTCTGCGAGTAGTGATGGCCGCCAAACTTCCCGTCATGGATGTGGTGACCTGTGTTCACCCCGGGAATCTAGAGGAGTTACCCGCCATATTGAACCGCCTCCAGAGCCTTGGGGTTTCTCGTTGGCGCCTCTTCGCCATCTTCCCTCAGGGGCGAGCTACAGAGCAGCCGGAGCTGATGCTCTCAGGCCCTCAGCTGCGCTCTCTGCTGGAGTGGATCAGCGCTCAACGGCGGCGTCTTGAAGGGCGCTTTCGACTGGACTTCTCCTGTGAAGCTTACCTGCCCCCCAAGCTGGATACCCGGGTACGGAATGAGCCCTACTTCTGCCGAGCGGGCATCTCCATCGCCTCGGTGCTCTATGATGGCAGCGTCTCTGCCTGTCCCAATATCGATAGAAGCTTGGTCCAGGGCAATATCCTAGAGGATGACCTTCTGAAGATCTGGGAGCGGCGCTTCCAGGATTTTCGGGATCGGGGCTGGATGCGCAGCGGAGAGTGTACAGACTGCGGCGATTGGGATCGCTGCCAGGGCAACTCCCTACACCTCTGGAGTCCAAAGAGAGCGCAGCCGAGCCTCTGTCATGCGCAGATGGTTGAAGCTGAGTCCACTGGCGCTCACGGTTTTTGTTCAGGGTGTAGAGAGTAGAGATCAGCGCTCTGAGGAGGGAGAGCTGCTCATAGATTTATGAGATCAATCATCGACAGTCTCACCATTGAAATACTCAGCGTCAAAGCTGGAGAGATCCTCATCAACACCACCAGCTTTCTTATGGCGTAGAGCCGTCCAATGTTCGGGAGACCACATCATCCCAGTATTTAGATAGAGAGGATCATCGCTGCGGATGATATTGATGTCTCGGCGCCCTGGCATGGGAGGAGAGCCAAACTCCTGAAAAATAGCGTAGCGATAGTCAAGCCCTCCCTCACCAACATCAAACCTCCCCTGAGCTGAGAAATAACGGAAGCCGATGACCTCTTCGTTGTAGGTCAAGTGCTCAGTCCCCTCCTCATCGATAAAGGAGAGGAAGACCACCGCGTGACCCGTACCGTTGCTGCGGTTGAGGTTGACAAAGCCCCCCGGTCGCAGCTCCTCAAAGGGGATCAGCTCTCCCATCCCAAAGTTGCGTAAGGCGTCACCGGTGCCCCTTGAACCCAGCTCATGGTTCACCCAGAGGTGGGCCTTGATATCATCCGCGCCCAGGCGCTCCCAACTCCGCTTGGGGAGGAAATCAAAGACCGTCTCATCTCCACTCTCCTCGGCGTAGAGGTTTATGGCTGTCAAGATCACCTCCATCACCGCTGCTACACACATGGTCCGTGCGCCTCCAGAGCGTGAGATCTCGCCAAACTCCCCATAGGGGATGTCATGAGTTAGGACAGCGGAGTCATAGCCTAAAAGGCTGTAATGTTCGTTCAGGTGCTCTACCGCTCGCAAAATATAGTCGTTGAAGTAGCCCTCAGCATTTGGGTTGGGTTCGCTGATGCTGATCATCAGCTCATAGGGGCCCAGACGAGGTTGTCCGCCGCCTGCATAAGTATCCATGATCAGGTAATAGCTTCCAGGAGGTATCACCAAAGAGAGCGTAGAGTTGTTGCGTTGGAGTAGATTGAGAGGTGCCAAAGAGTCCAAGAGATGAAGATCGATATCTGTATTTCCCGGCTCAGGCATACGGATGCTGGCGCTGAAGCGCACCTCCTCCATCACTGAGAAGCTATAGATGAACTCAGGCCCTGACTCATCCACATTGTTGGGAGGGTAGCGGTCAAACTGATCAGAGCGAGCGTCATGGGTATCGCGATGATCCGAATAGGCGAAAGGGAGCATCAAAGGCCCTGCGCTCAGGAGGATGGGGTCCTCCTGAGTGCCCAAGTTGAGGCGCTCAAACTCCACCCAGAGATGATAAGGGCCTGGATACTCTCCGCTCTCATCGGCGTAGCTGTCTAAGATCAGGTGATAGCTCCCCGGCTCTATGGCAGCCTCCAGCTCGTGATGTCCTCGAGTGATCAGCGAGAGGGGCTCTAAAGAGCTGAGGAGGTGGAGATCTACATCTGTATCCTCAGGCTCAGGAGCCTCGATATAGGCCCTCATAAAAAGGGGCTCTTCAACATCAAGTCGGTAGATGAACTCAGGACCCGATTCATCCAGTTCATTGGGTGGGTAGCTGTCAAAGCGATCTGAGGGGGCCTCACGGGTGTCTCGCTGATCTTGGAAAATGGGAAGGTCTGGGTTCGCTGGAATAAGAAAGGGGTGCTCCAGGCTCCCCTCTTGGAGAGGAGGCTCAAAGAGATCGCTCTCCTCTCTTAGATCTGGGTTTTCCCCTCGATCTGGGTTCTCTCTCTGGTCAAAGCTTTCTCCCTGATCGAGCAGCGCTCTTCGATCTGGATTGGAGCTGCCGAGATCTCCTCGGTCCAGCAGAACAAAACCCCCATCAGCAGCTGATTGAGTCCCCCGACCCCAAAGGCTCCCTCCTTCACCCTGAAGAGCTGAGTCTTGGGTCCCTTGAGAAGCACAGAGGCTGGGGTCCTCTGCACAAGAAACTTGAGGCTCCCAGCTGCCCTCATCCTCTGCGCAACCCAAGAATAAGATAAAGAGCGTGAGTGAGCTGAGGAAGATCTTCATAAGATGGCTCCTGGAGTTATCCAGGAAAAATATCCCTGACCTGAGTCTAAGAGGCAAGCGCTCACCCTTGTCGCGCACCCCCTTGGCTTGTAAAGAGGAGGATGCTCTCTTTGATCCTCCTCAGCCTCTTCAACTCCAGCGGTGGGGCTTGGTCTCAACACTTGGAGACAGAGACCCTGTTACAAGCAGATGCTTGGAGAGGGCTGGGCTTTGGCAGTGTTCAACGAACAGACCTACGCCAACGGCTGCGACTCCAGGCGACGCGAGCCGCCCTCCAGGGGAGCCGCCTGTGGCTGATGATCGATCTAGAGATGGGCGCTGATATCGGCCCTGGCGCTGAAGAGCTGGAGCTGAGAGCCCATCCTCGGCGCAGCGCCCTGGATCTCTATAGCGCCTCCCTGATGTTGGAGGAGTTTATGGGTTGGGATCTTCTCCTGGGGCGCAGCCTAAGCTTTGGGGTCTTGGGCCTGGACGCGGTTGATGGTCTTCACCTGGAGAACCGAGGGATCCCCTATCTGCGATTAAAGGCGCGGGGGGGGCTCTCCCCTCGACGAGGCTGGTCTAACTTTGGCCCTGATATCTTGGGGCTGGAGGGGGGCTGGCCTGAGCGCCGCGGCTATCGTTTGGGCTTCAGCGTTGCCAGTCGTGGCCTAGAACACCTCAACCTAGAAGCTGCTTGGCGCAAAGAGTTCGACGAAGCGTTACGCTTAGAGGAGTCAGGGGCCGCCGCCCGCCTTAAGCTCTGGAGAGGCCTGGAGTTCGGAGGCACTCTGCGCTATGAGCGCTTCTCTGCGCGCTTCTCTGAACTCTCCAGTTTTCTCAGTTGGCGAGGCGCCCAGATCTCAGCGCGAGGGGCCTGGGCTCGGCGAGCCCCAGTCTTTGACGCTGAGAGCATCTGGAGCGCCTTTCAGGTTGAACCCCACGATGATCTTCAACTACAGCTCAGGCGCCGTGCGGGGCCTTGGTCTCTGGGTCTAGAGGGGGGGCTGATGATCTTCCCTGCAGGAGAAGCCGCCAGCCAACGCCCTGGCGCCCTCAACGCTGCTGTGTTGGGGCGTCCCCCTCCTGGAGAGCCTGAGCCTCTGGACGATGAGCAGGCCTATGAGCTGGGACTGCGCCTATCGCGTCAGCTGGGGGAGCTTCAAGTGGGCGCTGAGTTGAAGAGCGGAGAGGGCTATGGGGGGCGTCGACGTTATGGTGACCTCTCGTTGAATCTTCCTCTATTTCTTAACCCTGGAGCTTGGCGCCCCGCTCGGCTGAAGGGCCGCTTGGGCTTGCTCTACTTCTCAGATGAGCCTCGACGGGAGCAAGCGGGGACCTCGGGTTGGGGCCTCCTGGCCCTTGATTGGCCGCTCTCAGAACATCTGCGCTTAGACAGCCTCTTAGAGGGCCACCTTAACGATCTGACTGGCCCTCGCCTACGGGCCTCTCTACGCCTCAGCTTGAAGGATATCTGGTGATCCTGCTCCTCCTCGCCTCAGTGATCTATCCTGAGCCCCCACCGCTTCATTTTGATCATCAACAACATCTAGAGGAGGGCTGTTCGAGTTGCCACCCTGCGGTTGAGTCGATCCGTGCCTCGGAGGAGCTAAGGCCCCCCGAAGCGCGCTGTCTGGATTGCCACGCCGACTGGATGCGGCCTGAGAAGCCTGCTTGTGAACGCTGCCATCCTGGCTTTGAGCCCCCTCCCTTCAAGGCTCCTCGCCCCCAACCCCCAGGACAACGCCCTCAGCCCAGCCCAGTACTGCGCTTTAGCCATAAGGCTCACCTGGGACGAGGCAGCTCCTGCGCAGACTGTCACCTTGCTCAGGAGGGAGGGTATGAGCTTCCCCCTATGAGGCGCTGTATGGCTTGCCACTCAAAAGAGGAGGGCTGTGGAGTTTGCCATCTGAGGGTGCCGGGTGGGCAGCTCAAGACACAGCTCCCAGGCGGCCTCCTCAAGCCCCAAGATCATCAACCGGGCTGGTCTCATACTGTTCAGGCTCGCCTGGAGGCTGATCGCTGCCATGAGTGTCACCCTAAGCGGGATTGCCTGCGCTGTCATGCTGGACATCAGCGACCCATCGATATCCACCCCGCTGACTATCTTCTGCTTCATCGCCAAGAGGCTCGCGCGCTCAGCCGAGACTGCAGCCTTTGCCACCGCAGCGAGAGCTTCTGTCAAGACTGCCACCTTCAAGCGGGGGCGCATATGGGCGGCTCAACCTCAACCCCAAGTTGGAGTGGTCAGGGCTACCACCCTGAAGGTTTCGTCGATCTTCTGGGAGGGACTCCAGGACCGTTACACCATCGCTACGCTGCACGACGCAACCTCCGGGAGTGTGTAAGCTGTCATAGAGAAGCGGACTGTATCCGCTGCCATGGTCTGGGAGCCAGCGCTCGAATCCGAGCCAACCCCCACCCCCCCAGCTACGATTGCAGAGATCGTCTTAAGCTCAACCCTCGGGGCTGCCTTAAGTGTCATGAGAGCATGATAGAGCTTGAGCGACGCTGCCGAAGAGAGCCTCTCTTTTAAGATTTCTGTCCATTCTGGCTGATCTGACATAAAAAGCAGTTCAGCCTCAGACCGATAAAGGACTCCTCGTGCCCCTGGATCTCAGCCTCTCTCGCTCCGAAGATGAAATCATCCTAACCCTCCCAAGGGAGCGGCTGCGGGGCAGTGTTCCTGCCCCCCCTCCTGAGCAGATGGAGTTGCTCCTCAATCAACTTAAAGAGGGGCGCGTGGGGGCTGCCAAAGCCCTGGCTGATCTTCTGGGCCAACTTCTCTACCAGGGGGCTATCGCCACCGCGCTGCGACACAACACCGATCTTTTACGTCTTGATCTTGAGGGAGAGATGTCCGCTTGGCCTTGGGAATTGATGCGAGACCCCAAGACCCTGCGACACCCTGTCGCTGAGGGTCTGGAGTGCTTGCGCCTCCTACCTGAGCGTCCCAGCCCTGGGCTACCCAAGCAGGGCTTATTGATCGCTCCCAAAGCTCGTCATCGTTTGGAGCTGCTCCAAGCAGCTACTCGCTCTCTGGCGCGGAAAATGGAGCTGCCTGTGCGGCTCTTGGAGAGCGAAACTGAACAAGGTCTCCGCCAAGCGATGCGCTCAGGGGCTCTCTTTGTTCACCTGGAGGGTCTTGTTCGAGAGGGGCTGCTCCCCTTGGAAGATGCATCTCTTCCTCTAAGCAAGCTGGGCTTGGAGCGTTGCTGGCTGTTGCTGCTGGGTCAGAGCGATCCAGGGCTCCTCTTGACACATCGCCTAGCTTCTAGGGGTCCAGGGTTGATCTTAGGGCGGCAGCTGAGCCTAGCCCCCAAGGAGGCTGCTGCTCTGGATCGAGGAATCTATCGCGGCTTGGCTGAGGGGGGCTCTCTGGTTGAAACCACGCGGCGGGCTCGCCAAGCCCTCCTGAGGTTGGGAGGGGTCGCTTGGGCCGCCCCGGTGCTGATGGGACAGAGGGCACTCGCAGAGCTAAGCTTCCCTCCTGATCTGGAACCCTCCATCCAGATCCCTAAGCTTCGACAGGCCCCCAAATTAGCAGAGACAGTTGAGCTGGAGCGGGCTCCAGGTCCAGCCATCTCCGCCAGCAATTTTATTCAGGAGACCCTTCAACAGCTCAAGGAGCCCAGCGCAGACGACACAGCTCTAAAGGCCCGTAAGTTGGCCCTTCGGCGGCTGAGTTCAGGGGGCTCTCGTGCTCCCGATGAAGCTGCAGACCTGAGCCCTGAAGAGCGCACCGCGCGCCTCGCAAGCCATCTACTTGACTCCATCAGCCGTCCTGATCTGGCCCTGGAGAGCCCCATCGATCTGGAGACACGCCTGGAGTTCTTAGAGGAGCAGACCGCTCTAGATCTCCGCAGCCTGAAGAGAGCAGGGCAGGCCCTCCTCTGTGGCCGTGGGATCTTCCTCAAGGGTCCTCCTGGGTCCGGTCGTACACGCCTCGCTCAGGCTCTCACCAGCCAGGGCTTTGGCTACTACCCTCAGCTCAGCCGCGCTGGAGATGGGACCCTCGCCCTGCCTCCTCAGGGAGACTTAAAGGGTGCGCTGCTTTCAGGAGGTGCTCTCTATCGCGCCCTTGCCCAGAACTGGCGCCTTGAGCACTTCGACGTTCTTGAGCAACCCGGACCCAGCCAGCGTATGCCTCTCCTGGCTCCTGCTCAGGGAGGAGAGTGGCAGATCTTTCAGGGAGGGTGGTTGCTGATCTTAGACGCCGAGCGCCTTGAGCCTATCGAGCTGAGATCGCTCCTGAGCCTGCTTCGAGCGGGTGTCTTGGAGGGCCTTGATATTCAGGGGAGGCCCTATCGCCTCCCAGCCCCAGCGGATTTTCGCCTGATCCTCACAGGGGAACAGCTGCCCAAAGCCTTACAGGGTCGCCTTCCTCAGATCCCGGTAGAACCAAGCCAACAGAGGAGCTTTGAGTTAAAGCGCTGGCTCTCTATCATCGAGCAGCGCTTTGGACCTACAGGATCACCTCAAGAAGAGAAGGAGCGTCACACTCGAGTTAAGCAGGTTCTCTCCCTGATGGAAGTGCTCAGGGCAGAGGAGAAGATTCCAGGAGAGCTGGGCCTTAACCTCAGCCTCTACGCTGTCCAACATGGAGGGGAGTTGGCTGAAGCTCTAAGAGAGGCGGTTACGCTCTTCCTGGACCAGGAGCTAAAAGGGAAGACTGAGCCCTTCTTAAGAGCGCTCTCCTCTGACGCTGATAAAAGTGGGGCAGTGAGAGTTGATGAATATTCAGGCTCTCGGCGTTCGTTCTAGGCCCCATTACCAAGCCATCTCAGTACATCTCCGCCCTTGGATTCTCTATGCGCCTGATCATCATAAGCTTGATCCTCAGTCTCTCCTCTCCAGCCTGGTCAAAGCCTCGCAAACGCCGCAAAAGCAGACGCTATTATATGAGCTTGCACCATGTGAATAGTGGCAAAAAGCTCAACAATCTTAAGGTGATTCGAGTTGATCCGAAGAATAAAGCACTCCAGTATATTAGGAAGAAGGCCTGGAATAAAGTAAGCAATTTCTTGGCTGATTGGCGTACTCATAAAAAAAAGAAAATATCTAGGAGATTAATTTGGAATCTCTACCTTGTAGCCCACCATTTTAATTCAACAATAGAGATAGTGAGCGGATATCGCTCAAAAGCAAGAAAGACAAGTCGTCATTCACAAGGAAAAGCTGTCGACTTTCGAGTAAAAGGAGTGAGCCCCAAAAAAGTATGGAAGTATTGTAAACGTTTTAGTCGTATTGGCCTTGGATACTATCCAACAACGAAATTCGTTCATATGGACATCAGGGATGAATCCTATTATTGGATAGATCGCTCTGGCTCCGGCGAAAAAGCAGATTATGTTGCAGGCGTTTCTCAGAAGAAGCCTAGACGAATAAGAAATCAAAAAAAGAAGCGCGGCAAAGCTAAGAAGCGCGGCAAAGCTAAGAAGCGCGGCAAAGCTAAGAAGCGCGGCAAAGCTA